>NZ_QZVS01000068.1 GCF_003602235.1 Cryobacterium melibiosiphilum
GGCGTCCCGAAGTCCGCGGACCCGCGTGGATGGACCCCAGCCAAACCTGGCGCCCCGCCCAAACCCACCGCGCCAACCGCTCCGTCAACTGAGCCCCCGTCAGCACCAGCGACACCCCCCGATCCGCTGGTTGAGCCGCGACGAAGGAGCGGTCGAAACCACGGCGACCCGGCCTACGGTCCGAGGGTCGTCCTGCGAGGTTTCGACCAGCGCGCTTCGCGCGCAGGCCGCCGGATT
This sequence comes from Cryobacterium melibiosiphilum, assembly GCF_003602235.1. Lineage (GTDB taxonomy): Bacteria > Actinomycetota > Actinomycetes > Actinomycetales > Microbacteriaceae > Cryobacterium > Cryobacterium melibiosiphilum. The sequence continues at coordinate 238 of NZ_QZVS01000068.1, forward strand.
GAGCCTGTCGAAATCTCAACCAGCGAGAATCTCCCCATTCCGGTTGTTGAGCTTGCCGACTCATCTTTTGTTCACGGGCAACCGGCGGGGCTAAGCTGGCGCGGCACGGAAGGGGACTCTCATCGACACGATCCTGCCCATGACAATCGGCATCGCCGCCCTCGCGCTCTACGCGGTCGCCATCATCTTCGCGCTCGTGCAGATTCAGCGCACGGACGACCTCACCCCGCCGGAACGCCTCGTCTGGACCCTCGCCGTCGTCTTCGCGCCGGTCATCGGCAGCCTCGTCTGGTATGCCCTCGGCCCGCACCCATTCGGCCTGCGTTTGTCGCAGGGCGCGCGCTAGCCGCGCCGTCGCATCCGCTGCCTGCACGGAGCGGATGCGACGCACGCGGGTGGGGCGTACCGTGGCAGGAATGACCACGACAACGCTCATCCACCGGGGCGAACGGCCCGCCGTGCGCATCGAATGCGCTCTCAGCCATGCCGTCGAGCGCGTCTGGGCCGCGTTGACCGTTCCCGCCGAGTCGGCGCGCTGGTTTCCCAGCACGCTGACCGTCGAGCCGCGTGTGGGCGGCACCGTCACCTTCGCGGGCGATCCGAACACCCCGGACAGTGCGGGGACGGTGCTCGAGTACGCGGCCGCGCAGCACCTCGCCTTTTCGTGGGGCACCAACGAACTCCACTTCGACCTGGTGGCGGCGTCACCCGAGACCTGTGTCCTGGTGCTGACGGATGTGCTCACCCACGAGAACGAGGCCGCCCGCAACGCCGCTGGTTGGGACGTGTGCCTGGCCCAGCTCGACGTGCACCTCTCCGGCGAGGAGGCCGACGGCCCGCACGGCTCGTCGGCGCCGAGCTGGCAGCAGGCTTACGACCGATGCGTCGCCGCCGGCCTGCCGAGCGGCGCGCCGATCCCCGGCGGAGCCTCACGTGACTCTGGACTGACGTGAACCTGGACCAGATCCTGGCAGCGGTGCGCGCGTTCGACGGCGTGCTGGAGCTCGCCCCCGGCGCGGGAAGCGAGTTTGCCGAGATCGCCTGGGGCGATCACTTCTTCTATTACGCGCCCAACGGTCAGATTCCACAGAACGTGCAGCCGTACGCGACGATCGTCACCAAGGACTATCCCGGAGACTCGGCGTCTCTCCTGGATGAACCCGGCCGCTGGCGCGTGAACGTACACGTCGGCCGTGCCCGGTTCACCGAACTTGTCGGCGAGTCTCCGGATGGTTTCGCAGGAGGCGACGTCTCGGCACGCGACTTCAGCGAGCCCGACGCGATCCTGCCGCATCCGGTCTACGGGGCCCTCGGTTGGATCGCCGTCGTGAACCCCGGCGAGCGAACCGCCGGCACGCTACTCGACCTGCTCCGCGCCGCCCACGACGACGAGCGGCGCCGGACGGTGCGCCGACCACGGCCAGGCGGGTGACGAAGCCACGTCCACTGCACACGCCGTAGGCTCGCAGCATGGTCACACGCATCAATCCGAGCATTCTCGCCGCCGACTTCGCGAACTTCGAACGGGAGCTGGGGCGCATTCGCACCGCGGATCTCGTGCACGTGGACATCATGGACAACCATTTCGTGCCGAACCTCACATTCGGGCTCGCGATGGTGCAGCGCCTGCAGCAGGTCTCGCCGCTGCCGCTCGATATCCACCTGATGATCGACGACCCCGACCGGTGGGCCCCAGGCTATGCCGAGGCCGGCGCCTACTCGGTCACCTTCCACGCCGAGGCGGTCGCCGACCCGGTCGCGCTCGCCCGCAGGCTGCGCTCGATGGGCGCCCGCGCCGGAATCGCCCTGAAGCCCGGAACCGCCGTCGAGCCCTACCTCGAGCTGCTGCCCGAATTCGACCAGGTGCTCGTGATGACCGTGGAGCCGGGCTTCGGCGGCCAGAGCTTCATGGCGTCGACGATGCCGAAGCTCGAAGCGCTCTCGGCCGCCGTGCGCCGCACCGGCCTGGACGTCTGGCTTCAGGTCGACGGCGGCATCACCGAACAGACGATCGTGGCGGCCGCCGAGGCCGGCGCCGACACCTTCGTCGCCGGTTCGAGCGTCTTCAATGCGGCGGATCCGGCCGAGCAGATCACCCTGCTGCGCGCCACCGCGCGCGGCCACCAGCACGCGCACGGGTAACCTAGACGAGTGAAAACTTTTGATGACCTTTTCGTTGAACTCAGCGACAAGGCACTGACCCGGCCCGAGGGCTCCGGAACCGTGCGCGAGCTCGATGCCGGCGTTCATGCCATTGGCAAGAAAATTGTCGAAGAGGCCGCCGAGGTCTGGATGGCCGCTGAGTTCCAGAGCGACGAAGAAACCGCGGCCGAGATCTCCCAGCTGCTGTACCACCTGCAGGTCATGATGATCGCCAAGGGCCTGTCCCCGGCGGATGTCTACCGACATTTGTGAGCCCGGCCGCCCGGCCGCACACATCCGTCACAGACCCCGAACCCGCAGAGGGTACTGAAACCATGCAGAGAGTACTGAAATCATGCTGAGAATTGCCGTGCCCAACAAGGGCTCACTGGCCGAGACCGCCTTCCAGATGCTCGCCGAGGCCGGCTACGTCGGTCGCCGTGACCCGCGCGACCTCGTCACCGCCGACCCGCGCAACAACGTCGAGTTCTTCTACTTGCGTCCCCGCGACATCGCCACGTACGTCGGATCCGGTGCGCTCGACGTGGGCATCACCGGCCGTGACCTGCTGCTCGACTCCGCGTCGCCCGCTCTCGAGATCGCGAGCCTCAACTTCGGCGATTCCACCTTCCGCTTCGCCGGCCCGGCCGGCAAGTTCACCACCCTCTCCGACCTCGAAGGCCTGCGCGTCGCCACGAGCTACCCGGGCCTGGTTGAAGCGTTCCTCGCGACCCACTCCGTCACGGTCACCCTCGTCGAGCTCGACGGAGCCGTCGAATCCGCCGTGCAGCTCGGGGTCGCGGATGCCGTCGCCGACGTCGTGTCCACCGGCACGACACTGCGCAAGGCCGGCCTCGAAATCTTCGGACCGGTGATCCTCGAGTCGACCGCGGTGCTGATCAGTTCCGAGAACGACAAGCCCGGCATCGCGACGCTGCTGCGCCGCCTGCAGGGTGTGCTCGTGGCTCGCCAGTATGTGCTGCTCGACTACGACATCCCGGTCACGCTGCTCGACGCGGCCGCCGCCCTGGCCCCCGGCATCGAATCGCCGACCGTGTCGTCGCTGCACGACCCCGAGTGGGCCGCCGTGCGCGTCATGATCGCCCGCCTCGACATGAACCACGTCATGGACGCGCTGTACGAGCTCGGCGCCCGCGCCATCCTCGTGACCACGATCCACAACGCTCGACTGTAAGGCGAGGCCCGTGACCCTTTCGGTGCGTGTCATCCCCTGCCTCGACGTGGCCAACGGCCGGGTCGTGAAGGGTGTGAACTTTCTCAACCTGCGTGACGCCGGCGACCCGGTCGAACTCGCCCGCCGGTACTACGAGCAGGGCGCCGACGAACTCACCTTCCTCGACGTGACCGCGACGGTTGACAACCGCAACACGACTTACGACGTGGTGCGGGCGACCGCGGAACAGGTCTTCATCCCTCTGACCGTCGGCGGCGGCATCCGCAGCGTCGAAGACGTCTCCCGGTTGCAGGCCAGCGGCGCCGACAAGGTCGGCGTCAACAGCGCCGCGATCGCCCGCCCGGCGCTGATCGCCGAGATCGCCGACCGCTTCGGCGCCCAGGTGGTCGTGCTCTCCCTCGACGTGAAGCGGAGCGACCGCACCGCGTCGGGTTTCGTGGTGACGACGCACGGCGGTCGCACCGAAACCGACCTCGACGCCCTCGCCTGGGCGCAGCAGGCGATCGAGCTCGGCGCCGGCGAACTGCTCGTCAACTCGATCGACGCCGACGGGATGAAGACCGGTTTCGACACCGAGCTGATCGCGCTGATGCGCGGTATCAGCCGGGTGCCGGTGATCGCCTCCGGCGGCGCCGGGCTGCTGGAACACTTTCCGCCCGCGATCGCGGCGGGCGCGGACGCCGTGCTCGCGGCATCCGTTTTCCACAGCGGCGAACTGACCATTGGCGACGTGAAGCGCGAGCTCGCGGGCGCCGGAATGCTGGTGCGATGATGAACACCCTTTCTCAAGCGGATGCCGCCGCGGCGGCGCTGAGGAATGCCGCCGCGCTCGACGCGGCCGTCTTCAACGGTGATGGCCTGCTGCCGGCCGTGATCCAGCAATGGGACACCCACGAGGTGCTGATGCTCGGCTGGATGAACCGCACTGCCCTGGAACGCACCCTCGTCGAGGGCCGCGTGACCTTCTGGTCGCGCAGCCGCCAGGAATACTGGACCAAGGGCGACACCAGCGGCCACGTGCAGTACGTGAAATCGGCCGCCCTGGACTGCGACAGCGACACCCTGCTGGTGCAGGTCGACCAGGTCGGCGTCGCCTGCCACACCGGCACCCGCACCTGCTTTGACGGACGCGACCTCGTTGTCACCGTCGGAACCCGACCGGAGGAAACCGCATGAGCACGGGTTCGACAACCGCAGGATCCACCACCGAGGCGGGCTTCACCGCGCTGCTCGGCGAACACCGCGTCATCCCGGTGCTGCGTGAGCTCTTCGCCGACGGCGAAACGCCGGTGGGCATCTACCGCAAGCTCGCCGCCGGTCAGCCGGGCAGCTTCCTGCTCGAATCGGCCGAGCAGGGCGGCATCTGGTCGCGCTTCTCATTCGTAGGCGTGTCCTCCTTCGGCGTGCTCACCCAGCAGGGCGAGACCAGCCACTGGATCGACTACGGTGTCTCGGCCGAACGCGCCCTCGGTGACGACGCCGACAAGGCCCCGCTCGAGGCCCTCGCCGCGCTCTACGCGCGCTGGCAGACACCCCGGTTGGCCGAGCATCCGCCGCTGACCGGAGGTCTCGTCGGCTTCATCGGATGGGAGGCCATCCGCCAGATCGAAAACCTGCCCGACCAGCCGCCCGCCGACTACTCCGTCCCGGGCCAGTCGTTCAGCTTCGTCGCGGACCTCGTCGTGCTCGACCACCGCTACGGCACCGTACAGCTCATCGCCAACGTGCTCAACGACGGAGTCGATGACCCCGATACCCTCTGGGCGGCCGCGCAGGCCCGGCTCGACGCCCTGCAGGCCCGCCTCGCCGAGCCTAGCGAGGCATGGCTCGCCGAGGTCGACCTGTCGACCCCCGCTGATCCCCGAATGCGCACCACCCGGCACGATTTCCTGACGTCGGTCGAGACCGCCAAGCAGCACATCGTCGATGGTGATGTCTTTCAGGTCGTCATCTCGCAGCGCTTCGACCAGGACTGCACCGCCGACCCGATCGACGTCTACCGGGTGCTGCGCAGCCTGAACCCGAGCCCGTACATGTACCTGCTGAGCCTCGAAGCTCCCGACGGCACCCCGTATTCCATCGTCGGGTCGTCGCCGGAAGCCCTCGTCAAGGTTGAAAAAGACCGGGTGTTCACGCATCCGATCGCCGGTTCCAAACCGCGCGGCGCGACACCGGATGCCGACGCGGCATTCCAGGCGGAACTCGCCGCCGACCCGAAGGAACGCGCCGAACACCTCATGCTCGTCGACCTGGCCCGCAACGACCTGCTCAAGGTCTGCACCCCCGGCTCCGTCGAGGTGACCGAGTTCATGCGGATCGAACGGTTCAGCCACATCATGCACCTCGTCTCGTCCGTCGAGGGCAACCTGACGCCGGGCAAAACCTCGATCGACGTGTTTCGCGCCGCGTTCCCGGCCGGCACCCTCAGCGGCGCGCCCAAACCGCGTGCCCTCGAAATCATCGACGCCCTCGAACCGGCCCAGCGCGGGGTCTACGGGGGAGTGGTCGGCTACTTCGGCTTCGCCGGCGACGCCGACCTCGCCATCGCCATCCGCACCGCGACGATCATCGACGGCGTCGCGCGCGTGCAGGCCGGCGGTGGTCTCGTCGCCGATTCCGACCCCGCGAGCGAATACCAGGAGTCGCAGAACAAGGCCGCCGCACCGCTTCGCGCCGTCGCCGTTGCCAACGCCATGCGCCGGGTGCACTGATGACCACGGCCCAGCCGGCCGAGCCCGCTGTCCCGCGGTCCCACGCCGGCAAGCGCCTGCGGCTGCTGCTCATCGTGACCGTGCTGTTCGCGAGCACGCTCGCCCTGCTGGCCTGGACCCGGGTCTGGGGCACCGTCGACGTGACCGTCTCCGGCGGCGTCGCCGAGCGCATCGAGGTCGACGGGTCGATCGCCGCGCCCGCGATCACGGCCCTCGCCCTAGCCGGGTTCGCCCTGGCGGGTGCCCTGACCATCGCCGGTCCGGTGATTCGCGCGGTGTTGGGCGCGCTCGAGGTACTGATCGGGGCATCCGTCTTCCTGTCGGCCTACCTCGCCGTGTCCGACCCCGCCCACGCCAGCGCCGCCGCGGTCACCGCCGCGACCGGCATCGCCGGCCGGGACTCGGTCGCGAGCGCGGTCGAGGCATCGGCGACGACCGGGTGGCCCTATCTGGCCCTGACGGCATCCGTCATCATGGCCGTGGCTGGCATTCTCATCGTGGTCACGACGACGCGCTGGCCGGGCGCCACGAAAAAGTACCAGACGGTGCGATTCGAACCCGTGACGACGGATGCCTCGGCCGCCGCCCGCGAACCGGGCCGCGCCCCGGACGCGGTCGTCGACTGGGACGAGTTGAGTCGCGGCGAGGACCCGACGAACGAGTCCCGCTAAGATTGAACAGCAGGTTGGCACCCGAAATGCCAGCGCAAGCAACATCGCGTGATTTTCACAGCACAACCAGCACACCACAACGAGCACAGCACAACCATCACGGCACAACCATCACGGCACCACCACAAAGGAGAACCATGACTACTGAGTCGGCAGAACTCGGCCACGGCCACTCACCGGCCGCCTGGACCGCTGTCACCATCATGCTGGTGGCCTTCACGGTCGGCACCACCGCCTTCTTCTTCGTCGTCCCGTGGCTCGTCTGGGTGAGCTTCGTCGTGCTGCTTGCCGGTCCGGTCGCCGGATTCGCCATGGCCAAGGCCGGCTACGGCGTCGCCAGCCTGCCGTCCGCGACCCACGGGCACTAACCGAGTGCCGTCTGACCTGCTGACCGACCTCATGGGCGGGGCCCTCGCCGACGCTGACGCGCGCCGACTGGCCCGCCCGCTGAGTGCCGTCGAGACCGCGGCCCACGACCGGGCGCCCGCCCTCGACGCCCTGGCGGCGCTGGCACCGGCCGACCGCATCAAGATCATCGCGGAGATCAAGCGCTCCAGTCCCTCGCGGGGCTCGCTCGCCGAGATCACCGACCCGGCGGCCCTCGCGGTGTCCTACGAGACCGGCGGGGCGAGCGCCATCAGCGTGCTCACCGAGGGGCGCAAGTTTCACGGCACGCTCGATGACCTTGAGCAGGTGCGCGCCGCGGTCTCCCTGCCCGTGCTGCGCAAGGACTTCATCGGCACCCCGTACCAGGTGTTCGAAGCCCGCGCCGCGGGCGCCGACCTCGTGCTGCTGATCGTCGCCGCGCTCAATCAGGACACCCTGCAGACTCTGCAGGACCTGGTGCGTGAGCTCGGCATGACCGCGCTCGTCGAGACGCACAGCGCCGACGAGGTGAGCCGGGCGCTCGACATCGGCGCCAGCCTGGTCGGGGTCAACGCCCGCAACCTGTCGACCTTCGAGCTCGACCAGAACCTGTTCGGCACGCTGGCCGACAGCATCCCTTCCGGTGTCGTGCGCATCGCCGAATCCGCGGTGAAATCCGCTGCGGATGTCGCGCACTACCGCGCCGCCGGCGCCGACGTCGTACTCGTCGGTGAAGCGCTCGTCACGAGCGATCCCATCCGCACCCTCTCTGAGTTTTTGGCGGTCTAAGTGTTCACACCATCCCTGCATCCCCAGTCCGACGCACAGCCCGATTCGCTGCGCACCGAGGCCGGCCCGTATTTCGGCGATTTCGGCGGACGTTTCGTGCCCGAATCGCTCGTGGCCGCGCTCGACGAACTCACCGCGGAGTACGACCTGGTCAAGAAAGACCCGGCCTTCGCCGCTGAACTCATGGAGCTGCACCGCTCCTACAGCGGCCGCCCGTCGATCATCACCGAGGTTCCCCGCTTCGCCGAGCACGCCGGCGGCGCCCGCATCATTCTGAAGCGCGAAGACCTGAACCACACCGGTTCGCACAAGATCAACAACGCGCTCGGCCAGGCCCTGCTCACCAAGCGCATCGGCAAGACCCGCGTGATCGCCGAGACCGGCGCCGGCCAGCATGGGGTCGCCACCGCGACCGTCGCCGCGCTTTTCGGCTTCGAGTGCGTCGTCTACATGGGCGAGGTCGACACCGAACGCCAGGCCCTCAACGTGGCGCGTATGCGCCTGCTCGGTGCCGAGGTCGTGCCCGTGAAAACGGGCTCCCGCACCCTGAAAGACGCCATCAACGACGCCATGCGCGACTGGGTCACCAACGTCGAGACCACCAACTACATCTTTGGAACCGTGGCCGGGCCGCATCCGTTCCCCGCCATGGTGCGCGACTTCCAGAAGATCATCGGTGAAGAGGCCCGGGAACAGGTTCTGGCCCTGACCGGCCGCCTGCCCGACGCGGTCACCGCGTGTGTCGGTGGCGGGTCGAACGCGATGGGCATCTTCCACGCGTTCCTCGACGACACAGACGTCGCCCTCTACGGCTACGAGGCCGCCGGCGACGGCGTCGACACTCCCCGCCACGCCGCGACCATCACCAAAGGCCGCCCGGGCGTGCTGCACGGCGCCCGCAGCATGCTGCTGCAGGACGAGGACGGCCAGACGGTGGAATCGCATTCCATCAGCGCCGGACTCGACTACCCGGGGGTCGGACCGGAGCACGCCTGGCTCGCCAGCATCGGCCGGGCGACCTACCTGCCGGTCACCGACGCGGCCGCGATGAGCGCGCTGCGCCTGCTCAGCCAGACCGAGGGCATCATCCCGGCCATCGAATCGGCGCACGCCTTGGCCGGCACGCTCGAGCTCGGCAAGAAGCTCGGCCCGGAGGCGACGATCCTCGTCAACCTCAGCGGTCGCGGCGACAAAGACATGGAAACCGCGGCTCGATACTTCGATCTGCTCGACGAAGGCGCGGAACAGTCATGAGCACCACCAGCCCCTCCAATCTCTCCAGCTCGACAACCACCAGCCGTCACGGCACGAGCACGTCCGGCGTGACTCACAGCGCCGTCGAGGCGACGATCGCCCGGCGCCGGGCCGCGGGCAGCGGTGCCCTCATCGGCTACCTGCCCGTCGGCTTTCCGAGCCTGACCGAAAGCATCGACGCGGCCGTGGCCCTGGCCGCCAACGGCGTCGACGTGATCGAACTCGGCCTGCCCTACTCCGACCCGGTCATGGACGGCCCCGTCATCCAGGCCGCCACCCAGAAGGCCCTCGCCGGCGGGTTCAAGCTGCACCACGGTTTCGAAGCCGTCGCGGCGATCACCGCGCAGGTCGATGTTCCCGTGCTCGTGATGACCTACTGGAACCCCGTTCTGCAGTACGGCGTCGACCGTTTCGCCGACGAGCTGCTGGCTGCCGGCGGAGCCGGCCTCATCACGCCCGACCTGATTCCCGATGAAGCGGATGCCTGGCTCGCCGCGAGCGAACGCACCGGCCTCGACCGGGTCTTCCTCGCTGCCCCGTCGTCGTCTGATGCCCGTCTCGTGCAGGCGATCGAGGCCAGCCGCGGCTTCGTCTACGCGGTGTCGACGATGGGCACCACCGGCGCCCGCGGCGCCGTCGACTCGGCCGCGCGCATCCTGGTCGACCGGCTGCGCGCGGCCGGATCGACGAGCGCGTGCGTGGGCCTCGGAATCTCCACCCCCGACCAGGTCCGCGAGATCCTCGCCTACGCCGACGGCGCCATTGTCGGCTCCGCGCTCGTGAAGGCCCTCACCGACGGGGGAGTCGCCGCCGTCGGCGTGCTCGCCGCCGAGCTGGCCGCGGGAACCCGCGACCTGCGCTGAACTCCAGCTACGATAAATTGACCGTGGTGGTTCTTGCCACCGCTGCACAGCGTTCGTCATACACCGCGTTCGTCATACACCGCGTTAGCCACAAACCGCGTTAGCCACAAACCGCGCCGCGTCGTCGTGTCCGCGTAAGGAAAGGTAGTTCTTCAGTGTCTATGCCTCTGAGCATCCCGAGCCCCGGCTGGAGTTTCGTCGACCTGGGACCCTTCCGCATCCACGCGTACGCGCTGTGCATCCTCGCCGGCATCATCTTCGCCACCATGATCACCTCCCGCCGGCTGTCCAAGCGCGGCGGCGAACCGGGGGTCGTGCTCGACATCATCCTCTGGGCGGTGCCGCTCGGCATCGTCGGCGCACGCATCTACCACGTGCTGACCCACCCGGGAGACTACTTCTACGACGGTGCCGACCTGCTGCGCACCCTGTACATCTGGGAGGGCGGCAACGCCATCTTCGGGTCCCTGCTCGGTGGCGCCGTCGGCGCGTGGATCGGATCCCGGCGATCGGGCATCCGCTTCTGGTCCTTCGCGGATGCCCTGGCCCCGGCCATGCTCATCGCCCAGGCCACCGGCCGGCTCGGCAACTGGTTCAACCACGAGCTCTACGGTCTGCCGACGACCCTGCCTTGGGGCCTCGAGATCGAGTCCACCAACGCGGCGTTCCCCATCGGCCTGCCCGCCGACACCCTGTTCCACCCCACGTTCCTCTACGAAATCATCTGGAACCTCGCCGGCGTTGCCGTAATCCTGCTGCTCGAGCGCCGACTCAACCTGCGCTGGGGCAAGGCCTTCGGCGTCTACCTGATCTGGTACGGCATCGGCCGCACCGTGTTCGAGTCGATCCGCGTCGACCCGAGCGAGGTCTTCTTCGGTCTGCGCACCAACGTCTGGGCATCACTCGCGGCGATCGTCGTGGGCCTGCTGATCATCATCATTCAGCGCCAGGAACACCCCGGACTCGAGCTGAGTCCTTATGTTCCGGGCCGCGAATGGATCCCGCTCGACCCTGAGGTAGAATTCGAAGACAACGATACCGACCTCGACGGTGACGACGACGATGATGCCGACGCCGCCTCGATTTCGCGCGAGCCTTCCGCCACAAGCAGCAGCGGTTCGCGGCAATAAGCCCCCCGGTCCCGCGATACGGGACCGGTAGCATCCGCCCGTGACCGGCCACCAGACCGGCGCGACAGACCGGCAGCACCACGGTGACCGGCACCACGGCTCAGCGCACCAGCTCAGCAACCCAGTACTAGTTAGTTCCAGCAGCGGGCCAGTGCCGCCCTGCCAGTCATGCACGTGAGGACGGTCTTAATGGCGCAGCAACCTCTCTACTCCAAATTCAGCACGGTTCCGGTCCAACAGGGCCTCTACAACCCGGCCGATGAACGCGACGCCTGTGGCCTGGCCATGGTCGCGACCCTGCGCGGCACCGCCGGGCACGACATCATCGACCTCGCCCTCGATGCCCTGCGCAACCTCGAACACCGTGGGGCCGTCGGCTCCGACGCCGGCACCGGCGACGGTGCGGGAATCGTCACGCAGATTCCGGACGCGTTCCTGCGCGCCGTCACCGACTTCGACCTGCCCGAGGTCGGAGAGTACGCGGTCGGCAACGTGTTCCTGCCGAGCGACCCGATGAAGCGCACGAGCATCAAGCGCACCATCCGCCGCATCGCCGAGGAAGAGAACCTCACGATCCTCGGCTGGCGCGAAGTTCCCGTGCGCCCCGACGAGGTGGGTGCGCTCGCCCGCGCCGCGATGCCGACGATCCAGCAGCTGTTCGTGAAGAGTGTGCGTGCCGAGGCGACGGATGGCACGCCCGAGCTGCTGAGCGACATCGCCCTCGACCGCCTGACCTACCGGCTGCGTAAGCGCGCCGAGCGGGAGTGCGAGATCTACTTCGTCTCCCTCTCCTGCCGCACCCTGGTCTACAAGGGCATGGTCACCACCCTGCAGCTCGAACCGTTCTACCCGGACCTCTCCGACGAGCGCTTCGTGTCGACCCTGGCCCTCGTGCACTCGCGCTACTCCACCAATACGTTCCCGTCGTGGCCGCTCGCCCAGCCGTTCCGCATGATCGCGCACAACGGCGAGATCAACACAGTGCAGGGCAACCGCAACTGGATGCGCGCACGCCAGTCCCAGCTCGAATCCGAGCTGCTCGGCGACCTCGCTCCGCTGCTGCCGATCGTCACTCCCGGGGCCAGCGACTCGGCCTCCTTCGACGAGGTCGTGGAACTGCTCGCCCTGTCCGGCCGCTCGTTGCCGCACTCCGTCATGATGATGGTGCCCGAGGCCTGGGAGAACCAGCCCGACCTCGACGCCGAACGCCGCGCGTTCTACGAGTACCACTCGATGCTCATGGAGCCGTGGGACGGCCCGGCCGCGATCATCTTCACCGACGGCTCGCTCGTCGGCGCCACCCTCGACCGCAACGGCCTGCGCCCCGGCCGTTACCTGATCACCGACGACGGCCTCGTCGTGCTCGCGAGCGAGATCGGTGTGCTGAACATCGATCCGAGCCGCGTCGTGCGCAAGGGCCGCCTGCAGCCCGGCAAGATGTTCCTCGTCGACACCGTCGCCGGCCGCCTGATTGAAGACGACGAGATCAAGGCCGAGCTGGCCGCCAGCGCGCCCTGGGGGGAATGGCTCGACGAGGGCCGCATCAACCTCAAGGACCTGCCCGAGCGTGAGCACATCGTGCACCCGCCGAAGTCGGTCGTGCGTCGCCAGCGCACCTTCGGCTACACCGAAGAAGAAGTGCGCATCCTGCTCACGCCGATGGCGCGCAACGGTGCCGAGCCGATCGGGGCCATGGGCTCCGACACCCCGATCGCGGTGCTCAGTGAGCGTCCGCGCCTGCTGTTCGACTACTTCACCCAGCAGTTCGCGCAGGTCACCAACCCGCCGCTCGACTCGATCCGCGAAGAGGTCGTCACCTCCCTCGCGCTGGGCCTGGGCCCGGAACGCAACCTGCTGTCCGCCGGACCGGAACACGCCCGCCAGGTCGTGCTGGACTTCCCGGTGATCGACAACGACGAGCTCGCCAAGATCCAGCACATCGACCCCGCGCCGGGCAGCCGCACGACGTCGACCATTCGTGGCCTGTACCGCGTCGAGGAAGGCCCCGACGCCCTGTCGGACGCCATCGACGCGGTCTGCCTCGAGGTCGACCAGGCGATCGCCGCCGGAGCGCACTTCATCGTGCTCTCCGACCGTGACTCGACGAAGGACCTCGCGCCGATCCCGTCGCTGCTCATGATCGCGGCCGTGCACCACCACCTGATCCGCACCGAGAACCGCATGAAGGTCGGCATCGTCGTCGAAGCCGGCGACGTGCGCGAGGTGCACCACGTGGCCCTGCTCATCGGCTACGGCGCCTCGGCGGTCAACCCGTACCTCGCGATGGAGACCTGCGAAGACCTCTCCCGCCGCGGTGTCATCGCGAACGTCTCCCCGGAGAAGGCCGTCGCCAACGTCATCAAGGCACTCGGCAAGGGCGTCCTCAAGATCATGTCGAAGATGGGCATCTCCACGGTGTCCTCCTACGCCGGAGCCCAGGCGTTCGAGGCCGTCGGCCTCAGCCAGGACTTCGTCGACCGCTACTTCACCGGCACCACGAGCAAGCTCGGCGGCGTCGGCATCGAGGTCGTGGCCTCCGAGAACCTCGAGCGTCACGCCTACGCCTATCCGGCGGATGCCGCGGTCACCGCACACGAACGCCTCACCACCGGTGGCGAGTACCAGTGGCGCCGCGATGGCGCTCCGCACCTCTTCAACCCGGAGACCATCTTCCGGCTGCAGCACTCCACCCGCACCCGCCGGTACGACATCTTCCGCGAGTACACGAAGCTGGTCGACGACCAGTCGACGACGCTGATGACCCTGCGCGGCATGTTCACTTTCAAGCAGGGTCAGCGCCGTGCGGTGCCCCTCGATGAGGTCGAATCGGTCGCGTCGATCGTGAAGCGGTTCTCCACCGGCGCGATGAGCTACGGCTCCATCTCGCAGGAGGCGCACGAGACCCTCGCGATTGCCATGAACCGCCTCGGCGGGCGCTCGAACACCGGCGAGGGCGGCGAAGATCTCGACCGCCTGCTCGACCCCACCCGGCGCAGCGCCGTGAAGCAGGTCGCGTCGGGCCGGTTCGGCGTCACGAGCATGTACCTGACCCACGCCGACGACATCCAGATCAAGCTCGCCCAGGGCGCCAAGCCCGGTGAGGGCGGTCAATTACCGCCCGGCAAGGTCTACCCGTGGATCGCTCGAACCCGCAACGCGACGGCCGGCGTCGGCCTCATCTCGCCGCCGCCGCACCACGACATCTACTCCATCGAAGACCTCAAGCAGCTGATCTTCGACCTCAAGCGTGCCAACCCCAAGGCGCGCATCCACACCAAGCTCGTCAGCCAGTCCGGCATCGGCGCGGTCGCCGCCGGAGTCGCCAAGGCGCTCTCCGACGTGATCCTCATCTCGGGCCACGATGGCGGCACCGGCGCGAGCCCGCTCAACTCCCTCAAGCACGCCGGCACCCCGTGGGAACTCGGCCTCGCCGAAACCCAGCAGACGCTCATGCTTAACGGCATGCGCGATCGGGTTATCCTGCAGGTCGACGGCCAGTTGAAGACCGGCCGCGACGTGATCATCGGCGCCCTGCTCGGCGCCGAGGAATTCGGCTTCGCCAGCGCACCGCTGATCGTGGAGGGCTGCATCATGATGCGGGTCTGCCACCTCGACACCTGCCCGGTCGGCGTTGCCACCCAGAACCCCGAGCTGCGCAAGCGGTTCTCGGGCAAGGCGGACTACGTCGTGAACTTCTTCGAGTTCATCGCCCAGGAGGTGCGCGAGTACCTCGCCGAGCTCGGTTTCCGCAGCCTCGAAGAGGCCATCGGGCACCGCGACGTGATCAACGTCAACGGCGCGCTCAACCACTGGAAGACATCCGGTCTCGACCTGTCGCCGATCCTGATCGGCCCCGACTTCGCCGACGCCGAACCGCGCCAGTCCGGTCGGCCCCAGGAACACGAACTCGAGAAGCACTTCGACAACGAGCTCATCCGGCGCAGCAAGGGCGTGCTCGAAAACGGCGGGCAGATCACCATCGACCTGCCGATTCGCAACACCGAACGGGCCGTGGGCACCATGCTCGGCCACGAGGTCACGCTGAGGCACGGCGAGAACGGCCTGCCGACCGGGTCGATCACGGTCACCCTGACCGGCTCGGCCGGACAGTCCTTCGGGGCGTTCCTGCCGAGCGGCATCACGCTGCGACTCGAGGGTGAATCCAACGACTACGTGGGCAAGGGCCTTTCCGGTGGCCAGATCGTCGTGCGCCCCCCGCGCACCGCGGTGTTCGCCGCCGAAGAGAACGTCATCGCCGGCAACGTCATCGGTTATGGGGCCACCCAGGGCAGCATGTTCATCCGCGGCATCGTCGGTGAACGCTTCCTGGTGCGCAACTCCGGGGCGACCGCGGTCGTCGAAGGGGTCGGCGACCACGCCCTCGAATACATGACCGGCGGGCTCGCCGTCATCCTCGGCGAAACCGGGCGCAACCTCGGTGCCGGCATGTCCGGCGGCACCGCCTACGTCTACAAGCTCACCGCCGAGAAGGTCAACCGCGATTCTCTCGCCTCCGGGGAACTCACGCTCTCAGCGCTCGGCAGTGCCGACCGCGAGATTTTGCGGGACCTGCTCGAACAGCACGTCGTGGAGACCGACTCGGCCCTGGCCGCACGGTTCCTGGCCTCGCTGGATGAATCACTCGACGCTTTTGTCAAGGTGCTGCCGCGCGACTACGCGGCCGTGCTCTTGACCCGACAGACCGCCGTTGACGAGGGACTCGATCCCGACGGCGACGTGGTCTGGAACCGAATCATGGAGGTTACCAATGGCTGATCCGAAGGGATTCCTGAAGACCACCGAACGTGAGCTTCCCGCGCGCCGCCCCGTCAGCGTGCGCCTCATGGACTGGAAAGAGGTCTACGAGCAGGGCGACTCCGCCGTGCTCAAACGCCAGGCGGGCCGCTGCATGGACTGCGGCGTGCCGTTCTGCCACCAGGGCTGCCCCCTCGGCAACCTGATCCCGGAGTGGAACGACCTGGTCTGGCGCGACGAAGGCCAGCAGGCCATTGAACGCCTGCACGCCACGAACAACTTCCCCGAGTTCACCGGGCGGCTCTGCCCAGCGCCCTGCGAGTCGTCGTGTGTGCTCGGCATCAACCAGCCGGCCGTCACGATCAAGCAGGTCGAAGTCTCGATCATCGACACGGCCTTCGCCGAGGGCTGGGTCACCCCGCAGCCTCCCGGCCGACTGACCGGCAAGACCGTGGCCGTCGTCGGATCGGGACCGGCCGGCCTCGCCGCCGCCCAGCAGCTCACCCGCGCCGGCCACACCGTGGCCGTCTTCGAACGCGACGACCGCATCGGCGGGCTGCTGCGCTACGGCATCCCCGACTTCAAGATGGAAAAGAAGCACCTCGAGCTGCGCCTGGCCCAGATGACGGCCGAGGGTACCCGCTTCCGCGCCGGCGTCAACATCGGCGTGGACATCACCTGGGACTCGCTGCGCACCCGGTACGACGCCGTCGTGATCGCGACCGGAGCCATGGTGCCCCGCGACCTGCCGATCCCCGGCCGCGACCTGCCGGGCGTGCACTTCGCCATGGAATACCTCGTTCAGCAGAACAAGGTCGGCGCCGGCGACACCGTCGACCAGCAGATCACGGCCGAGGGCAAGCACGTCGTCGTGCTCGGCGGTGGCGACACCGGAGCGGACTGCATCGGCACCGCGCACCGCCAGCTGGCGGCATCCGTCACCAACCTCGCGATCGGCAAGCAGCCCGGCACCAGCCGGCCCGAGCACCAGCCGTGGCCGATGTCCCCGACCCTGTTCGAGGTGACGAGCGCCCACGAAGAGGGCGGCACCCGCGAATACCTCGCGTCGACGATCGAGTTCCTCTCCAACGAGGTCGGCGAGGTGCGCGCCCTGCGCATCGCCGAGACCGAATACCTCGACGGCCGCCGCGTTCCGAAGGCCGGCACCGAGCGGGAGATTCCCGCCGACCTCGTGCTGCTCGCGATGGGCTTCACCGGACCGGAACCGACCGACCTCGGCCACCAGCTGGCCCTGCCCTTCACCGACAAGGGAAACGTGGACCGCGACGCGACCTACCAGACCAGCCTCGAGGGTGTGTTCGTGGCCGGTGACGCCGGTCGTGGCCAGTCCCTGATCGTCTGGGCTATCGCGGAAGGCCGCGCCGCGGCATCCGCCGTCGACCGTTTTCTGGAGGGCGACACCCAGCTGCCGTCTCCCGTCACGGCCGACGCCCGCGCGTTCGCGCTGTAACAGCTCCCACGCGCCCCGACTTTTTCTACACTGACCCAATGCGCCCTCGGGCGCGGAAACCGGAGATTCACCAGCATGAGACGCGCTAAAATCGTCGCCACCCTCGGGCCGGCAGCCGCCAGCTACGAGCAGATCCGAGCGCTGATCGATGCAGGCGTTGACGTCTGCCGAATGAACCTCAGCCACGGCAACTACCAGGTGCACGAGAGTGTGTACGCGAACGTGCGCAAGGCCGCCAACGACTCGGGGCGCGCCGTCGCCGTGATGGTCGACCTGCAGGGCCCCAAGATTCGCCTCGGCAAGTTCGAGGGCGGCCCGTACGAGCTCGCCGTCGGCGACATCTTCAAGATCACGACCGAAGACGTCGTGGGCACCAAGGACCTCTGCGGCACGACCTTCAAGGGCCTGCCGGCCGACGTCTCGGCGGGCGACTTTCTGCTCATCGACGACGGCAAGGTGAAGGTGCAGGTTGTCGAAACGGATGGCGTCGTCGTCACCACCAAGGTGATCGTCGCCGGCCCCGTGTCCAACAACAAGGGCATCAACCTGCCCGGCGTCGCCGTCAACGTGCCGGCCCTGTCCGAGAAGGACGAAGCCGACCTGCGCTGGGGCCTCCGCCTCGGCGCCGACCTCATCGCGCTGTCCTTCGTGCGCGATGCTGAAGACATCACCCGCGTGCACGAGATCATGGCCGAGGAGGGTCGCCGGGTTCCGGTGATCGCCAAGATCGAGAAGCCGCAGGCCGTGGAGAACCTCGAGGACATCGTGGACGCGTTCGACGCGATCATGGTGGCCCGTGGCGACCTCGGCGTCGAACTGCCGCTCGAGGCCGTGCCGATCGTGCAGAAGCGTGCGGTCGAGATCGCCCGCCGCATGGCCAAGCCGGTCATCGTCGCGACCCAGATGCTCGAATCCATGATCCAGAGCCCGGTGCCGACCCGCGCCGAGACCTCCGACGTCGCCAACGCCGTGCTCGACGGTGCCGACGCGGTCATGCTCAGCGGTGAGACGAGTGTCGGGGCCTATCCCGTCACGACGGTGCAGACCATGGCCCGTATCGTCGACTCCACCGAGGAACACGGTCTGGAGCGCATCGCCAAGCTCACGAACCGTCCGCGCACCCAGGGCGGGGCGATCACCCTCGCCGCGATCGAGGTCGCCGAGTTCGTCGAGGCGAAGTACCTCTGCATCTTCACCGAGTCGGGCGACTCGGCCCGCCGCATGGCACGCCTGCGGTCGCACATCCCGATGCTCGCCTTCACGCCCGAGCCCGGCATCCGTCGTCGCCTCGCGCTGACCTGGGGCGTGCAGACGTTCCTCGTGGACACGGTGACGCACACCGACGCCATG
The DNA here is from genome assembly GCF_003602235.1 of Cryobacterium melibiosiphilum. Classification (GTDB taxonomy): domain Bacteria; phylum Actinomycetota; class Actinomycetes; order Actinomycetales; family Microbacteriaceae; genus Cryobacterium; species Cryobacterium melibiosiphilum. The sequence goes on from NZ_QZVS01000068.1 coordinate 18,935, forward strand.
TTCGCGCAGGTCGACGACATTCTGCTGGGCGAGGGCCTGGCCGAAATCGGCGACAAGGTCGTCGTGATTTCGGGATCCCCTCCCGGCATCGTCGGCTCCACGAACGACATCCGGGTGCACCGCGTCGGCGACGCCCACAATGAGGCCGCTCCCGCATACGTGCGTAAGTAGGTTCTCGCTCGCGAAAGCGGATGTTCTCGACACTGTCGAGATCATTCGCTTTCGCGCGTTAACGACGTGCGTTCACGGGAAATTCTCTACCAGCGGATGCGGCCGAAACTGGCCCGCAAGCGGGCGCCGCGCTCGGGGTTCAGCTGTTCGACCCAGGAGATGCGGCCCAGCAGGTGCGCCCGAAAGTCGGCGTGTCCGGCTCGGTTCTGGCCGGCGGGACCGTGCAGTTCGCAGTTATGCAGAATTGCCTTGAGCCGGTCGGCGTCGACCCGGGAGATATTTGGGTGCTCGTTCACCACGATTCCGGTCACGCTCTGGCGCACGCTCGCGGGCCGCACCCGCGTCTTGTGCGGGTTCACGGTGTGGCCCTCGGCCAGGGCGATGCGGGTCACGCCGCGCACGAAGGCATCCGCCCGGCGGCGCAGGTCGGTGCCCCCGCTGAACGCGAGGTCGTCGGCGTAGCGGGTGTAGGTCGCCGCTGCCGCGTCGGCCCAGCCTGCGAGGCGGGCATCGAGGCGACGGAGGGCGAGGTTGCCGAGCACCGGTGAACTCGGGGCTCCCTGCGGCAGGTGCGGGGCGGCCAGGGCGCGGCGCAGCGCTGCCCGCTCGGCCGGGTCGCCACCGGGCGGCATTGCGGCGATCACCCGCGGCGGCACGGCGTGTGTGCAGAGCCCGGTGATCGAATGGGCGACCGACTCGGGGTAGCCGGCGCGGCGCAGGGTGCCGTAGATGGCGCTGCCGGTCACGCTGGCGAAGAAGGTCGTGAGGTCGAGGCTGATGACGGCGGCGGTGCCGGTGTGGCGGGCGGCTCCGGTCACGGCGCTGCGGCCCGGCACGAAGCCGTGCGCCGCCCCGTGCGTCGGGATCAACCCGAGAAGGTCGTGTAACAGGGTGCGCTGCAGGGCGCGCAGTCGGGTGCCCGGCACCTCGAGCAGGCGCGGTGTACGACCCGGACGCACCCGCCACTCGTGCCGGTAGTGGTGCAGTGCGCCGGGGCGGGCGGTGCGGTTCCACTGGCCGGTGTCGGCGAACCAGTCGAGTTCCCCGGGAGTCAGCGTGAGGAATGCCGCGAGGTCGCCGAGGGTGTCGAGCCGGGGGAGCGCAGACGTGACTGCGCGGGCCTGGGGAGGAGTCAGGGGAGGAGTCAGGGGATAGTGGGCGATGATGTTCGGGACGCCGCGGCTGGTGGCTGCTTCGATGGCGTTGCTGAAGGCCGCGCAGTCGATGATGTGTGCGGCCAACTCGCGTGGGGAATCCGTCGGCGCCCGCGGGTAGGAGCTCAGAATCTCGGTCGCGAGGGGCCCGAGCCAGCGGCGGCGGGCACCGAGTACGTGGGCGCCCGCGTCGATCATCTCGGTCTTCGACCACGTCTTGGCGCCGAGCAGGGCGGCGGCAAGCGTGGCCGCCAGGGCATCCGTCGACGGATGCGGCCTGCGCGCCAGCACGAGGGCGGCCGGCGTTGGGCGCGGTACGGCAGCGCCCGCGCTCATCGTGGCGCCCTCATGCCGGCCGGATCGCCCGGGCCAGAAGTGGGTGTGCGAGGGGATTCGGGCGACTCGTCCATCGGTGCGGGCACCGAGCTGCGCGGAGCGCAGTGGCGTGCCTGCGGTGGTCTGTCCTGGTCGGTCTGCGTGCCCCGGGGTAGCCCCGGAGAGGGCGGCGCAACGCGTGCACCACCCGCCTCGCCCGAAAACCCTCGCACAGCGCCACCCTATCGGCGTGTTGGCGGCAGGGCGAAGTCGAGGTGCGGACTTCGTGCCTTCCCGAGGCGCACGAAGGCACGAAGTCCGCGACTCAGGCCCGAGACCGTGCCCTGTCAACAAGAAAGCCCCCGATTTCTCGGGAGCTTTCTGTGATCAGTAACTGTTTTAGGAACTGGTTTTATATGTACCGGTGGTGGGACTCGAACCCACCTCAGCACCCAGCAAACACGCAGGAATCACTAGAAAACCGCGTATTTACGGTCTTTTTGAATCATGTCAGCAAGGGTGAATAAGGTGCTTTTTCACCGAACTGTTGTCAAACGGTTGTCACGCCGAGGGCATAAAACAAGCCCCGCCGGGGAGGAACCGACGGGGCCGCGTGCATGTGGCTGAAAGGGAGGCCATGGAAAGCCGAAAAGAACCACATACTCAGTATAGCATTGTTTTTCAGAAAGCGTTTTTAGCCCACCGGCCAGGAGTGGGCCAGGTTGATTGTGGCGTCAGCGCTCGTGTAAGCCGCGCCATCTGTCGGGATGACCAGCACGACCACGGCAGACCCAGTCGATCCGGCCTGCCCCATAGTACGAAGGTTCTGCGCCGGACGATACCCCGCCGGGATGGTGAATCCGACAGCGCCCGACTGTGTCATTCGGCCCATGATGTAAACGATGCCGTTTTTACGCCGAATCATGGGGCGCAATGTTGAGTCAGGGGCGGTGGCCCCCGAACCGAGCACAAGGTTGGACCATCCGGTATCGGCAATATTTGTGGTTAGGGTGTCCTGAATCTGCCCGATACGGGTACTGACCGAGGCTGCAAGCTTGTTCAGGAACGCGCTGAACGTCGACGGGACCGCCTCGCTCTCGGTGTACTTGTAGATGCCGTTGGAGTCGTTAGCCATTAGTTGATGTCCCTTGTTGTGATGGTCATAGTGTTTTCTGGGGTGCGCCATTCCACAGCGCGCACAACCCCGGTGAGAGTGCCCGTAAGCAGGGTTGCAGCGACCGGGGTGCCCGGGGTGGCGCTGAAGTCGGAGACGGCATCAATGGGCACCTCACGGCCTCGACCTTGCAGCCGGTCGTAAATGTTCTTCGCCGCCAGGTCAACCTCATCAGGAGCGGTGAACTGGTCAAATGGGGGGTAGGCGTCAACACGAACATGCCGCGTTTTGGAGATGGTGCGCCCGTCCTGCGGGTACGCGGAAATGTACCCGGTGCCCGTTTCCGGGTCGTTGTACTCCACGACGACCGAGTCAGCCCAAAGGTCACCGTCCCGGTCGATCTCATCTGTTGCGCCTTCGACGTTCGTGGCCACCGACAGCACAAGAGCACCGGTCAGGATCGCATCCGCCATGCTGAGATGGAACAGGCCCAGCTCATCAGCCCACAGACGCAGGTTGCCCGCTTGAAGATAGGGCGTAAAAAAGTCGATATAACTTTGCCCGGGGCTTAGCGTTGGTGACGGTGCAACAGGCGTGTCGGCGTCACCGACAGCAAGGGTGAAGGTGTGCGCGGTGGCCGCGTTCAACTCTTCAAAAATGTCCCCGACCAGTTCACGCAACGTCGAAGCCGAGTAAAGCCTTGCGCCGCCCTGCATGCTGCGAAGATCGGCCAGCAAAGCCTCAGCGGAGGCAAGGTCAATGTCGGCTGATCCGTCTGTGTTGCGGCGGCGGCGGCGAATATGCAGCACGGCAACCCGGTCGATGGGGTCGCGGTAGGCCTCACCGTCAATGAAGGTGCCCGACCCGTACGCGGTCGACAATGCCGACACGGCCNCGACACGGCCTTACCTGACCAGGCGGCGCTCAAGGCCGACACGAGCCGACCTCCCCACGCCGCCGACAAAACGCTGACCGGCTGGACTGGGCCGAAATGCTGGTGGTAGTTGAGCGTGACTGTCGGCGCTGCGCGCGGGTCGATCAGGTCAAGGTTGGCCGGTGGGATGATGACAAGGCTTGCTTGTGCGTAGGGGGTCCACGAGTCGTCAAGGGTCAGGTTTGACGTGATCAAATCCAACGCGGTCCCGTTGGACAGGGTTGCTGTCACGTTGCAAATAGCGAGCATGTCACACCTCCTGATAGGGGGCAGCAAGCGTCCAACGAAGTTGGGTGTCCGGGTCTAGCTCCGGCTCTAGTTCGCCTTCACCGAGAACGAACGTAAGCTTTCCGGTCAGAACGCCCGGGTCGACCAGGGTGAACGGCCCAACGGTGGCGAAGAAGTTTTGCGCTGCGACAGCGGCAGCCGCATCGAGCAGGAGAAGAGTGATCACACCTGACCGTTTCCCGGTTCCGGTCGCCGTGACAGCCACCCCACCAGCGGCAAGCTGGTGAACTGTTACGCCGGTGGGCCGTGCCGTGGAGCATGAGAGGACAAGGAGCGGGGTTAGTGTTGCTGTGCCGGTGGTGATGGTTGTCATTAGTCGACCAGGTTTCCTTTACGATCTACGATCTTGGCGGTAATCGTCACGGACCGGGCCTTAGCCATGAACGAGGCCAGGGTCTTCTCAGCAGCGGTCGTGTCGACGGAGGCGGAAATTTTGGCTGTGTAAGACTTGTCAGCGGTGGCCTGAATTTTGCTCTCAGCTTTCGCCGTGTCGGCTGTTACCTCGACCGTATTTTTAGCCTTGGTGCTTTCAACCTCTTCGATCTTTTCGGCAGCGGCCTTCGTGTCAGCGTCAACGCTGGCCGTCACGTCAACCTCACCAACAACCCCGTTTTCAACCGCTGTGTTACCGGCGGCGGCAGCGGCGGTGAAAGTCGTGTTGAACTGGTCGACAAGGCCCGAGCTAAGGATTGAGGACAGCATCGGCGCAAAGTCGATGCCCTGGTCTACCAGGTACTGGTAGGCCTCAGGGCTGAGCTTTCCCTGCGCAATGGCCATGTTGTCGGCGTAGTTGTTTCCGGCCTCAATACGGGCAGCTACGCCCGCCAGATAGGCGGCAGGGTCGATAGCGCCCGTTTCAGCGTTCTTGTAGTCTTCCCAGCTTCCGGCAGCATCATCTACAGCGTCCTGAATGCTTCCGATCTGGTCGGACTTGGCTTGCATTTCGGGGCCACCTGCAGCAACCCATGCGGCTTCCTCTTCGGCGGCAAGCTTGACCGACTCGCGGACAGACTCAAGCCCTTCAACAATTTTTTGGTCAGCCTTCAGCTTGGCGTCTTGCGCTGAAGTGTCTTTCAAAATTCCGGCGTACTGGTTGGTTACGTCGATGGAATCTTTGTACGCCTGAATGTTATCTTCTGACGCGTTGATTAGGTCGTCAATGCCGTCAACGTTTCCAGCGAACGCTTCGGCCAGCCGGTCGAAAGGCACACCCGCGTCTTTTGCGACCTTACGCAGATCATCAAGGCTGTCTTTTGCCGGGTCTGTTTCGGCCGCAAGGGTCTTGATTTTGTCAATGAGATAGTCCAAAGACACCGAACCGGCATCTCCGGCGTCGATCAGTTCGGCAGTGAGTTCGCCGACCTTCTCTTTGAACGCCTCAGTGTCTTCAGTGCCGCCCTGCACTGCCGTCGTAATTAGGCCAATGCCTGCCGCTGCGGCCAGCCCGGCAACAACCCCGGCAGGACCAAACCCGGCAAACGCGTTTGCGGCAACCTCCTGAAACGCGCCAGCGATGGAGTCGGCAGAACCATCAAAGCTGGCCGCTGTTTCAGATGCCGTGTTAGACGCTTCATTTTTGAAGTCTTTTAGACCGCCTTCAGCGTCAGCGGTGCCCCGTTTGACGTTGCGTCCGAGGTCATCCCCGGCGCTTGAAGACTCTTTCTTGGCTGTATCCGCGAGGTCTTTGAAGCTTCGTTCAAGCTTGTCAACCTCTTTGATCGAAGACCGGGACGAGTCCTGTGTTTCGCTCGCGAGGTCGTCCAAAGAGTCAGCAACTTTGCCGAGTTCTTTGTCAACATCCTGCACACCTTTTTGAAAGTCGCGCGTGTTGGCGGCAATGTCAATCTCAATGCCTTTAGCCATGGGGCTACTTCCGTTCTAGGGCTTCGTAAAAGGTGCGGATGGTGGTCTGTACCCACAGGCTGGCAATGCGCGGGATCATTTCGGCGGCTGCCGGATAGACGACGTAGCCTTTTCGGTTGAGCGGTTTGAACGCATGCCGGGTGCGACGGGTGACCTGATGGCTGCCGCCACCCTTCGACTTGCGGGCATAGGTGGTCTTCTTGTCCTGCTTGGTACCGAACTCGGCAACAGGTGCGCCTTCAGAAACGGGCAGACCGCCGGAAAGCTTTTTGGTCAGCGAACCAGACTTCAGTTTGATGTTCTGGTCACTGACCTGCACGCGGGCTGTGCGGACCAAGACAGCATGTTCTAGGCGAGTTTCCGCCCGTTCTGCAAGAGCCTTGGTCCACTCGGTGGCCGCGATTTCTTTAGTGTGCTGTCTAATACGTTTCCGAATTTCGGCAGGTGCACGACGGATAGACAGGATGGTCGCTTGAAGCTCCCGGCTGCCGTAAACGTCGATGCGGAGCATGTTAGACGGTGGCGGCAGCCGGGACGAGCACAGGCTTGCCCTTGCAGCCGAGAGTGACGGTGGCCTCGCTGTATGCGTCAATAGCGCCGCCTATAGCACCGGGGGTGATCGTCAGAGTTGCGGTGAACGACGGGCCAGAACCGGAACGCGGCTTGAAGGTCACGTTGACCTCTTCGCCTTCGTTGTTGAAGAGGTATACGGCGAGCGAGTCGGCAGTCTCGAAGTCCTGCACATAGGTGAGCGCAGCCGCCCACGTCGCGGTGGTGACGGCGGAATGCACCGAGGTGGGGGTGAGGCCCTTCCAGGTGAGCACCGAGGCGGTCGGGGTGAACGTGACGTTTGAGACGTGCTCTTCGTAAGAGTTGGTCCCGAAGGTCAGAACAACATCTTTGAGAACTAGCGGGTTTACTGCGATGGATGCCATTATTTGGCCTTTCGGGTTAGTGCCTCAACGGTGATGTCATAGGCCATGTTTGAATCGGAGAATTGAACTTTTGTCGCCGTGTCCCACGTCAGCCAGGTGATGCCGTCGAGCATGAACAGCAGCTCATCAACAAGCGCGTCAAGGGCCAATTCGGCCTTCTGTGCGTCGGTTTCCGGGGTGACTAGCGTGAGTAGGTAAGACACGATATGCGCGCCCTGAGGGGCGGCTGGGGCCTTGCTGATGGTGCTCTGTTTGAGTACCAGCGTTACCCGGTCGAGCGTGTCGAGGTTGTCCTGATACGGGACCAACTTCCACGTCCTTGGGATAACAGCAGTGAGCGCCGTGACTAGCTGTTCGCGGGCGGTCATGCGACTACCGGAACCGGGTTCTTGGGGCGGATGATGCCCTTGATAACCCAGTCCATGGGGAACGGGCGGATAACAAAACCGTCGTCCCCCATCTGCCCGGACGGGTCAGATTTGGCCGCGTTCCACAGGTTCCGGGTTTGCATCAACTGGGCCTGTTTATACCGGAGGGGGACAATCGGAGCTTCGACCCCCGTGTACGCGTAGTAGCCGTCTGAGTCGCCGACAAACGTTGAGGGCGAACCCTCAAAGCTGTAATAGCCCTCTTCGACCTGAACGAACGAGCGAGCGGCAACAAAGAAGTCGGCGTAACCGTCACCGACTGGCAGCACCGAGGCAGGCGCAACCAGCGCCGAACCGTACGTTTCCACCTGCACGCGGGCCGTATCGAGCAGGGCATACAAGGCAACGTCTGAGTCGGGAGCGTCACGCCAAGACTTGCGCGCCGAGTCGAGGGTGTGCCAGCCGGTTTTAGCCTGAACGATGTATTCGGCAGGTTCGACAGTCACCGAGCCGGTCGCCGTGGTGAGTGTCAGTTCAAGCAGGTTCGGACCTGCAAGGCTGAAAGCGCTGGTGGTCGGCCACACAATAACGATGGTGTCGCCGACCAGCGAGGCGCTGCCGATAGTGCTGATAACGCCGGTTGCGCTGCTCAGGTCAACCCCGTTGCCGTCCCTGTCAGACAGGGTCAGAACGGAGGTGCTGAGCGGAACGTCACCGACCCAAAAGGGGCCGATCTGTTCATTTACGGAATAAGCCATTTCAGCCCCTTTCTAGGTTTGGGTTAGACGGCGGGAGTGACGAGGGCGAGCGCGGTGGCCTTGTGGACCGGCACGGCGACATAACCGAACAGCGCCGGGTCAATGCCACCCTTGACGAGGTCGAGGCCTTCAACACGGATGGGCGAGCCACCCAGCTCGTGCACGGCGGCAGCGTTACGGTCACCGACCAGCACCTTTCCAGCGGCAAGACCCTTGTGAGGCACAACCTTGAAGTTGGTAATGCTGCCCTCTTCGAGTCCGAGGGAGGCGTTGAGGAATGCGAGCTTGTCCTGGTCTTGCGTGAACAGGAGGCCACGCCACACGTCAGGGGCGACCAGCGCGAAGCTGGGCGTTCCGTCAGCGTTCAGCACCGAGAGGGCACCGTCAACGATGGATGCAAGGCCCTTGTCGGTGCCGGACGGGACAGCGCCACCGGTCACGGCGGTAGCAGCCAGAACGAGCTGGTCGAACACATACTTGTCCGACACCTTCGCGTAAGACTCGGTCATCGCGGCAAAGTAGGACGCCCAGAACTCGGCAACACCAAAGTCGCGGAATTCGCGGGCGATGTCATGGGCACCAGCAATGCGCTGCACGGCGACCGAGTAAGCCTCAGTGGCTGGGGCGTTCGAGCTGATCGCGGCCTTGTTACCGGCCCAGAGTGCAACCTCAGGTTCGGTCGTCCAGCGCCATCCCTTGACCTCAGGGCTGGTGAGAACGCCGGAACCGAGCAGCGGAATAACCTTGCGCTGGTAGGCGCGACCGCTCCACAGCTCGCCGAGGAATTGCGGCTGAACAATGTTGGAACCGACCGTGCCGGTGCCGGTCATCTTCACATCGGAGAGGGCAGCGAACAGGCTTTCAGCGCCGTCGATTTCCTTCTCAATGCCAGCAAGCAGGGTCTTGTCACCGGTCTTGATGCTGTTAGCAAGGATGCTGAACAGGCTGGGCAGGGTGGTGACGGGCTCGGTGCGAGTGGCCGTCAGCGTTGCGGGTGCGGTAGCTACAGCCACGGGTGCGCCTTCTTTCGGGGTTTGGTCTTCGGAAGTGAAGATCGTTTCGGAACCTTCAGCCGTCACGGTGACGGATTCGGGGGTAGTGGTGGACTCGACAGCAAGGTTGCCGTTTTCGTCAGGGGTCAGAATGAGAGGGTCGGCGGGTGCGTCTGCCGGTGCCGGGTCGAACGTGTCAACAGCAGCAGCGAGCAAGGTGGCTGAAGGGAACGCGGGAGCAGCGACCAGAGCGGCAGCGAACAGGTCGCCTGCAACGCCTTTGCCGTCTTTGATCTTCACGCCGGACACTTCAGCCGAAAGGTGCTTACGCTTGCCACTGGCAATGTCTGCAAGTGCCGCGTTGCCCGCATCCGTCTTGGCGATGCTGAACGATGCGACAATGCCGGCCGAAGTATCGGTCAGGCTGACCGGACGGCCAATGACGTTTTCGCGGGCATGCTCAACGTTGAAGCTCATCCCGCTCAGGTCGGCAGGAATGGTGACGGCTCCCTGATCGAAAGCGAACCGGCCAAGGTTGGAACGGCACTCTTCGCCGTAGGGCAGCAGAAGACCGGTTACGATCCGATCTTCCTGATTGGCGGTGAGGGTGCCCGCATCAATGGTGATGGTGGTCATAATCAGTCTTCCTGGTTCGCGCCGGTAGGCGAGTTGACGGGGGTGAGCAGGTCGGAGAAGTCGAACCGGACGCGCTGACCTGCCGGAACCACGTCATCCTGTGAGAGACGGCCTTCAATAGCGCCGATCCAGTACGGAACCGAGTAGTCCAGCAGCTCGTTACGCTTGCCTTCCTGCGTCGAATAGGTGAGCGATGCCGCCGACAGTGACCCGTCCAGCAGCGCGGCGGGCAGGGCGAAGAAGTTGGCAACGTCCAACTTGGTGAAGTTGCGGCCTTCAACGAACATGTCGGCGGTTGATGTACCGAGGGCGTTGGCCTGAATGGAATAGGGGGTGTATGCGATTGCACCGTTGGGGTCCTTGCGTGCTTGCGCCCATGCGGCAACAACTTCCTGAGCTTCCTCAGGGGTGACGCCAGACTCAACAGTTTCGTGAAGTTCGATAGCCGGAATGGGCGACTGTGCGCGTCCGATCCATGCCGTCTCAAGTGCAGCAGCGCCGCGCAGCGACCGGGAGGCCATAGTGAGCAGGCCTTCAGACGGGCCAGGAATGTAAAGGACGGTATCGGCCTCTACAGGCTCATCGTTGACAAGAATCTGCCCGTCAGCATCAACCTTCCACAGCTCAATGGGGCAGCGTTCGGCGGCAGTAATCGCGCCGGAGTCGTCCCGTTCGACACCCCACAGGCTGTGCCCGTAGAAGAACAGGTCGTCTAGTGTCCAGGTCATACGGTGAAAGGGGCTAATAGAACCGTCTGTACGGCTCAACCAGTCGGCACCGTCAACAACACCGGCAGTATCAAACGCCCGCAAAGGCCGATTAGCGACTAGTGCAACGTAGATAGACCGAGCCTTGACGACGGCGGGAATGGTCATAGCTTCGGCGCGGATGGCGAACTGGGCCGTGGTGCCGAACACATCGGACCAAACGATCTTGGACAGTTCGCCATCCGACCACGGCGAAACAATGCCCGTGTTGGCGTACGTCGACATGTCTGTTACTGCCATGCCGTTTGACTTCGTGAGCCAGCTAAGGAATCCCATTGTATACCGAGTATACCATTGTTTTCCAGCAAATGTCCAGGTTGCGCACAGCTAACTATCAGCAGTGATCAGCATGACCTTTCCGCGTATAGGCGTTCCGTCATAAGCACGAAGCGCAAGGCTGGCCGCTTCAACAGCACTAATGTCGTCGTCGTAATCGGTGCGCCCGAACGCCCACGAGGTCTTTCCTGTCATCCGTTTCTTGACAATCGCGGCGTGCTCATCCAAAACGGTCTGCCCGTAATGCTTCAGATTGCCGGTATCAATCTCTTTGATCAGCAACGCAGCCGCCGTAATCACATTGCGGAACGTCTGCGGTTGCAGTCGAGGGCGAGGCTTGGCACGCTGAAGCTCTTCCACCTCAACCAGCACAACACCGACCGTGTCGTGGGCGACAGGCACCTTGTATTTGCGGGCCAGCTCCAACGCTCGCGGCGCAAGCCACTTCACCCCAGACCGATGATCCAGCAGCAGGATGCGCGCCTCACCGTCTTCACGCCAAGCGGCCACAATCGACGCATAAGCCTGATTGGGGCTTGCCGCTATCGCAAGGGCGAAATGTGCGGGCGGTTCCGGCAGGTCATCATTCAGCTCGGCAGCCGCCCACTTTTCAGGCCGGATAATGCCGACTGTTGCACCGACCTGTTCGAAGATGGACAAGTATTCTCTGATAAATTTGTCGCGAGGAAGCTTCCGATAGTTTCGTTCAATCGCTGAAATCGTCGTCAAGGTGTCAATGCCGGGGTGCGCAGCGCGAACGATAGGTTCGGTCAGCTCCCATGTCTCCACGTCTTCAGCCGTCAAATACTCCGGCCCGGACCATTCCACGATGCCTGACCCCGGCTTGCCGTCTCGACCGTCACTGAGCGTGTCCCAGAGAAGCTGACCGGTGCGAAAGGTTCCGGCAGTGCCGCACGTGATGACCTGGCTATCGGGCCGCGTGTCAAGCGTCGGCAGGATTCCTGCAAGCAAATCCTCACCCATTGTCAGGCTGGCCTCTCCGGCCTCATCAACAAGTACGCAGTCGAACGCTTCGCTTCGGAACGACTCACCGTGCGGAGACACCACAACGAACCGGGAACCATTCGTGAAATTGATCGATTCTGAACCGCCCGACTTGTAGAACTTGAATGGCCGCGTGGCCTCATGCGGGTACGCCTTTTCCAGCACTGGCACGATGTCCGAATGGAACCGCTTCCGAGCCATCAGGCCTGAGGTGCACAGGGTGAATGCGACCAGATAGTTTGGGCGTGCCAAGCACCGACCGATGACAAGAGCCAGCGCGGTTGTCGTCTTTGCCGAGCGGCGAGGAATGAGCACGCCAAGGAACGGTGACAGTGGCCGACCGTCAGCATCAACAGCGTTAGCTGCATCCGCCATGACAAGCTGTTGCGGCTTCAACTTGGAGTTGCTGCCGTCCTTGTCGATCAGGCCGAAAGCGTGCGCACCCATAAGGAATTCGTCGCGGTACTCTTCAGCCCCGGTGAACGCTGACACGTAGTGCGGGGGCGTGTGGCTGTCCCGGAGATTTTCCCAGTCGGCCCATGGATAGATTCTGCTTGCCGCAACCGCTGGGGTGATGGGGGCGTAATCAAAACCGGTCACCATTTCGGGATTCGATTTCCTTTCTTGCGCTTCGCGGCAGCACGACGACCGCCGATAGCCCCGCCGTAATGGGAGTTACATTTCTGGTGGCTTGGCCCGCAAGCCCACGCTTCCATCGGTCCACCTTCTACTGCTGCCAGTCCAGGCAGGTGACCGACAGCCCAGCTCTGACCGGGCATGACAGTTCCACCGAGCAGGCACCGTGTCTCAATGCAGGGTGCGGGCAGGGTGGCTGCGATGAGCGGGCGCATGCGCTTGGTGAACGCGGCCCACTCTTTGGTTCGGTGAATGGCGCTCATGCTGCACGCTTCGAACGGCGGACTTGATCATAATGCGAAAGGCACAGGGCACGAGATGTGACCTGCTCTCCACACCCGTCGACAGTGCAGCGCGGGCCGTGGGCTTCACGGTGGTGATTGCGGGCGGCGCGGCGCACGTCGGTGAAACTAAAGTGCAACTCACCGATGGTGGCGCATCCGGGCGCAGTGCAACGCATGACGCCGCTGAAACCGGACCAGTCGAACAGGACCGGGCCGAGCGGGTACAGGCCGATGCGCTGTTCCGTGAGGCGTGCACGGGCCTGCTTCGCAGGCTTCAGCGCGTTGATGGCGGCACGTTTTGCACGGGCGGCAGTGTTGGCCCGTTCGCGGCGTTGCTCGTCTGTGAGGCGCACACGGGGCGCGTTGACGGGGCGCGGCGCTCGGGGCGGCTTCGGCGGCAGCAGGGCGCGGGCTGCGGCCTGGCGGGCACGTTGCTGGTCGGCCCTACGTTGGCGGGCTTCTTCGGGTGTGTAGTAGACGCGGGCTGCTCGGAGCACCGGGGCACGGGGCACCCGAGGCGCGCGGGGCGGCAGTAATGCGGCGGCAGCCTGACGTTTGGCGTTCTGCTTCGCGTTGACCTGGTCTCGGTTTTCGAGACGTTTGGCTTTCGCTTTGGCATTCATCAGTGCGCGCTGTTCCGGCGTGAATGTGCGCCGCTTGCGGGCGACTCGCTCAGGCTTCCAGACGGGCAAGCCTTGTGTTTTTTCGTTGGCGGCAAGACGTTTGCAGCTAAGGCAGCGGGTACCGGATGGACCACGTTCGCTGACCGAGCAGCGCGTGCAGGGCAGGTGCTGGTCTGCTATGCGTCGTGCGCGTGTGTGCTCGGGTGTGCTGGTCAAGGGACTTTCCGTTCGCTGAGGGTCTGTACCAACCATTGTATCAGACCACTCAGCAAACGTCCAGGTTAGTAGGCTATGTGCTCTAGCTTGCTCATTGCGGCCCGCAACCGCATCAGGTCGACGTGTTCTTTGATGTTGCGTTCAAGCAGTGCCTCACGGTCCGGCAGGTTGAAGCCGAGCCGGGGCATGTCGCCACGGTGCTGACAGACGTAGCACCCCGTATCTTCGAAGCTGGTTCCGACATGGTCGCCGTCTTCATGCCTGTTCGCTGCGGCCGCTACCAGTATGCGACGTGCTTCAATGGCGCTTTCGGCGTAAGCACGGTCTGAGTTCTTGATTGCCATTTTGGTTCCTCCTGTTTAGGTGTTGCTCTTGTGTGAAATGTGTAAGTTTTTGGTAAAGGTCAATCCCTCAAGAAGTCCCTCTACGAGTCCCTCTACTGCCTTGACCTCTTGACCTGACCCCTTGCTTCCCAGTCATAGCAAGGAAGTGAGAGGTCAATCTGAGGTGAGGTCAATTTGACCTCTTGACCTCTTGACCTCAGGCGGTCCTGATGTACCCCGTTGCGCCTGCAACTTTGGTCCCGGATTCGATGACCAGACGGGAGTTTTGCAGGTGAGTGCGCACCGTATTTTTGGACTGGCCGAGCTTGTCGACACATTCGGGCACGGTCACTTCGATACCTAGTGGAATGTATGCGGTAACCCACTGGTCGGATGCTGACAGGGTGGACCCGTCATGGTGGTCGAGGTACTTGCCACCGGTCTTTGCGTCCGCGACCCGGAGGCCGTGGATGGTGAACCGTTCGCCTTCTTTCTGCTTGCCTGCATGGTCGTCTTCGGTTGAGATGGCAATCCACTGTTCGCCGGGCATCCCGGCAACAACGTGGCGTTTGTCGTAGAACATAGTGATGACCGTTTCCACGCCAGACGGCAGGGCGGTGCCGCCCCGAGATGACGGGGCCTCAGTGTTCTCGGTCTCGGCGTTCGGATGATGCAGGATGAGCCGTGCGGCGTCGGGTGCAACAGTTTTGAACATGTTCAGGATGACCTGTGCAGCGCTCTGGTCTTTCTCATCAATGACACCAGAGACAGCCGTCCAGGTGTCGAGCACGATGAGAATGGGATCGAACTTCAGGGCTTCGCGGCGCATGTCCCCAATGCTCGTGTCGTTGGACAGGTTGCCACCGGAGTACACGAGTGTGCGGTCTCTGAGGTCGTCAGGGTTGACGTTGTTGGCGCTGCACCATGCGTTCATCCGCTTCTTATAGCCGCGCACACCTTCACCAAGGATGAACATGACCTTGCCCTGCTGGGTTTCCTTGCCGAGGAATGGCATGCCCATTGCGATAGACCAGCCGAGAGCAAATGACAGCATGGACTTGCCAACGTTGCGTTTTGAGATCAAGAGGGCAGGTTCACCGAGTGAGATGAGCGAGTCAACAAGCCACGGCTGAGTGGTGAAACTTTCCAGGTCATCCCAGCTGATGACGCCGCCTAGACCGTTGTAGGCTTTCGCGTTGAACTGCCTTTTGGCTTCTGCTTCAATCTCCAAACGTTCAAGGCGTTCGGTGACGGCAGCGGCGCGTGCTGCCTTCTTAACCCGGTTGTCCATGTCGACTAGGACGCGCATGTTATCGAACTCGGAACGCTTTTCAGCGCTCCACGCTGGGGCGTATTCGCGTTCGTCGTCGGTCAGATATTGGTCATTGGTGGTGAGCCATTTGGCCCGTTCGATGGTTTCAGCCATGATCTTCTTTACGTCACATTCCCCATTGGGGCTGTATGGGATTGCAAGGATTTCGTTGGTACTGTCAGCGGCAAGAATGGCCGCGTGATAATCGCGAGTCCACCCATAGGTTGGGTTGTCCAGGTCGAAGACGCGGATACCTTTAGCGGCGTAGCGGGCCTGTGTGGCCTCGCAGTCGGCGAAGTATTGGCGGGCTTCAGCGGTGAGCCGGTCGGCGTAAGCGTCAGGGTTTTCCGTGCGCCATGCCATCTCAGCCTTGCCCCATTCGGTCCAGTCCCACGCCGAATACTTTGTTGCACTTTCCATGATGTTTCCGTTTCCTTTTTGCCCGGATACCTCCATTCGGGATTAACTGAGTTTATCACATGTCTGTGAACTTGCTGGGAACTAGCTGGTTGGGGGCTGTGTGCCTGCCGCTACGATGTCGGCATGGATTGCGGCGGCCAGGTCGCCGCCTTCCGCCTCAACGGCATCCCATCCGGCGTACAGGGCGCGGAACTCTTCGCGGGTCATGCTGCAGCCGTCCCGGTGCGGGCGCTGGCCTCAAGCCATTCGAGAACAACAGACCTTTTATAGACGACCAGTTTGGCGGTCGGCTTCAGGTAGGCCGGTCCTTTGCCTTCATAGCGAAGTTGGGCGAGACCGGCGCGAGTTATGCCGGGGATAATCTCCATGACCTGTGCAGGTGAAAGATAGGTGTCGATTTGCATGATGCCTTCCGTGTTTGGATGATGCCGACTTTGTCAACATGATCACACTAGCACAAGTATGGATCATGTTGATAGTGTGTGGGTTATGGCAACTCGAAAAATTGAACTGGGCCTGATGGGCCTGACCGTCGCGCATAACATCCGTGCACGCAGACGGGCGCTAAACCTGACCCTCGAAGACCTGTCAGCACTAATGAACAGCCTGAATCGGCCCATGTCCAAGGCGACACTGAGCCAGATTGAAAACACCAACCGTCGTATCGACGTTGACGACTTCGTTGCCTTCGCCATGGCGTTGGAGGTCACGCCGCTAGACCTGCTTGAGGTGCCAAGCCCTCACCCGGACATTGCCCCTGCTGCCGACTTCCTGAACGATCAGGCGGCACGAGCCGAGAACTTGGCCCGGCTGGGCCTTGAGGCTTATGCGAAACGGATTAGGGGACTCAACTAATGGGCACCGTGCTGCCGTACGAAACCGCGCAAGGCAAGCGGTACCGGGTCGCCTTCCGCAAGCCGGACCATTCGCAGTCAACCAAGCGCGGATTCAAGACCAAGAAAGAGGCCACGCTTTTCTTGGCGACGGTCGAAGTGTCCAAAGCGTCGGGGGACTGGATTGATGCCAGCGACGCCCGCGCCACGGTCGGCACGCTCGGTGTGGTCTGGTTGGCTGCTCAGTCGCATTTGAAACCGTCATCGTTGCGGCCTGTTGAGATTGCATGGCGGTTGCATGTGCTGCCGAGCTGGGGCGCGGTGCAGGTGGGGGAGGCTCGCAATAGCGACGTTCAGGCATGGGTGACCGCGATGAGCGCGAAACGTGGTGCAACAACCGTGTTGCGGGCATACGGCGTGCTTGCGGGCATCCTTGACGGGGCGGTGAAAGATCGCCGTATTCGGGCGAACCCGGCGCGTGGCATCAACCTGCCGCGCAAAGTGCCGAAGTCTCACGCCTACCTGTCACACCTGCAGGTGAAAGCGCTGGCCGAAGAGTCGGGGGCGAACGGGGCCTTGGTGCTCATGCTGGCTTATACGGGCTTGCGGTGGGGTGAGGCTACCGGGTTGCGGGTGCGTCATCTGAACATGCTGAAACGTCGCGCCCAGGTCGAAGAAAACGCGGTGCTGGTAGGCAGGGTGGTGCATGTCGGTACGCCTAAGACGTACGCCTTCCGTTCGGTGCCATACCCGAAAGCGTTAAGCCTGCCTCTTGCTGGTGCGTGCGAAGGGAAAGGGCGTGACTCCATCCTGTTCGGACCGGGCCGGGATTACATGAAGCTGCCGCACAATCAACACGGCTGGTTTGCCAACGCGGTCGCACGGTGCATGAAAGATGACCCAGATTTTCCCCGTGTAACCCCGCACGATTTGCGGCATACGGCGGCAAGTTTGGCCGTGTCGGCAGGAGCAAACGTGAAAGCAGTCCAGCGGATGCTTGGCCATGCGTCCGCCGCTATGACACTTGACGTGTACGCGGACCTGTTCGATGACGACCTAGACGCTGTAGCTGAGCGCATGGATCAGGCTATTAGTGCCTCAACTGTTGTCAAACCGTTGTCAAATCAGGCCTCTTTGGCCCTTACTCCCGCGTAATTACGGGGCGCACTAAAGTACCGGTGGTGGGACTCGAACCCACACGTCCTTGCGAACAAAGCATTTTGAGTGCTCCGCGTCTGCCATTCCGCCACACCGGCTCACATCTACTCCTTCAGAATACCGTAGGCTTTGGCTGTGACCGACCAAGACAGTACCCCCACCCCTCCTCGCCGCGTTGTCGTCGCGGAGGACGAATCCCTCATCCGCCTCGACATTGTCGAAATTCTCCGAGACAACGGCTTTGAAGTCGTTGGCGAAGCCGGTGACGGAGAAACGGCTGTGGCCCTCGCACGCGAGCTGCGCCCCGACCTGGTCATCATGGACGTCAAGATGCCCCAACTCGACGGCATCAGCGCGGCCGAGCGCCTGTCGAAGGAGCACATCGCTCCGGTGGTGCTGCTGACCGCGTTCAGCCAGAAAGAACTGGTCGAACGCGCGAGCGAAGCGGGCGCCCTCGCCTATGTCGTGAAGCCCTTCACCCCCAACGACCTGCTGCCGGCGATCGAGATCGCCCTCTCCCGCTACAGCCAGATCATCACCCTCGAGGCCGAGGTCGCCGACCTCGTCGAACGCTTCGAGACCCGCAAGCTCGTCGACCGGGCCAAGGGCCTGCTCAACGAGAAGATGGGCCTCACCGAACCCGAAGCCTTCCGGTGGATTCAGAAGGCCTCCATGGATCGCCGCCTGACGATGCACGACGTCTCCCAGGCGATCATCGAACAGCTGTCGGTCAAGAAGTAGCTCGAGCCCCATACGAGCGCAGTACCCAGAAAGGCCCGGTCAATGTCGACCGGGCCTTTCTGTGCGTCAAGAAGCGTTCTTCACACTTTCGGGGGCAAGTCCCGGATGATGTTCGTGATGCGGATCGTTGAGCAGCGGCGACCCTGATCATCCGTCACCGCGATCTCGTGCGTCGTCAGGGTGCGGCCGAGGTGGATCGGCGTGCAGACCGCGGTCACCCAGCCGGAGGTTGCGGAGCGGGTGTGGGTCGCGTTGATCTCGATGCCGACGGCGAGCTTGCCGGGGCCGGCATGCAGGTTCGCGGCCATCGACCCGAGCGATTCGCCGAGCACCACGTAGGCTCCGCCGTGCAGCAGCATGGCCGGCTGGGTGTTGCCCTCGACCGGCATCCGCGCCACCGCCCGCTCGATGGTGAATTCGGTGAACTCAATACCCATCTTGGCGGCGAGTGCTCCGCCGCCGCGCTGCTGAACCCAGTCGAGGGCGTTGTCGGTCTGACTGAACATGGTCACCTGTGATCGCGTAAGCCAGCCTGAGCCTGCCGAGCCGGGAGGCCGCGGGGCTTGTAGGCTGAGGGAGTGTTGGACTCCGAAAAGCCTACCCTGATGATCATTGACGGCCATTCCCTGGCATTTCGAGCGTTTTTCGCTCTGCCGGTGGATAGCTTCCAGACCCACGGCGGGCAGCACACGAACGCCATTCACGGCTTTCTGTCGATGCTGCTCAGCCTGCTCCGCAACGAAAAACCCACCCACATCGCCGTCGCCTTCGACATCTCCCGGGCGTCTTTCCGCACGCGGGAATACCCCGAATACAAGGGCACCCGCAACGCGACGCCGCCCGAGTTCCTCGGGCAGATCCCGCTGCTGCAGGAGGCCCTGGCCGCGATGAACATCACGACCATCACCAAGGAGGACTTCGAGGCCGACGACATTCTCGCGACCCTCTCGGTGCAGGGCAACGCAGCCGGCTACAACGTGCTCGTCGTCAGCGGTGACCGCGACGCGATTCAGCTCGTGAACGAAAACGTCACGCTGCTCTACCCGGCGAGCCAGGGCGTGTCCGCGCTCACGCGCTACGACCCGGCCCGGGTGCGCGAGCGCTACGGCATCGAGCCGGAGCAGTACCCCGACGTGGCCGCCCTCGTCGGTGAGACCAGCGACAACCTGATCGGCATCAGCAAGGTCGGCGAGAAGACCGCCGTGAAGTGGCTCGGCCTCTATGGCAGCCTCGACGGCATCCTCGAACACGCCGACGAGATCAAGGGCGTCGTGGGCAACAACCTGCGCGAGCAGAAAGAGAATGCGATCCGCAACCGCCGTCTCAACCGGCTGGTCACGAACGTCGAGCTCGACGTCGTCGTCGAGAACCTGCAGCGCGGCGCAATGAACCAGGACGCCGTGAAAGACGTCTTCGGGCGCCTCGAGTTCAAGAGCCTGCTCGATCGGGTACTGAAGCTCGAAGGGGCGGATGCCGCGGGCGGGGCCGTCGCGGTCGCTGCGGTTCTCGAGGAGGCGGCCAACGCCGTCGTTGCTCCCGTCGCCCCGGCGGCCCAGAACCTGCTCGACGAAGAACTCACGAAGTGGATCGCCCGAGAGACGGTGCTGGCGCCCGCAGGCCTCGGCCTCACGGTGGAGCTGCAGGAAGGCCGCCCGATCGGGTTCGGCCTTGCGAGCCTGACCGAGACGATCACCCTGCCGTGGCAGGCCGACCGCACCGACTATGCGCCGCTGGAGGCCTGGCTCGCGAGCGACGCGCCCAAGATCATGCACGATGCCAAACCGCAGCTCAAAGCCCTGAAACGCGCGAAACTGCCGTTCGCCGGGCTTGCCGTCGACACCCTCGTCGCCGGCTGGCTGCTGCGCCCGGGCGGCCCGGACAAGACCCTGGTCGACCTGGTCACCCGCTACCTCGACGAGGCGCTGCCGGTCACCGACCCCAACCAGCTCGTTCCCGACGAGCAGGACGGCGGCGCGCCGATGCAGGCGTGGTACACGCTGCGTCTCGCGCCGGCCGTGCTGGCCCTGCTCGACGAGGGCTCCAAGAACCTGCTGGCCGAGATCGAGATGCCGACCCTGGTGACCCTGGTCGACATGGAACTGACCGGTGTCGCCGTCTCGCATGAACAGCTCGCGGAGCTGTCGAGCCAGCTCGGCGAACGCTCCGCCGGCTACGCCGCGAGCGCCTACGCCGAAATCGGTCGCGAGGTGAACCTCGGTTCGCCCAAGCAGTTGCAGGACGTGCTCTTCGACCAGCTCGGCATGCCCAAGACCCGCGCGAACAAGACCGGGTATTCGACGGATGCCGGCGCGCTGGCCGACCTGCAGGCCAGCAACCCGCATCCGTTCCTCGATCTGTTGCTGAAGCACCGTGACTCGACCAAGCTGCGCCAGATCGTCGAGACCCTCGACAAGGAGATCGACGGCACCGGGCGCATCCACACCACGTACATGCAGATCGGCACCACGACCGGCCGAATCTCCTCGAACGATCCCAACCTGCAGAACATCCCGGTGCGCACCGAGGAGGGCCGCCGCATCCGCGCCGCGTTCCAGGCCGGCCCGGGCAGTGAGTGCCTGCTGACCGCGGACTACTCCCAGATCGAGATGCGCATCATGGCGCACCTGTCGGAAGATGCCGGTCTGATCGAAGCGTTCAACGCCGGTGAAGACCTGCACCGGTTCGTCGGTGCCCGCATCTTCGGCGTCGAACCGGCCGAGGTGAGCAACGAGATGCGCAGCAAGGTCAAGGCGATGTCCTACGGCCTCGCCTACGGGCTCAGCGCGTTCGGCCTGTCGAAGCAACTGCGCATCGACAATAAAGAAGCGAAGCAGTTGATGACGGACTACTTCGCCCGATTCGGCGCGGTGCGCGACTACCTGCGCAACGTCGTCGAGCAGGCCAAGGTCGACGGCTACACGCAGACGCTGTTCGGGCGTCGCCGGCCGTTCCCCGACCTGCACAGCCCGAACCGGGTGCTGCGCGACAACGCCGAGCGGGCGGCGCTGAACGCACCGATCCAGGGGTCGGCGGCCGACATCATGAAGATCGCCATGAACGGCATCGCCCGGGACATGACGACCGAGGGCTTCGAGTCCCGCATGATGCTGCAGGTTCATGACGAACTGATCTTCGAGGTCGCCCCGGGGGAGTACGACGCGCTGAGCACGGTGGTCCGCCACCGGATGGGCACCGCCGCCGAGCTGCTCGTTCCGCTCGACGTGCAGCTCGGCCGCGGCGCCAACTGGGACGACGCCGCCCACTAGAACGCCCTTCCACCCGCGCGAAGATCCCGCGAGTGAGCACTTTCTGCACTTCCCGCGCGCGGGAAGTGCAGAAAGTGCTCACTCGCGAGGGGGTTGGACTCGTGTTCTAAGCTCGGGTCATGACTAACGCGCAGAAGACGACCGGAACCGGCGCAGTGTCGCGCCCGGCGACCCCCATCGACCAGATCGCTGAAGACTGGGTCGACACCTTCGTCGACCTCGACCCCACGGTCGGCACCTACATCGGCCGCACCGAGGGCGACGGCCGCTTCGGCGACTTCTCGCCCGCCGGCCACGAGCGGTACATCGCCGAGGCCACCAAGGTCATCGCCGCCCTCGACGCGGCGCCCGTGGTCGACGACGTCGACCGTGTCACCCAGACCGACCTGCGCGCGACCCTGGCGCTCGAGGTCGAAAGCTTTGCCGCGAACCTGCACCTGCGCGACCTGAACGTGATCGCCTCGCCGGCCCAGGGCATCCGTGAAATTTTCGACCTCATGCCCACGAAGACGGTCGCCGACTGGAGCAATATCTCCTCGCGGCTCGGTGCCGTGCCGGCGGCCGTCGACGGGTACATCGAGACCCTGAAGCTGGGCATCGACAAAGGCGTCACGCCGGCCCGTCGCCAGGTACTCGAGGTGCTCGCCCAGGTGCAGCGCCACGCGGCCAACGACGGCTTCTTTGCCGAGTTCGCCGCCGAAGCCAGCCTCGAGACGGGCACGCTGCCCGCATCGCTCGCCAACGACCTCGGCCTGGGCGCGAGGCGCTCGGCGCTCGCGTTCGAGAAGCTGGGTGATTTTCTGCGCGGCGAGCTGGCACCCGTGGCCACCGAGGCGGATGCCGTCGGCCGCGAC
Organism: Cryobacterium melibiosiphilum; assembly: GCF_003602235.1. Taxonomy (GTDB): domain Bacteria; phylum Actinomycetota; class Actinomycetes; order Actinomycetales; family Microbacteriaceae; genus Cryobacterium; species Cryobacterium melibiosiphilum. Next base: position 41,177 of record NZ_QZVS01000068.1, read on the forward strand.
CACTACGCCCTCACCTCCCGCCAGTTCCTCGGCGCCACCATCGACCTCGACGAGACCTATGAGTGGGGCGTCGACGAGCTCGCCCGCATGGTCAGCGAGCAGGAAAGCGTGGCCCGCCAGATCCTGCCCGGCGCGACCGTGCTCGAAGCCATCGCCTTTCTCGACACCGACGCGAGCCGCAAACTGCACGGCACCGACGCGCTGCAGAAGTGGATGCAGGAAACCAGCGACAAGGCCGTCGCCGCCCTCGCCGGCACCCAGTTCGACATTCCCGACGAGATCAAGGCCATCGAGTGCATGATCGCCCCCACCCAGGAGGGCGGGATCTACTACACCGGCCCGACGGACGACTTCTCCCGCCCCGGCCGCATGTGGTGGTCCGTTCCGGTCGGTGTCACCGAGTTCGACACCTGGCGTGAGCTGACGACCGTCTACCACGAGGGCGTTCCCGGCCACCACCTGCAGATCGGGCAGGCCGTGTACAACCGCGCGAAGCTCAACACCTGGCGCCGCCAGCTGGCCGGCACCTCGGGACACGCCGAAGGCTGGGCGCTCTACGCGGAACGCCTGATGGAGCAGCTCGGCTACCTCGACGATCCGGCCGACCGCCTCGGCATGCTCGACGGGCAGCGGATGCGCGCCGCCCGCGTCGTGCTCGACATCGGCGTGCACCTCGGCAAGCAGCGCCCCGACGGCGGGGGCGTGTGGACCGCCGACTACGCCTTCGAGTTTCTCGGCCAGAACGTCAACATGAACGACGGCTTCGTGAAGTTCGAGGTGAACCGGTACCTCGGCTGGCCCGGCCAGGCCCCGTCGTACAAGGTGGGGCAGCGCATCTGGGAGCAGCTGCGCGACGAGAGCGCCGCACGCGAGGGGGCGAACTTCTCCATCAAGGAGTTCCACCGTCGGGCGCTCGACCTCGGCGGCGTCGGACTCGACACCCTGCGATCTGCGCTGGCCTAGGCGCGGCGGGGTCGCGTTCCCCGAGCGGGGGCCAGCGACGTCCGCGGTGGGCATATATGCATCGGTAGGCTGAACGGGTGCGTCCCGCTGCGTCGTCCCCGAACGAGCCCAGCACTGTATCCCCGGGGGCCGTTCCGGCCCGACCGCAATGCCGGTCGAAACGCCGCCGCCCCCTGATCGATCGGCCGGGCATCCGCCTTCTGTTCCTGGCTCCGGGCGGGGCCTCGCTGCTGCTCGGGCTGTACGCGGCGACGGCCCTGCTCGGCTTCGACGTGCCGCCGCTGGCCGACCGCCTCGCGGCTTCCCACGGCGCCCTCATGGTGTTCGGCTTCGTCGGCACCCTGATCGTGCTCGAGCGGGCCGTCGCCATCAAGAAATGGTGGGCCTTCACCGCCCCGGCGCTGCTCGGCCTCGGCAGCCTGCTCGTGCTGGCACCGCTGCCGACCTGGATCGGTCGCACCGCGATCGTGCTCGGCGCGGTCGGTCTGCTGCTGATCTACCGCACCATCTGGCACCGCCAGGCGATGACCGCGACAGCGATCCAGTTTCTCGGCGGCGTCACCCTCGTGGTCGCCGCGCTCCTCTGGCTCGCCGACGTTCCGGTCGCCCACCTGATCCCAGCGTTCAGCGCCTTCCTCGTGCTCACCATCGCCGGTGAACGCCTCGAATTGGCGCGGCTGTCGCTGCGCGGCAGCCACCCCGGCCGCAGCTTGCTCTGGGCGTCGCTCTCGCTGACCGGATGCGTCGCGCTCGCCCTCTGCGTGCCGGCCTTCGGCTATCCCCTCTTCGGTTTTTCCGTGTTGTGGGTGGTGTCCTGGCTCGTGCGGCACGACGTCGCCCGCCGCACCCTGCGCGGGGCGGGCCTGCCGCGCTACATGGCGGCGTGCCTGCTGAGCGGCTACGCCTGGCTGGTCGTCGCCGGCGCAATCTGGCTCCTCGGCGGCGCGGCCACGAGCGGCCCGGCCTACGACGCGGTCATCCACGCGGTGCTGCTCGGCTTCACCCTGTCGATGATCATGGCGCACGCCCCCGTCATCCTGCCCGCCGTGCTGCGCCGCCCGCTGCCGTATCGGCCGATCATGTACCTTCCCGTCGCGCTGCTGCACGCCTCCCAGGTGCTCCGGGTGCTGTTCGGTGATGCCTATGGGGTGCCCGCAATGCTGCAGCTCGGCGGGTCGCTCAACATCACTGCGCTGTTGTTGTTCATCGTCATCGCCGTCGCCTCGTTGGTGCGGGGGCCGGCAAAAAAAGCACACGTCGCCGGCGCAGCGCGGAGAGCCCGCGTATGAGTCCCGTGGCAGCCCGAGTGCACGCCCGCCGCACGTGGTACTTGCAGACCAACGCCGTCGTCGTTGGCTGGCTGGTCGTGCTCGGCATCACGGTGCTCTCACACCAGAGGGTTCCTGGCGCGGACTGGCTGATGGTGCACCTGCTTCTGCTCGGCGCCATGAGCACGGCGATCCTGATCTGGAGCCAGCACTTCGCCGACACCCTGGTGCGCCGTCCGGCCCTCAGCGGTCGTCGGTCGCTGATCATCCGCCTGGCCGGGCACACGCTCGGAGCGCTCCTGGTGCTGGCCGGCATGACCGTGAACGTCTTCCCGCTGGTGCTCGCCGGCGGTGTCCTTGTCGGAGCGGTCGCCGTGTTGCACGCCGTGTTGCTCGGCCGCGAGCTGCGCCGGGCGAAAGCGACCCGGTTCGGCTCGCTCGTGCGTTATTACGTTGCCGCCGCGGCCAGCCTTGCCGTCGGAGTGGCCCTCGGCGTCTGGATGGCCGGCCCCGCGACCGGCCCGGACCTGCACGCCCGCCTGTACCTGGCCCATATCGCCCTGAACGTGTTCGGCTGGGTCGGCCTGACCGCGGTCGGCACCCTGCTGCTGCTCTGGCCCACCGTGCTGCGCACCCGCCTCGGTGAGGGAACGGATGCCGCCGCCCGCACCGCGCTGCCGCTGCTGGCCGGCGGCGTGCTGGTGATTGCCGGCGCGAGCCTGGCCGGCCTGCCCCTGGGCGCGGCCGCCGGAACCCTCGTCTACCTGCTCGGCCTGGTACCCGTGGTGCGGGAAGCCGTGCGCCAGGCCCGCCAGGCCCCGCCGACGACGTTCGCCGGCTGGAGCCTTGCCGCATCGCTGGCCTGGCTCGCGTTCAGCGTCGGCGGGTTGGGCCTGATCGTGGCCACCGCGTCGACCCCGACGGATGCCCTCACTCGCCTCGGCTGGCTCCTGATCCCGCTGCTCGCCGGTTTCGCCGTGCAACTACTGCTGGGGGCCCTGAGCTACCTCGTGCCGATGGTCTCCGGCGGCGGGCCGCAGGCAGGCAAGGCCGCCGCGGCCGAGCTCGACCGGGCACCGCTGTTTCGCCTGCTCGTCGTCAACGGCGGAGTCGTGCTGTACCTGTTGCCGCTTCCGAGCCTGGTCAAGGTCGCGCTGTCTCTGCTGGTCTTCGGAGTGCTGTTGAGCTTCCTGGTGTTGCTGGTGCGCGCGGTCAGGGCGGGCGGTCGCATCCGCTCGCGCGCCACGACCCCCGCGGTGCCGGTGCTGGCCGACCGGCTCGCTGCCGTGCGTGCCGCGCCCGCACCGCGCCGTACCCGGAGCGGCATGGCCGTAGCCGCGATCGGCGCGCTGGTGCTCGCCGTCACCGCGGGCGTCGCCCTCGACCCGGTCGCGGCCGGGGTCGGTTCCACCTCGGTCAGTAGCACCGTCGTCCCGTCTCCCGCCGCCTCCGCCGTCGACCTCGACACCGAGCCCGCGCCCGGATTCGAGGCCCGCGACGCCGCCCTGCCGCCCGCTTCGAACGACACCCACCACGACTACACCCTCCGCGTCGGCGACACCGAGGTCGAGGTCTCGCCCGGCGTGACCCAGACGCAGTCGACGTTCAACGGCACCACGCCCGGGCCGACGCTGCGTGGCACGGTCGGCGACACCTTCACGATCACCCTCGTCAACGACGCAACCACCGGCCAGGCGCTCGACTTCCAAGCCGGAGCCCTCGCCCCCGACGGCCCGATGCGCACGATCGAACCGGGCGAGACCGTTGAATACTCCTTCACCGCGACCCGGTCGGGAATCTGGCTCTACGACTGCTCGAGCACCGAATCAACCACGCCGAAATCCGGCACCGGCATGTTCGGGGCGCTCGTCATCGACCCGGCCGGCCTCGACCCGGTCGACCGCGAGTACCTGCTCGTGCAGTCCGAGTTCTATCCGGGGACTCACGGTGGCAGGGCCGAGTCCGAAGAGGCCGCCGCCCCCGACCTCGTCGTCTTCAACGGTTTTGCCGACCAGTATCAGCATCAGCCGCTGACCGCGAGGGTGGGGGAGCGCATCCGCTTCTGGGTGCTCGACGCGGGGCCGAATCTGGCGAGTTCCTTCCACATCGTGGGCGGTCAGTTCGACACGGTCTACTCCGAGGGGGACTACCTGCTGCGTGCGGGCGGCAGCACCGGCACCGGCGGCAGCCAGGCGCTCAGCCTCGCGCCGGCGCAGGGTGGCTTTGTCGAGCTGAGTTTTCCCGAATCCGGCACCTATTCCTTCCTCACTCACGCGATGGCGGATGCCGAACGCGGCGCGAGCGGGTCGGTCCTCGTCGTTCCGTAGCAGGCGGGGGCGGTGGCGAGCCTGCAACTTGGCTGGATGTCGAGTTGCCGCTCGTCTCCGCGGGCAGCTAGCATAGAGTGTCACGTTTGTGACGAACTATCCGTTGCCATATGCGGAGCAAAAACCTGATTCGATCGCTGATTCTTTCTGCATGTGGCCCGAGCTATGTCCATCCTGGAGCAACTACTACATGACAATCGCAACGACCGAACGGGCACCCAAGCAGGTCGCCATCAACGACATTGGATCTGCTGAAGACTTTCTTGCCGCGGTCGAAAAGACTCTGAAATTCTTCAACGACGGAGACCTCATCGAAGGCACCGTTGTGAAGATCGACCGCGACGAGGTTCTCCTCGACGTCGGCTACAAGACCGAGGGTGTCATCCCCTCCCGCGAACTTTCCATCAAGCACGACGTTGACCCTTCCGAGGTTGTCAAGGTCGGCGACCTGGTCGAGGCCCTCGTTCTTCAGAAGGAAGACAAAGAAGGCCGCCTCATCCTCTCGAAGAAGCGCGCTCAGTACGAGCGTGCATGGGGCGATGTTGAGAAGATCAAGGAGGCCGACGGTGTTGTCACCGGTTCGGTCATCGAGGTCGTCAAGGGTGGACTCATCGTCGACATCGGCCTTCGTGGCTTCCTGCCGGCATCCCTCATTGAGCTGCGTCGCGTTCGCGACCTGACCCCGTACCTGGGCCAGGAAATCGAAGCGAAGATCCTCGAGCTCGACAAGAACCGCAACAACGTTGTGCTGTCTCGTCGTGCCCTTCTCGAGCAGACTCAGTCCGAGAGCCGCACCACGTTCCTCAACAACCTCCAGAAGGGACAGGTCCGCAAGGGCATCGTCTCCTCGATCGTCAACTTCGGTGCGTTCGTCGACCTCGGCGGCGTCGATGGTCTGGTTCACGTTTCCGAGCTGTCCTGGAAGCACATTGAGCACGCCAGCGAGGTTGTCGAAGTTGGCCAGGAAGTCACCGTCGAGATCCTCGAGGTTGACCTGGACCGCGAGCGCGTGTCCCTGTCGCTCAAGGCCACGCAGGAAGACCCGTGGCAGGTCTTCGCCCGCACCCACGCCATCGGCCAGGTTGCACCGGGTAAGGTCACCAAGCTCGTTCCGTTCGGCGCGTTCGTTCGCGTTGCCGAGGGCATCGAGGGACTCGTTCACATCAGCGAACTGTCCGGCAAGCACGTTGAGCTCGCCGAGCAGGTTGTCTCGGTCGGCGACGAGGTGTTCGTCAAGGTCATCGACATCGACCTCGAGCGTCGTCGCATCTCGCTGAGCCTCAAGCAGGCCAACGATGGTGTCGACCCCGAGGGCACCGAGTTCGACCCGGCACTCTACGGAATGCTCACCGAGTACGACGACCAGGGCAACTACAAGTACCCGGAAGGTTTCGACTCGGAGACCAACGAGTGGCGCGAGGGCTTCGACTCCCAGCGCGAGAAATGGGAGCAGGACTACGCTGCAGCCCAGGCTCGCTGGGAAGCGCACAAGAAGCAGGTTGCATCCTCGAACGACGAGATCACCGCCGTCGGCGATGTCGCGTCCGCCGCGGGCAACACGTTCTCGAGCGAAGCTGCCGGAGCCGGCACCCTCGCCGACGACGAGGCGCTTGCCGCTCTGCGCGAGAAGCTCAGCAGCAGCAACTAGTCAGTACTGACTGGTAGCTACTCACTGGTAGGTACTCACTGGTAGGTACCAAGTAGCACATCAAGCAGGCCGGACCCTTCGGGGCCCGGCCTGCTTTTTCGTGCCCGCGCGAGGGGTCTGAGCCTTGAGGCGCGGACTTCGTGCCTTCCCAGGCACTAGGAAGGCACGAAGTCCGCATTTCACTGCCGCCAGCAGCGGATGCCGCGCCGAGGCCTCGGTACCATGAAGGCATGTACCTTATCGGCCTCACCGGCGGCATCGCCTCGGGCAAATCCTTCGTCGCCGCGCGCCTCGCCGAGTACGGCGCCGTGCACATCGATGCCGACCAGCTCGCCCGGATCGTGGTCGAGCCGGGTACTCCCGCCCTCGATGCGATAGCCGACGAGTTCGGCGAGGGCATCCTTCGCCCCGACGGCACTCTCGACCGACCAGCCCTCGGCGCGATCATCTTCGCCGACGAGGAACGCCGCGAACGGCTGAACGCCATCGTGCATCCCGCCGTCTGGCAGCGCACCGGCGAGCTGATCGCCGAGGCCGAGGTTCTCGACCCGCACGCCGTCGTCGTCTACGACGTACCGTTGCTCGCGGAAGCCGCCGAAGATCGCCGGCTGGCCTTCGACCTCATCGTCGTCGTGCGGGCGAGCACCGAAACCCGCGTTCAGCGCATGATCGATACCCGCGGCATGACCCGAGCCGGCGCCCTCGAACGTATCCAGGCCCAGGCGACGGATGCCGAGCGCCTCGCCCTGGCCGATGTCGTGATCGACAATGACGGCGACCGGGTGGCCACCCTGCAGCAGATCGACGCCCTCTGGCACCGCGTCTCCGCCTCCGCGCAGGCGTCCTGAGCCAGGCGTCCATGCACGGCTTTGTCGGTGGTGTTTTGTAGACTAGTCGGATGGAAGCCACCCGCTCAGTCAATCCCTTCGAGGTCGTCAGCGAGTACACGCCGAGCGGTGACCAGCCGACCGCGATCGCCGACCTCGCGTCCCGCATCCAAGCCGGTGAAACCGATATCGTGCTGCTCGGCGCGACCGGTACCGGCAAGTCGGCGACGACGGCCTGGCTGATCGAGCAGGTGCAGCGCCCGACGCTCGTGCTCGCGCACAACAAGACGCTCGCCGCGCAGCTCGTCAACGAGTTTCGCGACCTGATGCCGAACAACGCGGTCGAGTACTTCGTGTCTTACTACGACTACTACCAGCCCGAGGCCTACGTGCCCCAGACCGACACCTTCATCGAGAAGGATTCCTCGATCAACGAGGAGGTCGAGCGGCTGCGGCACTCCACCACCAACTCCCTGCTCAGCCGCCGCGATGTCATCGTCGTCTCCACCGTCTCCTGCATCTACGGCCTCGGCACCCCCGAGGGGTACATGGAGGCCATGATCGCGCTGCAGGTCGGGCAGAAGGTCAGTCGGGACTGGCTGATCCGCAAGTTCGTGGCCATGCAGTACCAGCGCAACGACGTCGACTTCTCCCGCGGCAACTTCCGGGTGCGCGGCGACACCATCGAGATCATCCCGATGTACGAAGAACTCGCCATTCGCATCGAGATGTTCGGTGACGAGATCGAGGCGCTGCACAGCCTGCATCCGCTCACCGGCGACATCGTGCGCACCCTCGACTCGGTCGCCGTGTTTCCCGGCTCGCACTATGTCGCGAGCACCGAGACGATGCAGCGCGCGATCGGCACCATCAAAGAAGAACTCGCCGAACGCCTCGAGGAGCTCGAACGCGAGGGCAAGCTGCTCGAAGCCCAGCGACTGCGCATGCGCACCACCTTCGACCTCGAGATGATGGAACAGATCGGGTTCTGCTCCGGCATCGAGAACTACTCCCGGCACATCGACGCTCGGGAGGCGGGGGAGGCCCCGCACTGCCTGCTCGACTATTTTCCGGATGACTTCCTCATGGTCATCGACGAATCCCACGTCACCGTGCCGCAGATCGGCGCCATGTACGAGGGCGACTCGAGCCGCAAGCGCACCCTCGTCGATCACGGCTTTCGGCTGCCGAGCGCCCTCGACAACCGGCCGCTCAAGTTCAACGAGTTCAAGAACCGGGTTGGCCAGACCGTCTACCTGTCGGCGACGCCCGGCAAATATGAGATGGGCATCGCCGACGGCATCGTCGAGCAGATCATCCGCCCGACCGGCCTGATCGACCCACAGATCATCGTGAAGCCCAGCAAGGGACAGATCGACGACCTGCTCGAGGAGATCCGCAAGCGCGTCGAACTGAACGAGCGGGTGCTCGTCACGACGCTGACCAAGAAGATGGCCGAGAACCTCACCGACTTCCTCACCGAAGCTGGCGTGCGGGTGCGCTACCTGCACTCCGACGTCGACACCCTGCGCCGCGTCGAACTGCTGACGGAGCTGCGGGCCGGCATCTACGACGTACTCGTGGGCATCAACCTGCTGCGGGAGGGCCTCGACCTGCCCGAGGTCTCGCTCGTGGCGATCCTCGACGCCGACAAGGAGGGATTCCTGCGCTCGGCGACGTCGCTCATCCAGACCATCGGCCGTGCCGCCCGCAACGTGTCGGGTGAGGTGCACATGTATGCCGACCGGCTCACCGCGTCGATGGAGAAAGCCATCGACGAGACCGACCGGCGCCGCGAGAAGCAGGTCGCCTACAACGCCCTGCACGGCATCGACCCGACCCCGCTGCGTAAGCGCATCGGCGACATCACCGAGGCCCTGGCCCGTGAAGGCGCCGACACCGCCGAGCTGCTCGCCAGCCGCGACGCCAAGGGGCGCAAGAACGCCGCCACCAAGCGCGTGGGCCTGGCCGCGAACGGCGCCAACGACCTCGAGTCGATCATCGCCGACCTCAACGGGCAGATGCTCGAGGCCGCCGGCGAGCTCAAGTTCGAACTCGCCGCCCGCCTGCGCGACGAGCTCGGCGAGCTCAAGCGCGAACTGCGCCAGATGGAGAAGGCCGGCCACCTGCAGTAGCCCGCCGAGTCGGGTGGCGGCACTCGTCAGGTCTGGTGGCACTCGTTCTGTCGGGTGCCGCGAGAGCTAACGAGTGCCGCGAGAGCGGATGCCCCGCCCAGGTCCCGGATTCGCGGCACGAACCTCAGTCGACGACCGCCCGGTTGCTGAAGCCGGTGCGTTTGCCGCCGGCCGTGAGCGCCGCGCCGACCGCGACGAGCGCGGGCAGGGCCAGCACCATCAGGGTCAGCTGCAGCCACGGCGGGGCGAACGGCAGGATCGACACACCCAGCGCGTCCCGGGTCAGCGAGAGGGCGAGCGACGGCATCAATCCCAGCAGCACCCCGATCAGACTTCCCAGACCCACGACCACGACGGCCTGCCAGAACCCGAAGGCTCGTCGCACCCACGGCGATGCGCCGAGCGAGCGGAGCACCGCGCTGTCGCGGTGCCCGTCGGCGCGGCCCAGCCCGATAGTGATCGTCGCCGTGACCAGGGCGATGATCGCGGTGAGCGCCAGCAGCGCCCAGCTCCAGGTCGCTCCATACGCGTCGGGGCCCGCCTCCACCGTGAGGGACATGTCCTGGGACACGGCGGCGAGCGCCGCCTGTGCCTGGTCAAGCTCTGCCACGGTGGGGGGCGCGTCGAGGCTGCTGACCGCCACCGTCGGGCGATAGTCGAGACCCACTGCATCCGCGGTCGACGGAAGCATGAATATCGCGTAGGGCAGCGGATGCTCCGGCTTCTGCACGCTGCCGGCGAGCGTCAGGCTGCGGGTCGGCTCCTCGGAGGTGTTGAGCGCAGTCAGCCAGTCCAGCCGGATCCGGTCGTCGGCGAGGTACTCGTCGTACGTGCTGACGGCGCCTCCCGCGGCCAGCGTCTGCCGCGACTGGGCGGAGACCGGCATGCCGAGAATCGCGGCCAGGTCGTCGACGTCCCCGACCCAGATGTGGTCGTCCCGGGCTCCGTTGGCTACGTCGAGGTAGTACGGGGTCGGGCAGCGGATGTCCGCGGGGAATTCCTGCGCGCCGCTTCCCGTGCGGTCGGCGTCGGTCGGGCACAGTGCTGCCGGATCGATACGGGGGTAGGGCAGCGCGGGCGCGACAGCCGCGCCGTCGGTCGCCTCTCCGGGCGCCGTGAACCCCGGAAACGGTTGCTCGACGCTGCTCAGTAGCCGCGCCTGACCGCTCGGAAAGCTGGCGTCGAGGGCGGCAGCAACTTCCGGGCCCGTGCTCTGCACCACGTACTCGAATGCGGGCTCCTCTTCGAAGACGTTCAGGCTCACGACCGCGGTGTTCAGCGGAGCGGTATAGGTATAGGTTCGGGTCGAATTGATCTCGAGCGACGCCTGCAGGCTCATCACGAACGTGGCCACGAAGACGCAACTCATGATCGCCGCGAGTGCCGGACCGCTGCGTCCGGGATTGCGTGCGACATCACGGGTCGAGAGCCGCGCACCGGGTCCCCACCGCGACGCCACCTCCGCGGCCCGGCGCAGAATGCCGGGAGCGAGGAACACGGCCCCGATCTGCATCAGTACCGGGCCGGCAATGATGAGGCTGACTCCCACCGCGGACTGACCGCCGCGGTAGATCGTTCCGTACGCGGCGAGCTGCACCAGCCCGCCGATGACGGTGATGCTCGCTCCGACGATGAGCAGGACCACCGCGACAACCGGGCGGCGGCGCCTGACGCGCGGCGGGCGCTGGGCGCCGCGCAGGGCCGCGAGCACGTCGATCCGGCCGG
>NZ_QZVS01000070.1 GCF_003602235.1 Cryobacterium melibiosiphilum
GGGGCGGGCGAGCGGGCCGAGGGCGGCCTGCCAGGCCGGCACGGGTGGGGCGGGCGGCGGCGAGGGGGGCCCGGTCTCGGCCGGGGCGGCGGGCCGGTCCGTGGGTTCGAAGGTCGGCATCCGTCGTTCGCCGAGAGACCGGGTGCCCGAGGGGGTCAGGGCGGCCGGTTTCGCCGGGTTTGTCGCGCTCGCGATCAGAAGGGCCGCGACGTGCTTGCAGTTGCTCTTCATGGGGCAGGTGCAGACCCCGGATGCCCGCACCGGCAGCCCGACGGAGTTCACCGTGAACGAGATGGTCACCGAGTACGGCCGTGACTCGGTGCCCTGCACGGTGCCGAATAGCTGGGTGCCGTCGCCGAACCAGGACTGTTCAGTCACGTTGCCGTTGCGCGCGTACCGCTCACCACGAGAGAAAGCCTGGCTGCCGACCAAACGGGCAATCTCGTGGGTGCTGAGGGTATGGGCCATAGGTGAAGGTGTCCGTCATGAATCGTCGAAGGTAGGGAAAAACCAACCTCTATTGTCGCACCTTTCGTTGGGGCGCCCGCCCGGCGACTGGCTGTAGCTACCCGACCGCGGCCGCGGCCACGGAGAGCGCGTACGTCACGGCGCTGGCCACGGGCAAGACGTATCCCAGCAGCTCGCACACTCTCCCTGCTGCGGTCGGCTTTCCGGCCGTGCCGGTCGAGAACCGGCTTGACCAAACGAGGGTGGCCGCGCCGAACCCGGCCGCGGCCGTGTAGACCGCCGTTTCGGTCACGTTGAAAGCCAGATCGGGTGAGCCCGCCAGCAGGGACGTGATCACCAACGTCAGAAGGAACAGCGCGCCCGGAAACGCCGCGTGGGAGACCGTGAACGGCGTAGTCGATCGGCGTTTGGCCACCAGCATCAGGACCAGGGCGATCGTGAGCCCGGTATTCGTCACGAGCAAGGAGAGGGCGCTGATTTCGAGGAAAGTCATGCGTGCTGGATCCTTATCGGCAGTTGGTGAGTACGGCACCGATCCCGGTGAACTCGCCGAAGAAGGTCAGCAATGCCGACCATCGCGTGTCGGCGTTCTTGGCGGCCTTGAGTTTGATAATCACCTTGGCCACCCCACCGAGTTTGGTGATCTTCGTGGCAACGAGCATATTTCCGGCCACAAGAGCCCCGACGCTCGCGACGCAGACGGTCCATCCCCATGCGGTCGTGGGATCCGCCACGATCGGGAAGGACATCTCGGGTGAATGGGCGACTGTTTGGACCAGATCCTCACCGTCGATCTCGAAGAATGTCGGGACGGCTTCACCATCGGCATCGAATGCCCAGGGAATGTCGAAGGCGCCAAGGGTATGGTTCGCTGGGTCCGAGATCGTCACGGAACCGTCGGCCGCGATCGATGCCGACGCGTCTCGGGGCAAATCGAGCGGAAAGCGGAACTCCGTCGTTGCGTCTGGTTCGTTGATCTGGATCACTGACTGGCTGCCGGAGAACGTGCGAAATGTGCTGACTTGCGCGCCCGGCAACTCCGTGCTCAACAGGGCCGCCCCCTGGCCGGTGAAATACCCGCTCGGAATATTCTCGACTGGAACGGCCTCAACGGACCTGGTCCCGGGAATCTCAATCCCGAGGGCGCCGGCGGAAGCGTCGGTGTGAACGGTCTTCTGTTGTCCGGGAACCATAACGAAGCTCGCGGGGAGCGTGTCGTCAGTGGCAGCCGCATCATCGGCAGGAGGAAGTGCTCCAGCGGTGAGCACGAGCCCGAGCACACCGACCAGAGCCACCTTGGCGATGCTGCGGCCAGCTCGAATGTCGATCATTTGTGAAATTCTCATGGGTCCCCCTCGGTGAAATCCGGCACTGTGGCCGACGGTCTCATCGTATCAAACCGCACGGTTGGTTTCTAATCGAAATCGTGAGGCTCTGGGACGTCTGGCGCTCAGGACAGCCGAGGGCTAAACTTGAGCCACGGCGACTCAAGTTTGAAGGAGAGCTCCATGCAGGCAGGGCAGCAACCATCCCAGGAGAAGGCCAAGACGGCCCTCGAGCAGTACGGCCTCAACCTCACCGAGATCGCCCGCAGCGGCAAACTCGACCCGGTCATCGGCCGCGACGCCGAGATCCGCCGCATCAGCCAGGTGCTGACGCGGCGCACGAAGAACAACCCGGTGCTCATCGGCGAGCCCGGCGTCGGCAAGACTGCCGTGGTCGAGGGCCTGGCCCAGCGCATCGTGGCCGGCGACGTGGCCGAGTCGCTCAAGGGCAAGCAGCTCGTCGCCCTCGACCTCGCCGCGCTCGTGGCCGGCGCAAAGTACCGCGGCGAATTCGAGGAACGCCTGAAGGCGGTGCTCAAGGAGATCAACGACGCCGACGGCCAGATCATCACCTTTGTCGACGAGCTGCACACCCTGATGGGCGCCGGCGGCGGCGAGGGATCGGTCGCGGCCGCGAACATGCTCAAGCCCATGCTCGCCCGCGGCGAACTGCGCCTGATCGGCGCCACGACCCTCAACGAGTACCGGGAATTCATTGAAAAAGACGCCGCGCTCGAGCGTCGGTTCCAGCCGGTGTACGTGGGGGAGCCATCCGTTGAAGACACCGTCGCCATTCTGCGCGGGCTGAAGGAGCGCTACGAAGCGCACCACAAGGTGACCATCGCGGATGCCGCGCTCGTCGCCGCCGCGGCCCTCTCGAACCGCTACATCACCGCCCGGCAGCTGCCCGACAAGGCCATCGACCTGATCGATGAGGCTGCGAGCCGGCTGCGGATGGAGATCGACTCCTCGCCGGTGGAGATCGACGAACTGCGCCGCGGGGTGCAGCGCCTCGAGCTCGAAGAGCTCGCCCTCAAGCGGGAGAAGGACGACGCCTCGAAGCAGCGCCTGGTCAAGCTGCGCGGCGACCTGGAGGAACGGCGGGCCAAGCTGGCCGCCCTGCAGGAGCGCTGGGACAAGGAGCGCGCCTCGCTCAACCGCGTCGGCGAGCTCAAAGAGCGCCTCGACGCCGCCCGCAGCGCATCGGAACGCGCCCAACGCGAGGGCAACCTGGAGAAGGCCTCGCGCCTGCTCTACGGCGAGATTCCGGTGATGGAGCGTGAGCTCGCCGCCGCCGAGCGGGAGGAGTCCGACGGGCCGCGCATGGTCAACGAGCAGGTCACCGCCGAGGACATCGCCGCCGTTGTCGCCGCCTGGACCGGTATTCCGGTCGGCCGGCTGCTGCAGGGCGAGACCGAGAAGCTGCTGCACCTCGAAGCCGAGCTCGCGCACCGGCTGATCGGCCAGAAGCCGGCCGTGCGCGCGGTGGCCGACGCGGTGCGCCGCTCGCGGGCCGGCATCAGCGACCCCGACCGGCCGACCGGCTCGTTCCTCTTCCTGGGGCCGACCGGCGTCGGCAAGACCGAACTGGCCAAGGCGCTCGCCGAGTTTCTCTTCGACGACGAGAAGGCCATGATCCGCATCGACATGAGCGAGTACGGCGAAAAGTTCTCGGTGTCCCGGCTCGTCGGCGCGCCTCCCGGCTACGTCGGCTACGAGCAGGGCGGGCAGCTGACCGAGGCCGTACGCCGGCGGCCATACTCGGTGATCCTGTTCGACGAGGTCGAAAAGGCGCACCCCGAGGTCTTCGACGTGCTGCTGCAGGTGCTCGACGACGGCCGCCTCACCGACGGCCAGGGCCGCACGGTGGACTTTCGCAACACGATCCTCGTGCTCACCTCGAACCTGGGCTCGCAGTACCTCGTCGACCCGACCCTCTCGGCCGACGAGAAGGAGGAGGCCGTGCAACTCATGGTGCGGCAGGCCTTCAAGCCCGAGTTCGTCAACCGGCTCGACGATATCGTGGTGTTCTCCTCGCTCTCGACCGAGGACCTCGGCCAGATCGTGGAGCTCTACGTCGACCGGCTGCAGCGCCGGCTCGGTGAGCGTCGCCTCGAACTGGCGGTGACACCGGATGCCCGCAGCTGGCTCGCCGAGCGCGGCTACGACCCGATCTACGGCGCGCGCCCGCTGCGACGCCTGATGCAGCGGGAAATCGACGACCGGTTGGCGCGCGAGCTGCTCGGCGGCGGCATCCGTGATGGCGACGTCGTGCGGGTGGACCTCGCGGCCGACGGCGACTCGCTCTCGGTGGCCGCGTCGGTCCCGGCGGCGTCGGACGACGCCCTCGACGACGACCTGCTCTAGCGAGCGCTTTCGCGGGCAGCGAACGCGCCGGGGAGCGCTCAGGGTCGCCGGGTTAGAGTCGAATCATGCTTGCAACTGTGATTTATGGTGAACGCGATATTCGACTCGACGACGTTGCCGAGCCGCAGCTCAGCAGCGGGGGCGACGCCATCGTGCGCGTCGTCGCGGCCTGCGTCTGTGGCTCGGACCTCTGGCCCTACCGCGGCGTGACCGAGACGAAAGAGCCGCACCGCATCGGCCACGAGTTCGTCGGCATCGTCGAGTCCATCGGCGACGACGTGTCGACGGTGAAGGTCGGCGACTTCGTCATCGCCCCGTTCTACGACTGTGACAACACCTGCGCCAACTGTAAAAACGGCGTCAGCACGAGCTGCCTGAACGGCGGCTGGTGGGGCGCGAACGACCGTCAGGGCGGCTTTGCCGATGGCGCCCAGGGCGAGAAGGTGCGGGTTCCGCACGCCGACGGTTCGCTCGTGGCCACCCCGACCCTGCCCGACGACGCGCAGATTCCCGGCCTGCTGACCCTCGCCGATGTCATGGGCACCGGCCACCACGCCGCGGTCTCGGCCGGCGTCACGCCCGGCAGCACTGTTGTCGTGGTCGGCGACGGCGCCGTGGGGCTCTGCGCGATCATCGCCGCGAAGCGCCTCGGCGCGAGCCGCATCGTGGCCATGAGCCGCCACGCCGACCGCCAGGCCGTCGCCCGCGAGTTCGGCGCCACCGACGTGATCGAGCTGCGCGGCGATGAGGGTGTCGCCGCCGTCAAGGCGCTCTTCGACGGTATCGGGGCGGACTTCGTGCTCGAATGCGTCGGCACCCAGGAGTCGATGGACCAGGCCATTCGCTCGGCTCGCCCGGGCGGCATGGTCGGCTACGTCGGCGTGCCCAACGGCGGCGCCGAGCTGCCGATTCGCACCCTATTCGGAAACAACGTCGGTGTGAACGGCGGCGTCGCATCCGTTCGCGGCTACATCGAGGAGCTGCTGCCCGAGGTGCTCAGCGGTGCGATCAACCCCGGCCGGGTCTTTGACCTGCAGCTTCCTCTCGCCGAGGTGGCCGAGGCGTACGCCGCAATGGACGAGCGCCGCGCCATCAAGGTACTGCTGCGCCCGTAGGGCTCGCTCGTGAACCAGCCATTTCTCTGGGGAGGACTGCTCGCGTTCGCGATCGCCGTGGGTGTCGTGCGGGCGGTTCGCGGGCCGTTCCTGCCCGGGCGGGCGGTGCGCCTCGGGCCGGTCGCCCGCACGGTCGCGGTGTTGAGTGTGGCCGCGCTGGTCTTTCACTGCTCGGCCATGTTCTTCGAGCCGTGGGTGAATGCGATCAGTTTTCTGCGACCGCTCGCGGCGGAGGTCAACGCGATGGGAGGCGTCAGCCAGGTCGCCTACTGGGTTCCGGCGGCGCTGCTGCTGCTGGCCTGGCGCCGGGTGTGGTGGCCCGGGCTGGTGCTCCTGGCCGTGACGCTGGTCGGTGTGGGCGTGACGATGTACTGGCCGTACCCGCTCGTGGTTCACCTCGGGTGGCTTGCCGCGGTGATCGTGGTCGGGGTACTGGTCTCGACCGCCCTGACGGGGCGCCGCCGTGCCGTGCCGGGGCGCGCGGCCTAAGAAACGGTGTGGTTGGATTGTTTCATGGTCGAGAAGAGGCAGGCACCCGATCGGCGCGCGCGGGAGCAGCTGAGCGACTACTTCTACCTGGTGCTGGCGGCCATGAGCCTGTTGCAGGCGGTAGGCAGCATCGAGGAGAACGGCCTCTGGCCCGGAGCGTTGATCGGCCTCGTAACGGTGATGTTCGCCGGGCTGATCACGGTGGGCAATCGCGGGCGGTTTCTGCCCATGTTTGACAACCGCCACCAGCCGTAGCGATCCGCGCACGTTGACCGCGGGCATCCGCTGATGCGCCCGGAAGTTGCCCTGCACGTTGCTCGTGCGCCGAAAAACTGCTCGTGCGCTTGGCCTGCCAGGCGCACGAGCAGTTTTTGGGCGCATGAGCATCGGCGGGTGCAGGTTTTGAGCGCGGGTGCAGCTTTGCGGCGCCCGGCGGTGTGCCGGTAGTCGGCGCAGCTGCAGGTGTCGGCGCAGCAGCAGCTGTCAGGCGCACGACGACGCTGGGGTGCTGCAGTCATCCGCTTGCCGCCGACGGTCGGCACCAGCCCGGTGGAGCTGCGCGCGACCCGAGAACGGCCGCGAACGGCCGCGGGCCGCCTCGGGACTGCTTCGCGGAAGCCGGGTCAGTCGTTGACGAGCAGCAGTTCGGCGAGGGGCTTGCGCACCCGCGGGGCGATCTCGCGCTCGCGCAGCTCGGGGGCGAGCTCGGCGAGCTCACCGAGCACGCCGAGCGCGGTCACGGTGACGACCACCTGGTCGGCGGCGAGGTCGAAGGCCGCGGCGATCGCCGGGCCGTCGATGCCGCCCATCTGGTGGGTGTGCAGGCCGAGGTGCTGGGCCTGGATCGACAGGTGAGCCACCGCCTGGCCGAGGTCGTAGCGGGCCCACGGGTTCTCGGCAGGCTCGGCTCCGGGCTCAGCATCGGGCTTTGCCGGCAGGTTCAACTGGGTGATGTTGGCGATGAGAACGGATGCCGAATCGGCCCAGACCTGGTTGAAGCCCATGAGTGCATCGTTGATCGTGGTGAAGCTCGCCGTGCCGCGGCGGGCGACGATGAATCGGGCCGGCTGCATGTTGCTGGCCGACGGCGCCCAGCGGGCAGCTTCGAGCACCGTGGTGAGGGTGGCTTCATCGATCACGGCGGTCTTGTTGTAGCCGCGCGGGCTCCACCGCTCGGCGAGCGGGGAGAGGAGCGGGGCATCCGTCACCGCGTTGCGGGTGGAGGTGGTGAGGGTCATGGTGGTCCTTTGCCTGCCGAACACGAATGGGTTCGGGGCGACGCTGACCCACCGGAAGCAACCGTTGCTCGCGGAAGGATATTCCAGCGTGTGGCCACCCCCGTTCGGGCGTGAAAGACCGTGCGCCGAGTCCGAGGATCGGCTCGCGGGGTTTCGATACGCGGGCGCACTTCGGCAGGCTCAGTAACCGGCGTGCCCGCTACTCAACCAGCGAGATCTTCACGCCGGGGCGGGCGGACTAGTTGCCCTGCAGGCGGTTGCGCACCTCGCGGCGCAGCACCTTGCCGATCAGCGAGCGCGGCAGGTCGTCGACCTCCACGATGCGCTTTGGCACCTTGTACGCCGAGAGCCGGGTGCGGCAGTAGCCCCGCAGCAGGTCCACGTCGAGCTTGGCGCCGGGCGTCATGACCACGACGGCGACGACGTCTTCGCCGCCGGTGGCGCTCGCCAGGCCGACGGCGGCGGCATCCGCCACGTCGGGGTGGGAGAGCAGGGCCTCCTCGACCTCCGAGGGGGACACGTTGAAACCGCCGGTGACGATGAGCTCTTTCATGCGGTCGACGATCGTGATGAAACCGTCGTCGCTGACCGTGGCGATGTCGCCGGTGCGCAGCCAGCCGCCGGCCAGCAGCACCTGGGCCGTCTCGCTCGGGCGATCCCAGTACCCGGCGAAGACCTGCGGGCCGCGGATGAGCAGCTCGCCCTCCTCGTTGAAGCCGCGCAGGGTGGTCGGGTTCTGCGGATCGACGACGCGAATGTCGGTGCTCGGGAACGGCACGCCGACCGTGCCGGGGCGACGGGTCGGGCCGATCGGGTTGCCGGCGGCGATCGGAGAGGCCTCGGTCATGCCATAGCCCTCGACGAGCAACCCGTCGGTGGCGTCTTCCCACTTGGTCACGATCGACACGGGCAGGTTCATCGCGCCCGAAATGGCGAAGCGGATGCCGTGCAGGCTCACCCCGCGCTTGGCCGCGGCGGCGACGAGCTTGTCGTAGATCGGCGGCACGGCCGGCAGGAACGTGGGTGGCGCGTGCTTCGTCGCGTCGAGCACGAGGTCCACGTCGAACTTCGGGAACAGCACCAGGCGGGCGCCCATGCTCATGGCGAAGGTGAGGCACAGGGTGAGCCCGTAGGCATGGAACATGGGCAGCACGGCATAGACCGTTTCGCCGCCGGGGCGCAAGCCGACGACCCAGGCGGCGCCCTGCGCGGCATTGGCCCGCAGGTTGTAGTGGCTGAGGATGGCGCCCTTCGGGGTGCCGGTGGTGCCGCTCGTGTACTGCAGCACGGCGGTGTCGGTCAGAATCGGGTGGGGGTGATTCGCGCGCAGCTTGCGGGCTCCGGTCAGCGACGCCCATTCGATTGCGCCCTTGCGGGGCCCGGCGGTGAGGGCGTCGCGCGAGGTGCGGGCCTTCGTGATCGGCAGCTTGAGCAGCAGCCGCTTGGAGAGGGGCATGGCGCGCGTGAGGTCGATGGTGACGACATCCGTCACCCCCATGTCCTTCGGGAACGCGGCCACGGTGTCGTAGACCTTGTCCCAGACGATCGCGACGCGGGCGCCGTGGTCTTCGAACTGGTGCCGCAGCTCGCGGTCCGTGTAGAGCGGGTTGTGCTCCACGACGATCGCCCCGAGGCGCAGCACCGCGTAGAAGGCGACGACGTGCTGCGGGCAGTTGGGCAGCACCAGGGCGACTCGGTCGCCCTTCTGCACGCCGAGCTTGCGCAGGCCGTTCGCGACCCGGGAGATCTGCTCGCCGAGGGAGTCGTAGGTGGTGGTGGCGCCGAAAAAATCGAGGGCGACGGATGCGCCGAACCGGGCGACCGAGGCATCCATCATGTCGGTCAGGGTCTGGGTGGTCTCGGCAATCGAGTCGGGAACCCCCTCGGCGTAGGCGGCGAGCCAGGGCTTGTCCCCAAAGGTCACGGTGGGCGCAGCCGCGACGGGGTGCCCGGCCGAGATGGTGTCGGGGGTGTGGTCGTCGGCGAAGACGGGGTCGGGGCTCATGCGGACACCAGTTCCTGGCTGAGGGCGGCGACGAAGGCGTCGATGTCATCTTCGGTGGTATCGAAACCGCACATCCAGCGCACCTCGCCGGTGGCCGGATCCCAGTCGTAGAAACGGAACGATTCGCGCAACCGGTCGGCGACTCCGGGCGGCAACACGGCGAAGATCGCGTTGGCCTGCGTGGCCTGGGTGAAGCGGATGCCGCTGAGGGAGCCATCCGCTTGCCCGCGCTCGACGGCGCTGCGTAAACGGGCCGCCATGGTGTTGGCGTGGGTGGCGTTGCGCAGCCAGAGGTCGCCGTCGAGCAGGGCGATGAGCTGCGCGGAGATGAAACGCATCTTGCTGGCGAGCTGCATGTTCGACTTGCGCAGGTATTTCAGGCCGACGGATGCGCTGGGGTTCAGCACCACGATGCACTCGCCGAGCATCATTCCGTTCTTGGTGCCGCCGAAGCTCAGCACGTCGACGCCGGCGTCGCGGGTGAACGCGGCGAGCGGCACTCCGAGGCTCACGGCGGCGTTGCTGATGCGGGCGCCGTCCATGTGCAGGGTCATGCCGCGGCTGTGGGCATGGTCGGCGATGGCCCGCACCTCGTCGACGGAGTAGACGGTGCCGAGTTCGGTGCTCTGGGTGATCGAGACGACGAGCGGCTGGGCGCGGTGCTCGTCGCCCCAGCCCCAGGCCTCCTGGTCGATGAGGGCGGGAGTGAGCTTGCCGTCGGGGGTGACGACGGGCAGCAGTTTGAAGCCGCCGACGCCCTCGGGGGCGCCGCCCTCGTCGTTGTGGATGTGCGCGGTGGCGGCGCAGATCACGGCGCCCCAGCGTGGGAGCATCGACTGCAGGCCGGTGACGTTCGCGCCGGTGCCGTTGAACACCGGGAAGGCTTCGACGCCCTCACCGAAGTGCCGGGTGAAAACCTGCTGCAGGCGAGCGGTGTAGACGTCTTCGCCGTAGGCGATCTGGTGCGCGCCGTTCGCGGACGCGATCGCGGCGAGGATCTCCGGATGAATGCCGGAGTAGTTGTCAGAGGCGAAACCACGCGTGTGCAGATCATGAAGTTGGGTCACGGCTCTAGTCTGCTACACCGGGCTGCGCCGCGTCTGTGCGCGCGCCTCAGCGTTTGAGGGCTTCGCGCAGTGGCACCCGGGCGCCCATCCGCAGCAGCGAGTTGGCGTAGATGCGGGCGCCGAGCACGATCACGATGCCGGTCGAGACCAGCAGAATGGCCAGCGACACGAGGGGCTCCCACCAGAGGGCGCTGTCGAGGAAGATGCGCATGGGCATGCCGACGGGTGCCGAAAACGGAATATACGACATGACGGCGAGCACGGCCGGGTTGTCGTTGAAGAAGATCACCAGAAAATAGGGGATCATCACGAGCACCATCACCGGGGCGGTCGCCGAACCGACGTCCTCCTGGCGGGAGACCATCGACGCGGTCGCCGCGTAGAGGGCGGCGAGCAGCACGAACCCGAACGCGAAGAAGACGCCGAACCAGATGATCGCCGGGCCGACGTCGCCGAGCAACGCCTGTTGGCCCGTCACGGCCATGCCGAGGGAGACGAGCAGGCCGATCGCCACGATCTGTCCGAAGGCCATGATGCTGTTGCCGAGCACCTTGCCGGCGAGCAGGGCGCGCACCGAGATGGTCGACATCAGGATCTCGACGATGCGGGTCTGTTTCTCCTCCACCACGCTCTGCGCGATCGTGGAGCCGAAGGTGACCGCGGACATCAGGAACACCAGGCCGAACCCGATCGCGACGAGGTAGGCGAGGCCGCCGTTCGGGGCACCCTGCTCGAGCAGCTGCAGGGCGGGGCTCACGCTCAGGGCGGTCAGCACCTCGGTCGGCGGGGTGTCGAGGGCGATCACGGTGACGTCGAGCGGGGAGCTGTCGCCCTCCGCAGGAACGACGGCGGCCGTGACCGTGCCGTCGCGCACGAGGGCCTCCGCGGCGGCCTGGGTATCGACCGCGATGGTGTCAAAGGCCTGGGTCTGGTCCACGACCATCGCCGCGTTGCCGACCACGGCGACCTTGGGCAGGGTGGCGTTCTGGCCGGCGATGCCGCCGACGACGACGGAAGCGACGCTGATCAGCAGCAGGATGCCGGTCGAGATGAGAAAAGCCTTGCTGCGGAGCCGCACGATGATCTCCCGGCTGGCGACGAGCCACACGCTCTGGCCGAGGGTCGGCGCGGTGTGTACGCGGCGGCCCACGTGGTGCGCGGCGGCGTGCAGCTCGGTGCTGATGCTGCCGGTGCTGATGCTGCCGGTGCTCGTGCGTTCCGGGTCGTTGTTGCCGGCGGCGGGGCTCGGGGGAGTCACTCGGTCGGTCACTGTACGACCTCCTTGAAAATCGTGGCGAGGGAGGGGCGCTGGTGGGTGAAGGCCGAGACCGGGCCGCGCGCGATCGCCTGCTGCAGAACGAGCTGGCTGGCGGCATCCGTCTCGGCTTCGAAGACCACGTGGCCGCCCGCGGAATCGAGGGTGAGGTCGACGATGCGGATGCCGGGAACGTCGCGGATGAAGGAAGCGTCGCCATGGGTGCGAATCTCGAAGCGCGGGCTGCTGTAGGCGTCGCGGAGAGTTTCGCGGGGGCCGTGGGCGCGGATTTCGCCACCGCCGATGATGACGAGGTCGTCACAGAGGCGTTCGACGATGTCGAGCTGGTGTGAGGAGAACAAAACCGGGGCGCCGCCGGCCGCGTATTCGGCGAGCACGCCCATGACCACCTCGACGGCGATCGGGTCGAGGCCCGAGAACGGTTCGTCGAGCACCAGGAACTCGGGGTCGTGCACGAGGGCGGCGGCGATCTGGGCGCGCTGCTGGTTGCCGAGGGACAGGGATTCGACGAGCGCGGTGCTGCGTTCGGACAGGCCCAGGCGCTCGAGCAGGTCGCTCGTGTTGCGCAGCGCCGCGTGCGGGGTGAGGCCGTGCAGCCGGGCCAGGTAGATGAGCTGCTCGGCGACCTTCATCTTCGGGTACAGCCCGCGCTCTTCGGGCATGTAGCCGAAGCGGCGGCGGTCGCCCGCGGTGACCGGCTCGCCGTCGATCAGCACCGTGCCGGCGTCGGCGGTGAGAACCCCGAGGATGATGCGCATCGTGGTGGTCTTGCCGGCGCCGTTGGCGCCGACGAAGCCGGTCATGCGGCCGTTGCCGACCGTGAAGCTCACGTCGGTGAGCACCTGCCGGGTGCCGTATCGCTTGGTGATACCCCTGATGTCGAGCATGCCCCGCCCCTTCGTCGCCGTGGGGTCAACGCTAGCGCGACGGGGGCGGCGGCGGCAGGGGGCGTTCGCGTGGTTCGGCTACCGCTTCAGGGCGTCGCGCAGGCTGACCCGGGCGCCCATGCGCAGCAGGGAATTCGAGTAGATGCGCGAGCCGAGCAGGATCACCACGAGGGTCGATATGACCAGGATCACCAGGGAGGCGAGCGGTTCCCACCACTCCGCGCTGCCGGTGAAGATGCGCAGCGGCATGCCGACCGGGGCCGAGAACGGCACGTAAGACATGATCGCGACCACGAGCGGGTTGTCGTTGAAGAAGACGACGAGAAAATACGGGATCATCGTGAGGATCAGCACGGGGCTCGTCACCGAGCCGACGTCTTCCTGCCGGGACACCATGGAGGCGGTCGCGGCATAGAGCGAGGCGAGCAACACAAAACCGAAGGCGAAGAACACCACGAACCAGCCGATCGCCGGCCCGACATCGGCGAGGAGCACCCGTTGGCCGGTGACGGCCATGCCGCCCGCAGCCAACAGCCCGATCGCGACGATCTGCCCGAAGGCCATGATGCTGTTGCCGAGCACCTTGCCGGCGAGCAGGGCGCGCACCGAGATCGTGGACATGAGGATCTCGACGATGCGGGTCTGCTTCTCTTCGACGACGCTCTGAGCGATCGTGCCGCCGAAGGTCGTCGCGCTCATCAGGAAGACGATGCCGAACGCGAACGCGATGAGGTAGGCGAGGTTGCCGCCGTCCGTCTCGGCCGGGTCGAGCAGTTGCACGTCCGGGCTGACGCTCAGGGCACCGGTCACGCCGAGGGGCGCGGATTCGAGGGCGATCACGGTGACCGGGAGGAGGGCATCCGCTGATTCGTTCGGCACGACGGCGGCCTCTACGGTGCCGTCGCGCACGAGGGCCTCGGCGGCGGCGACATCGTCGACGGCCATGATCTCGAACGCGCCGGTGCTTTCGACCACGGCTTCGGCGGAGCCGACCACGGCGACGGTGTCGAGGGTGGTGTTCTGGCTCGCGATGCCGCCGGCGACGACGGAGCCGACAGAGATGAGCAGCAGGATGCCGGTAGAAATGAGGAAGGCCTTGCTGCGCAGGCGCACCATGATTTCGCGGGTCGCGACGAGCCAGACGCTCTGGGCGACGGTCGGAGCGGCGTGCGTGGGTCGGGCGCTGGCGGGTGAGGCCTGGGTGGCGGTCGGTGTTGCCTGGGTGCTCACTGCACGACCTCCTTGAAGATGGTGGCCAGGCTCGGCCGTTGACGGGTGAAAGCGGTGACCGGGCCGCGGGACACGGCCTGGGCCAGCACGTGCTGGCTGGCGGCATCCGTCTCGGCTTCGAAGACGGCCCAGCCGCCGTCGAAGTCGACGACATCGATGCCGGGAAGGTCGCGCATCCAGCCGGCGTCGCCGAGGGTCTGGATTTCGAAGCGCGGGCTGGTGTGGTCTTCGCGCAGCTGCTCCCGGGAGCCGGCGGCGCGGATGCTGCCGTCGCCGATGATGACGAGGTCGTCGCAGAGCCGCTCGACGATGTCGAGCTGGTGCGAGGAGAACAGCACCGGGGCGCCGCCGGCGGCGTAGCCGGCGAGCACGGTCATCACCGTTTCGACCGCGATCGGGTCGAGGCCCGAGAAGGGTTCGTCGAGCACGAGGAATTCGGGGTCGTGCACGAGGGCGGCGGCGATCTGGGCCCGCTGCTGGTTGCCGAGTGAGAGGGCTTCGACGAGGTCGTTGCGGCGCTCGCCGAGACCGAGCTGGTCGAGCAGGTCGGTGGTGTTGCGCTGAGCGGATGCCGGGGACAGCCCGTGCAGGCGGGCCAGGTAGACGAGTTGCTCGGCGACCTTCATCTTCGGGTACAGGCCGCGTTCCTCGGGCATGTAGCCGAAGCGGCGGCGGTCGCTCGCGGTGACGGGCGTGCCGTCGATGAGCACGGTGCCGGCGTCGGCGGTGAGTACGCCCAGGATGATGCGCATCGTCGTGGTCTTGCCGGCGCCGTTCGCGCCGACGAAACCGGTCATGCGGCCGTCGGCGACGGTGAAGTTCACGTCGCTGAGCACCTGCCGGGCCCCGTAGCTTTTGCTGACGCCCCTGATGTCGAGCATGTGCACCCTCTCGTTGTGTGTCCCGCGTCTATCTGTACTCTTCACGGTACGCAGAGGGCGGAGGGGGCGCATCCGTCGCTGGGGGGAGAGAAACCCTCAGCTCAGACGAGCTGGTGCTCGTAGGCGAAGACGACGGCCTGAACGCGGTCGCGCAGCACGAGCTTGAGCAGCACCTTGGAGACGTGGGATTTCACGGTGGCGTCGCCGACATAGAGGGTGTGGGCGATCTCCTGGTTGCTGAGGCCGCGGGCGAGCAGCAGGAAGACCTCGCGCTCGCGGTCGGTGAGGTCGGCGAGCGGCGCCAGGTTGGCCGGTACGGACACGGCGACGGATGCCGCCGGTCGGCCCACGAAGCGCTCGATCACCCGCCGCGTGACATCGGTGGACAGCAGCGCGTCGCCGCGGGCGAGCACCTGCACGGCGTCGATGAGTGCCTCGGGGCTGGAGTTCTTCAGCAGGAACCCGCTCGCCCCGTGCTGAAGCGCGGTGAACAGGTAGTCCTCGCGGTCGAAGGTGGTCAGCATCAGCACGGCCGAGCGGATGGCGGGATCCGCCACGATCGTGCGGGTCGCGGTGAGTCCGTCGACGCCGGGCATTTCGACGTCCATGCAGATGACCTCGGGGGTGAGCCGGCGCGCCTCGGCGATGGCCGCGGCGCCATCGCCGGCCTCGCCGACGACAACGATGCCGGTCTCGGATTCGAGAATGGTGCGAAAGCCTGCGCGCACGATCGCGTGGTCGTCGACCAGCAGCACCCGGATCGGCGCGGCCCGCTCGGTCAGCGAGAGGGGCGCACTCACGCGGCGGGCTCCGGTTCGGGGGCGGTCGCGCCGAGCGGCTGCGGGATGGGCTGGGTCGACAGCAGCGGGAACCGGGCGCGCACGATGTAGCCACCGCGCGGGCGGGCTCCGAGGTGCAGCTGCCCGTTGACGGCGAGCACCCGTTCCCGCATGCCGCGCTGGCCGAGCCCGCAGCCGCTCGCCGCGGGTGTGGGCAGGGCGCTGCTCGCGGTAACCCGCGGGCCGCTGCCGGTGTCGGTGATCTCGACCTCCACGGCATCCGTCTCGTAGCGCAGCCGCACCTCGGCGCTCGCTCCGCGACCGGCGTGTTTGCGGGTGTTGGTGAGGGATTCCTGCACGACCCGGTAGATGCTCTGGCCGATGGTGCCCGGCACTGGCCGG
Organism: Cryobacterium melibiosiphilum; assembly: GCF_003602235.1. Lineage (GTDB taxonomy): Bacteria > Actinomycetota > Actinomycetes > Actinomycetales > Microbacteriaceae > Cryobacterium > Cryobacterium melibiosiphilum. The sequence goes on from NZ_QZVS01000070.1 coordinate 15,530, forward strand.
GGATCGCCGATGATGCTGAGCGCGGTGGGCACGCCGCCGGCCCGGCTCTCGTCGGCGAGGTCAGACAGATGGTCGACGGTGTGGGTGCTCGGGCTCTGGCTGGCCCCGGCCTGGTCGTCGTCGGCGCGCAATGTGCCGAGCATCGTCTGCAGCTCGTCGATCGCGCTGCGGGCGCTGTGCTCGATGACTCCGAGCGCGGCGGCCGCGGCTATCGGGTCACGGTCGAGGATGCGGCGGGCGGCTCCGGCTTGAACGCCCATCACCGAGACGTGGTGGGCGACCACGTCGTGCAGCTCGCGGGCGATGCGCACGCGCTCGAGGGTCACGGCCTGGGCGGCGGTGCGTTCGCGTTCGGCGGCGAGTTCCCGGGTGCGCTCGGCGAGGGCGGCGGACCGCTGGGCGGACTGCCAGGCCGTGTCGCCGAAGTAATATGCCGCCCAGAAATAGAGGAGGTTGATCAGTACCTGAAGCATGCCGAAAGCGGCATATGGGGAAAAGAAGCCGTCACGCGACAGATCCGGCATCGCGGTGGCCTGGTTGGCCTGCACGATGAGCTGCCAGAAGAGCCAGATGAACATACCGGCGATGATGCAGAGGCGCACCCAGCGGGACAGCACCTGGTTGTGGCTCCAGGCTCCGACCGCGTAGATCGCCAGGTAGAGGCAGATGCTGGCGAAGAAACCGTCACCGACGCCGAACATGGCGCCGACCCCGAAGACGAGGGCGATCACGAGCGCGACGAGCTCGGGAAGGCGGCGTCGCAGGGCCAGGGGGCCGGCCATCAGCACCACCCAGATCGCGACCTGCCACCAGGGCGACTCGCTCATCACCCCGGCGGCGCGGGTGAGCGTCACGCTCAGGGCGGTACCGCCGAGCATGGCCAGGGCGAGCACGCTGTCGCGGCGATAGCCCCGGGTGCTGGGCCGCGGGCGACGCCACGCGGGGTCGAGCGGTTCGGCAGAGCGGGCCACGGGGGTCATCTGTCAAGGGTAGACCCTGTGTCTAGCCCTGCGCCTCCGCCGAGCGGCGGAGGCGCAGGACGCACCGCTATGGGGCAGCCAGGGTGACGCGGGTGTTGTTGACGGATGCCGCGGGCTCGGCCCAGAGCCCCACCACCCGGGTCGCCAGCTCGGTCTCGAGCCCGTCGAGGGAGCGCACGACGAAGATGGCCGCCGCGGCGGCGTCCCCGGCCTTCGCGAAGCCCTGGCCGATCGCCCGCACCCAGGTCTCGGCGGCGGCCTTCGCCGCGGCATAGTTCGCACCGCCCGGGGTGGGCTTGTCGACACTCACGCTCGACACGATCGCGAGCCGACCGGCCGGCGACGCCAGCAGGTCGGAGGTGAAGGCCCGCGTGGTGTTGCGCAGGGTGGTCAGCACGTGGGTGTGCAGAAAATCCCAGTCCTCATCGGTCTGGCCGGCCAGTCCGCCGCCGCCGCGCCAGCCGCCGACGAGGTGAATCAGGCCGTCGACGGGTCCATGTTCGGCGTGCACCCGGTCGGCCAGGCCCTGCACCGCGGCGAGGTCGGCGAGATCGCACTCGTAGCGGGCCGCGGATGCCACTTTTTCGAGGCGCTCGGCGCTGGACCCGACGGCGATGACACGGGCGCCGGCATCCGTCAGGGCGGATGCGACGGCCCGCCCGGCCGTGCTGCTCGCCCCGGCGAGGAGCACGAGACGACCAGCGACGCCAGCACCACCGCCCGCGTCAGTCATGCGCGGTGATGCCGACGGTCGACGCGATGACGGCCTTCATCTTCTTCTCGAGGGCTTCGAAGAACATCGACAGCGGGAATTCGTCGTCGAGCACCTCGTCGGTGTAGCCCTTCGGCGCTCCGGCAAGCACCTCCTCGCTCAGCCCGCGGGCCCAGTGCGAGGCCGGGTTCGGCGTGAGGGTCTCGGCGATCATCGTGTAGGCCGCGAGCCAGTGCGCCTTCTTCGGCCGGTCGATCGACGCCCAGTACAGCTCGTCGATGCGGGCGCCGAGGGCGATGACGCATTCGGGAACGGCGTCCCAGTCGACGGTCAGTCGGGTGTCGGTCCAGTGCAGCACGTTGTGCTGGTGCATCCACGCGAACAACAGCTGCCCGCCGAGACCGTCGTAGTTGCGCACCCGACTGCCGGTGATCGCGAAGCGAAAGATGCGATCGAAGATGACCGCATACTGCACGAGTTTCGCGTGCTGGCGGGCTTCCGGGCTCGCGTTGCCGTCACGTTCGATGCTCACCGACTCGCGGAATGCGGTGAGGTCGCAGCGCAACTCCTCGAGCGAATAGAGGAAGAAGGGCATCCGCTGCTTGATCATGAAGGGGTCGAAGGGCAGGTCGCCGCGCATGTGCGTGCGGTCGTGAATGAGGTCCCACATCACGAAGGTCTCTTCGGTGAGGTGCTGGTTGTGCAGCAGTACCGCGGCATCCGCCGGCAGCTGCAGCCGGGTGATCTCGGCGGCCGTGCCCACTACCCGGCGAAACCGGGCGGCTTCGCGGTCGGCGAAGATGGCGCCCCAGGTGAAGGTGGGCACCTCGCGCATCGCGACCGTTTCGGGAAACAGCACGGCCGAGTTGGTGTCGTAGCCGGGCGTGAAGTCCAGGAACCGAATCGGCACGAACAGGGCGTTGGTGTACTGCTGCTCGAGTTCGGCGATGAATTCGGGCCAGATGACCTCGATCAGCACCGCCTCGACCAGGCGGCTGGTGCTGCCGTTCTGCGTGTACATCGGAAAAACGACGAGGTGACGCAGCCCGTTGACCCGGTGCTTCTGCGGCTGGAAGGCCTGCAGGGCGTCGAAGAAGTCGGGCACGCCGAAACCGGCCGCGACCCACTTCTCGAAGTCGACGACGGCGGCCTCGAGGTAGTCGGCGTCGTGGGGAAAGAGCGGCGCGAGTTCGTCGATCGCGGCGGCGATGATGGCGACGGATGCCGCGGCATCCGCGTGCGTGTCGGCGTCCGGGATCGAGCCGTCCTGCGCCTGGAGCGCCTGCAGCGCGGTGGCCGCGGCCTTCAACGCGAGCCAGGCGGGCTGCTGGGCGAGGTCCGCGTCGGCGGCGAGTGTTTCGTCCTCGAGAACCTCGGGCTCACCGATCAGAGCGTCTGCGTTCAGTGCAGCGGCAATGTGTGTTTTTTCAACAGATATCGACATGGAAACCTCCCGTCCTCGTGGATGCCGCGGATGCGGCGGGGCGGCCGTGTGGGGCCAGCTTCAGGCTATCCGGCGCGGCCCGGCGTTTTCTTGTGGATCGGTGCGGGTATTCGTGTGCCGAGCCGGGTGGACGCGCTGTTTTTCGCCGGTATCCGCCGATTTACGGCGTCGGCCGCGAAATGGCGATGGCCGGTTGGTTGTGAAAGTTATCCGCAGATGAGTTATCCACAGATTGGGTTGGCGCCGGTTTCTGATGCTTCGAACCTGCCACGATCGCATCCGTCGACGATCCCCGGCTCACAAAACTCGGAGGTACCGTGCCCAGACCCTTCCCCCTCAAACGAGCGGCAACGCTCCTCGCCATCGGCCTGTTGGCGAGTCTGGCCCTCAGCGGCTGTTCCGACGCGAAAGCGGAGGCCGAGAGAGCGGCCGTGCTGGCTCTCGCGGCCGACTACACCACCCCTGTCGAACCACTGTGGAGCATCGACACCGAGCTCGTGGGAACCCCGGCCGTCACCGAGGACGTCGTTGTCTCCTACATTCGGGTACATGGCGGGATGCAGATCGGGGCGTGGGATGCCCACTCCGGCGCCGAGCTGTGGCGGCACGCTGCGGTTCCGGGGGCGCAAACCCACGGAGTGGAAGTCAGCGCCAAAACCGTGGTCGTGGGGGATGCCCTGTTCGTGCCCTACCTGCGCGACGACCCCAGCAGCTACTACGGTTGGCAAAAATTGGTCATCGCCGAAGCCCTGACCGGAAAGCCGCTGCCTCACGACTGGGGCCTTATCTGGGCCTCGAATCGGCCGGGCGCCTGTTCCGGAGCGGAGGGGGTGTGCTTCACCGGGTGGACCGATGCCGAGAGCGACGCAGACCAGCGCTCATTTCGCGTTGACGTCGAGACGGGAGAGCTCAGCGTCAACACGGAGGAGCGGCCGCCGGCGGCCGGCCGCAGCCTGGGAGACGGCATTTTTGCCACCGACGACCGAGCGCCGGATGGGACTGAGATGCTCGGCTACAGCGCCGATGGTGTGATTGCCTGGCAGAAGCCGTATCAGGACTACTTCGGGCCGAACTCCAGCTCCGACGCAGGGTGGGCCTGGGGCTACGGAAGTTCCAGCGACATCGTCATCGGACAGGGACGTCAATCCGACCCGGAGCACGACGGAGCGGCCGCGTTCACGCGCGACCTGACGGCGTTCACCACGGTCGGGATTCGTCGTGACTCCGGGGAGATGGTGTGGACGCTCGACGGTGTCTACCCGGCATGCACCGCAGCGGGACTCTCCTACGCCGTGGTCGAGTCCGACGTCGATGGCGGCGAAAACGGCGACGGCGAGGCCGAGGTCGAGGTCGACAGCATCGTGCCGATGTGTCGAATCAATTCCGGGAGCATCACGTTTAGAGAAGCCGACGGCCCCGATCAGGCGCCGCCGATTGACAACCTCGATATCGACCTCATCGGCGTCGACGGTAAAACCGGAGAGATCCGCTGGACTGTTCCCCTCGGTGCCGAAGAGGGGAGTCTCTTCGCGCGCGAAAGCGCCTTCTTCAGCCGCACGCCCTCAAGAGTCCTGATGGTCGGAACGGTCGCGACCCTGGTCGACCTTGCCACCGGAGAAAGTCAACCCGCGCCGAAGGACGGAATCTTCTCGTGTGCCGCGGATCGTGTGGGTCTCAATCCCAACTTCTTCGAGTCGGTGAGTCGGGCTGCAGTCGATTACCCCTTCAATGCCGGCGAGAACGTCTTTCCCTGTGACGCGCACAGCACAGCCGGCGAAGTGTCTGCGTTCTCGCGGGGCAGCGTACGCGACGCCGGAATCCATGCCGACGACGGGATTTACATCGTCGGTGGTGCGGCTGGGCTGAGCGGGTTTCAGCTGGAGGACCCCGACGCGGACGCGGACGACGACACCGGGCCTGAGCAGAGCTGACGGCATGGCAGCTACCTAGCCTCCTCTCGCCTTCTGCCCCGCACTGCCCCCAGTGCGGGGCAGAAAGCTGTCTGGTGAAGTCCTTGGCCTAAACCCGAGGATGATGCGCTGGGCATATAACAACACCTTCGGCACGTGGGGGTCGACAGCGCTAGCGTGAAGGTGTGCGGCTCGGTGGCCCTGCTGCACTGCAGAAAGCCGCATCATGAAAAGACTGATCGCATCCGTCGTCCTGGTCCTTGCCGCCTTCGTTCTGACCGGGTGCGCAGTCGCTGACTCAGGTCCGGTCGCCGGTTCCTCCCCAACGGCTACGGCTGGCGCCGTGACTCCGACGCCCACCGCCGAGCCGGCCGGCCTCGTCGTGCTCGATGTGCGCACGCCCGAGGAATACGCCGCCGGCCACCTCGCCGGGGCCCTCAACATCGACGTAAAGGCTGCAGACTTCGACTGGCTCGTCTCGGCGCTGCCGCTTGACGGCGAGTACGTGGTGCACTGCCAGGGCGGCGGGCGTGCCGCGACCGCCGTGACCCGTCTGGCCGAATTCGGCTTCACCGACGTGACGGATGCCGGCAGCTTCGACAACGCCACAGCCCTGACCGGGCTCGCCGTGGTCACCGAGACACCCGGTGCCGCAGACATTCCCGCGGTGGGTTCGGACACTCCGACGGCGGGGTGCGCGGAGACACCCGCTGTGGAGTGAATACTAAATGAGTGAATACCGAGTGGGTGAAGGCTGACGGGTGCCCGACGTGACCCCTGACCCCGTGCCCGATTCGGTGTACCAGCGGGTGCCAAGCTTCGGGCTGCGCCGCCGCGAACCCGGCATCGCGATCAGCGTGCTGGCGCTCGTGGTGATTCAGCTGCTGCTGCTGCACGGCCTGGTCCCCAACCTCGACGGCTATGCCTCGCTCGCGGAATCCTTTCTGCCCTGGCTCGGCCTGCCCATCATCGTGCTGGCCGCCCTCGTTCTGCGCCGGTTCTCCCGGCTCGCCGCGCTCGCCGTTGCGGCGTCGGCGCTCGTCTGGGCGCTCTTATTCGTGCCGTCGATCCTGCCCCACGGTGATCAGGGAGCCGGTGATCCGGGGGCAGGGGCTGCAGCATCCGGTGGCACGTTCACGGTCGCCAGCGAAAACGTCAAAGCCGGCAATCCGCGTGTCGGCGACGTGGCGGCGAGTCTCGCGGCGACCGGCGCCGACGTCGTGGCGATTCAGGAACTCGACTCGGGATCGCAGGCGGCCGTCGCTGCGGGGCTCGACCCGACGCATCCGTTCAGCACGGTCGTGGGCACCGTCGGAGTCTGGAGCACGACCCCGATCCTGGACTCGCGCAACCTCGACCTCGGGCTCGGCTGGACGCGCGCGCTCTGGGTCGACGTCGACACGGATGCCGGCCGCACCCGCGTCTATGTCGTGCACCTCGACTCGATTCGGCCGGGCCAGGACTCGCAGCGCGACGAAATGCTGCGCGAGTTGCGCACGACGCTCGCCGCTGACGTTGCCGAGCGCATCGTGGTCGTCGGGGACTTCAACAGCGCCACGACCGACCGCGCCTTCGCCCGGCTGAGCGACACGGTGACGGATGTCGGCACCAGCACCGTGGGCCTCGGCTTCACCTGGCCGAGCGCGTTTCCCCTGGCCCGCCTCGATCATCTGCTCGTGCGCGGGCTCACCTCCGTGTCGAGCGTGGTGATGCCGGCCAACGGCAGCGACCACCGCGGCATCCTCGTCACCCTGCGCTGAGCGGGGCTGCGGCGGCGAGGCGCCAGAGCGAGGTGATCTCGGCGGCGCGGGCGGCGTGCAGCGGGTCGCTCGGGTCGGCGGCCCGAGGATGCGTCGGGCGAGTGTCGAGGCGCGTCACCACGGTCAGCCCCGCGGCCTCGATCAGGTCGAGCAGCGCGCTGCGGGATCGAAGTCCCAACCGTTCGGCGATGTCGGAGATGATCAGCCAGCCCTCGCCGCCGGGCTCGAGGTGCTCGGCCAGGCCATCGAGGAACCCGCGCAGCATGTGACTGTCCGGGTCGTAGACGGCATGGTCGGTCGCGGTGACGGCGGAGGCGGGAATCCACGGCGGGTTGCAGACCACGAGGTCGGCCCGGCCCGTGGGAAACAGGTCGGCGTCGACGACCTCGACCCGGTCGCTGAGCCCGAGCCGGTCGAGGTTGTCGCGGGCGCAGGCCAGGGCGCGCGGTGACTGGTCGGTGCCGACCACGTGGGCGATCCCGCGGCGGGCGAGGATCGCGGCGATCACCCCGGTGCCGGTGCCGATGTCGTACGCGCGCAACGGGTGTGCGTGCTCGGGCAGCGGCGCGGCCGCCACCAGATCCAGGTATTCGCCCCGCACCGGGGAAAACACGCCGTAGTGTGCGTAGATCCGGTCGTTGAGGGCGGCAATCGCGACGCCCGTGCGCCGCCATTCGTGCGCGCCGACGATTCCGATGAGTTCGCGCAGCGAGGTGACCGACTCGCCGTCGCCGCTCGCGCCCCAGGTTTCGGCGCAGGCCGCGCGCAGGTCGGGCGCGCGGCGCAGGGGCACGCCGAAATCGGCATCGAGCGGCACGAGCAGCAGGCCGAGCAGTTCGGCACGGCGGGCGGCCTCGGCGCGGTGCCGGCGAAAAGCCTGGGTGAGGTCGACATTCGTCGGGCGGCGACCGCGTCGGCCGCCACCGTCGATGCGGCGGCCCAGGGCCTGCAGCAACTGCCGGGCCTGGTGGTAATCGCCGCGCCAGAGCAGGCCGGTGCCGGCCTTCACCAAGCGAAAGGCGGCATCCGCCGTCAGCGTGTCGTCGACGACGGCGACCCGGGTCGGCGCCGCGAACCCGCTCTCCGAGCGCCACAGCGCGCTGCGCTCGTCGCCGGCCTCGGTCCAGTGGATGCGGGGCGCGGCGGTGGTGGGCGTGGCGGAAGACATTTCTCTATTGTCCCTTGACCGGTCCGGGACATCGCTTTACTTTGTCTTCAAGCACAAGGTTGATCAAGGAGTTGATTGAATAATGAACGGTCAGTCGGAGTCCGAGGAGGACCGGTTCGACCGGGCGTTCACGGCCCTGGCCGATCCGATCCGGCGACGGATGATCGCCCGCCTGAGCCGTGGGCCAGCATCCGTCACCGAGTTGGCCGAGCCCTTTCAGGTGTCGTTGCAGGCGGTCTCCCAGCACATCCAGGTGCTCGAGCAGGCCGGCCTCGTGACCCGTACGCGCGATGCGCAGCGCCGGCCCGTGCACCTCGACCCTCACGCGCTCGAACAACTCACAACCTGGATCGACACCTATCGGCTCATCCACGAACGGCAGTTCCGCCGCCTGGACGGCCTGCTCGAATCGCTCAGCACACCCGAAAAATCAACAACCCAGAAGTCGACAACCCAGGAAACATGACGACAAGGAGACCCGAAATGACCGAACACGTGCTCAACCTCACCGTTCCCGCCGGTGTCCCGTTCATCGACTGGACCCGCGAGTTCGATGCTCCGATCAACGCCGTCTACCGGGCGCACTCCGACCCTGCCCTGGTCAAGCAGTGGCTCGGCCCGGCGGTCTACGACATGCAGATCGACGCCTGGGACCTCCGCACCGGCGGCCACTTTCGCTTCGCGCAGAGTGACGCCGAGGGAAACCGCTACTCGTTCAACGGCGTCTTCCACGTCGCCCGCGAGAATGAGCTGATCATTCAGACCTTCGAGTTCGAGGGCTACCCCGACGTGGTCAGCATCGAGACGCTTCGCTTCGAAGACGTCGGCGACGGCCGCACCCTGCTCACCGGCCACAGCACCTACCCGAGCCAGGAGGCCCGCGACGGCATGGCCCAGAGCGACATGGAGGGCGGCATGAGCGAGGGCTATGAACGCCTCGACGCGGTGCTCGACGCGGTGCTCGACTCCGAGCGCGCGATGCACTGACCGCTCGAAGCGGATGCTGGACCCGAGCGGTCGTGTCGCCCGGGTCAGCGCCGGGCCGGTCAGTGCAGGTCTGGTCAGTGGAGGTCTGGTCAGCGCAGGTCTGGTCAGCGCAGGGCCGGCATGACCTCGCGTTCACAGAGCTCGATGCCGGATCGGTCGTAGGCGGCCTCCGGAAAGTAGTGGATGGCATAGCCGAGCCCCCGGGCTCGCATATCGGTCAGGCGCTCCACGATCTGCTCCGGGGTGCCCACGCCGAGCGCGGTGCCGGTGCGATATTCGGCCATGAACCCCGCAGCGCCGTCGGCGCCGAGGTACGGGGTCACCCGGGCTTCGATCGCGTCGAGGCGGTCGGCGACCTCGGCCTCGGTCGCGCCGATCACGGTGTTGTAGTTCGCCGATCGGGTGATCGCGTCGAATTCGGTGCCCTGGGCGGTGCAGTGCCCGCGCAAGACCTCGCTCTTGTGGCTGAAACCCTCGGGGGTGCCGTCGAAGTTCGTGTAGTTCGCGTGCTGCGCAGCGATGCGCAGCGTGACCTTCTCGCCGCCGCCGGCGATCCAGATCGGGATGCCGCCCGGCTGCAGCGGCAGGGGCTGAAAGATGGCACCGTTCATCTGGTAGTGCGCGCCGTTCAGGGTGGCGGTGCCGGTGGTCCAGGCCTGTTTCATGATCTGCACGCCCTCGTCGAGGCGGGCCAGGCGCTCGCCGGCCCGCGGGAAGCCGTAGCCGTAGGCGCGCCACTCGTGCTCGTACCAGCCCGCGCCGATGCCCATCTCAACGCGGCCGCCCGAGATGATGTCGGCCGTCGTGGCAACCTTCGCGAGGTAGCCCGGGTTGCGGTAGCTCATGCACGTGCACATCTGGCCGAGGCGCACCCGGGTCGTCGTCGCGGCGAAGGCGGCGATGAGTGACCACGCCTCATGGGTGGCCTGCTCGCTCGGCACCGGAACGGTGTGGAAGTGGTCGTAGACCCAGATCGATTCCCAGTCGCTCGCGTCGGCGTGTGCGGCCAGGCCGCTCATCGCCGCCCACTGCGCGGCCGGCTCGATGCCGACCAGGTCATGACGCCAACCCTGGGGAACGAACAGTCCGAATCTCATTCCTCGAGCCTATTGTCGTGCCTGGCGGAGATGATTGGCCGCACGCTATCGGCCGGTGGGGCGTGGAGCAGGTGGGCGGCCGCCGCGGTGTGGTCTGCGGTTCGGATCGATGCTCGTCGGCGGAATGAACCAGACCACGTTGTGTGTGACGACGACGTCCCATCCCTCCTCGTGAATGCGGTGGTGGCAGGGGCCGCACTGCAGAACACCGTTTGTGAGGTCGGTGGGTCCGCCGTGGGCTTTCCACCACAAAATATGGTGGGCCTGGGTGTAGCTGGGTGGTCGGTTGCAGCCGGGGGTGGCGCAGCCGCCGTCGCGTTCGGCCAGGGCCAGTTTCTGGGCCCGGCTGAACAGGCGTCGGCCGACGCCGAAGTCGAGCACTTCGCTGTCGCCGCCGAGGACCATCGGGATGATGTGGGCGTCGGCGGCCATGCGGCGGGCGGTTCCGGCCGAGATGGGCTGTTCGATGCCGTCGAGGTGGGCTTCACCGAGGCCGTCGAGCAGGGATTGGAGGGTCATCCGCACGATGACGGTGGTGTGGTTCAGCGGCCCGGGGCCTTGGGTGCAGCTGAGGCCGTGCCGCACGATCTCGACGAACGCGTCGAAGCACATCTGCTGGATCGTGCGCGTCTCGACCAGCTGCAGGTGTGGTTCGCCGCATTCATCCTCATCGGTGGACGGTGCGGTCTCGGTCGGTTCAAACCGGGGCTTTCGCAGTTCGGCGCCGACGAGGGCATCGATCGCGGTGTCGAAGAACGCCGCCGAGACCGGGTCGGCCTCGAGCACGTACCGTTTCATGCCGTTGGGCAGCACCGTGCGCACCAATGANCGTGCGCACCAATGAACGGCGGCCGACGAGCACTTCTTCGTGGGGCTCGATCCCGTCCACGTCGAGAGCATCGCGGTAGCGGATGCTCAACTTGCGCACCGAATCCACCGGATTATCCGTCGCAAAATCGACCAGGGCCTGCTCGGCCATATCCAGGGCGTCACCGGTGGCCCGCGGAGAGGCCTGGGCCAGGTCCGGGGTGATGTAACCGGCCGAATCCACGGTCACCGCTCCGGCATCGAGGGCCGCGGCCACCTGCGGGTATTCGGGCGGCATCCGCTCACCGAGCAGGCTCACCCGCGGCCGGGTCGCCGACCCGACCCGGCACAGCCGGCTGGCTTCGCCCATCGAAATCTGTCCGACGTCGGTCAGCAACACGCGCGCGTTACGGCACCCGGTTTTCGCCGCGATGCCGTGCGCGCCCGAGTCGTGTGTGAAGCGGTCGGCCAGCTCACCTGCCGCCCGGGCCGCGAGGGCCTCCACCTGCCGTTTCGCGGCGAAGATCGCGTCGGTCGTGGTGAGCAGCTCGGCGTCAGTCATGCCCTGCAGATCGCGGGCCGCGCTCGGGCCCTCGTCGCTGTCACAGACGAACCGCCCACCGACCGCCGCGGCAACAGCAGCGGCGACGAGCGCGGTGCTGTTCTGCAGGGCGTCGGTGGAGGTTGTCATAGTGAAATTTTCTCACCCACCACCGACACTGCCTCCGACAAGAGCCCCGCGGTCAGAGGTCGCTGTGGACAACTCGTGAAACTCGCGCCTGTGGATACTCCCGATGCGCCAGAGTCGCCTCACGCGACGTTGCACCGGGGATGCGGTGCGCACGCCCGGCCGCTGCCGCAGACTACGATTTAGCTACCGGGCCGTGCGGCCCGGGCTGCACCCACCAGTCTTGATAATTTAGAAGAGGTCACGTGAGCGGGCTCGAATTCGCCAGCATCATCAGCGAAATCCTGACGCTAATCGGGCTTTTCGTCGGTGGCGGGCTCTATCTGGTCGGCCTCTCGGTGCGCGGCATCAGCGGGCGGTGGGTGCGAACGGACGCCGTGATCGCCGCGGCGCTGCCGACCCACGTCATCCGCTGGTACGACCATGAGGGCGACGTGCATGAGCGCCCCGCCGACACCCATGAGACCCACGAGCTCGCGCCGGGCGAAGACGTTCTGGTCTGGTTTCGCCGCCGCTCGCCGGATCGGTGCCGCACCCACGACCCCGCCCTCGACGGCAAGGCGTTTCGGGTGATCGGACTCGTGCTGCTCGGCATCGGCATCGTCGCCGCGGTGCTCGGCGTCGTGATGATGTTTCTCCCGACCGGGCCCGCTTAGACGGCTGAGGCGGATGCCGGCGCATCGTCGACCTGGAAACGCGGGTCGTCGGCGGCTCGGGAACTGCTCGCCGCGGCCGCGATGATCGTGATCAGCGCGCCGAGAATGAGCGCCGCGGCCTCACCCGGCAGCAGCAGGTTCGAGGCCGTGCCGATCGCGACCGCGGCGACCGGAACCCCGAGCTGACCGGCGCTGAGCAGGCCGAGCGACAGGGGCAGCCGGGCGAGCCGGGTGCTGGCATGGGTGAGCAGGGCACCGCCGCCGAGCGCGAGCCCGAGCAGGATCATCTGTGGGTGTCCGACGAGATCGCGCAGATTGAGTGAGGCCCCGAGCCAGACGAAGAAGAGCGGACCGAGAAAGCCATCGGCCAGGGCGAACAGCTGGCGGGCCAGCCGGCGCGGTTCGCCGGCGGCGGCGACGGCCAGGCCGAACGCGAAGCCGGCGAGCATGATCGACACCTGGGTGTACACGGCGAGGGCGGCGAGGGCGAAGAGAACCGCCAGCTGGATGCGCAGCTCGAGGGCGAATTTGCGCGCGGACGAGAGGTGGTGCATCCGCTGCCGTGCCCCGCTGCGTTCCAGGCGGCTCAGCCCGAAGTAGAGCAGCACGGCCGCCGCCATCACCAGGGCCGCGCCGACGGCGGCCCGGCCCGCGTTCGGCGGGTCGATCGCGAGCGGCAGGGCGATGATCGCCGCGATGTCGGCGAGGGCGACCTGCGCCGTCATCGCAAGCACCTGCGGCCCACCGAGGCGCAGCGAATCGACGATCGGCAGCACGAGCGCGGCCGACGAGGAGGCCAGCAGCACGACGTAGAGCGGCGCGTGGCCGGTGCCGAACAGCAGCGCGATCGCGACCCCGAGGGCCACCGCGACGACGGCGACCCCGCCGGCCCGGATCGCTCCGTGGCCGAGTGCCCGGCGGATCGCCCCGTCGCGCATCGGGACATGGCTGCCGGCGACGAACATGATCAGCGCGAACCCGACATTGGCGAGCAGGGTGAAGGTGGGGTCGCCGGCATCGACCAGGTTGAAGCCGGTCTGGCCGATGAGCACGCCGGCGAGCAGCTGGCCCACGACGACCGGCAGACGCCAGCGCCGGGGCAACGCGAGCAGCGGGCCGAGCAGCGCCACGATCGAGATGAGCGCGAGGGCCAGGAACGTCACTGCCGCACCCGACCGTCGCGACGGCGGACGCCACGTTCGCCGACGGTGCCGGAGCCGGCGCGGGGCATCCGCTCGGTGCCGGCATGCGGCGTGACGTCGTGCGACATGCTCACCCCTTTTAGGACGAGCGTAGTCCCGTCGTTCTCGGCGCCCGCGCTCCGGACTGCGCGGCCCGCACGATCTCGGCGATGCGGCGCGGGGCGGACTCCTCCTGCAGCGAGGAGACGTCACCGAGCGGTCGACCGTCGACGATGTCGCCGAGCAGGCGGCGCATGATCTTGCCCGAGCGGGTCTTGGGTAGGTCCGGCACGATGAACACGTCGCGGGGCTTGGCGATCGCGCCGATCTCGTGGGTGATGTGGGCGCGCAAAATCGGGGCGAGTTCGGCGGCGGCGGCGAGCCAGGCGGTCACCTCGTGCTCGTTGTCGGGGGCGGTGGCCGGAATCACGAACGCCGCGATTCCCTCGCCGGTGGTCGGGTCGGCCACACCGACCACGCCGGCTTCGCCCACGAGCGGATGCGCGACCAGGGCCGATTCGATCTCGATCGTCGACAGGCGGTGGCCCGAGACGTTGATCACGTCGTCGACCCGGCCGAGCAGCCAGATGTCGCCGTCTTCGTCATACTTGGCGCCGTCGCCCGAGAAGAAGTAGCCCTGATCGGCGAATTTGGCCCAGTAGGAGTCGCGGTAGCGTTCGGGGTTGCCCCAGACCGTGCGGGCGACGCCGGGCCACATGCCGGCGATCACGAGGTAGCCGCCCGATCCGTAGGGCACTTGCTTTCCGTCGTCGTCGACGACGAGGGTCGTCAGGCCGGGGATCGCGCGCAGGGCTGAGCCGGGTTTGAGGGTGCTCACGCCGGGCAGCGGCGACATGATCGTCGCGCCGGTCTCCGACTGCCACCAGGTGTCGACGATCGGGGCTGTGCCGGCGCCGATGTTCTCGCGAAACCAGACCCAGGCCTCGGGGTTGATGGCCTCGCCGACCGATCCGAGCAGGCGGATGCTCGACAGGTCGTACTCGGCAGGCAGGCCGTCGGGGAACCAGGTCATGAACGTGCGGATCAGGGTCGGCGCCGTGTAATAGGTCGTGACGCCGTAGCGTTCGATGATTTCGAGGTGCCGGGCCGGGTGCGGGGTGTTCGGGGTGCCCTCGTAGATCACCGAGGTGGTGCCGTTGCTGAGCGGCCCGTAGTGCACGTAGCTGTGCGCGGTGACCCAGGCGAGGTCGGCGGTGCACCAGTGCACGTCGGTGTCCTTGGCGTCGAAAACCGCCCAATGGCTCCAGCTCGCGTGCACGAGGTAGCCGCCGCTCGTGTGCACGAGGCCCTTCGGCTTGCCGGTGGTTCCCGAGGTGTAGATGATGAACAGCGGTGTCTCGGCGTCGAAGAACTCGGGCTCGTGTATTTCGGAGGAGACATCGACGGTCTCGTGCCACCAGACGTCGCGGCCGGGCGTCCAGGGGATGTCGGGGGTTTCGTCGCCGGTGCGGCGCACGACGAGCACGTGCTCGATCGACGCGACGCCGGCCACGGCCTCGTCGGCGGCGGCCTTGACCGGCACCGCCTGGCCGCGGCGATACTGGCCGTCGGTCGTGACGAGCAGCTTGGCGCCGGTGTCTTCAACCCGAAACCGCAGTGCCTCGGCCGAGAACCCGCCGAAGACGAGCGAGTGGATCGCGCCGATGCGGGCGATCGCGAGTGTGATGATGATGGTTTCAGGGATCACCGGCAGGTAGAGCACCACCCGGTCACCCTGAACGATGCCGAGCGCGGTCAGCGCGTTCGCGGCCTTCTTGACCTCGATCTCCAGGTCGGCGTAGGTGAGGGTGCGGCGGTCGCCGGGTTCGCCCTCGAAGTAGAACGCGACCTTGTCGCCGCGGCCGGCGGCAACGTGCCGGTCGACACAGTTCACGGCGACGTTGAGCTTGCCGCCGGCGAACCACTCGGCCCGCGGCACCGAGAGCTCGCCGTCGGCGCCGGTCACTGCGGGCTGCCAGGTGTGGTCGGTGTGCCAGGGTGCGGCCCAGTCGAGGCGGGCGGCCTGCTTCGTCCAGAAGGCGATCGGGTCGGCGCTCGCGTGGTCCCACTCGCTCGCATCGACGTTGGCCTGCGCGGCGAAAGCGGCCGGCGCCGGGTAGCGGCGGTGCTCGGTGGAGAGGTTGCGAATGGTGTGGGCGGTGAGGTCCGGGTGGGTGCTCGCGTCGGTCGCGGCTGTGGCGGCTGTGGTGTCGGTGCTGCTGGTCATGCTGTTTATGCCCACTTCTTATTGGCCCATTTTTCGAATATGCCGACAACGGCATCCGTTATTTTGCCGATCACGGCCAATAAGACGATGGCGAGGATGATGCGGTCGATGCGCCCGTTGCCGCCGGATTCCGAGAGCAGAAAGCCGAGGCCCATCGAGGCGCCGAGCAGTTCGGCGGCGACCAGGAACAGCCAGGCTTGGGCGAGGGCGAGGCGCAGCCCCGAGATGACCGACGGAATCACCGCGGGCAGCTGCACCGCGGTGAACAGGCGGATGCCGCCGAGCCCGAACGCGCGCCCGGCCTCGACCAGGTGCTGGTCGACGTGGCGCAGGGCGAGCGAGACGGTCGTGTAGACCGGGAAGAACGCGCCGATGGCCACGAGCGTGATCTTGGACTGTTCGCCGAAACCGAGCCACAGCAGCAGCAGGGGAACCCAGGCGAGCGACGGCACGGCGCGAATGGCGCCGAGCGTTGGTGACAGCAGCACGTTCGCCCCGCGCGAGAGCCCGACCAGGGCGCCAGCGGCCACGCCGAGGGAGGCGCCGATCGCGAAGCCGATGAGCACCCGCTGGGTGGAGATGGCGACGTAGAGGGTGAGCTGGCCACGCTCGTAGAGGTCGATCGCGGCGAGGAAGACCATCGCCGGCGATGGCAGCTGTGAGACGCTGACCACGCCGAGCGTGATGCTCAGCTGCCAGACCAGCAGAATGGCCAGCGGCAGCAACGCACCGCCAAAGATGACAAAACCGCGACGCGACGTGAGGCGGATGGGCCGCCGGGCGGGCCGCACGGCCGCGGCGGTGCCCGGCTTGGGGATCTGCGTCTGCGTCACGGTTCTGTCCTTCACTGATCTGATGACTGCGGGCGGGCGGGCGGGCGGGCGGGCGGGCGCGCGGCGCGTCGGTGCTGCGGGTCGCGCGACTAGTCGACGACGACCGTGGGGTCGGCCTGCGTGGCGAAGGTGTCGTTCACGATCGTCTCGAGGGCCTCATCGACCTGTTCCTGGGTCAGCACATCACCGTTCTCGACGAAGATCGGGCCGATCTTCTCCAGGACGGAGATCTGGGCGTCACCGGGAATGTTGTCCACGTCGAGGTTGCTGCGCTCGGTGATGACCGTCGTGGCGACGGTGAGGTCGATTGCGGCGACCTCGGAGAGGATCTGGGCGGTCTCTTCGGGGTTCTCGAGCGCCCAGGCCCTGGCGTGCTCGTAGACGTTCACAACGGTCTGGGCCACATCGGGCTTCTCGGCGATGAAGGCCTCGGTGGCGTTCAGGAAGCCGTAGCTGTTGAAGTCGACGTCGCGGTAGAACAGTTCGGCGCCGGCGCCCTCGGCAGCGCCCATGATCGGGTCGAGTCCGGCCCAGGCATCAACCGAACCGCTCTGCAGGGCGGACCAACCGTCGGCGTGCTGCAGGTTCTGGATCGTGACGTCGTCCTGGCTGAGTCCTTCGGCCTCGAGCGCCTGGAGCAGGAAGAAGTAGGGGTCGGTGCCGGTCGTCGCCGCGACCTGCTTGCCCTTGAGGTCGGTGACCGACGTGATCTCGGAGCCATCCGCGGCCACGAGCGCCGCCCATTCGGGCTGCGAGTAGATGTCGATGACCTGGATTTCCGATCCGTTGGAGCGGGCCAGCAACGCCGCCGATCCGGCCGTGGACCCCACGTCGATGGCGCCGGCGCGCAGGGCCTCGTTGGCCTTGTTCGAACCGGCGGACTGGATCCAGTTGACGGTGATCTCCTGCTCGGCGAGGGCGTCTTCGAGCCAGCCCTTTTCCTTGATCACGAGTGAGAGGGGGTTGTAGGTGGCGAAGTCGATGTTGAGCGCGCCGCCGGTCGTGACCGTGGCGTCGCCCGTGGATGCGGCGGCGTCGGCCGCGGGAGCGTCCTCGCCGGCCACGCAGCCGGTCAACAGCAGTGCGGCTGCGGCGGCGCCGGCGATGAGGGCGGCGGAAATGCGTGTGGTCATGTCAATCTCTCTGGCTGTGCGGAAGGGGTGCGGGGTGCGGGGTGCGGGGTTCAGTACGGAAAGTGGGGGATGGTGTGTGTTGCGGCCACGCCGCGGGCCTGGCCGTGCCGGTCGATGCCGAGTCCGGCCAGCAGGCGGCCGCGCAGTTCGGCGAGCTCGGCCGATCCACGGTCGCGCGGTCGGCCGCCCGGCACCACGAGCTCCTGCACGATCGTCGCCCCGGTGCGGCCGCCGGCCATGTCGTCGGCGTCATCGTCGGCTCCGAGCAGGATGATGCGGTCGGCCAACTGCAGGGCTTCGTCGACGTCGTGGGTGACGAGCAGGATCGTGGTCGGCGCCGCCGCGTGAACGTCGAGCAGCAGGTCCTGCATCTTCAGCCGGGTGAGCGCATCGAGGGCGCCGAACGGCTCGTCGAGCAGCAGTACTCCGGGGTTGCGGGCGAGGGCCCGGGCCAGTGAGGCGCGCTGGGCCATTCCGCCGGAGACCGCGCGGGGGCGGTGGTCGGCGAAGCTGGTCAGCCCCACCAGCTCGAGCAGGGCGGCGACGCGGCTCTTGCCTTCGGCCCGGCCGATGCGGCGGGGCAGGCCCAGCGCCACGTTGTCGGCGATCGTGCGCCAGGGAAGCAGCCGGGGTTCCTGAAAGCCGACCGCGCAGCGGGCGTCGATGCCGTTCAGCGGTGATCCATCGATGCGGATGCTGCCGGTGCTGGGCTCATCGAGCCCGCCGGCGATGCGCAACAGGGTGGACTTGCCGCATCCGCTCGTGCCGAGAATGGCGAGCACCTCGCCCGGCTGCACGGTCAGCGAGACGTCGCGCAGCACGGGCCGCGGGGCAACGGTGGAGCCACGGGCGGCGCCGCGCTCGGGCTTTGCGGTGAAGGACCGGCCGATGTCAGAGAAGTCGACCGAGAAGGAGGTGTTGTCGGCCGGCGCGCTCGTGCGAGCAGGGGCCGCTGCGGGCGCAATCGAGGTGGAAACGGTGGACACGGGACTTCCTCTCACAAAACAGGTCGGCAGTGCGGGGCTGTGTTCGACCGTACTCAGGAGCGTGTTTCGGTGCTGTGAGGTGCGAAACGGGGCGTAACAGAGCGGTGCCTCCCGGCAGCGGCCGCCGGGGGTAGAACTCTGGCTGCGAAGGGGGGTCGTCTGTTGCGATGATGGGGGTATGAGTCGAACTGTTTCCGGAGCCCGCGTGCTGATCACCGGAGCTGCCCAGGGCCTCGGCCGCCTGTATGCCGAGCGTGCCGTGGCCGAGGGCGCCGCCGCCGTCATTCTCTGGGACCGTGACTCCGCCGCCTTGGCCGCCACGGCCGCGGCCCTCGTGCAGCGGGCCGGCACAGCGACTCAGATCGCTCCCTATGTGCTGGACATCAGCGACCTCGGCGCGATCGCCCAAACCGCGCAGCGCGTGCGCACGGAGATCGGCGACCCCGACATCGTGATCAACAACGCCGGCATCGCCCGCGCTGCGCTGTTCTGGGACCACAGCAACGGCGATGACACCCGCGCGACGATGCAGATCAACGCCCTGGCACCGATGTATATCACCCGCGAATTTTTGCCGGCCATGCTGACGGATGCGTCGCGCGAGTCCCGCATCGTGAACATCGCCTCGGCCGCGGGCGTGCTGAGCGCCCCACAACTGAGCGTCTATGCCGCGTCCAAGGCCGCCCTGATCGCGTGGAGTGACACCCTGCGGCTCGAGCTGGAGACCGAGGGCTATGGGCACGTCAAGGTCACGACCGTGTGCCCGAGCTATATTTCGACGGGCATGGTGGCGGGGCTCCACAACGTGCCGCGCAGCACCTGGCTGATGCCGCGGCTCGCCCCGGCCTACGTCGTGGGCCGGGTCTGGAAGTCGATGCTCGCGGGCACCCCGATGCTCGTGCTGCCGTGGACGGTTGGACTCGCCCGCGCCCTGCGCGGTGTGCTGCCGCGGCCGGTGCTCGACGCCCTCGTGCTGGGCGTCGGCCCGTCTTCGGCGCGCCACAGGCCCTGAGGCGGCGCGCGCTCACTCGGCTCACCGTGTAACTCCGGGGGCAGCATCCGCTGCCTCAGCGGGTCTGCTGGCGCAGGGCCTCGAGCCCGTTTCGCACGCTCGCGCCGATGTCGAGGATCGGGCAGACGTAGTCGTCGTAGTTGACGAGTCGCTGATTCACTAGGAAGTTGGCGAGTTCGCCGCTGAGCCGGAGCTGTGCTCGGCAGGCGAGCCGGTCAACGAACAGCCAAGGCGGCTCGGCGAAGAGCGTCAGGATGAAGACCAGGTCCGGCGCGTGCATCGTGCGGGTGATAACGGCCACGGGGTCGAATTCACGCTCGACGGCGACAATGGCGAGGTCGTCGGTCACGAGGACGCGTTCGCCCTCGGCTTCGCAGCAGGCACGCAAGCGGTGCTCGACCTGTTGGATACGTCGCCGGGTGATGCCGGTGGCGAGCTCCACCCGAGGGGCGAAGAAGGCGGTCAGAATCTCATCGATGAGGGGAGTGTGGGTTGTCATGCGAGCAGGGTTCCACACGCCTCCGACACTGAATTTCTTCTCGGGAAGCGAGCCCCGAAGCCGCCCCCGAAGCGGTCAGCGGGCGAGTGCGGCGAGCTCCGCCCGGGTCGAAGCGCCCACCTTGCGCAGCAGGTTCGCCACGTGGAACTTCACCGTGTTCTCGCTGATCAGCAGCGTTTCGGCGATCGCGCGGTTGCGGGCTCCCGAGGCCACGAGCGCGAGTACACCCTGCTCGCGAGGGCTGAGGCCCCAGGCCGCTGCGGCCGTCACGGTCGCCGCCGGCGCGTCGAGCGGCAGGCCCACGGACATCTCCGAGCCCCAGCCGGGTGTCGCCTCCATCTGCAGGCTGCCGTTGAGCGCCTGCACGCGCGCCGCAAGCTGGCTGACGCTCGGCGTTTCGGGAGTGAGGGCTCCGGGGCCGTCGTCGCGAATGTGGATCAGCAGGTTGCTGCCGTCGCAGTCCCACTGCACGCGCACCCGGGCCACGCCGGGCTGCTCGACCAGAGCCAGCACGGCTCCCCGCACGATCGCCCGTGCCGCCTGGGCCACTTCGCCGGGCAGCGCGCGGCCGTTGACCGGCGGCTCGATGAACTGCACGTCGAGGTCGCCGAAGCGCACGAGCGGGCGCAGGTCGTCGCGCAGTCGTTCGAAGGCCCGGGCCACCGGCTCCTCGGTCAGCACCCGGTCGCGGTCAGACACGGCCCGCAGCTGCACCATCGCAGCGGCGGCCAGGTCGGTGGCCTGCTGTCGGGCGGCCGCGTCCCCCGTGTCACGCGAGCGCAGAATGGCCAGCAGCGATTCCAGGGTGGTGGAGTGGGCATCCGTCAGATCGGCGATGACCTTCGTGCGTTCGGCGGCGGCTGCCCGGGCATCCAGAGGGTGATGTTCGAGCGGATGCGTGGTCGCGGCTGCAGAGGTCATGGCTCGACCCTATCCGGCCACCACCCACCCTGACTACCCGCAGGGACTGATCTCGACCCAAAAACCTACCCATTCGGTTAGGTAAACCACTCATTCGATGGGCTGCGAGCCCACTCGAAAAGATTGAGGATGGGTACATGGCAACGCAGAGCACCACCCCGACCCCCGGCACGATGAGCGCATCCGGCACGGCACCGACCCCCTCGGTCGCCGCATCATTCGCGCTCATCGCCGACGAGGTACGCGGAGTGGTCGCCGAGCTCGTCGCCCAGGACGACCCGGCGCTCGACGCGGCCGCCGTGCAGTTGCGCAGTGCCGACCGGGTCTTCGTACTCGGCGCCGGCCGCTCCGGGCTGGCCCTGCGCATGACCGCGATGCGGCTCATGCACCTCGGTCTCGACGTGCACGTCGTCGGCGACGTGACCACCCCGGCGATCGCGGCCGGCGACGTGTTACTCGTGGCCAGTGGCTCGGGCACGACGGGAGTGATCGTGCGAGCGGCCGAGACCGCGGCATCCGTCGGTGCCGAAATCGTGGCGATCACGACCGCGCCGGGCTCCCGCCTGGCCGAGCTGGCCGGTGTGACAATCGTCGTTCCGGCCGCCCAGAAGACCGACCACGAGGGCGCGATCAGCGCGCAGTACTCCGGCGGTCTCTTCGAGCAGGTCGTCGAACTGCTCGGTGATGCCCTGTTCCACAGCCTGTGGCAGGCATCCGGTGCCACCGCCGACGAGCTGTGGCCGCGCCACGCCAACCTCGAGTAACCCCCAATTTTTCCCGTTTTCCCCAATTTCGCACGAACAACGCAAAACAGAAAGAAGATCCCCATGAAGCTTCAGGTTGCAATGGACGTTCTCACCACGGACGCCGCCCTCACCCTCGCCGCGCAGGTCGCCCCCTACGTCGACATCATCGAGCTCGGCACCCCGCTGATCAAGGCCGAGGGCCTGCGCGCCGTCACCGCGATCAAGGCCGCGCACCCCGACAAGATCGTCTTCGCCGACCTCAAGACGATGGATGCCGGCGAGCTCGAAGCCGACATCGCCTTCGCCGCCGGTGCTGACCTCGTCACCGTGCTCGGCACCGCCGGCAACAGCACCATCATCGGCGCTGTCGCCGCGGCCACCAAGCACGGCAAGGGCATCGTCGTCGACCTCATCGGCGTCGCCGACAAGGTCACCCGTGCCCGCGAGGTCACCGCGCTCGGCGCCCAGTTCGTGGAGATGCACGCGGGTCTCGACGAGCAGGCCGAAGCCGGCTTCTCGCTCGAGGGCCTGCTGAACCAGGGCGAGACCGCCAAGGTCCCGTTCTCTCTCGCCGGTGGCGTGAGCGTGGCGACCATCGCCGCGGTGCAGCGCGCCGGAGCATCCGTCGCCGTCGCCGGTGGCGCCATCTACGGTGCTGAAGACCCGGCCGCTGCCGCTGCCGCCCTGCGCGCCGCGATCATCTAGGCCACACCACACACACAGAAGCGCCGCCCCCGCTACGTCGGGGGCGGCGCTTCTGTGTGTGCGGGCGGGGTGCGGCTATGGGCGCTCGCCCCGGACTACCCGGGCATAAGACCGCAACGCGAGCGCGGTCAGCGCGAGGGCTCCGCCGAGAATCGCCAGCAGGCCGAACCCGAGGCTGCGGCCGAGGTCGATCCCGGTGGTCGGTAGTGCCCGCACAGTGGATGCCGCCGCCGCTCTCGGCGTCGGCAGTGCGGTCACGAGGGTCGCCGTCGGGGTGACCACGGGCTTCACGCTCGAGCCGCTGGTCGCGCTGCTGGCAGACCCGTCCGACGGCAGCGTGATCGGCGTGAGCGGCGTTGTCGCCGGGTCCACGGGCGGAGGCGTTGATGCGTCGGTCGGCGTGGGCGGGGGCGTGGGCGCCGGCGTCGCGCTGGGCGTGGCGGGCGGCGGCACGACCACGGCCGCCGCGGGCACGATGCGGAACGCGATCGAGCCGTACACGGGCGTCGCCCCGGGCGGGGTCACGGCGGCACGCTGGTTGCCGATCACGCCCGGAACCGCGAACATGGTCGATGCCGTGAACTCGCCGAGTTCGGTCGGGGTGCCCACCAGGTGGATCATGATCGCGCCGTCAGTCGGGTCTTGTTCCGCGGCGTAGTCGAGTCCGGCCGGCAGTCCGTCGACGACGACCTCGATCGGGTCCAGGAAGAAGTCATCGAGGGCGAGTCGCGGGTCGACCTGGAAGGCCAGCACCTGGTCGACGGCGACTCCGAGCTCGAGGGTCACGGGGTCGAAGGCGAGGCAATCGCCCGTCGCCGGGTAGACCGCGCCGAATCGGGCGGGCAGGGTCGGCAGCAGCGACGTCACCAGGCCCTGTGCCGCCGGGAAACCGCAGGAGTTGTAGTCGGCATAGACGAGGTCGACGGTGAAGGTTGTCACCCCGGTCGCACCGGCCCGCGGCGTATCGGTGCCGGCTACGGCGTCCCACCCGGTGAAGTCTCCATCGGTGGTGACCGCGTAGCCGAGCACCGGGTCGGTCGCGTTCAGGTCGCCGCCGCCGCCGTCATCGGACATGAGCGTGGTCCCATTGACGGTGTACCGGCTCTCCGCGTCTGACCCCAGCTCGCCGCCGAACCTGACGGTCAGGCCGGCGTCGGACGTGGGTGCCGGCGCGGGTTCCGGGGCGGGTGCGATCGGCTCGACGCCCGGCTCAGTTTCACCGGAACCTTCGAGGCCCGGCTCCGGCGGCTCCGGCGCGACGGCGCCGCCGGTGATGGCATACGCCCAGCGGGCGGAGTTGCCCTGCAGGCTCAGCGTCAGGGTCACGTCATAGTCAAAGCCGGCCCAGACCGGACTGCCCGTCAGCACCCATTCGGCGGTCTCGCCGTCGATGATCGTGTGCGCCCGGCGGTCGGCCACGAAGTCCCAGGACAGGCCGGAGCCCGGTTCGGTGACCCGCAACTGCCCGAACCTGTCGAACGCGTCCGAGGTCCACCCCGTGAGGTTCGCCGGATTGTCGTGGGCCGCGGCATCGCCGATGATGCCGTAGGCGTCGTCGACAAAGCGCCAATTGACGGATGCCGTGGCCACGTCCGCGAGTTCGGCCAGGGCCGGCGAGACTCCCACCGAGCCGAGCAGCGCGGTCACGACGACGACGCTCGCGGTGCGCGCATGAGCGCGCCCCCGAGTGCGGTGCGGGGTGCTCTGCGAAGGGCGGGGGCGGGTGCGGGGAACGCGCGGTGCTCTCACGACGGAACCGTTTCTTCGAGGGCACGGTTCGACGGCGCAGCCCGCCGCGTGCTGGCGTGCGTGCCCGAACCGAGCCGAAAATGGTCCCCCTTTATGAGGACTAGTCGGAGGTTAGGGGCACCCCTTCCCGGCCCGACACCCCCAGAACCGGGCAGGAACGCACGCCCGGGCAGGGCCTAGTGCTGCGCCGACGCGGTCGCCTGGGCGAGGGTGGCTTCGATCATGGCGGCCCCGAGAACGTGCTGCACGACCATCATGGCGGCCCCGAGGATGCCCGCAGACTCCATCGCGCGCGACGCCACGATGCGCAGGCGTGCGGTCGACAGCGGCAGGGACCGTTGGTACACCACCTCGCGGATGCCGGCGAGCAGGTGTTCGCCGGATTCCGCCAGCGCCCCGCCGATCACGATCGTCGACGGGTTGAGCAGGTTGACGCAGGTTGCCAGCACGGTGCCGATGTCACGGCCGGCCTGCCGAACGGCGGCGATGGCCGTGCCGTTGCCGCCGCGGGCCAGGGCGACCACGTCCCGAACCGATCGGGCCTCAAATCCCAGCTCGCGCATCTGCGCCGCCAGCGCCGGCCCACCGACGAGGGCTTCGAGGCATCCGGTATTGCCGCAGCGACAGATGACGTGGTCGGCGTTCGGCACGCGCACGTGGCCCAGGTCGCCCGCGGCGCCGACGGCACCGCGCTGCAGCTGGCCGCCGCCGATGATGCCCGCACCGATGCCGGTCGCGACCTTGACGAAGAGCAGGTTGTCGTCGCCGGGCCACTGCGTGCTCTGCTCGCCGAGCGCCATGATGTTCACGTCGTTGTCGACCAGGACCGGCACCAGGAAGGAGCGCTGCAGAAAGCCGGGAACGTCGAAGCCGTCCCAGCCGGGCATGATGGGCGGGTTCGTCGGACGCCCGGTGGTGTGTTCGACGGGCCCCGGCAGCCCGATTCCGATTCCGGCCACGTCAGGGGCGCCTCCCGCGGTGTCGGCCAAGAGCTTCCCGGCCGTCGCGGCCACCCAGGCGAGTACCGTTTCGGGGCCGTCTGCAATGCTGAGGTCAGCCGTCGTGCTGGCCAGGACCGTGCCCGCGAGGTCGGTCAGGGCCACGACGCCGTGCGAGGCGCCGATGTCGGCGGCGATGACCACGCGTGCTGCCGGGTTGAAGGCGATTCGAGACGGGGGACGCCCGCCCGACGAGGCGGCCTCGCCGACCGGGCTGATCAGGTCGGCCGCGAGCAGGGTCTCGACCCGCGCGGCGATCGTCGACCGGGCGAGCCCGGTGATGGCCGCGAGCTCGGCGCGGGTGCGCGGTTCGCCGTCGCGAAGGAGCTGGAAAAGGTCCGCAGCCTGCGAAAAAACGGCGCTGCCGTTCCCGGCGGCGACGCTCCGAATCGGGAGCGGGAGCGGAATGACGGACATGACTTTAGTTTTACCACTTCTGGCTTCGCGGTAACGACAAAGCAACAAATAGCGAACAACTCGCAACTTATGTTTGACATTCGGCAGAAGTGGAGGCATGCTTGCTCCAGTTCCACGAACGTGCTTGACAGGACAAAGATGCCCGACAGCCCAGGCTGATTGGACGACCGCTCGCAATGAGGAGAGACAGTGTCAGAAAATTCGAACGCCTATTCCGTTCAGCTTTACAGCGTGCGTCACGCACTCGAGGCCGACCTGCCGGGAACCATCGCCAAGCTGGCCGCCATCGGTTTCACCCGGGTTGAGCCCTACAACTTCGTCGCGACCGCTTCTGCCCTGCGCGTCGCCCTCGACGCGAACGGCCTGACGGCGCCGACCGGTCACGCCCCCCTGATGAAAGACGACCAGCGAGAGATCTTCGAGGCGGCCCGCGGCCTCGGTATCACGACGGTCATCGACCCGTTCCTGGCCGCCGAGAACTGGACCACCGAGGCTGACATTCGCGCCACGGCGGGCAAGCTCAACGCCGCAGCCGCCCTCGGCGAGGAGTACGGCATCCGTGTCGGATACCACAACCACGCTTGGGAGATCGAGAACCAGATCGACGGTCGCACCGGCCTCGAGGTGCTCGCCGAACACCTCGACCCGCGCGTTCTGCTCGAGGTCGACACCTACTGGGCGGCGGTCGGCGGCGCCGATCCCGTCGAGCTGCTCGCCCGGCTCGGCGACCGGGTGCGCTTCATCCACATCAAGGACGGCCCCATCAGTACCGACGTCAACGCCCAGCAGCCGGCCGGCCAGGGCAGCATGAACGTGCCCGCGGTCATCGCGGCCGCCGCATCGCTCGAGGTCGGCGTCGTCGAGTTCGACTCTTACGCCGGCGACATCTTCGACGGCCTGGCTCAGAGCCTCGCCTTCCTCACCGGCGCCGAGGCTGCTGTGAGCCACGCGGCGGTCGCCGAATGACCCGCACCGGCCCCGTCGGTGTCGCCATTATCGGCGCCGGCGTGATCAGCACGCAGTACCTCGACAACCTGGTCACCTTTCCCGACGTGAAGGTGCACGTCATCGCCGACCTCTTCGAAGACGCTGCGGCCGCTCGCGCCACCGAGTACGGCATCGAAGGCCACGGCGGAGTCGCCGCCGCGCTCGAGCACCCCGACGTCGAAATCGTCATCAACCTGACCATCCCGGCCGCCCACGTCGAGGTCGCCCTCGCCGCCGTGCGCGCCGGTAAGCACGTCTGGAGCGAGAAGCCCTTCTCCCTCGACCGTGAGAGCGGCCGCACCCTGCTGGCCGAAGCGGATGCCGCGGGCCTGCGCCTCGGCTGCGCCCCCGACACTTTTCTCGGCGGCGGGCTGCAAACGGCCCGGCGCCTGATCGAACGCGGCGAGATCGGCACCCCGCTGACCGCGCTCACCCTGTTCCAGGTACCCGGGCCCGAGTCCTGGCACCCGAATCCGGCCTTTCTCTACCAGGCCGGCGCCGGCCCGCTGTTCGATATGGCGCCGTACTACCTGACCGCGCTGATCCAGATCTTCGGCCCGGTGCGTCGCGTCGCGGCGATCGGCTCCCGCTCTCGCGACACCCGCGTCATCGGCAGCGGTCCGAAAGAGGGCGAGTCCTTCGCTGTCACCGTACCGACCCACGTCGGTGCGCTCGTCGAGTTCGAGAGCGGCCAGTCGGCGCAGAGCATCTTCAGCTTCGAGTCGCCGCGCAAGCGGGCCGGGTTCCTCGAGATCACCGGCCTCGACGCCACCATCTCGCTGCCCGACCCCAACATGTTCGACGGGGACATCCGGCTGCAGCGCGCCGACGACGAGGACTGGACGACCGTGCCGGCGACCGGTTCCACCGCCGGGCGCGGCACCGGCGTGCTCGAGATGGCCCGCGCCATCCGCTCGGGGGCACCGCACCGAGCTCAGGGCGAACAGGCCTTCCACGTTCTCGACACCATGATCGCGATCAGCGAATCCGCCGCAACCGGTGCCTTCGTGAACGTCGACAGCACGAGTGCCCCCGTTCCCGCCCTGCCCGAGGAATGGGACCCCACCGAGGCGACCCTGCTCGTGCCCGTAAACCAGCCTTGACTTCAGCCGCGCACTTTCTGCACCGCACCATCCCTGCCCATCCCACGCAACCAAGAAAGAATCCCATGAACAAGCAGTTCAAACTCTTCGCGAGCGTCACCGCCGTCGCCGCGATGACGATTGGCCTCTCCGCTTGCGCCTCCTCCGATTCCGGAGCGGGCTCCGAACGCATCACCTACTGGGCCTCCAACCAGGGCGAATCCCTGACCGTGGACGAAGAAGTCCTCACCGAGTCGCTCGACCGTTTCACGGAAGAGACCGGCGTCGAGGTCGACCTCGAGGTCATCTCCTGGACCGACCTCTACAACCGCATCCTCACCGCCGTCACGAGCGGCGACGGCCCCGACGTGCTCAACATCGGCAACACCTGGGCCGTGACCCTGCAGCAGACCGGCGCGTTCGACCCGGTCGAGGGTGACCTGCTCGAAGCCGTCGGCGGCGCCGACCGTTTTCTGGCCCCGAGCTGGGCGACCACGGGAGCCGAGGGGGAGACCCCGACCTCGGTGCCCATCTACGGGCAGGCCTACTCGATGTATTACAACACCGCACTGTTCGCCGACGCCGGCATCACGACCGCGCCCACGACCTGGGACGAACTCGTCACCACCGCGAAGGCCCTCACCAAGGACACCGATGGCGACGGCACGATCGACCAGTGGGGCGTCACCCACGCGGGTGCCAGCGTCACCCAGAACGCCCACCAGGGCTTCATCCGCGGTGTGCAGAACGGCGGCTCCACGTTTGACAGTGACGGCCAGGGCACCTTCGACAGCGCCGAGCAGGTCGCCGGCGCCACGCAGTTCGTGAACCTGATGGCCGTCGACAAGGTGATGGCGCCCTCCGACGCCGAGCTCACCCAGGAGGCGATGGGCGTCACCAACCTCATTGACGGAAAAGCCGGGATCATCTTCTCGCAGAGCCCGCTGAAGAACTTCGCCTCGCGCGATTTCACCGACTGGGCCGTTGCTCCGATGCCGCTCAATGAGGCCGGCGACACCGGGGACAAGGCGACGGAGAGCTTCGTAGCCGGCATCAACCTCAGCGTCTTCAAGAACAGCGACAACAAAGAGGGCGCCTACTCGCTCATGAACTGGCTGACGAGCGACGCAGAACAGGCACAGCTGAACGATGCCTACTCCTCGCTTCCGGTCGTCGACGCCGCCTACGACGACGAGCGTTTCCAGACCGACGTGATCAAGCAGAAGCAGGACACCCTGGCCAACCACGCGCTGCCGATGCCGCTCGTGCCCGAAGAAGGCCAGATGGAAACCCTCGTGGGCACAGCCCTGAAGAACCTCTTCGCGCAGGCCGCGACCGGCACGGTCACCGAGGCCGACGTGCAGGATGCGCTGACGGACGCCAACAACCAGATGCTCGCCGCGCAGTAAGCAACGCAGCGACGAAAGCAGCAGCGCACACCCGCGCTGCTCGGGGTGTGCGGGCCGCCACCGGCCCGCACACCCCACCAGCGGCATCCGCTCGCAGCATCAGCATCAGCATCAGCACTACCAGAGCCCTAAGGAGCTCCCATGTCACGCTCTGTGATTGACAGCACCCCGGCTGCCACCGACAGTTCGGTGTCGGCCCCCGAAACCCGCATTCCCCTGCCGCCGCGACGCCGCCGTCGCCGGTCGCCGCTTGCGTACTGGCTGATCCTTCCCGCAGTGTTGCTGGAACTGCTCGTGCACCTCATTCCCATGGTGCTCGGCGTCTGGATCGCCTTCATCTCGCTCAACCAGCTCACCCTGACCAACTGGGTGAACGCCCCCTTCGTGGGCCTGCAGAACTTCATGAACGGGCTCGACCCGAACAGCTCGATCGGCCAGGCATTCTTCGCCACGATCGGCCGCACGTTGCTTTACACGGTGCTCGTGGTCGGGTTCTCCTGGACCCTGGGCATGGCCGCCGCGGTCTTTCTCAACTCCAAGTTTCGCGGGCGCGCACTGCTGCGCACCTTCTTCCTGGTGCCCTACGCGCTGCCGGCCTACGTGGGCACGATCGCCTGGGCGTTCATGTTCAACAACCGCGACGGCGCCATCAACCAGGTGCTCGTCGACACGATGGGCCTCTTCGACGGCGACCGGCCGTTCTGGCTGCTCGGCGACAACGCCTTCGGTGCCATGGTCATCGTCAATGTCTGGCAGCTCTGGCCGTTCGCGTTCCTCATGCTGATGGCCGCCCTGCAGAACGTGCCCAATGACGTCTACGAGGCCGCCGCGCTGGATGGCGCCTCGCTCTGGCAGCAGTTTCGCACCATCACCCTGCCGATGGTGCAGCCGGCCAACGGCGTGCTACTGCTCGTGATGAGCCTCTGGACCTTCAACCAGTTCAACGTGCCGTTTGTGCTCTTCGGCGCCACATCACCAGAGAGTGCCACCCTGATCTCGCCGCTGATCTACCAGAACTCCTTCGGAAGCTGGAACTTCGGCCTCGGCGGCGCGATGAGCGTGCTGCTGCTGCTCGTGCTGCTGGTGGCGTCGGCCTTCTACATCCGCATGGTGCTGCCGAAGGGCAAGAACAATGATTGAGACCCGCAATTTTCGCGTGCTGCGCAACATCGTGCTCACGTTGCTGACCCTCTGGGTCGCGATTCCGCTCTACGTCGTGGTCTCCACCTCAGTGAAGCCGCTGGCGGATGTCTCCGGCGTGTTCGAATGGATCCCGCGGTCGTTCACCCTCGCCCCCTACATCGACATCTGGTCGACCGTGCCGCTGGCCGAGTACTTCAAGAACAGCCTGATCGTGGCCGTTTCGGCCACCTTCTTCTCGGTCATCGTCGCCGTGTTGGCCGCCTATTCCATCTCGCGGCTGGCCTTCAAGGGCAAGCGGGCGTTCAGCCTGATCGTGCTCTCGACGCAGATGTTTCCCGGCATCATGTTTCTGCTGCCGCTGTTCCTGATCTACACGCAGATTCGAAACGTGACCGGAATCCAGCTGCAGGGCTCCTACCTCGGCCTCATCATCACGTTCATGACCTTCACCCTGCCGTTCGCGATCTGGATGCTCACCGGCTATTTCGCCTCCATCCCGATCGAGCTCGAGGAGGCGGCCATGATCGACGGCACCGGCCGCATGGGTGCCCTGATCCGGGTCGTGCTGCCGGTGGCCAAGCCCGGCATCATCGCCGTGGCGGTGTACTCCTTCATTGCGGCCTGGGGCGAAGTGTTGTTCGCGTCGGTGCTCAGTAATGAGTCCACCAAGACGCTCTCGCTCGGGCTGAAGGACTACGCCAGCCAGACGGACGTGTTCTGGAACCAGCTGATGGCGGCATCCGTCGTTGTGTCGCTGCCGGTACTGATCGGGTTCATCCTGGTGCAGAAGCACCTCGTGGCCGGGCTCGCCGCCGGGTCGGTGAAGTGAGATGACCCCGGACACGCCCCCGGCCACCCGCCCGCTGGGCGTGGCCCTGATCGGCTACGAGTTCATGGGCAAGGCGCACTCGAACGCGTGGCGCTCGGTCGGCAGCTTCTTCGACGTGCCGGCGACCTCGATGACGGTGGTCGTGGGCCGCACCCCCGACGCGGTCGCCGCTGCCGCTGCCCGCTACGGCTGGGCGGAGTGGGCCACGGACTGGCGCGAGGTCATCACCCGCGACGACATCGACATCGTCGACATCTGCGCACCCGGCTGGCTGCACGCCGAGATCGCCATCGCGGCGCTCGCAGCCGGCAAGCACGTGCTCGTCGAGAAGCCGCTCTCGAACACCCTCGCCGAGTCCCAAGCCATGGTCGAGGCGGCCGCCACCGCCCGGGCCCGCGGCGTGTTCTCGATGATCGGGTTCAACTACCGCCGGGTACCGGCGCTCGAACTGGCCCGCCAACTCATCGCGAACGGCCGCCTCGGCACCGTTCGCCAGGTGCGCGCCTGCTACCTGCAGGACTGGCTCGTCGACCCGGCCACCCCGATGACCTGGCGGCTGCGCGCCGAAACCGCCGGCTCCGGCGCCCTCGGCGACATCGCCTCGCATGCCATCGACCAGGTTCAGTTTCTGCTCGGCGACGCGGTGACGGATGCCTCGGGTCGCCTGCACACGTTCGTCACCGAGCGCGAGGGCCCCGACGGCCCGGAGCCGGTGACGGTCGACGATGCGGCCTGGGCCACCCTCGGGCTGGCCGGCGGCGCTATCGCCAGCGTCGAGGTGTCGCGGGTCGCCCTCGGCGCGAAGAACTCGTTGCGCATCGAGGTCTACGGCAGCGCCGGCAGCCTGAGCTTCGACCTCGAGCGCCTCAACGAGCTGCAGTTTCTCGACGGCACCGAATCGGTGGTGACGCAGGGCTTTCGCCGCATCCTGGTGACCGAACCGGAGCATCCGTTTGTCGGAGCGTGGTGGCCGCAGGGCCATGTGATTGGCTGGGAGCACAGCCACACCCACCAGATTCGCGACTTTCTCGTGGGCATCGCCGAGTCGCGCCCGGCCGAGCCCTCGTTCGAGCACGGACTGGCCGTGCAGCGGGTGCTCGCGGCCATCGAAGAGAGCGCCGCCGCCGGCGGGGCCCGCGTCGCGGTGTGCGCCGACCGGCCCTGATCCACCCAGCAACCCAACATTCAGCAGCAACGGGAGAGACTCTTGTCACGCAAATACACGCTGTTCACCGGCCAGTGGGCCGACCTGCCCTTTGAGAAGGTCGCCGAACTGGCCGGCCAGTGGGGCTATGACGGCCTCGAGATCGCGGTCTCGGGTGATCACCTCGACGCCTGGCGCTGGGATGACGACGCCTACATTCAGAATCGCCTCGACATTCTCGAGCGCAACAATCTCAAGGTCTGGGCGATCTCGAACCACCTGAAGGGCCAGGCCGTCTGTGACAGCCCGATCGACTTTCGGCACCAGGGCATCGTGGGCCCGCGCGTCTGGGGCGACGGCGACCCCGAGGGCGTGCGCCAGCGCGCCGCGGAGGAGATGAAGAACACCGCCCGGCTGGCGAAGAAGCTCGGCGTGGACACCGTCGTCGGGTTCACCGGGTCGTCGATCTGGCAGTACGTGGCCATGTTCCCGCCGGTGTCGGAGGAGGTCATCGAGGCCGGCTTCCAGGACTTCGCTGATCGCTGGAACCCGATCCTCGACGTGTTCGACGAGTGCGGCGTGCGGTTCGCGCACGAGGTGCACCCCTCGGAGATCGCCTACGACTACTGGTCGACAGTGCGCACCCTCGAGGCCATCGGACACCGCCCGGCCTTCGGCCTGAACTGGGACCCGAGCCACTTCATGTGGCAGCAGATCGACCCGGTGGCCTTCATCTCGGACTTCGCCGACCGCATCTACCACGTGGACTGCAAGGACACCAAGATGCGCATGGGCGGCGGCCGCAACGGCATCCTCTCGTCGCACCTGCCCTGGGGCGACCCGCGCCGGGGCTGGAACTTCGTCTCCACCGGCCGCGGCGATGTGCCGTGGGAGGAGAGCTTTCGGGCGCTCACGGCCATCGGCTACACCGGGCCGCTCTCGGTGGAGTGGGAAGACGCCGGCATGGACCGCCTGCGGGGCGCGCCCGAGGCGCTGGCGTTTCTGAAGAGCTTCGACTTTCAGCCGCCGACGGACTCGTTCGACGCGGCCTTTAAACAGTAGCTGTCGGGTCGCGGGCCCGTTCGGGCGCTGGTGCGGGGCGGTTAGCCGAGCAGCAGTTTGGCGAGCTGGTCGGTCGAGTGCACGACGGCGGTGGCCTCGCCGGCTTCGGCGGGGGAGCCGTAGCCCCACTCGACGAGGATCGCCGGGATGCCGTTCGCCGCGGCGCCTTCGGCGTCGTAGATGCGGTCGCCGACGAGCACCGGGGCGCTCATGTCGACGCCGGCGGCGCCGAGGCGGGTGAGCGCTTCGGCGACGATGTCGGCCTTGGCGCTGCGCACCTCGTCTTCGGAGGCTCCCACGATGACGCTGAAGTACTGGGTGAGTTCGAAGTGGGTGAGGATCTCGATGGCGCTGAGTTCGGGCTTGCTCGTGGCCAGCGCGATCGGGATGCCGGCCGCGTGGATGCGTTCGAGCAGTCCGGCGATGCCGGGGAACACGGCCGTGTCGAGTGAGGCCGCGCCCTGGTACTCGGTGCGGTAGACGGCGCGGGCCGCGGTGGCCTCGGCGAGCGTCATTCCGGCATACTCCTGGAAGGCCGCGATCATGGGCGGGCCGACGTAGGCGAGAAGTTCGGGTGCGGAGGGAACGGGGCGGCCGAGCAGAGCGAAGGTGCGGGCCAGTGAGCTGGTGATGGCCGGGGCGGAATCGGTGATGGTTCCGTCGAGGTCAAAGAGGATGGCGCTCCAGGTGCGCGTCAGGGTGGGATTCACTCGCCTATCCTAGGTGCACTCGCGGTGAACCCCCGCACCCTCCGCGTCGAGAGCGGATGCCCCCCGTGCTGGCCGCATCCGCTCAAGGGGGTCAGAGCCGGACTAAAAGGCCGGTCAGCGCACCTCGATGGCCGCGCCCGACGCCCCGGACACCTCATTGTCGGAATTAATGCTCAGCGACACCGCGGCGCCGCCGAAGCGCAGGCCCTCGACGCTGAGGGGCGCGAGCACGCCGGCGGCGGGGGAGACGCCGAGAACGCCGCCGGGGGCATCCGCTGCCAGGCCCAGAACGCTCGACAGCACGGCCACCGCCGACGCCGCCGACCAGGCCTGGGGCCGGCAGGCCGCCGGGTAGGGGATCGGGCGTGACAACGCCGCGGCACTGTCGCCGGAGTGCAGCTCGGGCAGACGGTACTCGAAGCCTGCCGCGGCGGCGAGCAGGCCGCTGATCAGGGTATTCGCCTCGGCCGTGAAGCCGTCGCGGGCGAGCCCGGTGATGGCGATCGCGGTGTCGTGGGTCCAGACGCTGCCGCCGTGGTAGCTGAGCGGCCAGTAGCCGACCGAATCGGTGCTCAGGGTGCGCAGCCCGAAGCCGCTGCTCATCTCGGGGCTGACCAGGCGGCGGGCGACGAGCGCGGCCTGCTGCGCCGTCAGCAGGCCGGTGCCGAGCAGGTGGCCGAGGTTGCTCGTGAGCGTGTCGACCGGGCGCTTGGCGGCGTCGAGGGCGATTGCCGGATAGGCGCCCTGCGGCGAATCGACCCAGAAGGCCTCGTTGAAGCGTTTCTGCAGGGCGGATGCCCACGCTCGCCACTCCGCGCCGCCGGGCGCGGTGCCATCGATTCGGGCGAAGTGGTCGAGCAGGTCGGCGCCGTGCATGGCGGCCTCGAAGGCGTAGGCCTGCACCTCGCAGAGTGCGATCGGACCCTCGGCGAGCGAACCGTCCTGCCACTGCACCGAGTCGTCGGAATCCTTCCAGCCCTGGTTCGAGAGGCCCTGGCCGGTTTCGTCGGCGCAGTTCAGGGGCCGGTCTTCCAGCAGCCCGTCGCCGTCGGCGTCGCCGAAGTCGCGCATCCAGCCGAGCGCGGCGGTGAGGTTCGGCAGCAGGGCGCGCACCTCGTCCTCCGGCAGGCCCCACTTCCATGCGTCGTGAAGCAGGCAGACCCAGAGCGGCGTCGCGTCGACCGTGCCGTAATAGAGGGGCGGCAGGTGCAGGCCCTCGCCGTGGATTTCGAGGGTGTCGCGGCGCAGTTCGTGCATGATCTTGCCGGGCTGTTCGGCGGTTTCCGGCACGGCCGCCTGGCCCTGCAGGGCGGCGAGCACGCGCAGGGTGCCGCCGGCCAGTTCGGTGCCGAGGGGCAGCATCATGCGGGCGGCCCAGATCGAATCCCGGCCGAACAGGGTGAAGAACCAGGGCGCCCCGGCGGCGAGAAAGACCTCGTCGGGGTGCGCGGTCGTGGTCAGCCGCAGGGCGTCGAGGTCGCCGAGCGCGGTGCTGACCCAGCGGGTCAGCCGGTCGTCGGCGCAGGTGACGGCCGGCACGCTCCAGCTCGGTGCGCCCTCGACACCGCGCACGACCGCGCGGGTGTCGGTGGCGTCGAGCTGCCAGCCGACGATGATCTCGCCGCGGGTGGGAACGGTCGTGGGCCAGCTCAGCAGCAGTTCGCCGGTGGGCAGCTGGGACAGGGTGGCCCCAGGGTCTGCGGTCAGGTTCACGGTCAGCGTGTCGCTCGCCCAGGTCGCCCGGTCGTCGTTCAGCGTGACCACGGGCATCGGCAGTGCCGGCAGCCCGCTCTTGATGTGGTCCATGGTGCTGAGGTCGGCGGTGAGCGTCACCTCGATCACCGTATCGATCGGCTCCCGCCGGTCGCTCGAGACCACGATGGCATCCGTCACCCCCGTGATGGTGGCGGTGCGGGTGTGCAGGGTGCGCACCCGCGCGTCGGGCAGCGCGTCGTCGAGGTGGCGCTGCAGGCTCACGAACGTCACGGAATCGGCGCCGCGCGGCACGGTCGCGATGAGCTCGCCGGCTTCGGCGCCCACGCGCACGGCGACGGATGCGACCAGTCGGGTATCCGAGAAAAAGTAGCCGTGAATGGGCGAGGCACCCATGCTGCCGTCGGCGGAGGACCAGGCCTGGGTCGGGGCGCGCAGCACGAGGGTCTCGCCGTGAATGAGCGGCTGGCGCGGGGCGGTGGGGGCTTCGGCGACGATGGTTTCTGCGGTCATGGGTTGGTCCCGACTCCTCATTGGTCGGTGACGGAACCGACGGCGGTGACGATCCCGGTCGCCGTGCTGGTCCTCTTCTTTCGGCAGCGCATCAAGAACACTACCGCGGACGGCGAATAGCGGCTGGTGTGTCCTGTGCCGTGCAGGGCGCATGACCGCAGCGGCGTGCAGGTTCTGGGCGCACGTGCAGCGTCTGGGCGCACCGGCGGGTGCAGGGTTTGGGCGCAGCAGCAGGTTGTGGGCGCATGACGGACCCGACCCGCGGCGACCGGGCCTGGACGAGGGCCGCATCACAGCCAGTGGCGACGGATGCTGCGGGTCGCCCGCACGGGGACGAGCCCGGCCTGAGTCAGCAGGCGCAGCAGCCGGGCCGGGTCGACGAGGTAACTCGTGCACGTCATCGCGCCCGATGGCGACGGAGTCGCAGGTGAAGATCAGGGACTGGCGGGCGAGCTCGAGAGGGTCCATGGCGGCACGAGTGGCAGCGGATGCGACGGTGCGGGCGGCATCCGCGTCATCTGTGGAGAACTTTTCGCGGCCGCGCCCTGATAGGGGATCGTTCGGGCCGCGCGCCGGACTAGAAGAGGCGGGTCGCGGTGTCGTCGGCGCCGCGCATGGCGTCGTAGTCGAGCAGAAGGCAGCGGATGCCGCGGTCCTCGGCCAGCTTGCGGGCCTGCGGCTTGATGGTCTGCGCGGCGAAGACGCCCGAGACCGGGGCGATGTGCGGGTCGCGATTCATCAGCTCGAGGTAGCGGGTGAGCTGCTCGACGCCGTCGATGTCGCCGTTGCGCTTGAGCTCGACGGCCACGCTGGCACCGCTTGCGTCCTGCGCGAGAATGTCGACCGGCCCGATCGCGGTCATGTACTCGCGCTTGACGAAGCTGAAGCCCTCGCCGAGCAGGTGGATCTGTTCGGCCAGCAGTTTCTGCAGGTGCGACTCGGCGCCGTCTTTGATCAGTCCCGGGTCGATTCCGAGCTCGTGCGCGGAGTCGTGGAATACCTCGAAGATGCTCACGACGAGCTGGTCCAGGGTTTTCAGGTGGGTGACCGTCCAGAGGGCGGTGACGCCGGCATCCGTCTGATCGGAATCGGGCTCACTGAGGGAGATGCTGCACGGCGGGCTCATCCAGTTGAGCGGCTTGTACGAGCCGCCGTCGGAGTGCACGAGCAGGCTGCCGTCGGCCTTGATCATCAGCAGGCGGGTGGCCAGCGGCAGATGCGCGCTGAGGCGACCGGCATAGTCAACGGAACATTCGGCAATCACAAGGCGCACTCGAGCAGCCTAATCGCTCGAGGTCGATGCGGTCGCGCCCGACCCTCGTTCGTGACGTTCGTGGACTAGTGGAGCAGACCGAGGTACTGCGGCCGGAACGTCATTGCGTGGATGATTTCCTCGGTGCCGTCGTCCCAGACGAGCACAACGGTTTCGAGGAGCCGCGCCCGGGAATCGCAACCGACCCGCAACTGACGCTGCGGGTGCCCATCGTCGAGCGGGCCCGAAACCAATGGCGACTCGGCCGCCGCAATGGCATCCTCGTCACCGATGCCGTGTTTGCGGGCCGACGCCCGAACGATCACGCGACGTGTGCCCAAGCGTCGAGTGCCGCGCGGATTGCCTCCGAGCGGTTCAGCCCTTCGCGCTCGGCGCGGGCCATGACCGCGGCGAGCTCAGCCGGCGTCAGACGCACGGGAATGACTTGAGCGGCTTCCGTGCCCCGAGGTGCGCGACCCCAGCGGGAACGGAGCTGTTCGACGTCGTAACCTGTCTCGGCCTCGGCAACCCACTCGTCGATTTGCGGTTCCTTGACTTCGCGACCCTGAATGATCCGCTTCATGCGCTCATCGTCATACGAAACTCTTCGCTTACTCAACGCGACATGTTGCCTCGTCGCTCGGAGGACCCTCGGAGGACTTCACCCCCCCCCGGCCGCTACGAGGTGTGCGCGGGCGCGGGCGCTGCGACGGGCTTGCGGGCGGCCGGCGCGGCGAAACCGGCGAGCACCATGAGCACCAGGATCACGAGCAGGGCGTTCAGGATGCCCCAGGCCTCGCCGAGCAGGCCGAGCACCGGAGGGCCCACGAGAAAGGCGAAATAGCCGATCATGGCCACCGCGCTGACCCGGGCGGCGGCGTGCCTGGTGTCGTCGGCGGCGGCCGACATGCCCACCGGGAACCCGAGCGAGGCGCCGAGGCCCCAGAGTACGGTGCCCACGAAAAGCAGCCCGTCGTTCGGCGCGAAGATGAAGAGCACGAGGCCCGCGACGCCCGTGACAGCGCACGCGCGCAGCACGGCTACCCGTCCGAACCGGTCGAGCAGCGGGCCGCCGAGCACGCGGCCCACGGTCATCGCGGCGACGAAGACGCCGAAGACGATCGCCGCGAGCGTGTTGCTCAGGCCGTGGCCGTCGACGGCGGCGAGGGCCAGCCAGTCGTTCGCCGACCCCTCGGCGAAGGTCATGCCGAGCACGATCACCCCGATCAGCAGCAGTTTCATGTCGCGCCAGACGGTGAGGTTCTCGCGCAGGCGGTCGCGCCATCCGCTCACCGGCTTCGCCACCGGAATGGCGCCGGTGTGCGTGGGCCCTTCGTCGCCGAGCTCGGGGATCACGGGGATGAAGCGAACCGCGACGAGAACCGTGCCGAAGACGAGCACGGCCATGATCACGAGGTGGGCGAGCACCGAGAGTTCGAGGTGGGAAGCACCGGCGCCGAGCAGCGCGCCGACGACGGTTCCGAGGCTGAAGCAGGCGTGCATGAGGGGCATCAGCGTCTTGCCGATGGCGCGTTCCGCGGCGGCGCCCTCGACGTTCATGATCACGTCGACCGATCCGGTGCCGAGCCCGAACAGGGCGAGCCCGACGATGACGACCGCGGCCGCCGGCAGCACGCTGGTGCCGAGTCCGACGACCACGAGTCCGAGCGCCGCGCCCCCGATGCCGAGCACCATGGCGCGCCGGGCGCCGAAACGGGCGAGCATCGGTGTGGCAATCACGAGGCCGAGCACGGATCCACCGGACAGCCCGAAGATGACGATGCCCACGTCGGCGGTCGAGAGGTCGAGGCTGTCCCGCACGGCGGGCACGCGCGACACCCAACTCGCCAGCCCCAGGCCGCTCAGAAAGAAGATCGCGAAGACGGCGTTGCGCCAGGCTCGAAGGGTTGCGGGAGGCATCCGTTAAGCCTACGACGTTCCCATGTCTCGTCGGCGAGCGGATGCACTGCCCCGCCACTTAAGTTAGGCTTACCTTAGTACTTACACCCGCACTCGTACCCACCCTTCTGGAGACCGTCCATGCGCATGTCACCCCGCTTTCTCGCCCTTGCCGCCGGAATCTCCGTGCTCGCCCTCACCGGCTGCACCGCCCCGGCCGACACCGACGATGCGGCCGGCACCTCGGCCCCAGAGGAAGACGGGGCCTTCACCCTCTACTCGGGCCGCGACGAGGTGCTCGTGCAGCCCCTCATCGACCAGTTCGAAGAGAAGAGCGGCATCGAGGTCGAGGTGCGCTACGGCAACACCGCCGAACTCGGCGCGCTGCTGCTCGAAGAGGGCGACGCGACCCCGGCCCAGGTGTTCCTCGCCCAGGACGCCGGCGCCCTCGGCGCGCTCAGCAACGCCGACCTGTTCGCGACGCTCCCCGACGCCACGACGAGCAAGGTTCCCGCCGGCTTCACCTCGACCGACGACACCTGGGTCGGCGTCACGGGCCGTGCCCGAGTGATCGCCTACGACGGCCAGGAAATGACGGCCGACGAGGTGCCGGCATCCGTCGACGCCTTCACCGAGCCCGAATGGGCCGGACGCCTCGGCGTCGCCCCCACCAACGCGAGCTTTCAGAGCTTCGTCACCGCCTACCGGGTGCTGAACGGCGAAGACGCCGCCGACGCCTGGGTCGAAGCGATCGCCGCGAACGATCCGCAGATCTTCGACAACAACCGCGCCATCCTCGCCGCGGTCGACGAGGGTGTCATCGACGTCGGCCTGCTCAACCACTATTACTGGTTCGCCCAGGCCGCCGAAACCGGCGCCGAGAACATGCGCGCCCAGCTCAGCTACCCCGAAGCCGGCGATGCCGGGTCGATCGTCAACGTGACCGGCGCCGGTCTGCTGCAGAGCGGGGCGACGGATGCCGACGCGCTCACCTTCATCGACTTCCTGGTCTCCGCCGAAGCCCAGCAGTACTTCGTCGATGAGACCTTCGAGTACCCGCTCATCGAGGGCATCGACGCTCCCGAGGGCGTGCCGCCCCTCGACTCGCTCGTCAACTCCGAGCTCGACCTCGCCGACCTCGAATCGCTCGAGACCACCCAGGCGCTGCTCGGCAAGCACGGCCTGATCTAGAGGTCTCCGACAACGGCAGCCGTGGGCGCACCCCGCATCGAACGCGCTCCCCGCGAGGGGTCGCGGGGGGCTGGTGTGCCCGCGGGTGCCCGCAAGCCCGCCGGCCCCGGCGGTTGGGTTGCGCCGACCAGCGCGACCGCTGCCCGCCCGCGCCGCCGG
>NZ_QZVS01000082.1 GCF_003602235.1 Cryobacterium melibiosiphilum
CGCGCCCTCAGCGGGGGCAACCCCACCGGCCGCGCCCGCGGCAACCGTTGCCGCGCCGGTGCGGCGCCGTGGCCTGGCCGCCGCCGCGGCGACGCT
The DNA here is from genome assembly GCF_003602235.1 of Cryobacterium melibiosiphilum. Lineage (GTDB taxonomy): Bacteria > Actinomycetota > Actinomycetes > Actinomycetales > Microbacteriaceae > Cryobacterium > Cryobacterium melibiosiphilum. Next base: position 97 of record NZ_QZVS01000082.1, read on the forward strand.
CGCGCTGAGCCTCGCCCTCGGGGTGGGCCTCGACTCCTCCGCGATGACCCTCGCCGGTACCGGCGCGGCCGGCGGCACCGGGCACACCACCACCGTCGACGTGACCATGATCAACACGACCTTCAGCCCCGACAGCATCGACGTTCCGGTCGGCGACACCCTCGTGATCAACGTCACCAACGACGACGACATGCTGCACGACCTGGTGCTGGCCAGCGGCGGCGACTCCGGCCGGGTGGCTCCGGGGGCGAGTGCCACGATCAACGCGGGCGTGATCACCGCCGATCTCGACGGCTGGTGTTCGATCGCCGGGCATCGCCTGCTCGGCATGGAGCTGACCATCAACGCGATCGGTGCTGACGACAGCGCGAGCGCCGGGGCAGCGGATGCCGCAGCCCCCGACGACGGAACGGCCATGGACCATGGCGCGATGGGTGACGAATCCGTCGAAACCGGGTCGGCCGCCGACGACCTCGTGCCGGGGGCACTGCCGGGGGCGGACTTCGTGGCGCGGGACGCCGCGTTGGCGCCCGCGGCATCCGCTACCGTGCACGAACTGACGATGACCGTGACCGATGAAGAACTCGAGGTCGCGCCCGGGGTCACGCAGACGCTGTGGACCTACAACGGCGGTGCGACCGGGCCGACGCTGCGCGGCAGGGTCGGTGATGCCTTCGACGTGACCTTCGTCAACGCGGGCACGATCTCGCACTCGATCGACTTTCACGCCGGAGCGCTCGCACCCGACAAGCCGATGCGCTCGATCGACCCGGGGGAGAGCCTCGAGTACCGCTTCACGGCGACCCGCTCGGGCATCTGGATGTACCACTGCGGAACCATGCCGATGACGAGTCACATCGCCAACGGCATGTTCGGCGCCGTGATCATCGACCCGGCCGGGCTCAGCACGGTCGACCGGGAATACTCGCTCGTGCAGAGCGAGTACTACCTCGGCCCCCAGGGTGGTGAGGTCGACTCCGCCAAGGCGCAGGCCGCTGTCCCCGACCTCGTGGTGTTCAACGGGTACAGCGATCAATACATGGCCGAACCACTCACAGCCCGGGTTGGAGAGACCGTGCGCGTCTGGGTACTGGACGCCGGGCCGAACTCCGGCAGCTCATTCCATGTGGTCGGCGGGCAGTTCGACACCGTCTTCAAAGAGGGCGAGTATCTGCTCAAGGACGGCGGCAGCACCGGCAGCGGCGGGGCGCAGGCCCTCGCGCTGAGTCCCGCGCAGGGCGGCTTCGTCGAGCTCACCTTCACCGAGGCGGGCACCTACAGCTTTGTGACCCACATCATGGCCGATGCCGAGAAAGGCGCGCACGGCGTCTTCGTGGTCACCGACTGACGGTTGCGGCCCAAACAGGGGCCTTCGTTCAGGTGCGACCGTTAGAGTGGGTAAAAGGTGAGCCGGGAAGTCTGGTCGGCACAGACTTTTGTACGCCCGAAACCTGAGGACGAGATTTTGACTCACCCCACCCCCCTGCCCCCTTCTTCCAGCCCTTCATCGCCCGCCGTGCTACGGCGCGGCAGCGGCCGTGAGGCCCTGCGCATCGGCGCCATCCTGCGCAAGGAAACCGTCGGCGGTGCCCTGCTGCTGCTGGCGACCATCGCCGCCCTGATCATGGCCAACACCGGCCTCGCCGACAATTACTATGCGTTCCGTGACGTGAAAATCGGCTACGAGCCGTGGAACCTGAGCCTCAGCCTGGGCGCGTGGGCGGCCGACGGCCTGCTCGCGATCTTCTTCTTCCTCGCCGGACTCGAGCTGAAACGAGAGTTCGTCGCGGGCGACCTGCGCAGCGTCAACCGGGCCATCGTGCCCGTCGCCGCCGCGGTCGGCGGCGTGATCGTTCCCGCCGTCATCTACACCCTCATCAACCTGAACTCGGGGCCCGAGGCCCTGAAAGGCTGGGCGATCCCCACGGCGACCGACATCGCCTTCGCGCTCGCCGTGCTCGCGGTCATCGGTTCCAAGCTGCCCGCCGCCCTGCGTATCTTCCTGCTCACCCTGGCCGTCGTGGACGACCTGCTCGCGATCGCGATCATCGCCTTTTTCTACACCACCGACATCCTCTTCGGACCCCTGCTGCTCGCGATCATCCCGCTGGCGCTCTACGCCTTTCTCGCCCACAAGTTCTCTCACTTCTTCGGCACCAGGGCGCTCGCGCCGTGGCTCATCCTGCTGCCGATCGGTTTCGTCACCTGGGCGCTCGTGCACGAGAGCGGAGTGCACGCGACCGTTGCCGGCGTGTTGCTCGGCTTCGCCGTGCCGGTGCTGCGCAGTGCCAAGGGCGGGGGGCCGGATGCCGGTCCCGGCCTCGCCGAGACCCTCGAGCACCGCATTCGGCCCCTCTCGTCGGGCTTTGCGGTGCCGGTGTTCGCGTTCTTCTCCGCCGGGGTCACCATCGGTGGTGCCCAAGGCCTGTACGAGGCGCTGACCGACCCGGTCGCGGTCGGCATCGTCGTGGCGCTCGTCATCGGCAAGCCGATCGGTGTTCTGCTCGCCACCTGGATCGTGACGAAGACCACCAAAGCCAGGCTCGACCCCGACCTGGCCTGGATCGACGTGTTCGGCCTCGCCCTGCTCGCCGGCGTGGGCTTCACGGTCTCGCTGCTGATCAGCGAACTCGGTTTTGGGCAGGGCACCCTGCTTGACGACCACAGCAAGGTCGCCATCCTGGTCGGCTCGCTGCTCGCGGCCGTGTTGGCCTCGGCGATCCTGATCAGCCGAAACCGCCACTACGCGAAGATCGCCGAAAAAGAGGCGGTCGACGCCGACGGCGACGGCATCCCCGACGTCTACCAGACCGAGGATTCCGACCAGGCCGGCCGGCCCGCCCCGAAGAACTAGCGTCCGCCCGTACCATTCGACGGAGATCGGCCCCGAAAACCATGGTTTCGGCAAGAAGGCGTGATCTTGGGTGCTGAATACCGTCGAATGGTACGGGGACGGCTAGTCCCAGCGGGGTCGGGAGTCGAGGAGCTGGCGCGGCTCCATGGCGTCGTGCAGTACGCGGCCGATGACCGATACCTCGCCTTCGCGCCGGCAGAGGAGAAAATGTCGCGGGCTGTGGACGGTCTTCCCTGGTGCGTGGTCGCGGCTCTGCGCCAGATGCCACGAGAAGACACCGTCGCCTAACTCCGGGCGGGGGAGGCAACCGACATCGTCGCTGCGCGCGGCCGCATCCCGAATGGCGGTGCCGATGAGTGCCTCGTAGCGCTTGCGTGCCTGCTCGCCGAACTGCTCGTCTGTCCAGGCGAGGATGGCGATGATGTCGGCCTGCGCCGCATGAGTGAGACGGTATCCCGCCCTCACCCAGCCGACTCGTTCCGGGCCGCCGCTCGCACACCGAGCTGTCCGATGACGGCGTCGAGGTTCTCGTCAGCAACGTCATCGAAGCGACCGGATGCGAGATCCGACCAACCCTGCTCGGCCGCCGCACGCAGTGCGGCAAGTTTTGCTGCACTCTCCAACTCCCGACGTTCCAGGAGCCGAAGACCGTCTCGCAGCACCTCGCTGGCGTTCTGGTAGCGCCCCGCCTTCACCAGCGATTCGACGAGCTCGTGCTGGTGCTGACTCAGGACCACGTTCCTGGTTGCCACGGCGACCACCTCCATTGGCAGTTTATGCCATCGGGTCCCTGTTCGGCAGGGCACAAAAAGCCGTTGGCGGCGTCGACAGGAGCCCCGCAGTCGTCTGATTGCAGGCCGTCCCCGCCGTCTGGCGGGTCGCAAGAGGCGTTCTGTGACACCTCGTGCGCGAGGTGTCACAGATAGTCCCGTGGTGGGTGGCAAAACCAAGCGAATGGACCGCTCGCCGGGCCCTGGGTCGCTCGTGGTTCGACGGGGCGGTCAGTGGCCGCCGCCGAGGGTGCCGGCGAGGCGGGCGTGCAGGGTGGTGCTCGCCTCGTTGAGGCCCTCGATGACCACGCGCTTACCGTGGCGCTCGTACTTGTACGTGATCGAGTCGAGGGTCGCGACGGTCGAGGCGTCCCAGATGTGGGATGCCGACATGTCGATCACGATGTGCTCCGGGTCGTCGGCGTACTCGAACTGGGTCATCAGGTCGTTGCTCGAGGCGAAGAAGAGGGCGCCGGTGACGGTGTAGTGCGCGGTGGGTTGCGGTGCGTCGAGCGCTACCGTGCGGTCGACGGTCACGAGGTGGGCGACCCGGCGCGCGAAGGCGACCATGGCCACGATCACCCCGACGACCACGCCGATCGCGAGGTTGTGGGTGATGACGATGACGACGACCGTGGCAAGCATGACGGTCGTCTCGCTCGCGGGCATCCGCTTCAGGGTCGACAGGCGGATGCTGTGCCAGTCGAACGTGAGGTACGACACGATGATCATCACCGCGACCAGGGCGGCCATGGGGACGACCGCCAGCACGTCGCCGAGCCCGAGCACGAGAACGAGCAGGAAGACCCCGGCGAGGAACGTGGAGATGCGGGTGCGGGCACCAGATGCTTTCACGTTGATCATGGTCTGGCCGATCATGGCGCAGCCGCCCATGCCGCCGAACAGGCCACTCATGACGTTGGCGACGCCCTGGCCCCAGGTTTCGCGGGTCTTGTTGGAGTGGGTGTCGGTGATCTCGTCGACGAACTTGGCGGTCATCAGTGACTCGAGGATTCCGACGAGGGCCATGCCGAGCGCGTAGGGGGCGATGATCGTGAAGGTGTCCCAGGTGAGGGGGACTGTGGGCAGGAAGAGCTCGGGCAGGCTGCGGGGGAGTTCGCCCTGATCGCCGATCGTGGGCACGTTGATGGCGATGACCACGGTCGCGACCGTGAGCACGACGATCGCGACGAGCGGCGCCGGAACCACCTTGGTGAGGCGCGGCATCACGATCATGATGATGAGGCCGGCGGCGACGAGCGGGTAGACCATGAACGGCACGCCGAGCAGCTGGGGGAGCTGGGCGGTGAAGATGAGGATGGCGAGGGCGTTGACGAAGCCGACCATGACGCTGCGCGGGATGAAGCGCATCAGCCTGGCGACGCCGATCAGGCTCAGCACGATCTGGAAGACCCCGGCGAGAATCACCGTGGTGATGAAGTATTCCATGCCGTAGTCGCGCGCGACCGGTGCGATGACGAGGGCGACGGCGCCGGTCGCGGCGGTGATCATGGCGGGGCGTCCGCCGACGAAGGCGATCGTGATCGCCATCACAAACGACGAGAACAGGCCCACGCGCGGGTCGACGCCGGCGATGATCGAGAAGGCGATGGCTTCGGGAATCAGGGCCATCGCCACGACGAGGCCGGCGAGCACCTCGCGGGTCAGCAGTTTCGGGCTGCGGAGGGCGGTGAGTACGGAGGGCTCGGCGCGATAGCGGTTGGGGCGCGGGGTGGTGGTGAGTGCCATTCGTGCAACTCTACCCTGACGTTAGGGTTGAGTTCGCGTTCGTGAGAAGCTGGACCCATGACAGCGGAGACGAACCCAGGCCTCGCGATGATGCACATCGGCGAACTCGCGGAGAAGACCGGCATGTCGCTGCGCACCCTGCGCCACTACGACGAGATTGGCCTGCTCGCCGCCTCGGGCCGCACCGAGGGCGGCTTTCGCCTCTACACCGAAGACGACCAGTCGCGCCTGATGCTCATTCGACGGATGAAGCCCCTCGGCTTCTCGCTCGAGGAGATGACAGCGCTGCTCAGCGTGATCGACAGGTTGCAGGGCGATCAGGCCGACGACCCGGCCGTGCGCGCCGAGCTTGCCGCCTTCATCACGTCGGCCGGTGAGCGCCGCGTGAAGCTTCAGGAGCAGCTCGCCATGGCCGACGAGTTTCTGGAGCTTCTGCGCGCACAGTAGGCGCGGTCCCGATAAGGAAAGTACTTGCCAAAAGTGCAAGTACCTGCCATATTGGGGGAAACGGAAAGGAACATCATGGAGACTCAGTCCCCGGTCAGTCCCGCAGAAGCACGCAGCCTGCTCGATCACGCCGACCGCATCAGCCGCCAGGCCCACGAATCGACCCGCTGGCCGTACATCACCTTCATCTTGGCTCTCGGCGTATCCACGTCGCTCGGTACCCTGGCCATGGGTTTGACCACCGGCGACGCCTTTGGCATGTCCTACTTCGGCACGCTGACCGTGGGCCTCGCGCTGATCATCTTCTTCTCGATTTCGATCCAGGGCCGGGCCGCCTTCGCGCGGAGCCGACGCTGGACGGCCTACATTGCGATCTGGGTAGCGACCTACGCGGCTGCGATCGTCGTCGCCGCCTGGGTTCACGGCTCGGTCTTGTGGTCGGGCATCACCTCCGGCCTGATCCTCGTTGTCACGATGTCCTGCGCGGCCTACGAGGCACGGCGATGACCGTGACCGAGAAAGCCCACCCCCGGCACCGGCTGGACGAGCACCTGCAGAACCCCGTGCGGTTCTCGATCATGGCCGCGCTCGCCCGGGCGGGAACGCTCGGCTTTCGCGAAGTTCGGGACGCGATCGAGGTCACTGACTCCGCGTTGAGCAAGCAGGTCGCCCTGCTCGAAGCGGCCGAGTACGTCTCGGTCGGCAAGGCATTCGTCGGCAAGATGCCCCGCACCTCCCTGACGCTGACCCGCCAGGGACGGCTCGCCTGGAAGGCCCATCTCGCCGCGCTGACCGAAATCGCCGGCCAGGGGTGAGCATCCGCTTCGAAGGCCCCGGTCCGAAGTCGTGAGCCCTTACACTGTGGCCGGGGGTGGGTATCCGTTCCTGGACGCCCACGGTGCGGAGACAGCTTGGAATACGTCGGTCGGCGAATAGTCAACGCGAGCAGCGCGACGATCGTCGGCATCCTTGCTGATATTCGGCGACTGCCGGAGTGGAATACCGCGATCCTGTCGGTCACAACCGGCGATGCCCAGGCCATCGCGCTCAAGACGTACCCGATCAGAGCGAAGCTGCCCGGTGCGTGCACGATGACCTACGACACGGTTTCGACCAGCCACATCGGCTGGCGGGTCGACGGCTTTCACGCCCATGAAACCGGAAAGTGGACACTCGTGCAGGTCGCCGACAACGTGACCGAGGTCACGCACACGATCAGGCACAGCGGAGCGGTCTTTCGCCTGCTGGCCGGCGCTTTTCGGACTGTGCCTGGCCTGAGACTCGATCGTCTGCAGCGCCGAGCTGAAGGCGGAAAATAGCGCTTCCCGCCGCTGGATTACGTCACGCTGGCACTCGACGCGCTCGACGCGCTCGGGGAATCAGGGGGTGCGGGGGCGGCGGGTGGCGGCCGCGAGCATCCGCTCTAGAGGACCCTTGCCGAAGAAGACGCGCCAGAGCGACGCGAAGAGCAGGGAGGCGAGCACCATGCCGACCAGCAGTGGCACGCCGGGGTAATCCACGATCGCTGGCACGCTCGGATCGTTTCCCTCCCGCACTGCGACGAAGCCGATCAGGGCCACGATCTGCAGGGTGTAGACGGTGAGGGCCATCGAACCGGCCGCCGCGATCGGCCAGAGTGCGCCGCGTGCCGCGCGCCCGAGCGACGCGCGCTCGGGTGCGGTCAGCCAGAGCAGTGCGCCAATGATGGCGATCGCCAGGCCTCCCGAGCCGAGCACCTCGGCGGTGGATCCGGAGTGTGCCTCGGCGCTGATCCCCGGCAACACCGCGGCGGCGCCGTAGCCGGCGAGGGCGAAGAACGCGCCGACGCCGATCATGAGGGCCCGGGTGCGCGGCCGGGTCAGGCCCGACCGCGCCGCGATCAGGCCGGCGAGCAGAAACGGCAGCCAGATCAGAATGGGGTAGTAGCCGTTCAGAAAGTAGTAGTCGACAAAATAGGCGACCGTGTCACGCGACGTGTTCACGTCGCCCTGCCCGGCGCCGAGAATCGGCGCGAGCGCGATCAGCCCGACGCCGAGCGCGGCGAGCGCCCAGCGCGGAAAGAACAGCACCGGGGTCAGCAGCAGGAACATGATGCCGTAATAGTCGAGGATCACGGCGACGTCGCTGTCGAAGCTCGAGAGCACGATGCCGATCAGAAAGATGAAGATCGCGCGCAGCACGACGCTCACGATCCGATCCGAGCGGATGCCCCGCCCGGTTGGCCGCGCGGCCCCGGTCATCAGGCCGAGCGACACCCCGGCGAGTGTCGCGAACAGGATTGAGGAGCGGCCGTCGACCAGGAGTTCGGTGTCGTTGGGCCGTGGAATGGCGTGGGCCACGAGCATGCCGAAGATGGCGAGCCCGCGCGCCACGTCGACGCCTACGATGCGCGCGCGGCTGTCGGTCTGAGTGGAAGGGGCGGGCGCCGAGGTCGGCCCCAGAGCAGGAGTGGCACCGGCGCCCGAGCCGGGATCCGGGGGAGTCGCGGGGGGCGGCATCCGTTACCAGACCGTGATCGCGGCGGGGCCGGGCACGATCCCCACGGCGGGCAGCTCGCGGCCGGCGGCGTCGACGACGGCGACGCGGGCCGGGGCGCCGGTGGCGGGGTCGACGAGGCGGGAGCCGGCACCTTCGGGCGCAGGGTTGAAGGTGTCGCCCCACTGGATGAGGGCCGCCAGGGCGAGGTCGAGGCCCTGGCCGGCGGGGGTGAGGTGGTAGCTGGAGCGCTCGCGGCAGCCGGGCTCGCGGTAGGGGCGCTTGTCGAGCACGCCGGCCGTGACCAAGGTCGCGAGGCGACTGGCGAGGATGTCGGTCGGGATGCCGAGTCCGTCGCGAAACTCGCCAAATCGGGTCTGGCCGCGCAGGGCGTTGCGCACGATCAGCAGCGACCAGCGTTCGCCCACGATGTCGAGGCTGCGGGCGACCTGGCAGGTGGTCGGCGTGCCGTCCGGTCGTCTGTACATGGGAACACTGTACGACTTTTTCGCCTCACTTGGAGATTCCAAGACAGACTGGGTATGGTGACCACCATGAGACAACCGGGCCTTCGATGACGCTGGGCCTTCGATGACGCTGGGCCGCCGCGGCACCTTCTGGTCGGCCGCGATCGTGCTCGCCCTCTGCCTCTGGGCGAGCGGGGCGCCGAGCGTGCTCTATCCCGCCTATGCCGCCGCGTGGAACCTGGCTCCGGTCGTGATGACCTCGGTGTTCGGCGCGTACCCGATCGCCCTGCTGCTCGTGCTGCTGTTCGCCGGCGGACTCAGCGACACGATCGGTCGGCGCCGGGCGATGCTGCTCGGCATCACGCTGATCGGCGTCTCGGCCGTCGTGTTTGCGGTCGCCCCGAACGTCGGCTTTCTCTTTGCCGGCCGGGTGCTGCAGGGCGTGGGCACCGGATTCGCGCTGGGCGCCGCGAGCGCTGCCCTCGTCGAGCACAACGTTTCGGGCAACCTGCGCTTCGCCGGGTCGATGGCCACCGTCTCGACCTCGACCGGGCTGACGCTGGCGCTGCTGCTCTCGGGAGCGCTCGCGGAGCTGGCGCCGCTGCCCCTGGTGCTGAGTTTTCTGGTGCTGTTCGCGCTCAGTGTTCTCGCCTATTTGCTCGTCTGGCTGACCCCCGACGATCGGCCAGCTGGCCTTGCGCGCTATCGCCCGCAGCTGCTGCGGATGCCGCCCGGCATCATGCGGGTCTTCATCGCGTCGACCCTCTCCGTCTCGGTCGCCTACGCGATCGGTGCCATGTTCCTCTCGCTCGGCGCCCAGATGGCCCGGCAGCTGACCGGCACGACGAACCTAATCGTGGTCGGCGGGCTGCTCGCGGTGTCTGCGTTCGTGATCGGGCTGACAGCGCTGTTCCTCAGCCGGGTGCACGCGCACGTCGCCATTCTGGTCGGGGGCGTGCTCTCGATCGGCGGGCTGGCGCTGATGGCGGGCACCGCGGCATCCGGGTCGATCGGAATGTTCCTCGGCTGGTGCGTGGTGGGCGGAATCGGGTACTCGTTCGCCTTCACCGGCGGGTTGCAGCTCGTGAACCGCACCGCGCCGGTGGCGCACCGCGGCGCGACCCTGTCGATGATGTACCTGTTCGGCTACCTGTTGCAGTCGGTCACCGCGATCGGTGCCGGCGCGCTCGCGACGGCGCTGGGCCTCGAAACGGCGATCTACGTCGCCGCGCCGGCGCTCGCCGTATTGTGCCTCGCGGCGATCGGCTGGGCGGTCCTCGACCTGGCCGCCCGGCGCCGTCGGCCTTCATGAGACGACTCTCACAAAGAACGCGTCTCCCAGGGTAATTGCTGATCACAGCGAATTCTGTGTGATAGCAGCGGATGTCCCCGGCCGGCGGAATACCCCCCGGTCAGCTTTCACGGAGCTTCGGTAACAGGCCCGTGCCTAGGCTCGGGCCGTGCCCAAGTGTGGCTGGTGCGGCGTCTGCCGGGCCGGTCACGAGCTATCGAAAGGAACACACGAATGATGACGCAGAACCACACGCAGAACCAGAACGAGAACACCTCGGCCTTCGGCTCCCCGCTGAAGAAGCGTTTCGCCGTCGGCGCCGTGACGGCGCTGGCCGCCGGCTCCCTGCTGGGCCTCGGCGCCGTGGGTGCCACTGCCGCCCCGCTCGATGTCTCGAGCGAGAACGGGTCGAGCAACTCGACGACCGCGTCGGCCGAGGCTGACACTGCAGCGGGTACCCAGCTGACCGAGGCTGAGGCCCTCGACCAGATCGCCACCCTCACCGAGCAGCTGCAGGCCGACCTGGCCGGCAGCACCGAGGACGGCTCGACCGATGACGGCGCGGATGCGACGCAGATCGTGACCGACGCGATTGCCGGCCACGGCGACCTGTTCCAGAGTCTGCCGGCCAACCTGCAGAGCGACCTGACCGCACTCGGCGACGCGAACACCGACCAGGCGATCGCCGCCGACACGATCGAGACCACCGCCCTCAGCGGTGGGTATGGTGAGCAACTGCAGAAGCTGGCCGAGGCGATCCAGCAGGACCCGGAGCATCCGCTCGCCGCCGTCTTGCAGGCCGTCGCAGCCAGTGACGCCGTCGCGCCTGACACGGGAGCACCGAACGGCCTGAGCGCCGAAAAGATCACCGACGCGCTCGCGGCCAACCCGGCCCTGTTCGAGAAGCTGCCGCAGGAGCTGCAGGCCGACCTGACCGAACTGCAGGCCGCCCCCGAGGGAGACCGCGCCGCCGGAGCCGACGAGATCAAGGCCACCGCGCTCGACGGCGGCTACGGCGAGCAGATCCAGGCGATCGCCGAGCGGGTGGTGGCGAACTTCGCCGCCGCCGAGGCCGGTGCCGAGGCTGAGGCCGGCGCTGATGTTGAGTCCGACGAGGCCGACACCGACGTCAAGACCGACGCCGCGGCCACGGCGGGCGGGCACGACGCCAACTAGTCCACCATCACAACGGCGGGTCGGGAGCGATGCTCCCGGCCCGCCGTTGTGGGTGAGCGCGGCGAAAGCAGGATGCGACGCTTCAAACGGCTCGTTTCAACCTGTTTTCGCCGACAGCAGCGCAAATCGTCCTGTTTTGGGCACGCACCCGGCGCGAACGGATGCCCCGACCTGCCATCATCGGGGGATGAATCGCATTTCCTCCGCACAGATGCAACTTGAAGCCGTGGCGCCGGCCCGCCTGGTGCTCTCGATCGCACCCGCCGCCGGCCTCGATTCCACCGAGCAGTTGAGCGTGCTGCAAGCGGGCGAAAGCCTGCCGGTGCGCGAGATCCACGACGAGTTCGGCACCCGGCTGCACCTCGTCGACGTGCAGGCCGGAGGGGTCGACGTGAACTATTCCGTCGCGGTGACCGGCCAGGCCGAGCCAGCCGCGGTGACGGAGATCGACCGCATCCGCTACCTGCGGCCGAGCCGCTACTGCGAGTCCGACCGCGTCGGGGCCATGGCCCGCGCCGAGTTCTCGGGGCTCACTGGCCGCGACCTGCTCGCCGGGGTCAGCTCCTGGGTCGGGCAGAAACTCGTCTACGTGCCCGGGGCCAGCCTGCCGACCGACGGCGCGGTGCGCACCCTCATCGCCCGGCAGGGGGTCTGCCGGGACTACGCTCACCTCGTCGCCGCCCTGCTGCGCGCGGTCGACGTGCCGACCCGGGTCGTCTCGGTCTACGCGCCGGGCCTCGACCCGATGGACTTCCACGCCGTCGCCGAGGCGCTCATCGACGACGTCTGGCAGGTGGTCGACGCCACGATGCTCGCGCCGAGGCAATCCCTCGTGCGCATTGCGACCGGCCGCGACGCCGCCGACACCGCCTTTCTCACGACGATCGGCGGCATGGTTCTGCTGCACACCCTCGAGGTCACCGCGACCGTGGACGTGCTGCCCCGCGACGACGTGCGCGAGCTCGTCGAGCTGCGCTGACCGGAACCCTCGCGACGGTGCTGACCGGCACCGCCGGAGGCCTCGACGCCTCACTCAGCGGCCTCTTCGCCGCCCTGCCCGGGGTACTCACGCTCACCGTGAACGTGCAGCCGGACCAGGCGGATGCCCCGCCGCATCCGCCCTATCAGGCCGCTAACCCGCCGGATTCCAGCGCCGAATACCGGGTAAGCGCACTGCGGATCGGACTGCTCGACTCAGCGCCCGGCAGCGTGGCCGGCAGCGAACTCGCCTCGGTGACCCTCGCCACGGCCTCGGCGGGGGCGAACGCCCGGTTGCCGTAGTCGGGGCCGGTCAGGCCAACTGCGGGGAGGGGCGGTCGGGCTCGCCGGCCACCTCGGCGGGGGTGCGCGCACCGAGCTTGATGCGGGCCTTGTAGAGGTGGGACTCGACCGTGCGCACCGAGAGAAACAGGGCGGCGGCGATGTCGCGGTTGGTGCGCCCCTGGGTGGCGAGGGTCATGATCTCCGCCTCCCGCCGGGTGAACGCCGTGCGCGGAGCACGCACCACCGGCCGCCCGGCCGGCGGCAGGCCGGCGGCCATGGCCCGAAGCTTCTTGCCCTGAATGCGGCTGAGCGCGGCGGCGGCGCGGTTGTCGTGCTCGGCGTGCAGGAGCGCGGCCTCCTCGCTGACCCAGGCGGCACGGCCCCAGGCTCCCAGGCCGTCCAATCGCGAGCTGGCCCGGTCCAGCGCAACGGCGTCGCCGTCGGCGAGTGCGCGCACCTGTTGCGCGCCGGCGAGGAGCAGCGGCGCGTCGGTGTGGTCGACCGCGAGCTGAAGGCTGTCGATGAGGTCGGCCGCGGATTCGCCGAGGTCGACCCGAACGTGCACGAGCCACGACCGCATGACCGGGGATTGGCCGCCATCATCGAGCAGAAGCTGATCGGTGAGGGCCAGGGCGCCGTCGATGTTGCCCGTCGCAATCAGCAGGGCGAGCGCGGCGCGGTGAGCTTCGAAGCTCAGGTTGCCGTTGACCTCGTCGGGGCAGACGTGAGCGTTGACGGTGGCCATGAGAACCCGGGCGGCATCGACCGAGCCGACCCGTGCCAGGGCGCCGGCGAGTTGACACTGCACCCACGGCTGCCAGCCCGCGGCGTCGGACTCGGCGAAGTGCGCCTCGGACCGGCGCAGTTCGGCGACCGTCTGCGCGGTGTCGCCGTGGTACCGCGCGAGGGTCGCGGCAATCAGGCTGAGCACACCGAACTCGCCCTCATCACGGTCGCGCACGGCTCGATCGACCCGCTGGTGCAGTTGCGCCGCCAGGCCGTGCACATTGAGCCCGCTCATGCAGCGTACGAGGGTTTCGTGATGAAAAATCTTCAGCGAGAATGCCGCGGCAGAAAACGATTCCGTGGCGCCGTGGCGCCCATCGCTGTGATTGAGCGTTGTCGCCCAGTCGAGCAGTTCGAGAGCCCGGGTGGCGCGCCCCAGATACGCGTAACCGAGGCTGCCCAGGCACGCCGCACGGATGCGGGTGCCGGGATCGGCGGCTTCGTCCTGCGCCAGTGCTTCGCCTTCGGCCGAGACGCGCACCCAATTCATGCGCTGCCACGACGCGACGAGTCCGATGAACGCGAGCTCGCCGGCCATCGCCCCCGACTCAAACCACTCGGCGGCCTCCAGGGCCAGGGCGGCCAGGGCGTCCGGTCCTTCCGAGGACACCCGGGCCAGGGTGAGACGCCACTCCACGAGCTGAACCCCATCGTCCGACGTGCGCACCAGGGCGGCGGCATCGTTCAACAGTGCGCGGGCCGGCGCGAAACGATTGTCGCCCGCCAACGCCCGGGAATGACCGATGAGCGAGCGGATGCCCGGGCGAATTTGCCCGGCCAGCCAGGCGTACAGCACGGCATTGCCCGGATGGTTCATCGAGCTGCTCCGGCGTGACGCGACGAGGAGCACCTCACTGACCACGTCGTCGCCCCACTCGTCCCGCAGCCGGGGTGCGATGGTTCCCGCCTGCACCCACTGGTCGGCGATGAGCAGGCACTCCGCCGACGTGGTGGTCATGCCCAGCTTGCGGTCCAGGAGCAGACGATGAACCAGCCGGGCGCTCAGGTCGCCGAGCTGCGCCGGGTCGCAACTGGCCAGCGCTGCGTCGCCCACGAGCCCGTTCACGCGCAGGATGTCGCCGCCGCCGGCGGTCGTCGGCTGCACGAGCCCGCGCTGTACCAGATCGCGCAGTTCGACGCGGTTGCAGATCGCGGCCGCGCGCGACTGCTCCACGCCATTGGCGTGCGCGAGCAGGGCCATCGCGGCGATCTGGCTTCCCGTCAGGCTGCGGAGCTGGTGCGCCAGCAATTCGACGATGCGGCCGGCGGGACGCAAACGGGGAGCGGGGTCCCGGGCGGTGGAGCCGTGCGCCCCGCGAGCCACCAGCGCGGTCAACTCCCGAAGCAACACCCGTGATCCGCCACTGCCCTCGTGGAGTTGCGCCAGCGTGATGAGGTCGAAGGTCTCGGTGGGAGCGAATTCGCGAACCAGGTCGGCGGTCTGCGCCGGCGACATCGGCTCCAGGTCGATACGCTCGGCGCCGCCTTTGATCCAGAGGGCATCGAGCAGGCGAATGGTCACGGGATCGGTCTCATCGACCCGCACGGTGGCCACCGGGTCGGAGGTGAGGAGCAGGGCCAGCGCGCCCTCGAACGCGAGCTGGTTCAGGCAGGTCATCGTGGCCGCATCGAGCAGGTGCGCATCGTCGACGATGATCACCGCGGGGGAGTCGGTCGAGGAATGCTGAACCGCGTAGGCGAACACCCGCGCTGCGGTGATGGGTTCCCCGCCCGCGAAGGCGTCGGCGAGTTCCCGGGTCGAGCTGCCGGTCAGGGCACCGAACGCGACGGTGTGCGAGGAGGCCTGCGCTCGAATGCGCATCGCCGCCGCGCCACGGGCCTCCAGCAGTTCTGCGACCGCATCGGCGAGATGGCTCTTGCCGAAACCCGGTGCCCCCACGATGAGCACGCTGCGCGAGGTCAACAGGTGGCCGGAAATCTCGGCAAGGCGCTGTTCGTCAGCCAGGCCCGATGACAGCGGCGCGGGCAGGTCGGATACTGCGTGTCCCCTGTGCACCCCGGGCCTCCCCTCGATCAGGTTCGAGCTGTACGCCACACTTCCAAGTTACCCGCAAGCAGGGGGTGGTATGACGATCCGCGACCCGACGGCACTGATTTCGCGTCGCCCACGCTGGCATATCACTGCCTTTTCACTGGCTTTTCACTGAGATCTCCCGGGGATGACGGCGATGGCCCTGCGTGCGGCGCGGACACGCAAACTGAGGCCCACGCTGGCAACCGGCGGCCACGGCACTGAAATAGCCGAATCCGTTTCCATCGACGTGATCACTCGACCTAACGTTTGGCTGGTGGCCCCGATTGGGGCGACACAAACGCAGGGCGTTGCTCAGCAACGTCGCCTGTTCACAGGGGGATCACGATGGCACGACACATTTCCGGTACCAAGCCTTCCCGGCGCGGCAAGGTCATGGCGATTCTCGCCGGCGGCGCCGTTATCGGCCTTGGCACCACGGCCACACTGGCCTCCTGGACCGACACCGAATGGGTCTTCGGCGGCACCACCGACGTCAACGGCGACATCATCCCGGGCGTCGGAACCTCCATCTTCGAGGTGGAGCAGAACGTCTCCACCCCGTACGTCAGCACCGGATTTCTGCAGAACGAGACCAACCCGGGTGAGAGCCTCATCTTCACCAGCACGGCCCTCGCGCTGTCGCCGGGCACCAGCACCTACGCGGCCGTCGCCCTGCGCACGGTGACCGCCTCCGTCGGGGGAGACCTCACCCTGCAGGCCGCCGTGCCGGCCGCCGGCTTCAATGCGGCCGCCGACGTCGACGACCTGCTCTGGAACGCCCTCACCGTGCGGGCGTCGGTCACGAGCGCCGCGGTCACCTGTGATGCCAGCGCGTTCCTGTCGACCGTCAATGCCGGTGCCGGCCCCGTGATCGTCGCCTCGGGCGCGCTCGGCACGGCGATCGGCACGACCGACCAGAGTGTCAGCGCCGCCAGCGGCAATGTGCAGCACTACTGCTTCGAGGTCACCCTGCCGACGGTACCGACGGTCTCGGGCGCCTACACGGTGTCCGACCTGCAGGACCGGCTCGTCGCGCCGGCCTGGGAATTCTCCGCCGTCTCCAACTAGCATCGTCGCAACAGACCCGTCGTGATGGCCCTGATCGAGCGAGCGGATGCGGCGGCGCGGCCCCGTCGCATCCGTCGCCCGGATCGCGCCGCGCGCACCCGGCGCGGTGCGGGACCGTGGATCAAGGAACTGCTGCTCACCCTCGCCGGCCTGGCCGGCGTGATCTCGATGGGCTGGTTCGCGGCCTCGTCGATCTTCGGCCTGACCGTCGTGATCTTCATGACCGGGTCGATGGCCCCGGGTTTGCCCACTGGATCCGCGGGGATCGCGGTCAACGACGTGCCGGCTGCGAGCCTCTCGGTGGGCGACATCGTCACGGTGCCGCGTGAGGGCCGTGACCTGCCGGTGACGCACCGCATCATCGCCATCGATCCGGTGCCGGGCGCCCCCGCGACGCGCTCGCTCACCCTGCAGGGCGACGCGAATGCGACGCCCGATCGTGAGGCCTACATGGTCGAAACGGTGCAGCGCACGGTGTTCGGTGTGGCCGGGGCCGGATTCGCCCTGCGTGCGCTGCAAACCCCGTTACTGCTCGGCGCGGTCACCCTGCTCGTGGCCCTGCTGGTGGTGTGGGCGTTCTGGCCGGCTCCGCCGGTCGCCGGTCGCCCGAACCGGCGCCGGCACTCCCCCCGATACCCAGCTTCCGAGGAATTCCCATGACCACGATCATGCCAGCCGGCGCGGCCCGCCGGGCCGTCGCGCTGGCGTCGGGCGTGGCGCTCATGGTGGGACTGAGCCTCTTCTCCGTGCAGGCGCAGGCCGCCCTGCGCGGGGTCCCCGAGACCGGTGCGGCCGGCATGCTCACCCTCACGTCTGACCAGGCCGACCCGGACCAGATCGTGGTCGTGCCGGGCGTGCCGACCTACTGGCAGATCGACGCCGCGCTGCAGCACGACGGGTCGGGAACGCTCAACCTGGAAATGATCAAGAGCGGCGCAATGGCGACCAACGCGAACGGACTCACCGTGATGGTGGAGCGCTGCAACGAATCGTGGACCAACGTGCCCGACCGGCCCGAGTGCGCCGCCAACCGCCGAACCGTCGTCGTCGCGACGCCGCTCGACAACCTGGAGTCGGGCAGCGAGCTCTTCGACCTCGACGGCATTCCGGCCCGCAGGGGCAAGCACCTGCTGGTGACCCTCACGCTGGGCAACACCGGCATGCCGGCCGGAACCCTGTCCGGGCGCATCGGATTCGGTCTGACGGCGGCCGGTGACACGGCCGCCGCCGATACCGCGAGCAGCCCCGCGGCCCTCGCCGCGACCGGGATGGACGCCGCCGCGCTGGTTCTGGTCGGGCTCGGTGCCGTCGGGCTGGGCCTGACGGTGTCCGCCATGCGGCGCGCCCGTGCGTCCGTGGTTGTGGCCGCCCGGCCGAGCCCGACCGGGGACCTGCGATGACGCTGCGCTCAGGCGTCTTCCGGCCGCGCGGTCGCCCGTCGGGTCGCGCGGTGCACCGCTCCGCGTCGTCCCCACGTTCCCTGGCCGGCACCGCGCTCGCCGCGGTGCTGGCGGCCAGCCTGCTCGTGGTGACGGTTCCGGGGCCCACCGCGCCCACGATGGCCTCCTGGAACGACGCCGAATGGACCTCCGGATCCCTCGGCACCGACTCCTTCGACTGCGGCGCCGACACGAACTATTCCACCACCGCGTCGGCCCGGTTTCTCAGCGGCAGCCTGCTCGGCACCAACCTGGATTCGGTGGCTGAGCTCGCCGGCGTGACCGCCACGCGCAACGTGTCCGGCGCGGCACCGGTCACCCCGACCACGTCTCTGGTTCTGGCGACCGGTGACCCGGCGACGGATGCCTACGCGAACCCGCTGCCGGCATCCGCCCTGAACGGGGTGGTCGGCCTCGACCTGACCGGCCTCACCCTCGGCCTGCCGGGCGGCTCCGCCGGCGCCCTGAACCAGTACGCCCGGGTCAGCACCGACGGCACCTCGGCGGGCGCATCGGGGCTCGTCAACAACTCCGGCGGGGTGGGCGTGACCGCGGGCACGCCGAGTTCGGAGCTGCCGGAATCGGCGACGCTCAGCCTGGCGCAGGCTCTTCCGGTCGTCTCCGGCGTGACGGATGCCCGCCTCGAGATCGGCGCGGTCGCCGCGTCTTCGCAGCTCGACTGGTGCGCGGCGCTGCTCAGCCAGGTCTGGGGCGACGGGACCATCAGCGGGGTCACCCGCGATTACGGCATAGCCGGGCTCGACCTCGTGGTGGACAGCCCGCTGGTGAGCGACCTGGTCGGCTCCGTGAACGGCACGATCGCCGGGCTCGAAGCCGCCGTCACGGACCTGTCGGGCACCAACGGGCTGATCAACAGCACGATTCGCAGCGCCCTGCTGGCGAGCGGGTTGCTCGGCACGCTCGGCCTCGGCTCGATCACGGGCACGGTCACGGTCGCTGACCCGCAACTCGCGAGCGCCGTCGGCACGCTGCTCACGACCCCGCTCAGCGACGGAACGGTCACGATCAACCTCGTCGACGGCACCGTTGCGGTGAACCTCGCGACGCTGCTGGGCGATTCGACCCAGGGCATCAACAACCTCGCGCCGAATACCGAGCTGGTGCTCACCAGCGCGGTGCTGAACCCCCTGGCCGCGCGGGTCGGCGCGCTGCTCGACGCCTGGACCGTGAATGTCACCGCCGCCGTGACGGATGCCGTGAACGCCGCCGTGCTCAGCGTGGAATCGTCGGTGACGATCAGCCTGCCGCCCGTGCTGGGTGTCGCCGTCGAGGTGTTGCGGCTGGACATCGGCCTGCGCAACGTCAACGCCGGCGACACCTCGTCCACGACGGTCGGCGACGTGCTGGCCGGGCGGGCGGCCCTGGCCATCGTGCCCACGACGCTCGGGGTGGGGCTCGGTGGGGTGACCGCGCTCGTCACCGGGTTGACGGCGTCGCTCGTGGCGCCAGTGTCGACCCTGCTGACCACGCAGCTGCTGACGCCGGTTTCGTCCCTCGGCGCCGCGCTGGCGGCGGCGTCGGCGCCGATCGTGACGGCCCTCGGCAGCGTGGTCGCGGCACTGCCGAGTCTGCTCTCGCTCGCGGTCAACGTGCAGCCCGACCAGGCCGGGGCGCTGCCCGGGCCGGGCTACTCCGCCGCCGTGCCGCCGCGAACGAGCGCGGAATACCGGGTGAGTGCCCTGCGCATCGGGCTGCTCGACTCGGTCGGCAGCGCGGGCTTCGTCTACGCCCACCTCGCCACCGCGACGGCGGGTGTCAACGCTCGCCTGCCCTGATCGCTCGCAGCGTGCGCGGAGGTGTCGCCGGACGACCCCCGAATTGGCCGCGGGTGAACGCGCCGTCTAGGGTGAAGGCAGTGACACGGGGTGCGGTCGCACGGCACCGGTCGGGCGAAGGCTGAGAACACACCCGTTGAACCTGATCTAGCCAGAACTAGCGAAGGGATGTCGCGAGTGAACTCTCGACTGTCGAACCACCATGCCCACCCGCCCGTGCCCGAGGTTCCGGCGCCGGCGCCGATTCCCACGGCCGAGACCGCCGCCGCTCTGCTCGCGGAGCTGCAGGCGCGTCAACCGCTCGTGCAGTGCCTCACCAACGCGGTCGTGACCAACTTCACGGCGAACGTGCTGCTGGCGGTCGGGGCATCCGCCGCCATGACCGACCTGCCGCTGGAAGCCGGCCCCTTCGCGGCCATCGCCTCCGGCGTGCTGGTCAACCTCGGCACCCCACACACCGCCCAGCGCGACGCCATGCGTGAGGCCGTCGCCGCCGCCAAGGCCGCCGGCACCCCGTGGGTGCTCGACCCCGTCGCGATCGGCACGCTTCCGGTGCGCACCGCGCTCGCCGCGGAGCTGCTGCTGCAGCGGCCGACCGTGATCCGCGGCAACCCCTCGGAGATCATCGCCCTCGCCGGGGTCGGCGTCGGCGGCCGCGGGGTCGATTCCGTCGACTCCGCCGAGGACGCCCTCGCCGCCGGGCGCCTGCTCGCGGTCGAGTTCGGCTCGGTCGTCGCCATCTCGGGACCGATCGACATCGTCACCGACGGGGTCACCGACGTGCGGGTGCACACCGGCACGCCCCTGCTGACCCGCGTGACCGGCGGCGGCTGCGCCCTCGGCGCGGTCATGGCCGCCTTCGCCGCCCTCAGCGACGACCGGCTCGCGAGCACCGTCGCGGCGACCGTCGTCTATACGATCGCGGCCGAGCAGGCGGCAGCGGATGCCGCCGGCCCCGGAAGCTTCGCCGTCGCCTTCCTGGATCGGCTGGCCAACCTCACCGCCGAGACCGTGCTGACGCTCGCGGTGATCCGATGACCGCGCAGAACCCGGCCGCGGCCGACGCGGTGGCGGATGCCGCGGCATCCGCTTCGGGAGCGCGCCCGAAACGGGTGAGCGCTACGGCCGTTACCGGAGCGGCCACCGAGATCGGGCGCGCTCACGATGTGGCGCCGACACAAGCGCCCGTTGTGCTCGGGCGACCGACGGCATCCGTCGACCTGTCGACGTACCTCGTGACCGACGCCGGCCTCAGCGGCCCGCACGGCGTGCTCGCCGTGATCGCGGAGGCCGTCGCCGGCGGGGTGTCGGCCGTGCAGATTCGCGACAAGACCGCCTCGACCCGCGAGGTCTACGAACTCGTGATCGCCGCCACCCGGCTGACCCGCGGGCGGTGCCTGCTCTTCGTCGACGACCGGGTCGACGTGTTCCTGGCCGCCCGCAACGGCGGCGCGCACGTGGACGGCGTGCACGTCGGGCAGTCCGACCTGCCGGCCAACGTGGTGCGGCGCCTGATCGGACCCGACGCGCTGCTCGGCCTGACCGCGAATAGCCCCGCGCACCTCGCCGCGGCCCACAGCCTGCCGAACGGCACCGTCGACTACTTCGGGGTCGGCGTGATTCGGCCGACCGCGACGAAGGCGAACCATCCGGAGCCGCTCGGCGCCCGGGGCTTTGCGGCCCTCGCGGCGTCGACGCCGATTCCCTGCGTGGCGATCGGGGGCATCTGCCTCGATGACACCGCGGCGCTGAAAGCCGCCGGTGCGGCCGGGCTCGCCGTGGTGTCGGCGATCTGCGCCGCCGAAGATGCGCGCGCCGCGACCCGCGAGTTCGTCGACGCCTGGGCCCGCGCATGAGTCGCATCGTGAACGTTCTGAGCATCGCCGGCACCGACCCGACCGGTGGCGCCGGAATCCAGGCCGACCTCAAGAGCGTGTCGGCGACCGGCGGCTACGGCATGGCCGTCGTCACCGCGCTCGTCGCCCAGAACACCCGCGGCGTGCGGTCGATCCACCTTCCGCCGGTCGACTTTCTGCGCGAACAGCTCGACTCCGTCAGCGACGACGTCACCATCGACGCGGTCAAGATCGGCATGCTCTCCAACCTCGCGGTGATCGACGTCGTCGCCGACTGGCTCGATCGGGTGCGGCCGCCGATCGTCGTGCTCGACCCGGTCATGGTCGCCACGAGCGGCGACCGGCTGCTCGACGCCGCCGAAGAGGGGCTGCGCGCCCTGCTCACCCGGGTGCACATCGTCACGCCGAACCTGCCCGAATTGGCCGTGCTCGTCGACGCCCCGGTCGCGTCGGACTGGGCTGGGGCGCTCGCTCAGGGACGTCGCCTGGCGAAGGAATACGTCGTGCGGGTGCTCGTCAAAGGCGGCCACCTCGGCGGCAGCGCCTCGCCCGACGCCCTGATCGAACCGGGCGGCCGGATGGTCGAATTCGCGGCCGACCGCATCGACACCGTCAACACCCACGGCACCGGATGCTCCCTCTCCAGCGCCCTGGCGACCCTGCAGGCCCAGCTCGGCGACTGGGAACAGGCCGTTCGGTCGGCCAAGTCGTGGCTGACCGACAGCCTGCGGCACTCTGATGAGCTGCAGGTCGGGCAGGGGCACGGGCCTGTGCACCACTTCGCCGCCCTGTGGCGCGGAGATGGCCTGCCGGCGGCGCTGCTGCCGGCCGTGACTCCGCACCTGCTGCGGGACGACTGGTGGCACGGCATCGCCGACCTGCGCACCCAGGTCGACGACCTCGAGTTCATCCGCGGGCTGAGCGACGGCACGCTGCCCGAAAGTGCGTTCTCGTACTACCTCGCCCAGGACGCGCTCTACCTGCGCGACTACTCCCGGGCCCTCGCGCGGGCGAGCCAGCTCGCGCCGACCCTCTCGGAGCAGTCCTTCTGGGCCGTGAGCGCGCACGGCAGCCTGGCCGTGGAGATGGAACTGCACCGGGACTGGCTCGGCGCCGACCTCGCCGCCCCCGAGCCGAACCCGGTCACCAGCAACTACCTGAACCATCTGCTGGCCGTCGCCGGGGGATCCAGTTATGGAGCGCTCGTTGCGGCGCTGCTGCCCTGCTTCTGGATCTACCAGGACGTGGGAGAGCGGCTGGCGGCGGCGAACCACCCGGGGCATCCGTTCACTGCCTGGCTGTCGACCTACGCCGATCCGGCGTTCGCCGAGTCGACCCGGCAGGCGATCGAGATCGTCGAGGCGGCGGCGCTGCTCGCCGGGCACGTCGAGCGCGGCCGCATGTGGGAGGCGTTCCGCGCCTCCGCCGCGCACGAAGTCGCGTTTTTCGCGATGGGCACCGCGCCCGTGGCCGTGCCCGTGAACGGGTAGCAGTCGGGAGCGCGTTCGGCCTGATCGGGCGCACAAATTGGAGCGCTACGCTGAAACCAGCGGATGATTTTCGGTCACGATACGCACTTCGCAGCGTGACGGGTCACCGCGTGCAAAGGAGCAACATGCAGGTTCTACTGAACACCGACCACAACATCGACGGCACCGCCGGTCTGACCGAGTACGTGGAAACCACCGTGGCCGCGAGCCTTGCTCGCTTTGCCCCGCACATCACCCGCGTCGAGGTTCACCTCAGCGACGGCAGCGCGGGCCGTTCCACCGGCGACGACATCAAGTGCCTGCTCGAGGTGCGCCCCGCCGGCGGCAGCCCGATCACCGCGCACAACAATGCGTCCAACGTCGATGATGCCCTGAACGGGTCGCTCGAGAAGATGGAACGCCTGCTCGAGACGGCGTCGGGCAAGCTTGACGACCGCCGCGGCGACTTCGCGTCGGAGATCGCCGAGCAGCACGCCGAGCAGGAATCCGTGCAGCGCGCCTGATCCACCCGCATCACCCGCACCACGAGATCCACCCGATCGGGCGGGGGCCGCTCAGAGCCCCTGCTCGACCATGGTCACGACCCGACCGACCAGTGACTGAACCTGATCGGGGTCGAGGGCCCGCAGCGGCCCGTCGATGAGCAGCGCGGCAAGGCCGTGCACCGCCGACCAGGCCAGGAACTCCGCTCCCGGGCGGCGCTCGGAGGGCAGCACCCCGACCGCCACCAGGTCGTCGAGCGCCGCCGTGAGCAGCTCGAACGGCGTGCGCCCGGTGGTGCCGGCCCGCGCCGCACTCGTCGCGCTCTCGAGGTCGGACGAGGGGGAGAACGCGGCCCCGAACAGGCCCGGTTCGGCGAGCGCAAAGCGCAGGTAGCCGGTGCCGACGGCACGAAAACGCAGGCGTGCCCGCAGCGCGCGGGTCTCGGCATCCGTCAGCGCCGGGGCAGCGGGTGACCCGGCCGCCGGGCCGCCCAGGACCGCCAGCGCCGCCTCCTGCTCGGTCTCCATGGCGATCGCCACGCGGGACTGGCAGGCCGAGCACACCGCGTCGAGCAGTGCGAGGCGGTCGACGAAATGGCGGTAGGCGGCGTTCGGGGTCACTCCCACGCGGCGGGTGGCCTCGCGCACGCCGACCGCGGCCGGGCCGCCCTCCCGGGCCAGCTCGACGCCGGCCTCGATGAGCGCGCGGCGCAGGTCGCCGTGCCGGTAGGTGTCGCGGCCGGGAGAGGTCGCCGGCGGGATTTCTGCCGGAATGGTTGTCACGGCCACCCCGTTTCGTTAGCATGGAAATTCAGCATGTGGACAACGTACACATTAGCGGATCTCCTCCCGTTCAGACGCTTTCAGACGCATCCCGACGATTTCGAGGCAAGGACCAGCATGACGATCATCGAGGCCCACGGTCTGACCAAGACCTACAAATCCAAGAGCGGACCGGTGCACGCGCTCGCCGGGCTCGACCTCACCGTGCCGCGCGGTACGGTGAAGGCCCTGCTCGGCCCGAACGGCGCCGGCAAGACCACCGTCGTGAAGATGCTCACGACCCTGATCCGGCCCGACAGCGGCACCGCCCTGGTCGACGGCATCGACGTCGTCACCGACCCGAAGGGGGTGCGCCGCATCATCGGCGTCTCGGGCCAGTACGCCGCCGTCGACGAGAACCTCACCGGGTTCGAAAACCTCGAAATGGTCGGCCGGCTCTACCACCTCGGCGGCGCGGCCGCCCGCAAGCGGGCTCACGAGCTGATCGACCTGTTCGAACTGACGGCGGCCGGCAATCGCCCGGTGAAAGGCTTTTCCGGCGGCATGCGGCGACGCATCGACCTGGCCGGTGCCCTCGTGATCAACCCCAAGGTGCTCTTTCTCGACGAACCGACCACCGGGCTCGACCCGCGCAGCCGCCTCGCCCTGTGGGACGTCATCAAGCGCCTCGTCGCCGACGGCACGACCGTGTTGCTGACCACCCAGTACCTCGAAGAGGCCGACCAACTCAGCGACGACATCATGGTCATCGACGGTGGCAAGGCCATCGCCGAGGGTACCTCCGACCAGCTCAAGGCGCAGATCGGTGGGCACCGGCTGGTGATCGCCCTTGTCGACGCCACCGACAGCGCTCCCGCCCGCCAGATCATGGCCCGCCACGGCTCCGCAGAGCCGACGGTCTCCACCGACGGCCGCGGCATCGAGGTGGCCGTGACGGACGGACCCGCCGGACTGCAGCACGTGCTCGCCGAGCTCGGCGCGGCCGGCATCGAGCTGCACGACGCGGGCATGCGCCGCCCCACCCTCGACGATGTCTTCCTCAAGCTGACCGGCCACAAGGCCGACCTCACCGTGACCGACGACGACGAGACGGATGCCGCCAAGCCCGCGAAGGGCCGCCGCGCCCGCACCGACAACCCGGGCGATGCATCCTCTGACACACCCCCGCGGGAGCTGGTGAAATGACCGCGATCGCGACCACCCTGCCCGACTGGAACCCGCTGTCCCTGTGGTACAGCGACGGCTGGACCGTGACCAAGCGCAACCTGATCAAGATCAAGCGTTCACCCGACGTGCTCGTTTTCGCGGTGATCCAGCCGATCATGTTCGTGGTGCTGTTCAGCCAGGTCTACGCCGGCGCGATCCAGGTGCAGGGCACCGACTATGTGCAGTTTTTAATGGCCGGTATCTTCGCCCAGACCGTCGTCTTCGGCGCGACCTTCTCCGGCGCGGCGATGGCGCAAGACCTCAAGGAGGGCATCATCGACCGGTTCCGCAGCCTGCCGATGTCGGCATCCGCTGTCTTGATCGGACGCACCAACAGTGACCTCGTGCTCAACACCATCTCGATGGTCATCATGATGGCGACCGGCCTCGTCGTGGGCTGGCGGGTGAACTCGACCGTGCCGGAGTTCCTCGCCGGGGTCGGACTGCTGCTGCTCTTCGGCTACGCCTTCAGCTGGGTGATGGCGCTGCTCGGCATGACCGTGAAAAGCCCGGAGGTCATCAATAATGCGTCCTTCCTGATCCTCTTTCCGCTCACGTTCATCTCGAACGCGTTCGTTCCGAGCGAGACCCTGCCCACGCCGTTGCGCATCTTCGCCGAGTTCAACCCGGTGTCCTCGCTCGTGCAGGCCGCCCGGCAGCTGTTCGGCAACGAAGGGTCGGCGCCGGTGCCCGACATCTGGACCATGCAGAACCCGGTGTTGACCGTGCTGATCGGCGTCGCCGTCATGCTGCTCGTGTTCGTGCCACTGTGTATTCGAAAGTTCGCCTCGATCAGTTCGCGCTAGACCCCACGCGCTCGACCCCACTGCTCCACTTCACCGAAGGAGACAGCAATGACGTCACCCACCGCAACCCGGATCGGAATCGCGCATGGCTTCAGCGGCTTCGCCGTCGCCGACCTCGACGCCACCAAGAAGTTCTACGGCGAGACCCTCGGCCTCGACATCCAGGAGCAGGGCGACATGGGCCTGCTCAGCCTGACCCTGCCCGGCGGTGCCGAGGTGATGATCTACCCGAAACCCGACCACGTGCCCGCGGTCTTCACGATCCTGAACCTCGCGGTCGAGAACATCGACGTGGCCGTCGACGAACTGACCGCCCGCGGCGTGGTGTTCCTCCGCTACGACGGCTTCGAGCAGGACGACAAGGGAATCGCCCGTGGCGGCGACCCGCAGATCGCCTGGTTCACCGACCCGGCCGGCAACATCCTCGCCGTTCTCAAGTAGTTCCAGACTCGGAGCGGTCAGCGCAGGCGGCGCTTGGGGTTGCGGGTCGGGCGGGTGCGCCCGGGAGCCGCGTCGTGGGACTTCTTCACGGCCGGCTTGGCCTTGGCGATCTCGGCCCGCTTCGCCTTTGCCGCGGCCTTCGCCTTGTCGGTCTTCTTGGGCTTGCGTTCGGGCTTCGGGGGGCGGGCGTTCTTCCCCCCAGCGGCACCGCCGGCAGCGGATGCCGCGGGCTCCGCCTCCGGTACCGGTGCGGCCGGCGCCGGGGTGCGCGAGCTCGCACTCGAGCGACCACGCACGATTCCGATGAATTCCTCGACGAGGTCGGTCGTCGCATCCGTCGGCCAGGCCAGCGCGATCTGCGTGTCGGGAACGCCCGCGACGGGGCGGGACACGACGTCCTTGCGGCCGTACAGGCGGGCGATGGAGTGCGGCACCACGACGATACCCACGCCCGCGGCGACCTGCTCCATGACCTCGTCCATGTCGCGCATCGGCGGCAGGGCGCGGCGGGAGCCGTCGGCGACCTCGATCGCCAGATCGCGCCAGGCGGGCACGTCGTCGGGATCCTGCAGCAGGTGCTCGTCGGCGAGGTCGGCGATCGACACCGGTTCGGTGTCGCCGGTCACGTCGAGGTCGTGGCCCTTGGGCAGCACGACGACCGGGATCTCGTTGTAGAGCGCGATCACGCTCAGGCCGGTCTCATCGATCGGCAACCGCACCAGGCTGACCGCGGCGCGCTCGTCGCGCAACACCTCAACCTGCTCGGGCATCTCGGTGCGGAACACCGCGAGCGGCGTTTCGGGGCGGCGCTGGCCCCAGATGCGGGTCCACTTGGTGGGGGTGACACCGGCGACAAAGGCGATGGAGAATGTCATCGGTATCCGTTCAGATCAGGCTCAGGGGCGTCTGGGGCGCGGTGCGGGCGCACAAAAGCGGCCGCACGGCCGTGTTTGGCCGCTTTTGCCCAGACGGGGGTGCCTTCAGGCTATACGCTTGAAGGATGAGTTCCGAGAAGAAGCCCCAGACCATGAAGCCCGCCACGGCGGCACAGAAACTCGGGATTCTGCTCGACGCGGCTCCCGCTGACTTTCAGACCGAGCTGGTGACCCGCACCCAGCTCGCCGCCCTGATGGAAAACCCGCCGGAGTGGCTCGTCGAACTGCGCGCCAACGGCCCGCACCCCAAGCAGGTTGTCGCCGCCAAGCTCGGCGTGTCGATCTCGGGCCTGGCCCGCAGCGAGGCCACCGAGCCGCTCACCACCGCCGAGATCAGCGCACTGCTGCAGGCCCCGCCGGCGTGGCTCGTCACCGAACGCGCCACCCAGGCCGGCGTGCGCGCCGAGCAGATCGTGGTCAAGGACCGTGACGCGCACCGCGCCGCGAAGATCGCCCACGTCGCCCGCCAGGCCGCGCAAGAAGAAGCCGCCGCCGAGCGCGGCACCGGAAGCGCCGGCAAGAAGCGCTGACCCGCGCATCCGCTGCCTCCATGGGGCGTTCTCTGACACGTCGCCGACGAGGTGTCAGAGATGGCCCCTTGGGTTTCGCGAGGTGGCGAAGATTGCCCCTTGAACTCGAATCATGGGGCGTTCTGTGACACTTCGCGCGCGAGGTGTCAGAGATGGCCCCTTGGGTTTCGTGAGGTGTCACAGATGGCCCTTTGAACTCGATTCATGGGGCGTTCTGTGACACCTCGCGGCGTCGTTTTCTGTTGAAGGGGCGTTCTGTGACACTTCGCTGACGAGGTGTCAGAGATGGCCCCATGCCTCCGTGGATGAGCTGAATCGGCGCGCCGGTACCGCCCCGCGTGACTCAGGCCGCGGGGTACTGCTCCCGCAAGAACGTGACGACCTCGCCGAGTTCCTGCTGCGAGATCGAGTGAGCCATCCCCTCGTAGATGCGCTCGGTGAGGGTGCTGTGACCCGGCAGCCAGGCCTGGGTGCGGTTGATCGCGCTGGCTGGAATGACGGTATCGGAGGTTCCGCGCCCCCAGAACACCGGCAGCGGATGCTCGACCAGGGCCTCATCCCCGGCCTGCGAGGCCGTCGCCACGAACCCGGACAGGTTCACCGCGAAACTGAAGCGCTCGGGCGCTGCCCGGAGCAGTTCGAGGGCCATGGCGCCGCCCTGCGAGAAGCCGAGCAGGCCTACAGACGTGGGTTGCTGCGGCAGGGTGTCGAGCCACGCCAGCACCGCCGTGACGGCCGTGTCGACCGTCGCGGGGTCGGGGCTGCCCGGTTGGCTGATCGGAAACCAGGCCCAGCCGTCGGTGACCGGCGCGGGAGCCGGCAGCGGCGCGCGCAGCGCGGCGATCACGGGCTCGAGGGGCAGGTGTGGCGCCAGCGAGAACAGGTCACCTTCGTGGGAACCGTAGCCGTGCATGATGATCAACAAGGGGCGGTCGACCTGGTCGGAGCCGGTCGCCGACCAGAGCACGGCGGCGCTGTCGATGGACGTGGTGGTGGTCATGGGATCCTCCCGGTAGCTCGCGTCGCGGGGCGCGCGTACTCCCATACTTTCATTGCCGTGCTGTGGAAGGCATCCGTTTGGCGCAATGGTTGTCGGGGAGGCCCGCGCGTAGGACAGAATGGCATCATGACCGTGCGCACCCCTGACCCTGATCCGGACTGGACGCCGAAGCCCGACAGCGGGGGGCCCAACATGAACCCCGGCTGGCTGACCGATGTCGAACTCGCTGAGATCCGCGGCCGGCTGCCGATCCTGTACATCGAAGCCGTGCCCGTGCGGGTCGACGGCCTCGGGCAGGTCGTCGAGGTCGGCGTGCTGCTGCGCGCTCGGCCGACCGGCGAGATGACACGCACACTGGTCTCCGGCCGGGTGCTTTATGGCGAGACCCTGCGCGACGCGCTGTTCCGCCACCTCGAGAAAGACCTCGGCCCGATGGCGTTCCCGCAGCTGCCGGCGAGCCCGATTCCGTTCAGCATCGCCGAATATTTTCCGATGCCCGGCATCACCGCCTACACGGATGATCGCCAGCACGCGGTCTCTTTGGCCTACGTCGTTCCCGTCACGGGCACCTGCGACCCGCGCCAGGATGCCCTCGAGCTGACCTGGATGACCCCGGCTGAGGCCGCGTCACCGGGGGTGTCGGCCGAGATGGAGGGCGGGCGCGGGGCGCTGCTGCGCGCGGCCCTCGCATCCGTCGGAGTGCTGCGCTAGCCAGCCAGCCAGCCAGCCAGCCAGCCAGCCGGGTGTAGCCACGGGAGGACGCGACGTCGAAAACGGGCCGAATCGTCCTCCCTACGACGACGGATGCGCAATTCGTCCTCCCTCCGCCCCGCCGGTCAGGCGAGGCCGAGGGTGCCGAGGAACAGCGCCGTGACGCGGGGGACATCCACCTCGAGGGCAACTTCGACGCTCTGCCACTCCTCGGCGAGCCCGTGCACGATGTCCTCACCCGGATTGCGCCGCAGGTCGGCGAGGGTCTGGCCGCGCCCGTAGCCCGAGAGCTGCACCCGTAGCGGCAGCAACTGGGTGCGGAGGGCCCCCGGGTCGACGAGTGCGCACACGGCTCCGGCATCGCCGATGAGTCCCGAGTATTCGGTGTCCCCGTCGGTGCCAGCCAGTACCCGGTTGGTCAGCAGCGCGCCGACGACCCGGCCGAGCGGCGAGTCGCCCGCGAGCAGCGCTTCGGCCGTGGCCTCGTCGACCGCGACCCGGTTGAACACGTCGAGGCCGTACATGTAGGTGGGCACGCCGCTGCCCTGCACGATCGCGGCGGCCTCGGGGTCATGCCAGACATTGAACTCGGCGACCGCGGTGGCGTTGCCGACGCTCGTCGACCCGCCCATGAACACGATGCGTTCGATGTTGCCGGCCAGCCCCGGATAGAGGCGCAGCAGCAGTGCGAGGTTGGTCTGCGGCGCGAGCGCCACCAGGGTCACCGGTTCCGGGCTCGCCTCGATGAGGCGGCGCATCAGCTCGACCGAATTCTCGGGCACGGCCCGACGCTCGGTCGCCGGCAGCACGAGGCTGCCGAGACCGCCCTCGCCGTGCACGTGCGATGCCGCCCGGGCCGGCTCGATCAGGGGCCGGTGTGCGCCGGCGGCGACGGGGATGTCGCCGGCGCCGGCCACGTCGAGAATGCGCAGGGTGTTCTCGACCACCCGGTCGAGCGGGGCGTTGCCGGCGACACAGCTGATGCCGAGCACGGTCAGGCCTGGGTGGGCGAGCGCGAAGAGGATGGCGAGGGCGTCGTCCACCCCGGTGTCGACGTCGAGGATAACGGGGATCGGGCGCGGGGTTGCAGGCATCCGCTCAGCCTAGTTGCGCAAGCGACAGGCCTAGCGCACCAGACGCACCTCGTGCAGCAGCTCGCCGAGCACCTCTTCGGTCTTCTCGCTCCCGTCGGCCAGATAGCCGTTGCGGGCATAGAAAGCGTGGGCGCGCGGGTTGTCGGCCGCGACCCAGAGCACCGACGGCCCGGCGTCGACGACGGCGTCGAAGAGCTGCTGCCCGACACCGGTGCCCTGGTGGGACGCCAGCAGGTACATGATCTTCAGCTCGCGCGCGGTCGGCACGTCGGAATCGCTGCGCGGCACGCTCGCGGCGAAGCCGACGATGTCCTCGCCGTCGACGGCGACGACCTGGCGGTAGTCCCCGCCCATCTTGGTGATGCCGCGCCACATGGTGGCGAGGCGTTCCGGCCGCAGATGCGACAGCGCGGCCTGGCTCAGCAGATGATCGTAGGTTTCATGCCAGCAGGCGACGTGCACGCGGCCCAGGGCATCGGCATCCGCTTCGGTAACGGGTCGAACGACAACGGTGGTGTTCATGACTCGACCCTAAGCCGGTTCGCCCGGGCACACAAAACGGGCCGGCCTCGTGAGAGACCGACCCGTTCTTATGTGCTCAACGGGTGCTGAGCGGATGCTGCGGGCTGGCTAGCCCTGGGCGCGACGGGACGAACCGCCACGGCCGGCGCCGTTGGAACCCGAGCCGGAGCCGCGAACCAGGCCACCGACCTGCAGGCTGCCGGCGCGTGCTCCGCCGGAGCGGCCGGCAGCCGAACCCGAACGGGCCGGAGCGGCAGCGGCGGGACGAGCGGAACGCTCGCGACGAGCGCCACCGGTCGATGCGCCATCGCTGGAGCGTCCACCATCGCGGCCACCCTGGCCACCGCGGGAGTCACGGCCACGGCCGGCGTCACCGTCGGAGCGTCCGCCGCGACCGGCGTCGGCGCGGGAGTTCTCGGAGCGACCGCCACGGCCACCCTGGCCACCCTGGCCGCCGCGTCCGCCCTGCGAGCGACCGCCCTGCGACTGGCGCTGCTGCTGCTGCGGTTCGACGCGGGGGAGCGGCTTGACGTACTCGGCGACGTCGCCGACGAGGGCGTCGACGGCGGGCGAGGAGGCATCCACGCGCTGCGGGGTCACCTTGATGGACGCCTTCCGCAGCAGGGCGTCGGTGTCGCGCTTCTGCTCGGGGAGCACGACGGTGACGACGTCACCGGCGCTGCCGGCGCGAGCGGTGCGGCCCGAGCGGTGCAGGTACGCCTTGTGCTCGGCCGGCGGGTCGACGTGGATGACGAGTTCGATGTCGTCCACGTGCACACCGCGGGCGGCGACGTCGGTGGCGACGAGAACCTTGACGGTTCCGGCGCTGAACGATGCGAGGTTGCGGTCACGGGCGACCTGCGAGAGGTTTCCGTGCAGGTCGACGGCGGGGATTCCCGAGTCGGTGAGGCTCTTGGCGAGCTTCTTGGCCTGGTGCTTGGTGCGCATGAAGAGGATGCGGCGTCCGCTGCCCGAGGCGAGCTTCTGCACGAGGTCCTTCTTCGCGTCGACACCGGAGACCTCGAACACGTGGTGGGTCATCATCGAGACGTGGCTGTTGGCCTCGTCAACCGAGTGCAGAACCTCGTTGTGCAGGAAGCGGCGCACGATCTTGTCCACGCCGTTGTCGAGCGTGGCGGAGAACAGCAGGCGCTGGCCGGTGGAGGGCGTCTTGTCCATGATGCGGGTCACGACGGGCAGAAAGCCGAGGTCGGCCATGTGGTCGGCCTCGTCGAGCACGGTGATCTCGACGGAGTCGAGGTTCACGAAGCCCTGCTTCATGAGGTCTTCGAGGCGGCCGGGGCAGGCCACGACGATGTCGACGCCGCTCTTGAGTGCGGCGACCTGACGGTTCTGCGAGACGCCACCGAAGATCGTGGTGGTGTTGAGGCCGTAGGCCTCGGCGAAGGGAGTGAGGGCGTTGGTGATCTGCGTGGCGAGCTCGCGGGTCGGCGCGAGGATCAGGCCGAGCGGGCGGCCCGGGCGGCGCTTGCCGCCGGCGAGCGTGCCGCCGAGGCGGGCGGCCATCGGCAGCGAGAAGGCGAGGGTCTTGCCCGAGCCGGTCTTGCCGCGGCCGAGCACGTCGCGGCCGTTCAGGGTGTCGGGCAGGGTGTCAACCTGGATGGGGAACGGGGCGTCGATTCCCTGGGCGGTCAGAACCGCGACGAGGGGAGCCGGCACGCCGAGCGCGCTGAAAGTTTTAGACAAAGTGGTGCCTTTCGGGCATCAGACTCCTCGCCCGTTCAGCACCATCGCACACGGCACTTCAGGCTGTGCGCGGGTGGTGGAACAAGGAGGATTCACGTGGCGAAGGTGCCGATGGGCACATCCGTTCGCCGTAAGAATGATTTGTTCGAAAAATCGAGCCAACCGAAAGGGCGGTCTCGATAAGAAGAGGGCGTTCTACGACGCAGCGAGCGCGTCAACGCACTCGCAATGCTCTTACTCTAGCGGATGCTGTCAAGCCCCGCCCGCAAATCCGCTCTCTTACGCCCGGCTGCGGTGGTACAGCTCGCCGACCGGCACGTCCACGGTCACGGTATTTCCGGGCTGCGCGAGCGGGCATGCCCACATCGGGTCGTAGGCGCAGGAGGGGTTGTAGGCGAAGTTGAAGTCGAGAATGAGGGTGTCGTCGTCGGCTCCGGGGCCGAGGTCGGCGCCTTTCACGGTGTCGAGCAGGTAGCGCCCGCCGCCGTAAGTGCCCGCGGGCTTGCCGGCCAGGGCATCCTTGATCGGCAGAAAGAGACCGCCCGCGTAGTTGGCGATGCGCCACACGTCGAGGGGTCCGATGTAGGGCAGGCGCACGGTGCCGACGAGATCAAACGGCACCGTGCCATCCGTGCCGGTGTCGACGCTCATCCGGTACGGCTCCGCGGCGCGGTGCACCTCGACCTCGAACCGCCAGTCCGGGTCGTAGCCGGCGACGGGCAGGCCGGTGAAGGTCGCGCGGTCGTCGGGCAACAGCGGCGACGACGGATGCCCCGCAAACAGTTCGTCCCGCCCCGACCGCCACAGCTCATGGCCGGCGGCGGGGTCCTGCACGCTGAGGTGCCGCACCCCGGAGTAGAGGCCGAACACGCGGCGGCGCCAGTCGGCGATCTGCAGGGCTCCCAGGGACGAGGTCATGGGGTGGCATTGGTGTTGGCGTCGGGATCGACGGCGTCAGCGGCGGTGGTCGCCGCGTCGTGTGGGGCACCGGCGGGCTCCTCCACGTCAACGCCGAGGTCCAACCGCCAGGTCGGAGCCAGCCGCTTGATCTGCGCCATCCGCCACTGCCAGAACACCCAGAAGCCGGGCCAGACCGCAAGGGTCGCGTGCCCGGCCTGAAAGATCAGCTGGTCGCGGTACAGCGTCTTGCCGGGGTTTGCGGGGTCGGCGGCGATGGCCATCCGGTGGTCCCAGTGCGTGACGGCGGTCATCGAGCCGGAGATTCCGCGTCCGGTGTCGCGCAGGATGCGCACGGTGCCCGCGCCGGTGCCGGTCTTTCCGCTGCCGGTCTTCTTCTGCCGCAGGGTCGTCTCGCTCAGCCGGATCACCTGGATGCCGAGCGGCACGAGCCCGAGGCCGCGCATCGTCACCGGGTGTTCGCCGGGTTCCCAGACCGTGGGAAACCCGTCGGCCTCGAGCGATTCGACGGTCATCACCGGGGAGCTGACCTCTCGAAAAACGGCGGGGCTGTGGATCGCCCGCCACGCAGCATCCGGTGTGCAGTCCAGTGTCTCTTTCAGCAATACGCGCATGACCTCAGTCTGGTCGGCGGCGGCGGGTTCGACAACCGCGTCCTGATCGCCGGCACGGGGGCTGCGAGAATAAGGGGTGGCAATTCGGTTCTGGCTCGGTGTGGCGCAACGCGATCGCGTGCTGCGCTGCGTGCACATGGGCATGGCCCAGGTGTCCGAGGGCGCGCGTGGCGTGCTCGAGAGCATGAACGAGTCCGACGGGCTGGTCTACTACTCGCCGCGCGATACCTGGGAGGGCGAGTCCCTGCGGGAATTCACCGCGATCGGCCGCATCGCGCCCGGCCCGGCCTTCCCAACCGGAGACTCGTACTCGGCCTACAACCCGTGGCGTCGCCGCACCGATTACGACACGGATGCCGTCGCCACCTCGATCCGCCCCCTGCTGTCGATCCTGGACCTGAGCCGGGGCAATCCCGACTGGGGCTACCAGCTGCGGCGCGGCATCATCGAAATCTCCCGGCACGACTTCGAGCTGATTCGCCAGCAGATGCGTCGGCCGAACGCCGACGACCGCTAGCCCGGTTCACTTCGGCCGGCGTGTCGATACGTGACAGCTGTGGGCGCGCGACCCCGCTCTGCGGCCTTCGCGCGCTGCTGACTGTCACGTATCGACAGGCGGATGCTCGCGCCCGGCCCGGGCGGCCCCTCAGCGCGCGTTGGCTAGACTCGCGAGCATGTCTGGCGCTTTCTGGTGGGTCCCCTCGGTCGTTGTGCTCGCCCTCGTCGTGGCGGGGATAGCCCTGGTCGTGACCCTGCTCCGCCGGCGCACGGCCGCCCTGCGCGGGGCCGCAACCGCCGCCGCCGCGGCCCTCGCCCGCGAGGCCGCGATCAGCCTCGTGCGAGCGGATGACCTCGTCGAGTCGAGCACCGACGAACTCGACTTCGCCCTCGCCCAGTTCGGGGAATCCGCTACCCGCGACTTCGCCGCCGCTCTCGCCGCCTCGCGTCGCCAGCTGAGTGAGGCCTTCGCCCTGCAGCAGAAACTCGACGACGCCGTGCCCGACAGCCCTGCGGAACGCGACCGCTGGAACCAGCAGATTCGTGCGCTCGCCGAAGAGGCCGGCCAGCGCCTGGTCGACCAGGAGCGCGACTTCGACACCAAACGCGGCGTAGAACGCGAGGCCCCGCGCCGACTCGAGCTGCTGCGCCGCCAGCTCGACCGCATCGACGACCGCCTCTCCAGCGGCGCCGCCACGATCGACCGGCTGCGGCAGAGCTACGCCGAGCACGCCCTCGCCCCGATCAGCGGCAACGTCGAACGGGCCCGCACCGCGCTCACGCTCGCCCAGCAGGCGGTCGCAGCCGCGGACATCCGCCTGGCCGAAGGCGCCGCCGAACCGGTGGGTGAGCAGCTGCGCGCCGCCGAACATGCCCTCTTTCAGGCCACCGCGCAGCTTGACGCGATCGAGGCCGGCGAGGATCAGCTGCACCGCGGCTTCGCGACCCTCGGGCAGGCCCTCGCCGCCGTGACCGCTGAACTCGCCGAAGCGCGCACCCTGCGCGACGTCCACGAGGAGTCCGAGACGAGCGCCGACCTGAACCGGGCGATCTCAGGCGCCGCCGCGGTGCTCGCCGAGCTGCGCGAACCCACCCGGCTCAGCGACCCGGCCGTCGATCTGGCTCGGTTGGAAACAGCGCGTGACGGGCTCGACGTGATCCGCTCCGAGGCCCGCAACCGGCAGCTGCGGCTGGACAATGCCCGCACCGCCCTGGCCGGCGCGCTGCTCACCGTGCGCAGCCAGCTCACCGTCACGCACGCCTACATCGGGGCGAACCGCGGCCGCATCGGCGCCGGCGCACGCACCCGGCTCGCCGAGGCCGAACGGCAGCTGGCCCTCGCCCTCGCGGAGGCCGATCCGGTCGTCGCCCTCGATACCGCCCGCCGGGCCATGACCCACGCGACGGATGCCGACGCCCTCGCCCACTACGACGCCCGCTGACCCGGTGCCCGGCCCGCGGCGGTTAGCCTGAGGTGTGACCGACACACAAACTTCCGCCCCCGCCCACCCCCAGCAGCCCTACCAGGTGCGGCTCGACTGGGGCCTCGCTGGCTTTCAAGCGCTCGCTGGGCAAGCGGATGTCCTCATCCTCGTCGACGCGCTGCCCACGGTCGACTCCGAGTTCAGCATCGACACCCCGCTCGGCGAGCACCGCGTGATCGCCGCGAGCTTCGCCAACCGCACCGCCGTCGCCGAGTGGGTGCTGGCTCGCCAGGCCGAGAAGGGCGACCGGTTCGCGGTCGCCGTGATCGCCGTGGGGGAGCGGCGGGAGGACGGCACTTTCCGGGTTGCCGTGGAGGACTCCCTCGCCGCCGGAGCCGTCGTCGACGCCCTGTCCAGCCTCGGCATCGACCACTGCTCGCCCGAAGCGGCGGCGGCATCCGTCGCCTTCGAAGGGCTCACCCGCGCGGTGCGGCACCTCGTCGGGGCCTCGGAGACCGGTCAACTGCTCAGCGCACAGGGCCTG
Organism: Cryobacterium melibiosiphilum; assembly: GCF_003602235.1. Lineage (GTDB taxonomy): Bacteria > Actinomycetota > Actinomycetes > Actinomycetales > Microbacteriaceae > Cryobacterium > Cryobacterium melibiosiphilum. The sequence continues at coordinate 37,274 of NZ_QZVS01000082.1, forward strand.
GGCGATGTCGTGCACGCCTCAAGCCAGATCGATACGGCCCGCGAGGTCGCCGAGGTCAGCGAGTTCGCCTTTCCCGCCTGACGCCCGGCCCAACTGACACTGGCCGACTACCGCCCGGCGGATGCCGCGGCCTGCCGGCGCATGGCCGCCGTGATGTCGCGGCGGGTCCACTGGATCAGGTGTTCGCTGCGAAAGCCGCGGGCGCAGAGCCCGCAGGCGAGCGGGCGGGTCGGCTGCCGGTAGCGATAGTGCACGTGGCCGGCCGGACAGGTGCCCACCCAGGGCGCGAGTTCGTCGGCGATCTCACCGTCGTGGGTGCGCTTGCCGTCGTAGCCGAGAGCGAGGGCCACCTTCTTCCATTTGGGGCCGTGCCCGGCGCGCGGCCCGGCCAGGGCATGCGCGACCTCGTGCAGCAGGATCTGGTGCACGTCGTCGTCGTCGTAGCGCGCCGCGAGGTAGCGCGACACGGTGATGCTCTTGTTGCTGAAGCTGCACAGTCCCGCGCGCTTCTTCGCGTTGTCGAAGCCGAACGTCCAGCTGGGGTCGAGATGCAACACAATCAGGGCGTCTGCCCACCGTCGCACCTGGTTCAGATCTGCCATCAGGGTGCCACCTCCACTTGGTAGAGCCGGTCATCGTCGGCCGTGGGGTCTCCCCGGCCATCCGTGTTGTTGCTGATGAACCACAGTGTGCCAGCGGGCCCCGACACGACGTCGCGCAACCGGCCGTAACTGTTCACAAACCATGCGTCCACGGTGACTGTGGAGGGATCGTTCGCCGCCGCCGTGGTTGCCACCGTGCGCAGGTCGATGCGCCACAGTCGGGCCCCGCGCAGGCCGGTCATGAACAGGGTGTCGTCCACGATCGCGATGCCGCTCGGGCTGGCCTCGCTCGTCGCCCACTGCTGCACGGGATCGATGAAGTCGGGGTCCGCGCCGCCGCCGACACCCTCCACGATCGGCCAGCCGTAGTTGCCGCCGGCCTCGATGCGGTTGAGCTCATCCCAGGTGTTCTGGCCGAACTCGCTCGCCCAGAGGGTTCCGGTCGAATCCCACGCGATGCCCTGCGGGTTGCGGTGCCCGTACGAGTAGACGAGGCTTCCGAACGGGTTCACCTCCGCCCCCGACGGCACCCCGCCGGTCGGGGTCATCCGCAGGATCTTGCCGCCGAGGCTGTCGAGGTCCTGCGCGTTGCCGGTGTTGCCGGCGTCGCCCGCGGTGGCGTAGAGCAGCCCGTCGGGGCCGAAGCCGATGCGGCCGCCGTCGTGGTTGCCGGCCCGCGGGATGCCGGTGAGCACCGACTCGGGGGAGCCCAGGGTGAGCGCACCGGGGGTGCCGAGCAGCGGCATCCGCTCGATGCGGTTGTCGGATTCCGACGTGAAGTAGGCGTAGACCCAGCCGGTGCCGCCGGCGGCCTCGGGGTCGGCCAGAAAGGCGAGCCCGAGCAGGCCGCCCTCGCCGGAGGGCTGGGCATCCGGCACCGAACCGGCCTCGCGCAGGCTGCCGTCGGCGAGCAGCTCACGCACGAGGGTCGTGTCGCGTTCGCTGATCAGGGTGCCGCCGGGCAGCCGCAACACCGACCACGGTGCCGCGAGGCCCGAGGCGATCACGACGGGGTCACCGACCGGACTCACCGGCAGCAGCACCTCGCTGGCCGGCGCCGTCAGCGAGGGCGTGGGCCGCGGCGCCGCCGGGGTAGAGGTGGCCGGCGTGGCCCGTGGCGATGCGGCGGTGCAGCCGGCCAGAACCACCACGACGGTGGCGGCGAGCAGGCCCGCACGGAAGGGTTTCGGGATCACGGCGGCCTCACTCACTCACGCTCAACGTCGGCTCTCCAGCATGCCCCAGACCCCCGGCGGCGGATATCCCCCGCGCCGTTCAAAAACCAGCGGAAAATAACGGCCGAGAAAACCTAGAGCCGGTCGCGCTCACTGATGTGTGTTTCGACGCTGACCACGGCCGCCAGCGCGCCCTCGAGCACGTCTTCGCCGGCACCGTCGTGCTCGCGCAGAAAGACGGCTGCGGTGAGGTCCACCAGGGCGGCATCGAGGTTGCCCTGGTCGAAGTAGGCTTTGCCGCGGTTCTCCCGGGCGAACGCGGCCACGGCATTCCACTCGTGGGCCTCGCACTCCTGCACGCAGTGGGTCAACTCGACGATGGCCTCGTCGAGCTTGCCCTGGAACTGCTGCACCTGCGCCCGACGGATGCGACTGGCCGCGGCCTGCTCGCGGTCTCCCGTGAAGCGCGCCTGGCGCACCGCCTCACTGGCGATCAGCCAGGCCTCGTCGAGGCGCCCGACCAGGCGCAGCAGGGTGACCTTCTCGTTCAGCGCGGACAGGCTGCGCAGCGCGCCGAGCTCCTCGAGCCGCGCGCCGGCGGCGGCGAGGTCGACGGTGTCGCGCAGCGTGACGGCGTCGAAACCGGTGACGATGTTCGGGGAGTTGAGCATATTCGGGGTGTTCAGGGTGTCGTCCTGTACAACGGGCGGCACGAGGCCGCGAAAAGAAATGGGAGACTCCAGCGTAGCGCCGCGGGTGCGGCACGCGCCTGAAGCGGATGCCCGATCCTCGCCCGTTCGACGGCTAGTGCCCGATCTGGAACACCGTGCGGCCGGGCAGCGGGGACTGGATGCTCGTCGCATCCGTCGCCACCAGCGAGCCGGCCATGAACTGGGCCAGTTCGGCGCCCTCGATGACCTTCGCCGGGTGCGGCCCGTTCGCGAGCAGGCGCGGGATCCAGGTGGTGTCGATCGGGGTGTGCGCGGCGATGAAGACGATGTTGCCGAAACGGCGGCCCTTGAGCACCTGCGTCTCGGCGAAACCGATCACGTACTCGAACACGTCGCTGAGGGTCGCGGCCTGGCCGCGGGCGAAGGCGAGCCCCGGGCCGTCGGCCACGTTCACCGCGACGACGCCGCGGGGCGAGAGCAGCGGCGCGGTGAGGGCGAAGAACTCGCGGCTCGTGACGTGGGCTGGGGTGCGGGCGCCCGAGAAGATGTCGACGACCACGAGGTCGACCGCGCCGTGCAGCCCGGTGGGCAGCTTGGCGAGCACCTCGCGGGCGTCGCCGTGCCGCACGCGCAGCTGGGCGCGCTTGTCCCACGGCAGCACGGAACGCACGAGGTCGATCAGGTCGCTCTCGATCTCCACGACCTGCTGGCGCGAGCCCGGCCGGGTTGCCTCGACGTAACGCGGCAGAGTGAGCGCGCCGGCCCCGAGGTGCACGGCGGTGATCGGCTCGTGCGGGTCGCCGAGCAGGTCGATCACATGCCCGATGCGCTGGATGTACTCGAAGAACAGCTCATCGGGGTGGTCGATGTTCACGTGCGACTGCGGGGTGCCGTCGACGACGAGCTGGTAGCTGCCCGGGGTGAAGCGGTCCGGTTCGATGACGGCGGTGTGGCCGCTCAGTTTCAAGACGACCGACGGATGCCCCGCCTCGCCCGACTTTTTGGCAAGCGGATTTTTGGAAACACTACTCATATCGACCATTCTCCCATCCGCCGGGAGGGGGGTTATACCTGAGAATCCGCACAAAGGCAAGATTCGGGTAGACAGGAGCCTATAAGAGGCATATAGTTGATCCTTGCGCTCCCAGATAAACCTCTGCCTTCATATTGCGGTCGGCTTTGCGTGCCCAAGCCACCTTGCGGCATCTCTCTCCTGCTCGTCTCACACCCGCGAGGGTCTGTAGATCGTGCCAGCGCTCCGAGAGTCTGTGGAGTTCTTCACCAATAACAGTAACTAGACCTGACGGGGTCCACGGAGGTTATTTCCTTGGCTGCTGCGCGCAACGCAACCACCAACTCACCCAAGAACGGCCGCTCAGCTGAGCGTCTCTCGTTCGCAAAGATCAGCGACAATCTCACAGTTCCCGACCTGCTTGCCCTGCAGACCGAGTCCTTTGACTGGCTCGTCGGCAACGACATCTGGAAGAAGCGCGTCGCTGAAGCCCAGAAGTCGGGTCGTCAGGACCTGCCCAGCCGTACCGGCCTGGACGAGATTTTCGAAGAGATCTCTCCGATCGAAGACCTCAGCGAAACGATGCAGCTGTCGTTCACGAATCCTGAGCTCGAGCCGGAAAAGTACACGATTGACGAGTGCAAGGAAAAGGGCAAAACCTACTCCGCACCGCTTTACGTGAACGCCGAGTTCATGAACCACCTCACCGGTGAAATCAAGACCCAGACCGTATTCATGGGCGACTTCCCGCTCATGACGCCCAAGGGTACCTTCGTGATCAACGGCACCGAGCGTGTTGTTGTGTCGCAGCTGGTGCGCTCGCCCGGTGTGTACTTCAACCGCGAGCAGGAGAAGACCTCCGATAAGGACATCTACTCCGCCCGCGTCATCCCGAGCCGTGGTGCCTGGCTCGAGTTCGAGATCGACAAGCGCGACCAGGTTGGCGTGCGCATCGACCGCAAGCGCAAGCAGTCCGTGACCGTGTTCCTCAAGGCCCTCGGCCTGACGAGCGAGCAGATCCTCGAAGAGTTCAAGGGCTTCGCATCCATCGAGCTCACCCTCGAGAAGGACAACATCCTCACGAAGGAAGAAGCCCTCAAGGACATCTACCGCAAGCTCCGCCCGGGCGAGCAGGTTGCCGCCGAGGCTGCCCGCGCGCTGCTGGACAACTTCTTCTTCAACTCCAAGCGCTACGACCTGGCCAAGGTTGGTCGTTATAAAATCAACCGCAAGCTCGGCCTCGAGGCTCCGCTCAGCGACTCCGTACTGACGCTCCAGGACATCCTGGCCACCATCAAGTACCTCGTCGCCCTGCACGCCAACGAGACCACCATCGCCGGTCTTCGCGAGGGCAAGCCCGCCCAGATCCCGATCGACACCGACGACATCGACCACTTCGGTAACCGTCGTATCCGTGCCGTGGGTGAGCTGATCCAGAACCAGGTTCGCACCGGCCTGTCCCGCATGGAGCGCGTCGTTCGCGAGCGCATGACCACGCAGGACATCGAAGCGATCACCCCGCAGACCCTGATCAACGTGCGGCCCGTCGTCGCGGCGATCAAGGAGTTCTTCGGAACCAGCCAGCTGTCGCAGTTCATGGACCAGAACAACCCGCTCGCCGGATTGACGCACAAGCGTCGCCTGTCCGCGCTGGGCCCGGGTGGACTCTCCCGTGACCGCGCCGGCGTCGAGGTGCGAGACGTTCACCCCTCGCACTACGGCCGCATGTGCCCCATTGAGACCCCGGAAGGCCCGAACATCGGCCTGATCGGTTCGCTCGCCTCGTTCGCACGCATCAACGCGTTCGGATTCATCGAGACACCGTACCGCCGCGTGGTCAACAACAAGGTCACCGAAACGATCGACTACCTGACCGCGAGCGAAGAAGACGAGTTCATCGTCGCTCAGGCCAACGCGCCGCTCACCAAGGACTCGCACTTCGCCGAGGACCGCGTTCTCTCCCGCAAGAAGGGTGGAGAGGTTGACCTCTTCCCCGCGGAAGACATCGGCTACATGGACGTTTCGCCGCGCCAGATGGTGTCGGTCGGAACCAGCCTCATCCCGTTCCTCGAGCACGACGATGCGAACCGCGCCCTCATGGGTGCCAACATGCAGCGTCAGGCGGTGCCGCTGCTGATCAGCGACAGCCCGCTCGTCGGAACCGGCATGGAGGTGTTCACCGCCATTGACTCCGGTGACGTGCTCACCGCCGACAAGGCCGGCGTGGTGTCCGAGGTGTCAGCGGATGTTGTCACCATCATGCTCGACGAGGGCGGCACGCAGGACTACTACCTGCGCAAGTTCAGCCGCTCCAACCAGGGCACGAGCTTCAACCACCGTGTGATCGTCAACGCCGGCGAGCGCATCGAGGTTGGCGAAGTCATCGCCGACGGTCCGGCAACGGACCAGGGCGAGGTTGCCCTCGGAAAGAACCTGCTCGTGGCATTCATGCCGTGGGAAGGCTACAACTTCGAGGACGCGATCATCCTGAGCCAGAACCTGGTCAAGGACGACACCCTCTCGTCGATCCACATCGAAGAGTACGAAGTGGATGCCCGCGACACCAAGCTGGGTAAGGAAGAGATCACTCGCGACCTTCCCAACGTGTCGCCGGACTTCCTCGCCGACCTCGACGAGCGTGGCATCATCCGCATCGGAGCCGAGGTCCGCCCCGGCGACATCCTCGTCGGCAAGGTCACGCCCAAGGGCGAGACCGAGCTGTCCGCCGAGGAGCGCCTGCTGCGCGCCATCTTCAACGAGAAGAGCCGCGAAGTTCGCGACACGAGCCTCAAGGTTCCCCACGGTGAGCGCGGCACCATCATCGGTGTCAAGGTCTTCGACTCGCAGGACGGCGACGACGAGCTCGGCTCGGGCGTCAACCAGCGCGTGGTCGTCTTCATCGCCCAGAAGCGCAAGATCACCGAGGGTGACAAGCTCGCCGGCCGTCACGGCAACAAGGGGGTCATCTCCCGCATCCTGCCGATCGAGGACATGCCGTTCCTCGCCGACGGAACCCCGGTCGACATCATCCTCAACCCGCTCGGTATCCCCGGTCGCATGAACTTCGGCCAGGTGCTCGAAACGCACCTCGGCTGGATTGCGAAGCAGGGCTGGAACGTCGAAGGCAAGCCGAAGTGGGCCGCACGCCTGCCCGAGCACGCCTTCAGCGCTGCGCCCGGCACCAAGGTGGCGACTCCGGTATTCGACGGCGCGCTCGAGATCGAGATCGAGGGTCTCCTGGACTCCACGACCCCGACCCGTGACGGCGAACGCCTCATCGGATCCTCGGGAAAGACCCAGCTCTTCGACGGCCGCTCCGGCGAGCCGTTCCCGATGCCGGTGTCCGTGGGTTACATGTACATCCTGAAGCTCCACCACCTCGTCGACGACAAGATCCACGCCCGTTCGACCGGTCCGTACTCCATGATCACGCAGCAGCCGCTGGGTGGTAAGGCACAGTTCGGTGGCCAGCGCTTTGGTGAGATGGAGGTGTGGGCGCTCGAAGCATACGGCGCCGCATACGCACTTCAGGAACTCCTGACGATCAAGTCTGACGACATCCTCGGCCGCGTCAAGGTCTACGAGGCCATCGTCAAGGGCGAGAACATTCAGGAACCCGGCATCCCCGAGAGCTTCAAGGTTCTGATCAAGGAAATGCAGTCGCTGTGCCTGAACGTCGAGGTACTCGGAGCCGACGGCACCGCCGTCAGCCTGCGCGACACCGATGATGAGGTCTTCCGCGCCGCGGAAGAGCTCGGCATCAACATTTCCACGCGGTTTGAGTCGTCGTCCATCGACGACATCTAAGCCCGGTCCAGAGAAACTTCGAAAACTTTCCAAGGAGAGAAATTGCTCGACGTAACAACATTTGACGAGCTTCGTATTGGCCTGGCTACCGCAGACGACATCCGTCGTTGGTCGCACGGTGAGGTCAAGAAGCCCGAAACCATCAACTACCGCACGCTCAAGCCGGAAAAAGACGGCCTGTTCGGCGAGCAGATCTTCGGACCCTCGCGGGACTGGGAATGCTCTTGTGGCAAGTACAAGCGTGTTCGCTTCAAAGGCATCGTCTGCGAGCGTTGCGGCGTAGAGGTCACCAAGTCGTCCGTGCGCCGCGAGCGCATGGGCCACATCGAGCTCGCCGCTCCGGTCACCCACATCTGGTACTTCAAGGGTGTGCCCTCGCGCCTGGGTTACCTGCTCGACATGGCTCCGAAGGACCTCGAAAAGGTCATCTACTTCGCCGCCTACATGGTCATCGAGGTTGACGAAGACGGTCGCCACCAGGACATGCCTGGCCTGGAGAACGAGCTGCGCCTGGAACTCAAGACCATTGAGACCAGCCGCGACTCGCGCATCGCCGACCGCCTGCAGCGCCTCGAAACCGACCTCGCTTCCCTGGAGGCCGAAGGCGCCAAGAGCGACCAGAAGAAGCGCACGAAAGACGCCGCCGAGAAGGAAATGGGCCAGATTCGCAAGTCTCTGGACGAGCAGATCGCTCACCTCGAGCGTGTGTGGGAAGACTTCCGCACCCTCAAGGTCGGCGACCTGAAGCCGGAAGACTCCGTCTTCCACGAGCTCCAGGACCGTTTCGGCATGTACTTCGAGGCCTTCATGGGCGCCGAGGCCATCAAGAAGCGCCTCGAGGCGTTCGACCTCGTCACCGAGAGCGAAAACCTCCACCTGCAGATCGCCGAAGGCAAGGGTCAGAAGAAGATCCGCGCCATCAAGCGCCTGCGCGTCGTGAACGCGTTCATCATGACCGGCAACTCGCCGGCCGGAATGGTGCTCGACGTCGTTCCCGTGCTTCCGCCCGAACTGCGCCCGATGGTGCAGCTCGACGGTGGCCGCTTCGCGACCTCTGACCTCAACGACCTCTACCGTCGTGTGATCAACCGCAACAACCGCCTGCGTCGTCTGCTTGACCTCGGTGCTCCCGAGATCATCGTGAACAACGAGAAGCGGATGCTGCAGGAGGCCGTCGACGCACTGTTCGACAACGGTCGTCGTGGTCGCCCCGTCACGGGTACCGGCAACCGCGCCCTGAAGTCCCTGAGCGACATGCTCAAGGGAAAGCAGGGTCGTTTCCGCCAGAACCTGCTCGGCAAGCGCGTGGACTACTCTGGCCGTTCGGTCATCGTCGTCGGCCCGCAGCTCAAGCTGCACCAGTGTGGTCTGCCCAAGCAGATGGCACTCGAGCTGTTCAAGCCGTTCGTGATCAAGCGCCTGATCGACCTGAGCCACGCTCAGAACATCAAGGCCGCCAAGCGCATGGTCGAGCGGAGCCGCCCGCAGGTCTGGGACGTGCTCGAGGAGATCATCCGCGAGCGCCCGGTCATGCTCAACCGTGCACCCACCCTGCACCGCCTGGGCATCCAGGCCTTCGAGCCTCAGCTCGTCGAGGGCAAGGCCATCCAGCTGCACCCGCTCGTCTGCGCGGCGTTCAACGCCGACTTCGACGGTGACCAGATGGCTGTCCACCTTCCCCTGTCGGTTGAGGCCCAGGCCGAGGCACGCATCCTGATGCTCGCCTCGAACAACATCCTCAAGCCGTCTGACGGTCGCCCGGTGACCCTGCCCACCCAGGACATGATCATCGGTCTGCACCACCTGACCACGATGAAGGAAGGCGTTGTCGGCGAAGGCCGCGCGTTCTCCACCGTGTCCGAAGCGATTCTCGCGTTCGACCAGAAGTCGCTCGACCTGAACGCCAAGGTACGCATCCGCTTGACCGACAAGTACTTCACCGAGGGCACCCAGCCCGAAGGCGTCGAACTCGTCAATGGCCAGGCCGTCGGAACCGTGCTCGTCACCACGAGCCTCGGTCGCGCCATCTTCAACGAGGCGCTTCCGGTTGACTACCCGTACTTCGAGCAGGTAGCCGACAAGGGCACCATGTCGACGATCGTCAACGACCTCGCCGAGCGGTACGTCAAGATCGAGGTTGCCGCCACCCTCGACCGGATCAAGGATGCCGGTTTCTACTGGGCAACCCGAAGCGGTGTGACCGTGGCGCTGAGCGACATCCTGACCCCGCCGAACAAGCCGCAGATCGTTGCCGGCTATGAGAAGCAGGCTGCCAAGGTTCAGTCGCAGTTCGAGAAGGGTCTCACGACCGACCTCGAGCGTCGTCAGGAGCTCATCCAGATCTGGACGCGCGCCACCGAAGACGTGGCCGCGGCCATGCAGGCGAACTTCCCGGCCGACAACACCATCAACCGCATGGTGACGTCGGGTGCTCGTGGTAACTGGCTGCAGGTGCGTAACATCGCCGGCATGCGAGGCCTGGTGAACAACCCGAAGGGTGAGATCATCCCTCGCCCGATCATCTCGAGCTACCGCGAAGGCCTGTCCGTCGCCGAGTACTTCATTGCTACTCACGGTGCTCGCAAGGGTCTCGCCGACACCGCGCTGCGTACCGCCGACTCGGGGTACCTCACCCGTCGTCTGGTGGACGTGTCCCAGGACGTCATCATTCGTGAAGACGACTGTGGCACGACCAAGGGCCTCGAACTGCCGATCGCCCAGCGTGACGCCAACGATGCCCTCGTCCTCGACGCGAACGGTGCCCTCACGGTGCACGCGAACGTCGAGAACGCGGTCTACGCTCGCAGCCTGGCCGCCCCCGCGGTCAACGCGGCCGGCGAAGTTGTCGCCGACGCCGGCGACGACGTCGGAGACGTTCTCATCGCCAAGCTCATCGCAGCCGGTGTCGAGAACATCAAGGTTCGCTCGGTTCTGACCTGCGAGTCGACCGTCGGTGTGTGTGCGGTCTGCTACGGCCGTTCGCTCGCGACCGGCCAGCTCGTGGACATCGGAGAGGCCGTCGGCATCATCGCCGCACAGTCGATCGGTGAGCCCGGTACCCAGCTGACCATGCGTACCTTCCACACGGGTGGGTCGGCATTCGCTGACGACATCACCCAGGGTCTGCCGCGTGTACAGGAGCTCTTCGAGGCACGTACCCCCAAGGGTGCATCGCCCATCGTCGACTCCGCCGGTCGCATCNCACCATCGAAGACTCGGACAAGGGCCGCAAGGTTATCCTGACCCCCGACAACGGTGACGAAGCGATCGCGTACCCGGTGCTCAAGCGTTCGACCCTTCTCGTTGAGGATGGCCAGCACGTTGAGCTCGGCACGCAGATCATCATCGGCGCCGTCGACCCGAAGGAAGTTCTTCGAGTCAAGGGTGTTCGCGCGGTGCAGAAGCACCTCGTGACCGGTGTGCAGGACGTCTACCGTTCGCAGGGTGTACCGATTCACGACAAGCACATCGAGGTCATCGTTCGTCAGATGCTTCGCAAGGTGACCGTCGTCGAGCACGGCGACACCGGACTGCTTCCGGGTGAGCTCATTGACCGGTTGAAGTACAACGAACTCAACCGTGCTGCGCTCACCGAGGGCCGCAAGACGGCTTCGGCTCGTCAGGAGGTCATGGGTATCACCAAGGCGTCGCTGGCAACCGAGTCCTGGCTGTCGGCCGCTTCCTTCCAGGAAACCACCCGGGTTCTCACCCAGGCGGCCATGGAAGGCAAGAGCGACCCGCTCATGGGCCTCAAGGAGAACGTCATCATCGGAAAGCTCATCCCGGCCGGAACCGGTCTTCCCCGTTACCGCGACGTCACCGTCGAGGCAACGGAAGAGGCCAAGGCCGAGCGCTACCCGAACCGCATCTTCACCGATGACGCCGCGTTCAAGGAAGGTGACCTGAGCTTCGTCGATTTCGACAGCTTCTCGTCTGACGACCTGACACCCGGCACGTACAACTAACCACTAACCCGGTTGGATCAAACGGATGGCCCCCCTGCTTCGGCAGGGGGGCCATCCGTCGTTAATGCCCGCGCCGCGCCGGCGTGGTGGACCCGGGGAAGCTCGCGGCACTCGTTTGGCAAGCGGGCACTCGTTGTAACAGGTGCCGTGTGTCCAAACGAGTGCCGCCAGCAGCGCTAGACGTGCGCGTGCTGACATCTGAGGGTCTTCGTGTCGGGGTGTTGCAGCCCGGGGCGCCCATGCGGGCCTGTGGGTGGGCACCGTGTCGAGGCGGTCGCGGGTTGGTGGCCTCCCGGCGCTCGCGAGTGGGCGCATATCGCCCCTTGACGGATGCGAGTGGGCGCAAATAGCCCCTTCGCGAGCGGTCATGGGGCCGTTTGCGCCCACTCGCGTGCCGCCAGCCTGCTTCATGGGGCGTTTTGCGCCCACTCGTGGCGGTTGGCAACGCGTCGCGTGCGACACGTTGCTGCCACCCGGTGAGGACTGCCACGGCCGCCGCGGGTGCTCGTGAAGGTCAGTCGGCGACGAGCACGCCGGCGGGCAGGTCGGGCACAGCGGCGGGCCAGTCGCCCAGGACACCCGTCACGTTCTCTGACTTGAAGAGCAGGATGCCGCCTTCGTCCATGCCGCGACCGATCCAGTCGGCGTCGTATCCGGCCGCGGTGAGCGCGCCGTGCCAGTCCCAGTCGGCCGTGGTGCCGTCAGGATTCACGAAGCCGACGAGCACGCCGCTGTTGGGCTCCTGGTTGTTGATGGACCAGGCCGTGTGCAGCAACCAGTCGAGTGCCGCGTCGGCGTCGCCGACGGCATAGTCGTCGGCCACGGTGATCTCCACCGTTGTCGACCAGTAGCGTGTGAATCCCGACAGGATATTCGCGACCCGTACGCGGGAGTCGGCCACGCCGGCGAGGGAGTCGAGTCGCTCATGGGTGGCCTCCCCAGACTCGCCGCCTGGAGGCAACAGCGCGCAGCCGCCGAGTAGCAGGGCGCTGACCAGGGCCAGCAGGGCGACGGGAGCGGCACGTTGGGAGCGCCGACGCTTGCGATCCAGGCTCGTCGCATCGGCACGAACGGTCGCCATGTCCCCGTACATCGGTACCTTTCGGCCACACTCCCGGCAGGGCGGATGTGCCCAATCCTAGGGTATACGCGGAGTCCACTCCCTGTTTCGGGGCGGGGGGCGGATGCCCGACGCCGGGGCATCCGTTCGCCGGCGTCGTGCGCTGTACCGTTCGACGGAGAGTGCACGCAAAAACCCCCGTTTCGGGTCGAAACGAGGGTTTTCGGTGCTGAACTCCGTCGAATGGTACGCGGAGGTGCGCAGGGCGGGTTAGGCGAGCGGCCAGACGGGGAGCGCGGGGCGCTTCCAGGTGGCGTTGATCACGGTGGCGGCGCTGCCGTACCAGGCGATGGCCGCCGTGGCGAGGCCGAGGTACCCGCCGAAGGCGTGGATGGAGTTGATGCCGGTGAAGGCGCCGATCGCCAGGAAGATGAAGGTCAGCGTGAGGGCCACGAACAGGGTGACGAGCACCCGGTTCGTCTTGAGCGCGGCGACGGTCATGAACGCGGTGAAGATGGTCCAGGCCACGAGGAACGCGCCGACGCCGGCCCCGCCCGCGGCGGCTTCGGTCTCGGGGTTCGTCAGCAGCCACCAGAAGGCGAGCCAGAACGCACCGTACGAGGTGAACGCGGTCGCTCCGAAGGTGTTGCCCTTCACGAACTCCCACATTCCGGCGAAGACCTGGGCGATTCCGCCGTAGAAGAGGGCGAGTCCGACGACGGCGGCACCGGCGCCGGGGATGAGGCCCGTGTTGGAGAGGCTGAGAACGAAGGTGGTCAGGGCGAAGGCGCCGAGGCCGAGGGCACCGGGATCGGCGATGACAATTCCGGCGAGGCCGGCGGGGGCAGGCTGGGCGGTGGTGGCGGGGTTCTTGGCCCGGGTCGAACCCGGTTTGTTGAGAATCGTCGTCATGGTGACACTCCTTTGTGTTGGCAGTTCACATGAGACTTCGGGGCCTACTCGCGCGTAGCCCGCGAAAATACACGGGCTGCCACGACTCAGTGTCAGCGTTCCGGTCTTGTGTAGCTGAATCAGGGAAAGTATGGCACCACAGTGGGACTCAGTGCCAACTCGGCGTCTACGGGGCGACCACCGAGCGCCGTTGACCTGCACAAAAACTTGTTCTAGGTATGAGGGGCGCGGGCGGCTATGCTCGATTTCTAAGCCGTGACCCCCAAACAGGGCACGACTGCAACCGGTCCCTCCGCACACGCGCACCAGGGCCCCGATCGGGGGAGGCCCGCGTGGCAACCCTGACCGAAATCCTGATCCTGCACGGCCTGCTCCCGATCGAAGCCCTCGACACCCTGATGGCGGGTGACCCCGCCGACGAGGGCGCGGTGCGCCGCCTCGTCGACAGCGGCGTGATCACCGAAATCCAGTTCGCCAAGGCTCGTGCCCAGCAGGCCAACCTGCCCTTCGTCGAGTTGCTCGACTACCCGGTCGATCCGATCGCGCTGGCCATGGTGTCGCCGATCGTCTGCCGCCGCCACGAGGTGCTGCCGATCGCGGTCACCGACGGCCGCCTGGTGCTGGCCATGGTCGACCCCGGCAACGTCTTCGCCCTCGACGACGTGCGGGAGGGCGCCCGCATGCGCGTCGCCCCGGTGGTCGCCGAGCGCGGCGACCTGCTCGCCGCCCTCGCCCGATATCACCGCGCCGACGACGAGCTGAGCAACCTCACCACCACCCTCGAAGAGGAACACACGCCGAGCGAGCCCGAGCGTTCCATCGGCGATGACGCGACGGATGACGCGGCGCCGATCGTGCGGTTCGTCAACCTGCTGGTCAGCCAGGCAATCCAGGACAAAGCCTCCGACATCCACATCGAACCGGGCGAGCACAGCCTGCGGGTGCGGTACCGCATCGACGGCGTGCTGCACGAGATGCCGAGCGCCCCCAAGAGCATTCAGAGCGGCGTGATCAGCCGCCTCAAGATCATGAGCGACATCGACATCGCCGAGCGGCGCAAACCGCAGGACGGCCGCATGTCGGTCAGCCACGGCGGCCGCAAGATCGACCTGCGGGTTGCGACCCTGCCGACGGTCTGGGGTGAGAAGGTCGTCATGCGCATCCTGGACAACTCGACGACGAGCATGAATCTGCGCGACCTCAACCTGCTCGCGCACAACTTCGAGGCCTACAAGACCGCGTATTCGAAGCCCTACGGCATGATCCTCGTGACCGGGCCGACCGGGTCGGGCAAGTCGACGACGCTCTACACGACCCTGAACTCGGTGTCCCGGCCCGAGATCAACGTGATCACCGTCGAAGACCCGGTCGAATACCGGATGGCCGGCATCAACCAGGTGCAGGTGAACCCGAAGGCCGGCCTCACCTTCGCGAGCGCGCTGCGTTCCATTCTGCGCAGCGACCCCGACGTGGTGCTGCTCGGCGAGATTCGCGACCACGAGACCGCGCAGATCGCGATCGAGGCGGCCCTCACCGGGCACCTCGTGCTGTCGACCCTGCACACCAACAACGCGCCGAGCGCGATCACCCGGCTCACCGAGATGGGCATCGAGCCGTTCCTGGTCGGTTCCGCCCTCGACTGTGTCGTCGCCCAGCGGCTCGCCCGGCACCTCTGCGAGCGCTGCAAGGCCCCCGACGCGCGCAGCCCCGAGGAACTGGCGCACCTGCGGTTTCCGGTGGACCCGCAGCATCCGTCGCCGATCATCTTCAAGCCCAACGGATGCGCCAACTGCTCGAACACGGGCTATCGCGGCCGCATCGCGGTGCACGAGGTGATGACCGTGAGCGAGGAGATCGAGCGGCTCTGCGTGGCCCGCGCCTCGAGCGCCGAGATCGCCCGAGCCGCCAACGACCAGGGAATGATCTCGCTGCGCGACGACGGCTGGGCCAAGGTGCGCCTCGGCCTGACCTCGATCGAAGAAATTTTGCGGGTGGTGGCGTGATGCCCCCGTCGACAGCCGTTGCACGATCGTGAAGGGACACCAGCCATGAGCCAGCCGATCTACGAGATCCCGGTGACTCCGCCGGGAGCTGCGGCCGAGACCTGGCCGCTTGATGACCTCGATCCGGTCACCGACCCGGTCGCGCACGCGGCGACGGATGCGCCCACCCTCGTCGGCGCATCGGCCGCGGCCGTGAGCGACGCTTCCGAAACCGCGGTCGGGACGGCCGGGGCCGGGCTGGCCGGGGATCCCGGCCATTCGCGGCGGGCGGGGCGGGGCGCCGCCTCCGGCGAGCCGCAGCCCGACGCCGACCTCGTCGCCGCGCTCATCACCGTGCTCGACCTGGGCGCGTCCGACCTGCACGTGACCGTCGCCGCACCGCCGTGCATCCGCCTCGATGGGGCCCTGCGGCCGATCGACGGGTCGACGAAGTGGGAACGCGAGAAGGTCACGAGCGCGCTGTTCAGCATCCTGACGCCGGCGCAGCGGGAGGAGTTCGAGCGGGAGCTCGAGCTCGACTTCGCCTACACGGCCGGCGGTGCCCGGTTTCGGGTCAACTACTACCTGCAGCGCAACTCGGTGGGCGGAGCGTTCCGGCTGATCCCGCGGGAGATCAAACAGCTCAAAGACCTCGGCGTGCCCGAATCGGTCGCCGCGTTCGCGCAGCTGCCCCGCGGCCTCGTGCTCGTGACCGGCCCGACCGGGTCGGGCAAGTCCACGACCCTCGCCGCGCTGATCGACCTGGTCAACCGCACCCGAGCCGACCACATCGTGACCGTCGAGGACCCGATCGAGTTTCTGCACAAACATCAGAAATCCCTGGTCAACCAGCGCGAGGTGGGCCATGACACGCACAGTTTCGCATCCGCTTTGAAGCACGTGCTGCGCCAGGACCCCGACGTCATTTTGATCGGCGAGCTGCGCGACCTCGAAACAGTGTCGGTCGCGCTGACGGCAGCGGAGACCGGGCACCTCGTATTCGCGACCCTGCACACGCAGGATGCGGCGCAGACGATCGACCGGGTGATCGACGTGTTTCCGCCCTACCAGCAGGCGCAGGTGCGCGCCCAGCTCGCCGCGACGCTGCAGGGCGTGATCTGCCAGACGCTCGTGAAAAAGGTCGGCGGCGGCCGGGTCGTGGCGACCGAGATCCTGATCACCACGTCGGCGGTCGCGAACCTCATTCGCGAGGGCAAGACCTATCAAATCCCGTCATCGATGCAGGCCGGTCGGGGCCTCGGAATGCACACCATGGACCAGAACCTCGCCGAACTCGTCAACGCCGGCCTGATCACCCGGCAATCCGCCGAAGACAAGGCGCAGGACCTCGAGGGGCTGAACCAGCTGATTCGGCGAACGGATGCCGACGGCCCCCCGAGCGCCGCAACCGCGGGGGCCGGGATCGACTTCGGCGACTCCTTCTCGACGCGGGGCAAGTAATGTCTGGCACCCTGGCCTACGCGTACAAGGGCCGCGATATGGGCGGCAAGGTCGTGTCCGGGCGGCTCGACGCCGCCTCGGAGAGCGCCGCGATGATGCGGCTGCGGGCGATGGGACTCTCGCCAATCTCGATCGACGAGGTGAAGGTGGGCACCGGCCTCAGCCGGGAGATCCGCATCCCCGGGCTGAGCAAGGGGGTCGGCCTCAAGGACCTCGCGGTCATGAGCCGGCAAATGGCGACCATGACGAGCGCCGGGCTGTCGCTGCTGCGCACCCTGAACATCCTCTCGGAGCAGACCGAGAACAAGCAGCTGGCCCGGGTGCTCACGACCATTCGCAACGAGGTGGAGACCGGCGCGTCGCTCTCGGAGGCGATGGCCAAGCACGACGTGGTGTTTCCGCCGATCATGATCAACCTCGTCAAGGCCGGCGAGACCGGCGGGTTCCTCGAGAAATCGCTCAACTCGGTGGCCGGCAACTTCGAGGCGGAGGTGAAGCTGCGCGACACCATCAAGTCGGCGCTCGCCTACCCGGTCGTGGTGCTGATCATGGCGGTGCTGGCGGTGATCGGCATGCTGATCTTCATCGTGCCGGTGTTCGAGAACATGTTCGCCGGGCTCGGCGGCGAACTGCCGCTTCCGACGCAGATTCTGGTCGTGATGTCGAAGGTCATGGTGTGGGCCGGCCCGCTCCTCGTGGTGCTCGGCGTCGCCTTCGCCATCTGGTGGAAGAAGAACAAGAACACCGAGCGGGTGCGGCGCATCGTCGACCCGCTCAAGCTGAAGCTGCCGGTGTTCGGGCCGCTCATGATGAAGCTCGCTATCGCCCGGTTCAGCCGCAACTTCTCGACCATGATCGGGGCCGGCGTGCCGATCCTGCAGTCCCTCGCGATCGTCGGCGAGACCAGCGGCAACTGGGTCGTCGAGTCGGCGCTGCGCAAGGTGCAGGAATCGGTGCGGCAGGGCAAGTCGATCGCCGGGCCCCTCTCGCGGGAGCCGATCTTTCCCGCGATGGTCGTGCAGATGATCGCGGTCGGCGAAGACGCCGGCGCGCTCGAGCAGATGCTCGGCAAAGTCGCCGATTTTTACGACCAGGAGGTGCAGTCCACGACCGAGCAGCTCACCGCGCTCATTGAGCCGCTGATGATCGCCTTCATCGGCGTGGTCATCGGCGGCATGATCGTGGCGCTGTACCTGCCCATGTTCAGCATCTTCGAGTACGTCAAATAGCCGGCCCCGATGCCTCACACCGGGCGACCCCCGCACCCCGAGGCCGAAGACGAGAGCGGCTTCGGCCTGATCGAAATCGTCATCTCGATGTTTCTCATCGCGGTGCTCGCCATCGCCTTTCTGCCGGTGCTGGCGCAGGCGGCGCAGATCGCCGCCGTGAACGCGGTGCGGGCATCCGCTACCCAGATCGTGGTGCAGCAGCTCGAGCAGGTGGGGGCGCTGGGGTCGAGCTGTTCGGCGGTGAAGGCCTTCGCGGCGACGGTTCCGGTGCCGGTAGCGGATGCCCGCGGCACCCTGCAGCCGTACCTCGCCCTGACCGTGCCCGCGGGCGACGTCTGTGTCGAGCCGTACCTGCGGGTCGTGCCGCTGCGCGTCTGGGTCACCCGGGTGGGTTCCAGCGCCGAGCTGGCCTCGGCGAACACCCTTATCCTGTTGGACGCGCCATGAAGCGGCGCGGTGGGGTGCCGCGCGCCGGGGGGCCGTTGCGCCCGGAAGCGCAGGAGGGATTCACGCTCGTCGAGCTGTTGATCTACATGCTGTTCGCCCTCGTGGTGCTGTCGATCATCGGAGGGTTGCTGATCAGCTCGCTCAGCATTGAGCGCGATGTGCGCTCCGCGTCGACGGCCGCCGATACCGGCCAGCTGATCAGCCGGTCGGTTCAGGTCGGGGTGCGCAACGCGTCCTACGTGGCGCTCCAGAATATCGACGACACCCAGTTTCTGCTGGCCCGCACCGCGGGAACCACAAGCCCGGTCGTCTGGGCGTGCCAGGCCTGGTTTTTCACCCCGGCCGGCGGCGGCACGGTGTACACCAAGCGGCTGTCGCCGGCGGCCGTGATCGCGCCGCCGACCGGTGCGGCCCTCACCTCCTGGATCAAGCTCGGCGACGGTGTCAGCCCGGGTGGGACCCCTGTCTTCGGCGGAGTCGACGGCCGCATCACCGTCGCGCTCGCGATCGACGCGGGCGAGAACCTGCCCGTCAGCATTAATTCCACCGCGACGATGCGCACCCTAGCCACCCGGAGTGACCCATGCGCCTAAGCAGTCCCATCCACCGGGTTCGGCCCGGTCGAGTTCGGCCCGCGCGCCTCCGCTTCGCTGATCGCGCGGGCGATGCGGGCAGCGCCCTGATGGCCGTCATCGCCGTGATGGCGATCGTCCTGGTCATCACCACCACGGTCGTGGGCGTCAGCTTTTACTCCCTCGGCCTCACGAGCGCGACCCGCGCCGGGGTGCAGTCCATCGCGGCCGCCGAGAGCGGCGTGAACGTCGCCGAGGTCAGCCTGACCCAGGGCACCTGCCTTCCCCGGTACACCCGCACGACCCCGGCGTTCACCGCCGACGTGTCCTATTCGCTGAGCACGACGGGCGACACCTGGGTGGCCGGCTGCCCGGCGACCGGTGTGGCCGCCGTGCGCATCCGCGTGTTGTCCACCGGAACGGCCGTCTCATCGGGGGTGGCGGGCAACACCGGAGGCGATGCCAGCACCGTCGAGGCGGTGTTCTCCTACGTGCCGGCAGTATTGCCGGGCGTGCAGCCCACCGGTGCCGCCATGTACCTCTACGGCGGAGTCGTCTTTCAGAACAACGCGAACCTGCTCGTGGCAGAGAGCGGGCGGGCGGCGATCCAGGTGAAAAACGGCAGCATGGAATGCGCGAACAACACGGTGATCGAGGGCGACGTCGTTGTCTCCAACGGCAACCTCAATATCAGCGGATGCGCCATCGAGGGCAACGCCTGGGCCTCGGGCGCGGCCACCCTCGGGCAGGTGACCGGCAACCTGACCTCGGCGACCGTCAACGTGAACGCGGCGACCCTGCCCAGCCGGGTCGGGGGCGTGTACACGAAGTACCTGGCGCCGGCGAACCTTCCGTCGGTGCCGGGCTGGATCGATGTCAACTATGTACCGGGCGACTGGGTCGACAGCACCGGAGTTCCCTACAAGGTGACGCCGATCGGCCTCGACTGCACGATCAATGCGGCCAGACTCGCCGCCGCGGCCAACGGATCGAAGCCGGTCATCATCAATGCCCTCGCTCTGTGCCCGCTCGGGGTGAAGGCGAGCGGCGACGTGAACCTCACCAACGACGTCGTGATCTTCGCCCAGAAATTCGACTTCATCAACAACGTGCGTTTCAAGTCGTCGACGACGGCCCCGCACAAGCTCTGGTTCGTCACGCCCGACCTCGTCGCGAACGGGGCGCCCACCTGCGGGCTGCTGCAGGGCGACTTCTCGATGAAAAACGGCTTCACCATCGCCCCCACCATCGACGCCATGCTCTACACACCCTGCCGGCTCGAGGCCATGAACAACTTCGAGTGGCGCGGCCAGCTCTATGCCAACGGCGCGAACGACTTCAAGAACAACACCCGCTTCGAGTCCGTGGCGCTCGGGCTTCCGGGCATCAACCTCGACACCGGCACGGTGACGGGCGGTTCAGCCGGTTCAGCGGCCCAGATGGGCGATCTGACGTCGCTGCGCGACCTGCTCGACGGCGGGTGACCGCCGGGTGACCGCCCACTGGTCAGCTCTACCCAAACTGGGGCGGAAAAGTTTTCGACAAACCCCCTATTCGGGGGGAGAAAATCGTATGATCAGCGTGGACGACCCGACGCCGTTCCCGGTTTCATACAGCGCACAACAACGACTGGATTGACATGTTCACACGCATCACGGGGGCGCTCTTACGCAAACAGCGCGTCTTGACTGACAAGCGCGAGCGGATGCGCTTGGATCCCGACGAAAAGGGCTTCACCCTCATTGAGCTTTTAGTCGTCGTGCTGATCATCGGCGTGCTCGCCGCGGTTGCCATCCCGATCTTCCTGAGTCAGCAGGAGGGTGCCAAGGACAGCGCGGTGTCCGCGGCCGTCACCGCCGCCAAGACCGCCGTGGTGGCCGAGTACACGACCGAGGGTGACTTCCCGACCACCCTGGTCGGCCTCGAAGGTTACACGGCCAGTGATGAAATCACCGCCAGCATTGCCGTCGATAGCGACGGGCTGGGCTTCACGATTACCGGAGCGTGGGCTGACGACGCCGCAGCGCACACCTACACGATCAACGAAAGCGGAGCGGCCGTCAAGACCGCGGTCCCCTAACCAGCGGAGTCGACGACCGGCCGGACGCCTGCGGGCAGCCGGCCGGTCGTAACGCGTTCGTGTGCCACCACCAAAGTCACAGGATCCCAGGAGGGGGTGCGTCGTGCCGTCCAACCGGGATGCCGTCAATGCTCCACGAGGTCAGGTCGCCTCGCACGGCGACCGTGGCGGCCGGGCCACCGAGGCAGGCTTCGGCCTGATCGAGATCGTGGTGTCCCTGTTTTTGCTCGGCATCCTTGCCATCGCATTCCTGCCCCTGATCGTGCAGTCCCTGCAGGTCTCGGTGGTCAATGCGAGCATTGCCACGGCTACTCAGCTCGTGAGCGACGAGATCGAGCGGGCCCGGGCTCAGGGCACGGTGTGCTCGGCCCTTCCCGCTTCGGCAAGCTCCCTCAGCGGCATCGACAGCACCCTCACCGTGCAGCGCGTGCGCGGTGCCTGCCCGGCGGCGCCCGCCGGATATCCCGGGGTCGTGTCGTTTGACGTCAGTGTCGTGCAGTCGGGATCCACGACCCCGCTGGCCGAGGCATCCACCCTCATCTTTGTGAGCGCGCCGTGAGGGCTGACGGCGGATCCACGGTCGTGGGTCTGCTCACCCGGGTGGCCGTGGTCGGGCTGCTCACGATCGCAGGCGGAGTGCTGGTCAAGACGGCGAGTGCCGAACCGGCCGTGCGTTCGGCGGGCGCGGCCGTCTACCTCGGCCAGGTCGTGGCGCAGTCGGTGCAGCAGGGTGTGCGGGGCGCGCAGGCGATCAGTTCGGTGCCCGTGTTACCCGGTGGTGCCCGCTTGCTCGTGGTCTGGTCTGACCGGGTTCCGGGAGACCAGCCGGGCTACGGCTGCCAGGCCTGGTACTACTCGCCGGCCGGCGGCGGCACGATCTACACGACCCACACCGCCCTGACCAAGATCGTCGCACCGACCACACCGCTGCTGCTCGCCCCGTGGGACACCCTCGCGGAGGGCGTGACACCGATCGGCGGTGCCGCCGTCTTCGCGAAAGCCACGGCGACCTCGGTGACGATGTCGTTCGCGATCACGGCCCAGGAGCCGGCGCTCATCTCCTCGGCCGCGACCAGCGCAATCACCGCGACCGGGACCGTTCCATGTTTCGACTAACGGAGCGGGTGACCACCTTCGGCACCCCACACACAGGAGACCTATGAACACGAGTGTCGTCGGCCTGGACATCGGCTTTTCTTCGGTGCGGGCGGTGGAGGTGAGTGAGGCCGGGTCGGCGAAGCCCACCATCCAGCGCTACCACGAGGAACCGCTGCCGGCCGGGGCCGTGAGCCGTGGGGAGGTGCTCGAACCGGCCATCGTGGCATCCGCTCTGAAACGCCTGTGGTCGGCCGGCGGCTTCAAGAGCCGCGACGTTGTGCTCGGCATGGGCAATCACCGCGTGGTCGCGCGCGACCTCACGGTGCCGAAGATGTCGATGAAGCGCATCCGCGAATCGTTGCCCTTTCAGGTGCAGGACCTCCTGTCAGTGCCGGTCGCCGAGGCGTTGCTCGACTTCTACACGATCATGGAGGTCGCCGGCGACGAGGCCGGGCCGCAGGTGAGCGGGCTGCTGATCGCGGCCGTGAAAGACGTCGTGCTGGCGAATGTGAAGTCCGTGCAGCTCGCGGGCCTGACCCCGGTGGAGGTCGACCTGATTCCGTTCGCGCTCAGCCGGGCCATTCACCGGGGCGCGGCGACGGATGACGTGATCGTGCAGATCGACGTCGGTGCCGGAACGACCAGTGTGCTGATCACCGCGGCGGGCATCCCGCAGTTCGTGCGGCTGATCCCGGCTGGCGGTGACGATGTGACGCAGGCGCTGATGGTGCGGCTGGCCCTCGACGCGCAGCCGGCGGATGCCCTCAAACTCACCCTCGGACTCGACCCGGTTGCGCACGAAGCCGAGACCGGGCGCAGTGCGGAGACCCTGGCCGCGGCGACGCTCGTGCACGACGTGACGACCGAGTTGCTGAACAGCCTGCGGAACACCGTCAACTACTTCACCAACACCCGGCACACGCTGACGGTGACCCGGATCGTGCTCACCGGTGGCGGCGCCCGACTCGACGGGTTTCGGGAGGCGCTCGCCGGGCTGACCCGGCTGCCGGTGGAAGCGCCCGATCCGGTCGGCGCGGTGCACCTCGCCCGCGGGCTGCACGCGGAGGGCCTGCAACGGTCCGGCGGCACCTATCTGGTGGCGCTCGGACTGGCGCTCGGGAGCAAGGGATGAGCCGGGCATCCGTCGACGATGAGCTGATTATCGGGGGTGAGCCGCGGGCCGACCTTCTGCCGCCGGAGGTCAAAGCCGGCCTGCGCGGCAAGGCCCTGCAGCGCGGACTGCTGATCGCGGTCGTCGCGGTCGTCGTTTTGGTCGCCGGGGGAGTCGCGGTGGCGACGTGGCAGGCGATGCAGGGGCAGGCGAGCCTCGCCGCCGTGCAGGGTCGCAGCGCGCAGCTGCTCGGGGAGCAGACCGAATACCTGCAGGTGCGCCAGGTGCAGGACGCGGTCGATGCCACGATCGCCGCTCAGCAGGTGGGCGGCTCCACCGAGATCGACTGGAAGGACTACCTGCAGCGGGTGCGCGCGGTGCTGCCCGCCGACGTGAGCATCGACTCCGTCACGATCGACGCCGCCACGCCGCTCGCGCCCTACGGGCAGGCGACGGCGCCCCTGCAGCAATCGAGGGTGGCGACCCTGACCCTGCTCGTCACCGGTCCGACACTGCCCGAAGTGCCCGACTGGCTGCGCGGCCTCCGGGAGCTGCCCGGGTATGCCGACGACGCTCCGAGCGCCATCACCCGCACCGACACCGGCGCCTATCAGGTGAGCGTCACCCTGCACATCAACGACGAGGCATATTCCGGCCGCTTCACCGACCCGACGCTCGCTGACACCACCGGAGGCGAGTGACCATGGACCGCAATCGCATCTGGATGTTTGGCGCGGCCCTCGTCGTCGGCGTCACCCTCGTCGTCGGCTGGCTGCTCGGCATCTCCCCGCAACTGAACGACGTGCGCACCGCACGCGCCGAACGGATCGCCGTGGAGGCGCAGAACGCGGTCTACGAGCTGCAGCTCGAGGCGCTCAAGAACGACTTCGAGGACATCGACGGCGTGCAGGACGAGCTGTCCGAGCTGCGCACCTCCGTGCCGACCGACGCGCAGCTGCCCGACTTCGTGGCCGAGGTCTCCGCGCTCGCCGCAGCGAACGGGCTCTCGCTCTCGGCGATGAACGTGAGCGATGCCGAGGCCTACGAGCCGCTCGCCGTGGTCGAGGCCGTGCCGGCCGAGGCGGCTGCTTCGGCGGACGGCGCGGCACCGGATGCCGCGGCATCCGCCCCCGACGCCGACGCGGTCCCGGTGGCTCCCGCGGCACCGGTCGTGGCTGCCGAGGTGCCCCCGGTCACGAGCCCTCTCGTCACCGCCGCGAACTTCGTCTCCGTGCCGGTCACGATCACGCTGGTCGGTGATTATGACCGGGTGCTCGACTTTCTCGACGGCCTGCGCACGGGCGAACGCCTCGTCAGCGTCAGCGCCGTGAGCACCGATGCCGTCGAGGGAGGCACCCCGGAGGCTCCGGTTGCCGCCGGGGTGACGGCGTCGATCAGCGCCCTCATCTTCGTGCTGCGGGACCTCGACGCCGGCTGACCCGGCGCGGATGCGCCGGGCGCGCTCATCACCTGGACCCGGGCGGATGCCCCCCGTTGTGGGTCTGTCCGCCTGTTGCGCTACACAAGTAACGTGGAGTGTCACCGACTCACCTTGGACATGATCCACCGGCGCAGCTGCCTGTGTCCCGGGCACTCCCGCAGCAGCGTCACGCTCGGGGGAGTGTTTCTGTGTCGAGTCTCACTGAAATCCTGATTTTGCACGGCCTGCTGCCGATCGAGCAGCTCGACGCCCTGTCGGCCGGCGATACCGCCGACGAAAGCGCCGTGCGCGCGCTCGTCGCGAGCGGCGTCATCACCGAGCTGCAGTTCGCGCGGGCCCGGGCCGAGCAGACCAAACTGCCTTTTGTTGAACTCATCGAGTACCCCGTCGACCGCCTCGCCCTGTCCAAGGTGCCGGCGGCCATGTGCCACCGGGACGAGGTCTTGCCGATCGGGTTCGAGGGTAACCGCCTGGTGGTCGCCATGGTCGACCCCGGAAACGTGTTCGCGCTCGACGACGTGCGCGAGGCCGCTCGCATGCGCGTCAACCCCGTCGTCGTGGAGCGCGGAGACCTGCTGGCCGCCATCGCACGGTTCCACCGCGCGGATGAAGAACTCACCGTGCTCACGAACACCCTCGAAGAGGAACTCGTCGAGGACGAAGACGCCCTCTTCGCTGACGCCGAGAGCGCTCAGGATGCCGCCCCGATCGTGCGCTTCGTCAACCTTCTCGTGAGCCAGGCCATTCAGGACAAGGCCTCCGACATCCACATTGAGCCGGCCGAGCGGTCGCTCCGGGTGCGCTATCGCATCGATGGGGTGCTGCACGAGATGCAGAGCGCACCCAAGAACATTCAGAACGGTGTCATTTCCCGCATCAAGATCATGAGCGACATCGACATCGCGGAGCGGCGCAAACCGCAGGACGGTCGCATGTCGGTGACCCACGACGGGCGCCAAATCGACCTGCGCGTGGCCATGCTGCCCACGGTCTGGGGCGAGAAGGTGGTGCTGCGAATCCTCGACAACGCCACCGGCACCATGAGCATGACCGACCTCAATATGCTCGAGGCCAATCTCACCGCGTACCGCACCGCGTACTCGAAGCCCAACGGCATGATCCTCGTGACCGGGCCGACCGGGTCGGGCAAGTCGACAACGCTCTACACGACCCTCAACGACGTCTCCACGCCGCAGATCAACGTGATCACGGTCGAAGACCCGGTGGAGTACCGCATGGTCGGCATCAACCAGGTGCAGGTCAACCGCAAGGCCGGCCTCACCTTCGCGACCGCCCTGCGCTCGATCCTGCGCAGTGACCCCGACGTGGTGCTGCTCGGCGAGATCCGCGACCAGGAGACCGCGAAAATCGCCATCGAGGCCTCCCTCACCGGTCACCTCGTGCTCAGCACCCTGCACACCAACGACGCCCCCAGCGCCATGACGCGCCTCGTCGAAATGGGCATGGAGCCCTTCCTCGTCGGGTCGGCCCTCGACTGCGTCGTGGCCCAACGGCTCGCTCGTCGCCTCTGCGACCGGTGCAAGGTCGCCGACACCCGCGACCTGGCCGAGCTGGCCCGCCTCGAGTTTTGCACCGCGGGTGACGTCGACCCGCCGGTCTTCTACCAACCGGGCGGATGCCCCGCCTGCTCGAACACGGGATACCGCGGCCGGGTGGCGGTGCACGAGGTGATGACCGTCACCGACGAGATCGAACGCCTCACGGTGTCCCACGCTTCCAGCGCGGAAATCGGCGCCGTCGCGCGGGCCCAGGGCATGGTCACCCTGCGCGAAGACGGCTGGGCCAAAGTGCGCCTCGGCCTGACCTCTATCGACGAGGTGTTGCGCGTTGTTGCCTGAGACCGCGATGCCCGACGTCGACCTGCTGGCGGCACTCAAAGAGGTGCTCGATCGGGGCGCTTCGGACCTGCACGTGACCGTCGGGGCCGCCCCGAGCATCCGCGTCGACGGCGCCCTAGCCCCGATAGCCGGTGCGGCAAAGTGGATGCGCGATCGCGTCACCTTGGCACTCTTCAGCATCCTGACTCCCGCCCAGCGCGAGGAGTTCGAGCGTGAACTCGAACTCGACTTCGCGTTCACGGCCAGCGACGCCCGTTTTCGGGTGAACTACTACCTGCAGCGCAACTCCGTCGGCGGAGCTTTTCGGCTGATCCCGCGCGAGATCAAGCAGCTCGAAGCGCTCGGCGTGCCCGATACGGTCGCCCGGTTCGCGCAGCTGCCGCGCGGCTTGGTGCTCGTGACCGGGCCGACCGGATCGGGCAAATCCACGACCCTGGCCGCGCTCATCGACCTCGTGAATCGCACCCGCGCCGATCACATCGTGACCGTCGAAGACCCGATCGAGTTTCTGCACAACCACCAGATGTCGCTGGTCAACCAGCGCGAGGTGGGCCACGACACGCACAGCTTCGCGGCCGCGCTCAAGCACGTGCTGCGCCAGGACCCCGATGTCATTTTGATCGGTGAGCTGCGCGACCTCGAGACCATCTCGGTGGCGCTCACGGCGGCCGAGACCGGGCACCTGGTCTTTGCGACCCTGCACACCCAGGATGCCGCCCAGACCATCGACCGGGTGATCGACGTGTTCCCCTCCCACCAGCAGGGGCAGGTGCGCACCCAACTGGCCGCAACCCTGCAGGGCGTCGTCTGCCAGACCCTGGTCAAAAAAGTCGGGGGTGGCCGGGTGGTCGCGACCGAGGTGCTCGTGACCACCCCGGCGGTGTCCAACCTCATTCGCGAGGGCAAGACCCACCAGATCGCCTCGAGCATGCAGGCCGGGCGTTCGCTCGGCATGCACACCATGGACCAGCACCTCGCCGAACTCGTCAACGCCGGCAAGATCACCCGGGCGTCGGCCGAGGAGAAGGCGCAGGATCCGGTAGGACTGGACCAGCTCATCAAGCGCGGCACGCCGTCGGGCGAAGCGACGGATGACGAGGTCGACTTTCATGATTCGTATTCGGCCCGCAGGCACTGACGGCGAAAAGACGCAGGTGATGAGGCGAAATGGATAACACTCTGACCTGGGCGTACCGGGGGCGGGACGCCACCGACAAGCTCGTGAAGGGCCGCATTGTGGCGCCCTCCGAGAACGTCGTGCTGGCCCGGCTCGAGGCCATCGGCCTGTCGCCGATCTCGATCGTCGAGGTGACCCCGAAGACCGGGCTGAACCGGGACATCCAGATTCCCGGTTTCAGCAAGGGTGTCGGACTGAAGGACCTCGCGGTGATGAGCCGTCAGATGGCCACCATGACGAGCGCGGGGCTCACCCTGCTGCGCACCCTGAATATCCTCGCCGACCAGACCTCGAACTCGCAGCTCGCGAAAATGCTCGATACGGTGCGCACCGATGTCGAAACCGGCATGTCGCTGTCCGAGGCGATGGTGCGGCACGACAAAGTCTTCCCGCCGATCATGATCAACCTCGTGAAAGCGGGTGAGACCGGCGGTTTTCTCGAGGACTCGCTCAACTCGGTGGCGGACAACTTCGAGAGTGAGGTCAAGCTGCGGGACACCATCAAGTCGGCTATGGCCTACCCGGTGATCGTGTTGATCATGGCGGTGGTCGCCGTGATCGGCATGCTCATCTTCATCGTTCCGGTGTTTGAAAGCATGTTCGGCGATCTCGGCGGTGAGCTGCCGTTCGCCACGCACATTCTGGTGGTGCTGAGCGAGGTCATGGTGTGGCTCGCCCCGGTGCTCGCGGTGATCGGCGCCGTGTTCGCGATCTGGTGGAGCAAGAACAAACACACCGACCGGGTGCGCAAGGCCGTCGACCCGATCAAGCTCAAGATCCCCGTTTTCGGGCCGTTGCTGACCAAGCTGGCCATCGCCCGCTTCAGCCGCAACTTCTCGACCATGATCGGCGCCGGCGTGCCGATTCTGCAGTCGCTGAGCATTGTCGGCGAGACCTCCGGCAACTGGGTCGTGCAGCGGGCGCTGCTCAAGGTGCAGCACTCGGTGAGCCAGGGGCGTTCGATCGCCGGGCCCCTCTCGCTCGAGCCGGTGTTTCCGGCGATGGTGACGCAGATGATCGCGGTCGGCGAGGATGCCGGTGCGCTCGAGTCGATGCTCGCCAAGATCGCCGACTTCTACGACCAGGAGGTGCAGGCGACGACCGAACAGCTCACCGCCCTGATCGAACCGCTGATGATCGCGTTCATCGGCATCGTGATCGGCGGCATGGTCGTGGCGCTGTACCTGCCCATGTTCAGCATTTTCGACTACGTGAAGTAGCCCACTCGAACTAGAACGCCCATACGCCCCCGATCAGGGGTAACGTAGCCTCAATAACTTCTGCCGCCTGCGTCACTCGACGCGCGAACGGAGGGGCGGGAGCGTTCTCGGTGTCTGAGGCAGGCTCTGAGACGACGGCGCAGGCCGGGTACTCCCTCGTGGAGCTGCTCGTCTACATGAGCTTCGCCGTCGTCGTGCTCACCCTAATCGGCGGAATGCTCATCAACACGCTCGCGGCCGAGCGCACGATATCGGGCCGCACCGGGGCATCCACTGCCGGGCAGATCATCGCGCAGTCCATTCACGCCGGGGTGCGCAACGCCGCGGCGCTCGACACGACCGCGACCGAGCGCGGCGAGCTACTGCGCCTGGCCAACGTGGGCAACACCGCCATCGCCGCGCCCTACTGCCAGGTCTGGTTCTACGACCCCGCCGAACCGGGAGCCGTTTACTATCGACGCGGCGACCCCACTGCGACCCCGATCACGGTTCCAACCGCTGCCCAGCTCACCGGCGACGGATGGCTCCTGCTCGGCACCGGGATCGCTCCCGGCCCCGGCGCGGCCGCCCCCTGGCAGCTGTCGGGCTCACCCGCCGCCACCGTCGACCTGTCGCTGAGCGTCGCGACGGCCGACGGCGACCCGCCCGCGCTGCTGCAGGCCACGAGCACCAGCCGGCAAGACGTCTCCATGGAGTCGCCATGCTTCTCTTGAAGCCCAAAGGCCCGGCCGACTCCGCCGCCCCCGCGGCAGACGACCGCGGCGCCGCCCTCATCGCCGTGATCGGCGTGATGGCGGTCATCGCGATCATCACCATCACCGTGGCCGCCACGACCCTCAGTGCGCTCGGGGTGACGAGCGCGACCCGCGCCGGCGTGCAGGCGCAGGCCGCCGCCGAGGCCGGCATCGCCACCGCCGCGGCCAGCCTGGCCCGGCAGTCCTGCCCTGCGCTGACCTCGCCCGGCAGCGCCCCGCGCTTCGCGATCGCGCTCGCCTACCAGCAGGGCGGCGACGCGGCAGACTGGATCCCCGGCTGCCCGCCCGCCGGCAGCACTCGGGTGCGGGTGCTCTCCACGGGCACCGCCGACACCCCCGGAATTCCCGACAACGCCAGCGGCAACACCCGCACGGTCGAGGCGATCTACGGCTCCACCGCCGTCGAACCCGCCAGGCCGGCCGCCATCACGGCCCACTCCGGGGTCGCTTTCACCGACTCGAGCCAGCTGCAGGTCGGCGACGCCAACCGGCCCGTCGTGCAGGCCGGCGCCGGCAACGTCAGTTGTGCGGGCTCGAACGTGCTGGCCGGTGACCTGTCAATTCCGGTGGGCACCCTCGCGCTCGAGCAGTCCTGCCAGCTGTTCGGCACCGCCCAGGTCGGCGGCGCGGCGCGCATCGCCGGCTCCGTCATTGTGCACGGCGACCTGACGGCCCAGAGCCTGACCACCTCGCAGAGTTCCATCGTGCGCGGAAACGCCGTCATCGTGCGAGCCGCCACGCTCACCGACTCGTCCCAGGTGCAGGGCAACCTGAACGCCGAATCACTCGTCACGACCGGCAGCGCGCAGGTCGGCGGCACCATCACCCTCGGCCCCGCGGCGCCCGCGCCGGCGGCGACCGGCCCCCGCTGGGTCGACTTCAGCTACACCAAACCCGATTGGGCCGGCTACGTGAAAAAGTCCGCCTCGGGGCTGTGCACCTTTCTCACCCTGCAGCCGCTGGTCTCCGACATCTCCGGCCCGGTGCTGATCGACGCCCGCGGGTGCATCGGCGGAATCCGCACGATCACCGCGGAGATCCTCACCCTGAGCAACGATCTCGTGATCGTCGCGAACTCGTTCCAGCTCGGCGGCAGCGCACAGTTCCAGGCCACGGGTGCGGCCAGACTCTGGCTCATCACTCCCGATGAAGCGGATGATGGCGCGCCGACCTGCGCCGGCGGGCCCGCGGCATCCGTCGTCAGCGGTTCATTCATTGCCGGCACCGGGGTGACCGCCATGCTCTACACCCCCTGCTCCCTCATCATGCGAAACTCGGCGATCTGGCACGGGCAGTTCTACGGCGCCACGGTCGCGGTGCGGATGTCGTCGATTCTGCGCTACCAGGCCCTGCCGTTTCCGGGTGGAAGCGGCTCGAGCGCGCCGACCGGCGTGTTCTCCCTCGGCAACCGCGAGTCCCTCCGCGACGTGGTGGGGGTGACACCGTGAAGGGCCATGTTGTCGGGCTCGACATCGGCACCTCCGCCATTCGCGCCGTCGAGCTGACCGATGTCGCGAGCGGCACCCCCACCCTGCTGCACTACTTCGAAACGCCGCTGCCGGTCGGGGCCGTGGTGCGCGGCGAGATCGTCGACGCCGACGCGGTGCGCGCGGCCCTCGGACGCATCTGGGACACTGGCGGATTCACCAGCCACACCCTGGTGCTGGGGGTCGCGAGCGACCGGGTCGTGGCCCGCAACCTGACCGTGCCGAGCGGTTCGCTCAAGCGCATTCGTGAGGCGCTGCCGCTGCAGGTGCGCGACCTGATCTCGGTGCCGCTCGACGAGGCCCTGCTCGACTTCTACCCGATCTCCTCCAGCGACGGCCCGGCCGGGCCCGAGACGCAGGGGCTGTTCATCGCGGCGGCGAAAGCCCCGGTGATCACCAACGTGCGTGCCGTGCAGCAGGCCGGGCTGCGGGTGCTCGCGGTCGACCTGGTGCCGTTCGCGCTCAGCCGCGCCGTGACCCTCGGCACCTCGACCGACCGGGTGATCGCGCAGATCGACGTCGGCGCCGGATCCACGAGCGTGGTCATCGCCGTCGACGGCGTGCCCCAGTTCGTGCGGCTCGTCGCGGCCGGCGGCAACGACGTGACCGCCGCGCTGAAAAACGTGCTCGGCGTGAACGAGACCAGTGCCGAGAACGTGAAACGGCTGGTCGGGCTGTCGCACCACATGACGCTCGAAACGGCCGGCGCGACCACCACGATCAGCGAGGTCACCTACGAGCTGCTCGACGCGCTGCGCAACACCATCAACTATTTCGGCAGCCTGCGGCGCGACCTGCGAGTCACCCAGATCGTGCTCGCCGGCGGTGCCTCGCGGCTCATCGGGTTCGCGGACACCCTCAGCCAGCTGACCGGCCTGCCCGTCGTCTACGCGCAACCCACGGGCATGCTGCTGGGGCCGGGCATCGATGCCGCGAAACTGCGCGCCACCCAGGGCACCTATCTCACGGCGTGCGGGCTCGCCCTGGGGCGTGCCACCCCGGCCAATTCGCTGGCCGAACCCGGCGGCGAACCGCGCGCCGACCTGCTGCCGGCCGAGGTGCGCATGGGGCAGGCAGAGAAGACGCTGCGCCGCCGCTCGGCCGCCGTCATCGCGCTCGTCGCCGTGCTCGTCGCCGTGGGTATCGGCTTCTCACTGTCAGAGCGGATGCAGGCCACCCGACAGCTGCAGACCGCCCAGGACGCCGCAACCCTGCTCATCAACCAGGAGAAGCAGTTCGCCGAGCTGCACCGGCTGAAAGACGAGCTCGACGAGGTGCGCGACGCCCAGGGAGTGACCCTGTCGACCGAGATCGACTGGCAGGCCTACCTGGGCGAGCTGCGCGAGTCCCTGCCCGACGGGGTCAGCATCACGTCGGTCAGCGCCGACGGGGCCACCCCGTTCGCGGCGTACGGGCAGTCCGCGGTTCCCCTCGAGGGCGCGCGCGTCGCGACGCTGCGCCTCTCGCTCGCGAGCCCCGAGCTGCAGAGCAACGCCGTGCTGCTGCGCCGGCTGTCGGCCCTGCCCGGATTCGTCGACGCGACCCCGGGCCAGATCACCCGCACGGCCACCGGCGGCTACCTCGCCACCTTCACGATGCACATCAACAGCGAGGCGTACTCCACCCGTGACGCCGCCGACGCCTCGCCGCAAGAGGGGGAGTAGCCGTGCGCTCGAACAGTTCCCTGCTCACCGTGCTGGCGGCACTCGCCGTCGGGCTCATGCTGCTGGTCACCGGCGGACTGCTGGTGTCCTCCACCAAGGCGCGCACGAGCGCGATCGACGCGCAAACCGGCGCGCTCGAGACGCAGAACGTCTCCTCGGGGGTGGCGCTGTCCCTGCTGCAGGTAGAGGTGAACGGACTCACCGACCTGGCCGACGAACTTGAAGCCCTGCGGCTGACCCTGCCCGGCAGCACCAACCTCGCCCCCTTCATCGTGCAGCTCGACGCCCTCGCCGCCGAGCACCAGGTCGCCGTCGAGGCGGTCTCGGTCAGCAGCCCGCAGGTGCAGCCGTCACGGCAGGCCGTGGCCGGCGCGGCGGCTGCCCCGACGACGAATCCACTGCCGGCGGGCACGCTGCTGGGCATCCCGGTGTCGCTCAACGTCTCGGGCAGCTACGACGGCGTGCTCGCTTTTCTCAGCGGCCTGCAACGCGGCGAGCGGATGCTGTCGGTCACCTCGTTCAACACGGCGCAGGTCGCTGACACCCCAGATTCGGTGACCGGAACCATCTCGGCGCTCGTCTACGTGCTGACCGTTTCGGCCACCGACTAAACGCCCCTTCTAGCGTACGGACCACAAAAGACCTACGGCCCGTTTTGGGGGTAGCCCGCCCCCCTAAAAAACAGTCCTGACGGCGGGTTGTCGCTCTACTCTGATCGTAGGGGCGCTATTTAGAAGTCCTTTGCTCGGTATCACTCTCGAAAAAGGACTACTTATGATTCGCTCCATGACCGCCGCTCTCGCGCGCAAGCGCGCGACGCTCGGCACCAAAGACAAGGGCTTCACGCTCATCGAGCTGCTCGTGGTGGTTCTCATCCTCGGCGTTCTCGCCGCGGTCGCCATCCCGATCTTCCTCAACCAGCAGGACGGCGCCAAAGACAGCTCCGTGTCCACTCAGGTCACGCAGGCCAAGACCGCCCTCGCGATCGAGATCAGCAACGGTGGGACGGTTGAGGATGCCGTATCCGCGTTCAATTTGCTGACCGCAACTAGTACTGGTGAGGATGCATTCTCGGGCTATTCCACGAGCGCTGATATCACAGTCAACGCGCGGTTCGACGGAGGAGACGGCGCCACCACGACCGACGATAGTTTCACGGTCGTTGGATGGTGGGTCAAGGGTTTGGACTCAACTGACGCAGCGAAAGCAACCATTGAGAACCACGCGTCCGTGATCACGTCTACTACCACAGCTCGTAACTGGTCGGCTGGCGCTGCACTTATCCCGGCCGACGGATCGACTGCTGCCATTCCGGCAGTTGATCCTGACTGGGACGGCGTCGCGTAACCGGCAGCGAATCCTTATAGGTCGGGTACCCGCTGAAGTACCCGTTTTCCACCTCAGTAATTCGTTGGAAGGCACCTCAGATTGGATCGTGATGTCGAAGACTCGGGCTTCGGGGTCATCGAGATTGTGGTCTCGATGTTCCTGCTTGCGCTGCTCGCGATCGGCTTTCTTCCGCTGTTGGTTCAGTCGTTGCGAGTGTCGGTGTCAAACTCGACACTCGCAACGGCGACCCAACTGGTGACCCAACAGATGGAAGAACTCCGTGCCTTGGGCACCACCTGCGCGACACTCGACACTTACGCAAGTTCCGAGTTCTCGACCGTGACTGCGGCCGGAAACCATGTTTTGACCATCACCGTCGACATCGATTGCCCCGGAGCATCCGTCGCCTATCCCACCACAGTGCCGGTCAACGTTTCCGTAAGCGAAGATATGGACGCCCTGCCGATTGCCACGGCTATGACGCTCATGTTGGTTGAGCAATAAGAGTCCCCATGGCGCAATCGCGCAGTGCACAAGTCACCTCCGACGGGGGCTTCACCCTGGTGGAGCTGCTGGTTTACGTGGCGTTTGCCGTCATCGTACTGACGCTCGTCGGCGGGATGCTCATCAGCACACTCACCGCCGAGAAGGACATCGTCTCTCGGTCGGAGTCCACAACGGCCGGTCAGTCCGTTGCACAGTCGGTTCACTCGGCAGTGCGCAACTCAGCGCGGCTTCTGCTCTCCCCGACTGACACCGGCCAGCTCCTGGTTGTCTCGAGTGTCGGCGGCGCAGCAGTTCTTGCCACTTCCTGCGAAGCCTGGTATTACACCGACGTCGACGGTGGTGCGCTGTACTTCAAGCGTGCGGATCTAGCCGCGGATCTGCTCGAAAAGCCGTCGGCCGGTGTCGGAAACGGCTGGATATTGCTCGTACAGGGTATGGAGCCGCTCGCATACGTGGACGAGGTTTTCACAGACAGTATTTCAGCAGCCGGTACCGCGACGGTGAGCCTGTCGTTTACAGCGGATGTCGTAAATCAGGGTTCGCCTATCGTCATCGAATCGACAACCACGAGCCGCGAAGTCAGTTGGGGGCCGACCACATGCTTCGAATCATGAATCACCACTCCGGGCGCACGGAACAGGGCAGCTCCCTGCTTGCCGTCATAGGCGTCATGGCCGTGTTCGCAATCATCTCGATCACGATCGTGGCTTCAACGATGACGACCCTGGGTGCCACGACATCCACCCGCGCCAGCGTGCAGGCCCAGGCCGCCGCGGAGGCCGGTATCGATGCAACGGTTGCCCGCTTCGCGACGACCTCGTGTCCTGAACTCACCTCGGCGAGCCCCGATGTGACCTTCACTGTGGCGCTCGCTTTCCAGGTGGCCGGGGAAGAAGACTGGCACGAGGGCTGTCCCAGCTCCGCGGCCATCGCCGTCCGCATCACCTCCACGGGCAACGCCGTGAACGATGGAGTGCTCGGCAACACCGGCGGTGACGCGCGCACGGTGCAGGCCATCTACTCGGCCGAAGCGACGACAGCTGAGATATCGCCCGACGTCGCCGTGCACGCAGAATCCACCATCGGTTTCGGCGACTCGAGCCAGGTCTTCTATGCGACCGGGGCTTCTCGACCGTCGCTCTATGTGAAGGACGGCGACGTGAAATGCACCGGCTCGAGCATAATGCGAATGGACCTCGTGATACCGCACGGCTCCTTCAGCATGGGTGGGTCATGCCAATTCTTTGGTGATGTCTGGTCGGCAGGTGATGCCAAACTCGCCGGTTCAGCCATACTCACGGGGAGCCTAATCGCACCCTCAATCGACACCGTGGGCAGCTCCATCATCACAGGGGATGCTTGGGCGCTCAACGAGATCACGATGAAGGGCTCCTCCCAGATCAAAGGGAATGTCGTGGCGGCCTCTGTTGATCACAAAGAAACGTCGCAGATCGGCGGGACAAAGACACTATCCCCGGCGTCAAGCCGGATCTTTCCAGTGTTTCCTGACGCCCCCTTGTGGCAGGACTTCAGTTATGAGAAATATGACTGGTCGGATTACGTGCAGAAGACCGCATCGGGAACATGCACATTCGCGGAGCTCCAACCGATCGTGGACAGCCTGCAAGCGTCGCGCGGACTCATTGATGCGCGAGCCTGTACGAATGGGATTACGAGCATCGGCGATGAGATTCTGACGTTGAAAAACGATTTGGTCATCATCACCAACAATGTCGATCTGCAGGGCTCCGCCCAATTTCAGGCCGTCTCGTCGGGCGCCAAGCTGTGGTTGATCATGCCAGACGAAGTCGCCGACGGAGCACCCACCTGTCCTGTGAACGCACGTGCCAACATCCAGAATTCGTTTATAGCTGGCACCCACGTGCAGGCATTGCTGTATTCGCCATGTGACATCACCTTCACCTACTCGGCAATTTGGTATGGTCAGATGTACGGAGCGACCGTCACTTTCGGCGGATCTGCAATCCTGAATCACGTGGGAATGACGTTTCCGACAGTCACTGCGGTTACCGGACCCGGCAGCGCATCTCCGGGAACATTCACTCTGGGTATTCGCGACTCGATTCGGGATTTGGACTAAGCATTGGTCGCTTTTCTAATTGCGGTGGCCGCAGTCTTCGGCGCGCTGATCGGGTCGTTTCTGAACGTGGTGATCTACCGGGTTCCGGCGAAGAAGTCGATCGTGTCGCCGCCGAGCGCGTGCGGTAGTTGTGGCGCGCGGATTCGGCCGTGGGACAACATTCCTGTCCTGTCGTGGTTTGTGCTGCGCGGGAGATGCCGCGACTGTGGGGCCGCGATTTCGTGGCGGTATCCGGCGGTGGAGTTCGGCACCGCGGTGTTTTTTGCGGGGGTCGTGTGGTGGGTGATCTCGGGGAGTGCCGTCGAGGGATCGAGTAGCTCGGGGGTGGTCTCGACAAGCTCGACCAGCGAGATTCTTGGTTTGGGCTTGATGGCCGTCAGTTTTCTTTACCTAACTTCGATCAGCGTGGCGCTGGCCATGATCGACATTGACACGCACACGTTGCCCAACGTGATCGTGCTGCCGGCGTACATCGTCGGGGGCGTGCTGCTGGCGGCATCCGCTCTCGCGCTCGGTGAACCGCAGCGGCTGCTGGGCGCCCTGATCGGCGGCGCGGCGCTGTTCGCGCTCTACCTACTGCTTGCCCTCATTTATCCGGGCGGCATGGGCCTCGGCGACGTGAAACTGGCCGGCGTGCTCGGGCTCTACCTGGGCTGGCTCGGCTGGGGAGAACTGTTCGTCGGCGCGTTCGGCGCGTTCTTGCTCGGCGGTCTCTTCGGGGTGATTCTGCTGGCGTTTCGCAAGGCCGGGCGCAAAAGCAGCATCCCGTTCGGGCCGTGGATGCTCGCGGGCGCCTGGGTGGGCATCTTCGCCGGTGACGTGCTCGCCAGTGGATACCTGGGCCTCTTCGGCCTTATATAATCTGCCCTATCTGTACTAGTACAATGTCCATACGGGTTTAGGGGGGTGGACGCTGTGGCACCACGCGTGGTGGGTATCGACATCGGCAGTTCCGCCGTGCGTGCCGTCGAGCTCAGTGGCGCCGGAACCGACAACCCCGTGCTGCTGCACTACTACGAGCAGCCCCTCGAAGTGGGCGCCATCGTGCGCGGCGAGGTCGTCGACCCCGACGCGGTGGCCGAAGCGCTCACCCTGCTGTGGACGGCCGGCGGCTTCACCAGCCGCGACGTGGTCATCGGCATGGGCGACTACCGTGTGGTCGTGCGCAGCCTGACCGTTCCGAGCATGTCGATGCGGCGCATCCGGGAATCGCTGCCGTTCCAGGTGAAAGACCTCGTTTCGGTGCCGGTGAAAGACGGCCTGCTCGACTTCTATCCCGTCTCCGAGACCCCCGGCGAGGGCGACGCCGGGCCGCAGACCGTGGGCCTGCTCATCGCCGCCGTCAAGGACGTCGTGCTGGCGAACGTCAAGGCGATCCGCCTCGCCAAGCTCAACCCGGTCGAGGTCGACCTCGTGCCGTTCGCCCTCACGCGGGCGATCCACCGCATGGAATCGGCCGAAGACATCATCGCCGAGATCGACATCGGCGCCGGTACCACGAGCGTGGTCGTGACCGTCGACGGCGTGCCCCAGTTCGTGCGCCTCATTCCGGCCGGCGCCAGCGACGTGATCAAAGCGCTCAAGACCCGCCTCGACGTCGATGAAGCCGAGGCGATCCGCCTCAAGAACATCGTGGGCATGGCGCGCACCGTGGCCCCCGACTACCTCGAGGCCGCGCAGATCGTGCACGAGGTCTCGATGGACCTGCTCAGCAGCCTGCGCAACACCATCACCTATTTCAGCAACACCCGGCTCGACATCACGATCACCCAGATCGTGCTCAATGGCGGCGGGTCCCGACTGCCGGGCCTCGCCGCCGAGCTGACCGCGCAGACCAAACTGCCGGTGATCTTCGCCGAACTGACCGGCATCGCCCTCGGCGACGGACTGAACGCCGACGCCGTGCGCGCCACCGAGGGAACCTTTCTGGTGGCGTGCGGCCTCGCCCTCGGCAGTCGGGCCAACGGCGCCCTCGAGATGGTCATCGGCGGCGCCCCGCGCGCCGACCTGCTGCCGCCCGAGGTCAAGGAGGCCCGGTCCGGCCGGGTGCTGCGCCGCCGGCTGGGCCTCGGCGTGGTCGCCGTCGGTCTCATCGTGGCGGTGGTGACGGCCCTGGTCACCGGTGAATCCGTGCTCAGCGACGGTGAGTTGGCGGATGCCCAGGCCGAGTCCGCCACGCTGCTCACCGAGGTCGCCCAATACTCCGAACTCGGTGACGTGGAGGGTGTCATGACCGACACCCGCACCGCCCGCGACCTCGCCGGGTCGACCGAGATCAACTGGCAGGAGTACCTCGCCGTCGTGCGTGCGGCTCTTCCCGCCGACGTCTCCGTGGGCACAGCGACGGTGGACGGCGCGTCTGCGTTCGAACCGTATGCGGCGGCCGAGTCGGTTCCCGGCGCCGTCGCCACCCTGAACCTGTCGCTGACGAGCCCGAGCCTCACGAGCGTGTCGGGCTGGCTCTCGTCTCTGTCCACCTTGCCCGGCTACGCCAGTGCCAGCATCGGCGGCCTCACCCGCGCAGAGGACGGCAGCTACACGACCGCACTCGTGCTGGTCGTCAACGCCGAGGTCTTCTCCAACCGCTTCGTGACGGGGGACTGACCGTGCCCATCAACAAGATTCTCACCTACCTCGCCACTTTCGTGGTGGCGATGATCCTGCTGCTCAGCGGAGTGCTGGTGATCCTGCCGCGTGTTGAAGCAACGGTTGCCGCCCACGCCGAAACGGATGCCGTGAAGGTCGCCAACGAGCTCACCCGCGCTCAGATCGACGAGCTCGCCGACCAGTATGACGACATCGACACCCTGCGGAGCGAACTCGCCGAACTGCGCGCGGCCATTCCCACCACGGTCGACCTGCCCGAGTTTCTGCTGCAGCTTGATGAGCTCGCCGCACAGAACGGCGTCACGATCGGCAGCGTGTCCCTCGGCGACCCCATTCCGCAGGCGCTGACCGCGGCGGTCGACCCGGCTGCTGCGGTCCCAGCCGCTTCCGCCGCGCCCGCCGCGCCGGCGGCCGACGCTGCCGCCGCCGGCCCGTTCGCGACAATCTCGCTGTCCCTCTCGGTGACCGGGGGTTCCTCGGGCGTGCTCGGCTTCGTCAACGGCCTGCAGCAGGGCGAGCGCATGGTCTCGGTCACCGCATTCAACACCTCGTTCAGCACCGAAGCGGATGCCGCATCCGGCACCTCGTCGATCACCGCCACGATGTATGTGCTCGACGCCGGGAGCGAGCTGCCTGCCTCCTAGCGGCCGCCACCGTGGCCCGAACGGGTCGCTAGACGCCGAGTCGTCCCCCCACATGACGGGGCTATCGGCCCTTTCAGCGTGCCCACTAGCGTTACGCCAGACGTAAGGCTCACGGGCTCTAAACCACCCCTTTAGAACACCCTCCCGGGATATTTTGCGCACTCCATCCCTACCCCGAGGGAGCTTTCAGCGTGCCCACCCTGACCGAGATCCTGATTCTGCACGGCGCCCTGCCGATCGAAGACATCGACACCCTGCTGGCCGGCGACCCGGCCGACGAGAGCGCCGTGCGCGCCCTCGTCGACCGCGGCGCGCTGACCGAGGTGCAGTTCGCGCGGGCCCGCGCCGAGCAGGCCAACCTTCCCTACATCGAACTGCTCGACTACCCGATCACCCGCCAGGCGCTGGCCCTGGTGCCGGCGGCGATCTGCGTGCGCCACCAGGTGCTGCCCCTCGCCGTGGAGAACGAACGCCTCGTGCTCGCCATGGTCGACCCGCGCGACGTCTTCGCCCTCGACGACGTGAGCCGGTTTGCGCACCTGCGGCTCAGCCTGGTCGTGGCCGAACGCGGCGACCTGCTCGCCGCCATCGCCCGGTCGCACCGCGCCGACGACGAGCTCAGCGACCTCACCTCAACCATCGCCGAAGAGAACGCGGGCTCCGACGCCGACGCGGCGGGCGCGCTCGAAGCGGGAGGCGGGGCCGACGACGCCCCCATCGTGCGGTTCGTCAACCTGCTGGTCAGTCAGGCGATCCAGGACCAGGCCAGCGACATCCACATCGAACCCGGCGAGCACGAGCTGGCGGTGCGCTACCGCATCGACGGGGTGCTGCACGAAATGCAGAGCGCGCCCCGCAGCATCCAGAACGGCATCATCAGCCGCCTCAAGATCATGAGCGACATCGATATCGCCGAACGTCGCAAACCGCAGGACGGCCGCATGTCCGTCACCCACAACGGCCGCACCATCGACCTGCGGGTCGCGACGCTGCCGACCGTCTGGGGCGAGAAGGTCGTGCTGCGCATTCTCGACAACGCCACCACCCGACTGACCCTGCGCGACCTCAACCTGCTCGAGCACAACCACGCCGCCTACGAGGCCTCGTACCAGAAGCCCTACGGCATGATCCTCGTCACCGGCCCCACCGGTTCGGGCAAATCCACGACCCTGTACACGACCCTGCACGAGGTCGCCCGGCCCGAGATCAACGTGATCACCGTCGAAGACCCGGTCGAATACCGCATGAAGGGCATCAACCAGGTGCAGGTGAACCCGAAGGCGGGCCTCACCTTCGCGAGCGCGCTGCGGGCCATTCTGCGCAGCGACCCCGACGTGGTGCTGCTCGGCGAGATCCGCGACCACGAAACCGCGCAGATCGCCATCGAAGCGAGCCTCACCGGCCACCTCGTGCTCAGCACCCTGCACACCAACGACGCCCCGAGCGCCATCACCCGCCTCACCGAGATGGGCATCGAACCCTTTCTCGTGGGCTCGGCGCTCGACTGCGTCGTGGCGCAGCGGCTGGCCCGAAGGCTGTGCGACCG
This sequence comes from Cryobacterium melibiosiphilum, assembly GCF_003602235.1. GTDB lineage: Bacteria > Actinomycetota > Actinomycetes > Actinomycetales > Microbacteriaceae > Cryobacterium > Cryobacterium melibiosiphilum. The sequence goes on from NZ_QZVS01000082.1 coordinate 78,795, forward strand.
CTGCAAGAAGCCCGCGAACCACCCGCCCGAACGGCTCGCCGCACTCGGTTTCGGGCCCGACAGCTACGTGCCGGCGCGGGTGCTCTATCAGCCCAGCGGATGCGCCAGCTGTTCCCACACCGGCTACCGCGGGCGCCTCGCCATCCACGAGGTGATGACCGTGACCGAAGAGATCGAACGCCTCACCGTGGCCCGGGCGTCGAGCGCCACCATCGCCCGCGCCGCGCGGGAGGCCGGAATGCTCACCCTGCGCGAAGACGGCTGGGAAAAAGTGCGCCTCGGCCTGACCTCCGTCGACGAGATCCTGCGCGTCGTCGCCTGACCCCGCTGCTGTAACGGCCTGCACCGAATCGTCCGAAAGGTACCCCATGTCCCTGACCTCAGCCCCGACCTCAGCCCCGACCTCAGCCCCGACCTCAGCCCCGACCTCAGCCCCGACCCGCCGGTCGAACCAGATCCCCGCCGACGCGAGCTTGCTCGACGCCCTCGCCGAGGTCGTCGGCCAGCGCGCCTCCGACCTGCACCTGACCGTGAACGCACCGCCGATGCTGCGGGTCGACGGCGGCCTCACCCCCGTCGGTGACCCGACCCCGTGGCCCGCCGAGCGGGTGACGGAGGCGATCCTCAGCATCCTCTCGCCCGTGCAGACCGAGACCTTCGAGCGTGAACTCGAGCTCGACTTCGCCTACACGCTCTCGCCCACGGCGCGGTTTCGCGTGAACGTCTACCAGCAGCGGGGCGACGTGGGCGCGGCGTTCCGGCTGATTCCCACCGACATCAGAACGCTCGCCGAACTCGGGATTCCCGAGACCGTCGCCCGGTTCGCGTCGCTGCCGCGCGGTCTCGTGCTCGTCACCGGGCCGACCGGGTCGGGAAAGTCCACGACCCTCGCCGCGCTGATCGACCTCGTCAATGCCACCCGGGCCGACCACATCGTGACCGTCGAAGACCCGATCGAGTTTCTGCACACGCACAAGAAGGCGCTCGTGAACCAGCGTGAGGTGGGCCACGATACGCACAGTTTCGCATCCGCTCTCAAACACGTGCTGCGGCAAGACCCCGACGTGATCCTGATCGGTGAGCTGCGCGACCTCGAGACCATCTCGGTCGCCCTGACCGCCGCCGAAACCGGCCACCTGGTCTTCGCGACGCTGCACACCCAGGACGCCGCGCAGACCATCGACCGGGTGATCGACGTGTTCGCGCCGCACCAGCAGGGCCAGGTGCGCGCCCAGCTCGCGGCGACCCTGCAGGGCGTGGTCTGCCAGACCCTCGTGAAAAAGGCCAACGGACGCGGCCGGGTGGTGGCGACCGAGGTGCTGGTGACCACTCCGGCCATCTCCAACCTCATCCGTGAGGGCAAGACCTTTCAGATCGCGTCGATGATGCAGGCCGGCCGCGACAGGGGCATGCACACCCTCGACCAGCACCTCGCCGACCTCGTCAACTCGGGCCTGATCACCCGCCTCGCCGCCGAGGAACGGGCGAGCGACGTGGAGGGGCTCGGCCGACTCATCCACCGGGTCGAACTGGCCAGCGATGCGACCACCCGCGCCATCGCGGCGACCGAGATCGACTTCGGCGACGTGCACTCGGCCGCCTACGCGACGGGTGCCCGCTGATGCCCGCCGTGCAGGCGTGGGCCTACCGCGGACACGACTCCGCCGGCAAGACCGTGAAGGGAAAAGTGGATGCCGCGAGCGAGTCCGACGTGTCGGCCCGCCTCGGTGCCCTGGGCATCTCCCCGACGGCGATCGAGCGTGCCGCAGACGCCACCGGGCTCAGTCGCGACGTCTCGCTGAAAGTCTTCGCCAAGGGCGTCGGCCTGAAAGACCTCGCCATCATGAGCCGCCAGATGGCCACGATGATCGGGTCGGGGCTCTCGCTGCTGCGCACCCTGAATATTCTCGCCGAGCAGACCGAGAGCACGGCGCTCGTGACCGTGCTCGCCGTGGTGCGCGACGACGTCGAGGCGGGCACCTCGGTCTCGGATGCCTTCGCCGCACACCCGCAGGCCTTCCCGCCGATCATGGTCAACATGGTGCGCGCCGGCGAGACCGGCGGTTTTCTCGACCGGGCGCTCGAGTCGATCGCCGAGAACTTCGAAAAAGAGAAGAAGCTGCGCGACACGATCCGGTCGGCGATGACCTACCCGGTCATCGTGCTGGTGCTCTCGCTGCTCGCGGTCGTGGTGATGCTCGTGTTCATCGTGCCGATCTTCGAGGAGATGTTCCGCGGGCTCGGGGGCGCCCTGCCGCTGCCCACCCAGCTGCTGGTCTACCTGTCGGCCTCGATGGTCTACGTGCTGCCGATCGCGGCCGTCGCCGGCGTGACCTTCGCCCTCTGGTGGCGGAGGAATCGCCATACGGACGCCGTGCGCCGCTTTCTCGACCCGATCAAGCTGAAGCTGCCGGTCTTTGGCCCGCTGCTGAAGAAGATCGCCGTTGCCCGCTTCTCCCGCAACTTCTCCAACATGATCGGCGCCGGCGTGCCCATTTTGCCCGCGCTGAAGATCGTGGGGGAGACCAGCGGCAACTGGGTGATCGAGAACGCCCTCGTGTCCGTCGCCGAGTCCGTGCGCCAGGGGCAGTCCATTTCAACGCCGCTGATGGCCCAGCCCGTGTTTCCGCCGATGGTGGTGCAGATGATCGCCGTCGGCGAAGACGCCGGCTCGCTCGAGGTCATGCTCGACAAGATCGCCGACTTCTACGACCAGGAGGTCGCCAGCGCCACCGAGCAGCTCACGGCGATGATCGAACCCCTGCTGATCGCCTTTCTCGGCGTCGTCATCGGCGGCATGGTCATCGCGCTCTACATGCCCATCTTCAGCATCGCCAGCATGATCAAATGACCTCGTTCAACCCACGATTGGGGTCAGAATCGGCCGCAATCGCCCCATTATGCGGGTCGTCTACTGGAATGCCGACTCCCTAATCTGAAGCTCGCACCTGACAGACAAACAGACAGTTCAGTACATCCTCCCCATGCACCACCTCCAACCCGAATGGACGTCACAATGCTCGCTCGCAGCCTCGCCAACCTCAACCGCCGCCGTGCCAACCCCGACGAGAACCAGGGTGGGTTCACACTCATCGAACTCCTCGTGGTGGTCATCATCATCGGCATCCTCGCCGCGATCGCCATTCCGGTGTACCTCGGCATCCAGAACAACGCGAAGGACGCGAGCGTCAAGAGCGACCTCACCAACGCCAAGACCGCCATCATCGCCGTGCAGACCACCACCGGCACCATGCCGGCCACCAACGCCGTCGCCTCGTCGATTCCGAACATGGTGGCCAACGGCTTCACTCAGGGCATCCACACCGGCGTCATCAAGTACGCCCTCGGCGGCACGACCGCGGCCCCGACCTTCTGCATCACCTCGGTCAGCACGACCGGCGCCATCTTCTACGTGACCGACGTGCTCGGTGCGACCGCTACGACGGCCGCGACGCTTCCCGCCGGCTGCACCCCGTAGCCCGCACCCACCCGCACCACCCGCTGCACCGGGCCGGGGCTTTCGAGCCCCGGCCCGCTTTTCACCCCCGCACCCACCCCGCCCCAACACTCTCGAAGGAGGCCACCCGTGACGCTCGCGACAGCACGCCGCTCGTTGTCTCCCTCCCGTGAGAGCGGAGTCACCCTCATCGAGGTGATCATCGCCATGATGGTCTTCGGCTTCATCGCCGTCTCCGTCGCCTTCGGGCTCATCACCGCCCTCGGCATGGGTGGCGACACCCGTTCCCGCGCGGTGGCCATCAACCTGGCCGCCCAGGACATCGACACCGTGCGCGCCACCCGCGACGTGTTCGGCATCCTGAACGTGATCAACCAGACGACCGTCGTCAACGGCACCACCTTTCACCTCACCCGCACCGCGACGTGGGAAACCAGCGGCAGCGCCTACGCCGGCTGCGGCTCCGGCGGCGGGCAGCTCAAGTACAAGCGCCTCAACGTCACCGTCGACTGGGACGGCCGGCGCCCCAGCAGCCCGATCGTGCGCTCCGCCACCGTCATCTCTCCCGGCAGCCGCATCAACGACCCGGCGCTCGGCAGCATCCTCGTCTCCGTGCTCACCGGCTCCGGCGCCGGCAGCGGCGGCATCACCGTCACCGCCACCCCCTCCAGTCCGGCCAACGGCGCGCTGCCGATCACGGTCGCACCGCTGCCGACGGATGCCCAGGGCTGCAGCTATATCTTGAAGGTCACCCCGGGCAACTACGACGTTTCGCTCAGCCGCACCAACTACCTCGACGAGAAACAGGCCGTGGTATCGACGAAGTCGGTCGGCGTCGCTGCCGGAGCGGCGGCATCCGTCGCCTTCCAATACGACCTGGCCGGAAAATTCGACGTGACCTACGCCGGCAACTACGCGGGAGTGACGCGCATTCCCACCGACATGCACACGACCTTCCGCAGCACCTACGGCGTTTTCACGTCGCCGGCCACGACCAGTTCGCTCACCCGCACGGTGCCGCTGCATCCGTTCGCCGCGGGCTATGAGGTGATCGCGGGCCAGTACAATGAACCCGGCACGAGCGTCGTCGGGTGCCTGTCGGTGGACCCGGCCGCCTGGACCACCGTCGCCGCCGACGGTGCCTATGGCCGTGACCCGAGCCCGGTCGCCGCGCTGCCGGGCGCCACGGCGGTGACCCCGGTTCCGATGGGCGTGCTGAACGTCGCGGGCGTGGCCGGCACCTACCTCAAGGCCGTCTCGCAGGCCTCGGCCCCGGGCACCGGGGATCCAGGCTGCGCCGAGACCGTCACCTATTCCTTTGGCCTCATCAGCGCCGCGGCGGTGCAGATCGGGCTGCCCTACGGCTCGTGGCGGTTCACCACGAGCTCCACGGCCACCGGGTCCGGCAGCCCGGTGCCGGCCGCCGGCCTCACCGTGCTCACCCGCGGCGTGTCCGCGGGCGGACTCGTCACCCTCGACCCCCGACGGACCACCCCGTGATGCGGCGAGAGCGGCGTGAGCGGCGTGAGCGCGAGCAGGGTCTCAGCCTCGTCGAACTGCTCGTGGCGATGCTCGTGCTCGGCATTCTGGCCGCGATCGTGTCAGGCCTCTACGTGAGCTCGATGCGGTCCGTGTCCCACGCCGAGGTTCTCACGGCGAATACCCGGTCGGTCAGCAACGGCATGAACGAGATGGCGCGCGTGATTCGCGCCGCCACCGACAACCCCGTCTCCGGGGTCGTTCTCAGCGCGCCGGCCCTCGAAGCGGCGGGAGCCGAATCCGTGACCTTCTACGCCTACGTCAACCTCGGCACCCCCGTGGCCACCCAGCCCCCGGTCAAGGTGCGGCTGAACCTCGACGCCAACCGGCGCCTGGTCGAAACGAAATTTGCGGCGGTCACGTTGACCCCCGGCTTTTATGGCTTCTCCGCCACCCCGGTGTCCCGCCGCATCCTGACCGAGGCGATCGCCCCCGCCGGCACCCCGAGTCTCTTCCGCTACCTGCAGGCCGACGGCACCACGATCGTTCCGGCGGCCACCGGACTCACCCTCGCCGAACGCCGCCTGGTCACCGCGGTGCAGGTGTCGGTGACCGTCACCAACGGGTCGACGGATGCCCGCACCTGGGTCACCCTGCAGAACACGGTCGGCATGCCCAACGTCGGCCTCTCCCTGGCGGGGCTGTGATGTCGGGACGGGCCGTGATGTCGGGACGGGCCGTGATGTCGGGGCGGGCGGTGATGTCGGGGCGGGCGGTGATGCCGGGGCGTGCCGTGATGTCGGGAGCCGTGAAGTCCCGGCTGCAGCACGAGGCGGGCGCCGCCCTGCTCATGGTCGTGGGGGTGGGTCTCGTGCTCGTGCTCATGGTCGCCACGGCGATGACCTTCTCCGTCAGCGGGCACGTCAAATCGGTGTCCGACGAAAACTGGAACGCGGCCATGGCGGCCGCCTACGCCGGCATCGAAGACTACGAGAGCCGCATCGCCGACGACAGCGCCTACGTGCGCTTCGGCGATGCGACCGCAGCGTTCAGCACCGGCAGCACCCTGACCCTGCCGACCGGATCCGCGGTCAACCCGGCATTCGGCTCCGGGGCGGCCGGGGCCTGGGGCGGCATCATCGGCAGCACGGCCACCTTCCGCTACGAAATCGACAACACGCAGTATGCGACCAATGGCGTGGTGCGCATCCGCTCGACCGGCCGCGCCGGAACGCAGACCCGCAGCGTGGTCGCGAACCTGGAACAGAAGGGATTCATCGACTACCTCTATTTCACCGATTACGAAATCATGGACCCGGCCCTCACCGGCGTCGACGTGGCCACCTGCGTGAAGTACTCCTGGGCCGGCCGGCCGGCGCCGTCGGGGTCGTTCAACTGCGGAGAAGTCGCCTTCGGAAACAGCGACGTGATCGACGGCCCCACCCACTCCAACGACACGCTGCGCGTCTGCGACGCCATCTTCAAGTCGCGGGTCTCCACCGGCTTCAACCCGGCAACCGGCGACCGCTACAAGAAGCAACGCTCCGACGGCAGCAGCTGCGGCGGCCAGAACTTTCTCGCGGGCTCTCCGGTCTACAGCCCGGTCGTGGCAATGCCGGCCACGAACTCGGTGATGAAACGTGAAGTGCGGTCGGACCTGTCAACGGATGTCCCGCACCCCGGCTGCCTCTACACCGGCCCGACCAGCATCGTGCTGAACTCGTCGGGAAGCATGACCGTGCGATCCCCGTGGACGAAGAAGACCAACGTGGCCGGCGATCCGGCGACGAGCGGCACCACGCCCGCGGCCTGCGGTGTGCCGGGCACCGGCAGCGGCGGGCTCGGGTCCGCGCTCGGAGCCACCGTGCCGGTGCTCGAGGCGAACCTCGTCTACGTGCAGAACGTGCCGACCGTGACGACCGACCCCAACTACTGGGCGGCCCTCACGCAGCCGTCAACGTTCACGGCCTCCACCTGCACGACCGGAAACGGCCTGGGGTTTCCGATGGCCGGAGAATATGTCGCCTCGATCTCGACGTCGTTCGGCTGCCGCAACGGAGACGTCTTCACCAAGGGCAACCTGAAGGGGACCATGACGGTGGCGTCGGAGAATTTTCTGTACGTGACCGGCGACATCCGCTATGTGAACGCCGCGACCGACATGCTCGGGCTGGTCGGTCAGAATGCCGTCTGGATCTGGAACCCGGTCGCCGCCAGCGGCGGTGGCTCGTACTCCAACCTGCTGTCCAACGACCGACACATCGATGCGGCCCTGCTCTCGGTCGCGCATACCGTGCAGGTGCAGAACTCGAATGTGGCTGGGGGGCAGGGCGACCTGACCCTGAACGGCGCCCTCGCGCAGAAGTTCCGCGGGTCCGTCGGCACCTCGTCGGGCGTGGGGTACAGCAAGGACTACCACTACGACGACCGGTTCCTCTATACGGCGCCGCCCAAGTTCCTCTCCCCGGTCGCCACCACCTACGGGGTGGGCCTGCTCGTCGAGGTGCGGTCGGCATTTCTCGCGACGGGGGTGGCCGCCCCGTGATGCCGCGCCCGCCCGTACCGACGTTCAGCTCCGTCCCTCCGCCCCCAACCGTTCATGCGCACCTAAATATTGCGCACCTATGTATAGAGGAGCAGGTCTCGTGACACACACCACCGTGGGAATCGACGTCGGCAGCGGCGCGCTGCGGGCCGTCGAGGTCGCCCATTCCGGCTCGTCCCGCTCCGGCGGGACGCGCCCTACCCTGTTGCGCTATCACGAGCTGGCCCTGCCGGCCGGGGCGGTGAGCAGCGGCGAGGTGATCGAGCCCAACACGGTCGCCGCGGCCCTCAAGCAGCTCTGGGCCGAGGCGGGGTTCTCCACCCGCTCGGTGGTGCTCGGCATGGGCAACCAGCGGGTGCTCGCCCGCGACCTCAGCGTGCCCAAGATGTCCCTGAAACGCATCCGCAGCGCCCTGCCGCTGCAGGTGCAGGACATGCTGCCGGTGCCGGTGAACGAGGCCCTGCTCGACTTCTACCCGATCTCCGAAACCACCACCGAGAACGGGCCCATGGTGAACGGTCTGCTGATCGCCGCCGTGAAGGTCGCGGTGCTCGGCAACGTGCGGGCAGCCGAGCTGGCCGGGCTCACCACCCGGGAGGTGGACCTGATCCCGTTCGCCCTCAGCCGGTCGCTGGTCTCCCGGCCCGGACTCACCGGAACGGTCTGCGCGATCGACATCGGGGCGAAGACGACGACCGTCGTCATCGCGGTGCACGGGGTTCCGCACTTCGTGCGCATCATCCCCACCGGCGGGGACGATCTCACCCAGGCGCTGCGGTCCGGCCTCGAAATGGATGCCGGGACGGCCGAGAACCTGAAACGACAGGTCGGTCTCGCCACCGTCAACGCTCTGGCTGGCCCGGGGTCGTGGAGTGCCGCACCCGCGGGCACCGACGCCGCCGGCATCATCGCCGATGTGATCGGCGAACAGCTCGTGAGCCTGCGCAACACCATCAACTACTTTGCCAACACCCGGCCGAAGGATCCCGTGCGTCAGATCATCCTGACCGGGGGAGCATCGCAGCTGCCCGGACTCTCTGCCGCCCTGGCCGACATGACCGGGATCGCCGTCGGTGCCGGCGACCCCTTCGCATCCGTCATCATGCCGTCCGGCAGCGAAGCCGTGCTGGGTGACGGGTCCTCCCGCTTCGCGGTCGCACTCGGCCTGGCCCTGGGGAGCGCAGCATGAAGCAGACAGCGAACGATTCCCTCGTCGTCGGCGGCGAACCGCGCGTCGACCTGCTGCCGCCCGAAATCCGTGCCGAACGCCGTGACCGGCTGCGGCGACGACGGCTTGGCTTCGGCGTGATCGGCGTGGTCGTCGTCACGCTGCTCGGGGTGGGGGCGGCGACCTTCGTGGCGACCACGGCGCAGGTGCGCCTGCAGAGTGAGCAGGAGCGCACCGTGTCGCTGCTCGCCGAACAGGCCCAGTACTCCGAGATCCGGCAGATGCAGACGCAGGTTGAGCTGGCCCGCGCCGCCCAGCAGGTGGGGGCGTCCACCGAAATCGACTGGCAAGACTACCTGCAGGAGGTGCAGGCGACCCTGCCCGACAGTGTGTTCGTCGAGACCGTCGACGTGGACTCGGCGTCGCCGCTGATCGCCTACACCCAGGCGACCGCACCGCTGCAGGGAGCCCGCATGGCCACCGTGGAATTCACCGCCGCCAGCCTGGTGCTGCCCGATGTTCCGACCTGGCTGCGTGCCCTGGCCACCCTGCCCGGCTTCGCGGACGCCCTGCCCGGTTCGGTCACGCGCGCGGACAGCTCCGGCGTGTACACGGTGACGATCACGATGCACATCAATGACGCTGCCCTCGCGCAGCGGTTTACCGCGGAGGGCGAGAAGTAATGGTCACGAATCGAATGGTCGCGAACCGAATCGACTCGAACCGGGTCTGGGTCGTCGGTTCCGCGCTCGCCGCGGTCGTCGCCCTGCTTGCCGGCTGGTTTCTCGGCATCGAGCCACGGCTGGCGGCGGCGTCGACGGCCGATGCCAGTCGGGCGACCGTGGAGGTGACCAACGCGGCGCATGCGGCGGTGCTCGCCCAACTGGTCGAGGACTCGCGCGACAAAAAAGCCCTGACGGCGGAGTACAACACGCTGACCGCGTCCGTCCCCGACGGAACCGCGATCCCGGACTTCGTGAATCAGCTCGATGACCTGGCGTCCGCGAGCGAACTGACCCTGTCGGGCATCGAGGTCGCCGACGCCCAGGCCTACACTCCGGGAACAACCGTCGCCAACGCCCTGATCACCCCGCAGAGCCTCGCGGCGCTCGCGGTCGACATCTCGGTGAGCGGCGATTACGGCCGGGTGCTGCAGTTCGTCGACGGGCTGCAGACCGGAGCCCGGCTGTTTCTCGTGACCGGCATCACCACCCAGGTGGATACCGACAACCCGGGCTCGGTCGAGGCGTCGATCTCCGGCCTGGTCTACGTGCTGGTGCCGCCCGGATCGGTGATCGCCCCAGTGGCCGACCCGACCGTGCCGGCCGAGGCCGCCACGGCCGGCGTTGTGGGCTAGTGGAGGCCGCGACCCGAAGTTTGCGGGCGCGGTTCCCGAGCTTGGCTCGCGCCCGTTGCTAAGGTTGCTGCAGAGATCAACGGCCCCGGCCACGAGGAGTACAGCATGAGCGACACCACACCCCACGACGGCACGGCGAAGCCCGAAGCGGATGCCGCCCCGGCCCGTGCCGAACGGCCCCGTCCCGATGCGGCTCGTCGCGAATCGGTCCCTGCCGAGCCGGCCCTGACCTACCCGTCGGCCGACGCCCCGCACGACTCGGCGCCCGCCCACGAGGCCACGCCTGCCCACGAGGCCGCGAGCACCGGCACCACGCCGGTCGACTCGGCCGCCCAGGCCGACGCCGATGAGGCGGCCAGACGGCACGATGCCGCCCTCGCCGCGGCGACCGAGCGGGCGAACTCCGGCAGCCTGGAGGGTGAGTACACCGAGTCGGACACGCCGGACTCGGCCACCCACGTGGCGCACGCGCGGGAGAACGACGCGACCGCAGCATCCGTCGCCGCGCCCGCCGCCGCGAGCACCGCCGTTCTGACGCCGGCTGCGACCAGCACTCCGCCCGTCAACACGCCGCCCGTCAACACTCCGCCCATTAACTACACGCCCGAGTACACCCCGACCACGCCGGCGACGCCGCCCGTGCAGACACCGATCTACGTGCAGGCGCCCACGCCTCCGAAGGACCGCAGCAACCGCGGCGGCGGCATCCTCATCGCCCTCGTCGCCACGCTCGTCTACGCCGTGATCTACGCCGCGGCCGTCTTCACGATCGTGGGCCTGTCGAGCTCGACCATCACCGAGACGACCCGGGTCTTCACCGAATTCACCGTGCGCCCGGTGTTCTACGTGCCCGTCATCTTCTTCTTCCTGGCCTTCGCCCTGCTCGTCAGCCTGGTCAACCGGGCCGGCTGGTGGAGTTACGTGCTCTTCGGGTTCGTCGTGGCCGTCGTCGTCTACGCGTCGTACATCGGCAGCGCACTGCTCACCGTGCAGGCCTGGACGCTCACCCCGCAGGCGGTCGCCGCCGTGCTCAGCCAGCAGTGGTTCGCACCCTTCGCCATCGCCGCCGCGGTCATCGCCCGCGAGGTTCCGATCTGGTTCGGCGCGTGGATCAGCCGTCGCGGGCGCAGCGTCACGACCCGCAACCTGGCCGCCCGCGCCGAGTACGAGCGGGTACTCTCCGAGGGACCGCAGGTCGCCCGCGCCAACTAACAGTCGGCGCCACCGAGCGCTTCAGTCATGCACTATTCGGGAGGGGACCCGTGCGCGATTACCAGAAGTACGCCGTGGTGGTGTCGACGTTTGCGGCCGTGCTCTACCTGTCGCTCATCGTGGCCGGATTCGGCATGATCAGCCTCATCACCGACCGTGAGGTCATCGATGAGCCGCTGGCGGGGCCGGTACTCGGACCAGTCATGGTGGGTGTGCCCGTGGTGCTGGTCTTCGCGCTCATGGTCAAACTCGGCATCACGACCCGCCCCGAGCGCCAGCGGGTGGCGCTCGGCTACGCGATCGGCTCGGGCTTCGCCGCCGCGGCGACCTTTATCGTGGTCGGGGCCGCAGGGCTCGCCCTCGAGGGCGGCGACCCGATGGCCTTCGCCGGCTCCCTGCTGATCAGCCCCTTCGCGGCGAGCACCGGAGTTTTCGGCGCAATTGTCGTACTCTCGTATTCATTGATCCTCGCCACTCAGCAGGGACAACGCGGCCGCCCCCTGTGGCCGTGGGAAAGCCGCGACGACGGGTAACTGCACCACATGCGCCTCAAACTGACCCTCGTTCGCCCCACCGGCCCCGCCCACGACATCGTCGTCACGACGGATGCCGCCGCCAACATCTCCGACATCGCCGCCACCATCGCGCGCCTCGACCCGCACCAGCAGGCCGCCGGTCGTGCGTCGACTCCGGCCGCGGGGTCCCTCACCCTGCGGGCGACCCTGCCCGGCCACGCGGAGTCCCTGTTGCTGCCGCCCGACGGCGCGATCGGGGAGGCCTGGATCGGCTCCGGCGCGAGCGTCACCCTCGAAGACGCCGGCGTCTACTACTCGCCGGCCGGAACCGGACAGGCACCGACCGTCGCGACACTGCGGGTCACGTCGGGGCCCGAAGCCGGGCGGGAATTCGCGCTGCCGGTGGGAACATCCGTTCTCGGCCGCGACGTCGACTGCGACATCGTGCTGGGCGACAAGCTCGTCTCCAAACGGCACGTGCGGTTCGAGGTGAACGACGGCGTCGAGGTGATCGACCTCGGTTCGGCGAACGGCATCGTCGTCGACGGCGAACTGATCGGCCGGTTTCGCATCGAGTCCACCGCGACGCTGCTGATCGGCGACACCGAGGTCGAGATCGAGGTGCTCGCGAGCGCCGCCGCGACCGGCTACACGCCCACCGCCGGGCCGGTCTTCTTCAACCGCTCGCCCATGGTCGAGCGTCGGTACGCCGGCGAGGTCTTCGCCGCCCCCGAGGCGCCGCCCGAGAAAGACGACAACGGCTTTCCCTACCTCGCCCTGATGGCCCCGGCGGTACTCGGCATCGGCCTCTACGTCGTGACCCAGCGGTTGTCATCGCTCATGTTCGTATTGCTGTCGCCGCTGCTGCTGATCGGCAACTACTTCACCAACAAGTCCCGCGACAAGAAGAAGCTCAAGCGCCTGCTCGCCCGCTTCGACGAACGCCTCGCCTCACTCGTCACCCAGCTCGGCCACGAAAAAGTCATCGAACAGACCGTGCGGCTGGCCGAATCGCCCTCGACCGCCGAAACCCTCGAGCAGGCCCTGCGCCGCGGCCCGATGCTCTGGACCCGCCGGCCCGAACACTGGTCGTTCCTCAACGTGCGCCTCGGCATCGGCTCCATGCTCAGCCGCAACACGGTCGACGCCGGCAAGCGCGGCGAAATTCTGCCCGAACTGCGCGCCCGGCTCGACCAGGTCATCAACGACCACCGCCGGGTCGAGGGCGTGCCCCTCATCGACAACCTCTACGACTCCGGAGCGCTCGGCATCGCCGGCTCCCCGGCATCCGCCGGCGGCTCGCTCAACGCCATTCTCGTGCAGCTGACCGCCCTGCACTCCCCGGCCGAACTCGTTGTCGCCGCGCTCGTCACCCCGGCCTGGTCGCGCGAGCTCGAATGGCTCAAATGGATGCCGCACACCTCGTCGCCGCAGAGCCCCCTCACCGGCAGCCACCTGGTCGACGGCGCCGCGAGTGGGGCCGTGCTGCTGTCCCAGCTCGAGGAACTCGTCAGCCAGCGGCTCGGCGGCAGCGGCCTGAAGGCCACCCGCCGCGGCGCGATGGAGCAGCAGAAGGCGGCGCTCGACCGGGGAGCGGATGTCGGCACCCAGGCCACCGAGGCCGGCACCCGCAGCGCGATCCCCGCGATCGTCGTGCTCATCTCCGACGACGTCGGACTCGACCGGGCCCGCCTCGTGCAGCTCGCCGAGACCGCAGCGGATGCCGGCGTCTTTCCGATCTGGATCGCGGCGAGCGTGCCCGAACTGCCCGCCGCCTGCCGCACCTACCTGCACACGAGCGACGCCACGGCCGACGCTGTGGCGACGGCCACCGTCGGGTTCGTGCGCCTCGGCGAGACCATCACCGACGTCGCCACCGAATACGTCGACGCCGCCACCGCGCACGCCTACGCCCGCCGGATGGCCGCCGTCATCGATGCCGGCGCGCTCGTCGCCGACGCGAGCGACCTGCCCCGCACGGTCTCCCTGGTCACCCTGCTCGGCCACGACCTGGTCGAATCGAGCGACGCGGTCGTCGACCGGTGGCGGCAGAACGCATCCATTCACAACCGCACCCCCGGTGCCGCGTTCACCGCCCGCCGGGCCGGCAAGCTGCGCGCCATCATCGGCTCCTCCGGGGTCGACGCGATGCACCTCGACCTGCGCACCCAGGGGCCGCACGCCCTCGTCGGCGGCACCACCGGCGCCGGCAAGAGCGAGTTCTTGCAGGCCTGGGTGCTCGGCATGGCCGCCGAATACAGCCCTGACCGGGTCAGCTTTCTGTTCGTGGACTACAAGGGCGGCTCCGCGTTCGCGGACTGCGTGAATCTGCCGCACTGCGTGGGCCTGGTCACCGACCTCAGCCCGCACCTCGTGCGCCGCGCACTGACCAGCCTGCGCGCCGAATTGCACCACCGCGAGCACCTGCTCAACCGCAAGAAAGCCAAGGACCTGCTCGAACTCGAGAAACGCGGCGACCCCGAGAGCCCGCCCGCGCTCGTGCTCGTCATCGACGAGTTCGCCGCCCTCGCGAGCGAGGTGCCCGAGTTCGTCGATGGCGTCGTCGACATCGCCCAGCGTGGCCGGTCGCTCGGCATCCACCTGATCATGGCCACCCAGCGGCCGGCCGGCGTGATCAAGGACAACCTGCGCGCCAACACCCCGCTGCGCATCGCGCTGCGGATGGCCGACGAGTCCGACAGCTCCGACGTGATCGGCACGAAAGACGCGAGCCACTTCGATCCGGGCATCCCCGGCCGCGGCATCGCCAAGACCGGCCCCGGCCGGCTGCAGCAGTTCCAGTCGAGTTACGCCGGCGGCTGGACCAGCCGCGAACCCGACCGCCCCGGAATCACGGTCGCCGAGCTGCGCTTCGGCGGCGAGGCCCCGTGGGAGGAGCCCAAGGGCGCCGTGGTCGACGAGGTGCACGACCTGGGGCCCACCGATCAGCAGCGACTCGTGGAACGCATCCGGGGGGCATCCGCCCTCGCCGTGATTCCCGCGCCCCGGCGGCCGTGGCTCGACGAGATGGCCGCCGCCTACGACCTCAGCAAACTGCGCCAGCGCACCGACAGCGAACTCCTGATCGGGGTGTCCGATATTCCGCAGCTGCAGCAGCAGCGCTCGGTCTACTTCTATCCGGATGTCGACGGTCACCTGGTCATCTACGGCACCGGCGGCTCCGGCAAGAGTGCCGCCCTGCGCACCCTGGCCTGTGCGGCGGCGATCACCCCGCGCGGCGGCCCGGTGCACGTCTACGGCCTCGACTTCGGCGCCGGCAGCCTGCGTATGCTCGAGGCGCTGCCGCACGTGGGCTCGATCATCTCGGGCGACGACACCGAACGTATCGTGCGGCTGTTCCGCATGCTCAAGGGGCTGCTCGAAGACCGCGGCTCCCGTTTCGCCGACGCCAACGCGTCGAACATCACCGACTACCGGGCGCAGACCGGGCGCGCCACCGAGCCGCGCATCCTGCTGCTGATCGACGGATTCCCCACCTTCCGCAACGACTGGGAGGTCACGAGCGGCCGGGCACCCTGGTACAACGTGTTCAAGGACATCCTCAGCGACGGCCGCCAGCTCGGCATCAACGTGGCCTTCACCGCCGACCGGCCCGGAGCCGTGCCGTCGTCGGTCAGCTCCAACGTGCAGCGGCGCGTGATCCTGCGCCTCGCCGACGACGCCGGTTACAGCATCCTCGATGCGCCCGGCGACATCCTCAGCTCCAAGTCGGTGCCGGGCCGGGCAATCGTCGACAACCTCGAAACCCAGGTCGCCGTGCTCGGCGGCTCCCGGTCGGTCAGCGACCAGTCCGCCGCGGTCAAGCAGCTCGCGAGCGCCATGCGGCGCGCCGGCGCCGGCACCGCGGCCGCGCCCGCCATCGGGGCCATGCCCAAGGAGTATTCCGCGGCCGAGCTGCCGGCTGCGCTGGGCACGAACCCGGTGCTCGGCATCGCCGAGGACACCCTCGGGCCCCTCGGCTTCGACCCGACCGGCGTGTTCCTGCTTGCCGGGCCGCCGGCGAGCGGGCGCACCACGGCGCTCACCGGGCTGCACCGGTCGCTGCTGCGGTTCGACCCGGCCATGCGGCTGTATTACATCGGCATCGCGCGCTCGAGCGTCGCCGCCCTGCCCACCTGGGCCGGCCGGGCCGTGACCGTCGAGGAGGCCGTCGCGTTGGCGAAAGACCTCGCCGCTGCGGTCACCGACCCCGACACCGAAGGCCGCATCGGCATCTTCATCGAGAGCATCGCCGAGTTTTTGCAGTCCCCGGCGGATGCCCCGCTCGTGCAGCTGATCAAGGACGTCAAGCGCAGCGACCACCTGCTCGTGGCCGAGGGGGAGACCGGCAGCTGGAGTTCGAGCTGGCCGCTCATGACCGAGGTGAAGACCGGCCGTCGCGGCCTCCTGCTGCAGCCGGACAGCATGGAGGGCGACCTGATCCTCAAGACCCCGCTGCCGCGCATCAACCGCGCCGAATTCCCCACCGGCCGCGGCATGTACGTGGCGCGCGGCAAGAGCGTGCGGGTGCAGCTCGGCCTGGTCGACGGCGAGCCCGTGGCCGCCATCGCGGCGAGCGGGGTGCTCGCATGAGCCGCGTCGCGCCGAGCAAGCCCACCCCGACAATTTCGCCCCTCATCGGGCGCATCACGATGATCGTCGGGTGGGTCCTGCTCCTGGTATCGGGCTGCGTCTTCGGGTACATGCTGTTCATCGCCGTGACCGATCCGGCCCAGGCCGACGTCTGGATGAACGAATCCCTCCAACGCACCCGTGGTCGCGAGCGCATGGCCCCCAACGCCACCGGCCCGATCGTCTTCATTGCCATCATGTTCTTCCTCGGGGCTACGTGCGTGGGCATCGCGGATATCGCCCGGCGGCACACGAGCCCGGCATCCATCGCCGCGTCCTCGGAGTTCCACAACGTCGAGAGCGTGCGCCACGGCCTCCGGCCCATTTCCCCGTGGTGGCAGCTGCTCTGGCTGGTGCTGCTGCTGGTCGCCTTCGTCGGCATCCTTCCGGTGCAGTTCTCGGTCGGGCTGCTCTCACCCGCGCAGGCCGACGAGCGCACGGAGATGCTGATCTTCCTGCTGCTGTTCGGGCCCGGCGTCCTGGCGGCCGGCGGCGCGGCGGTCGTGTTCGTCTCGCTCATCAAGAAACTCAGTTTTCCGGCCCAGGAACGCCGGCGCGACGCCCGCGCCGCCGAGTCACGGCGGGTGCCGCAGCGCGGCGCCGTACACACCTTTCTCTACCTCTGGCGCGGTGACCTCTGGTTCGCCGGATTCGGCGGCACCCTGATCGGCATCAGCGCCTGGCCGTACTTCAGCGATGGCGTGGGCATCGGCCATTTCCTGGTCTTCAGCGGGGTGTGCTGGCTCGTGCTCGGCGTCGTCGCCGCCCTGCAGTTCTGGCGCACCGGCGAGAACCTCAATGAGGCCGTGATCGGCCGCAAGGGCCGCTCCTAGCGATCCGGGCGACGGAGGCGGGCATGGGTACCCGTACCCATAGGTAAAGCGGTAGACGCCAAGTACGGTTAGTGATAGTTGATGCTCACACAGGGGGTCACACAAGGTTTGGGAGCATCTCATGGCGAATGTCAACGTGACCTACGGCGAAATGACGGATGCCGCCGGGCGTCTGAGCACGGGCAAGGAAGAGCTGGTCAGCAAGCTCGTCGAACTGCAGACCCTCGTGAACAACCTCGTCGGCAACGGCTTCATCACCGACCAGGCCTCCGGCGCGTTCCAGGTCTCCTACGAGACCTTCACCCGCGGCACGACCGAAGCGGTCAACGGCCTCGAAGGCATGTCCTCGTTCCTCACCCAGGCGGCCACCGCCCTCGAGCAGGTTGATACCGAGCTCGGCAACGCCATCCGCGGCTAACCGCTTCGACAGCGGCCGCCCCGGCAGGTGCCGGGGCGGCGCATCCACTCGTGCCCGCACGAGCTGACATCCCCGGAAAGGGACCCTCATGGCCGACCTCAAGGTCAGCACCGCGATTCTGGAACTGGTCGGCACGGACCTGGCTTCGATCCTCACCGAGTTCGAGAGTGCCGAGGGCATCGCCGCTTCGGTCGCCGGCGCAACCGGCCACCGCGAGCTGGAGGAACGCGTGGTCGATTTCGCGGGCTCGTGGGACGACAAACGAGCCGACATGATCGAGCAGATCACCGCACTGGTCGGCCAGATCACGGCGATCAGCGACGCCTTTCTGCAGGTGGACTCCGAGCTCGCGCAGGCCCTGGATGCCTCCGAGCAGACCACCGTCGCGCGCTAGACTCACGCGCCGCGACCCGCGCATCCAGACATTCGCACTTTTCGCACCGAGACTGACGTAACGAGACCGGGGACACACGTGTACGACAGGGAATTCGAGCCGTTGCCGGGGGACTCCGGTCTGCTGGCCACCAAGTCCGCCGACTACCTGCGCATGGCCGACGCCATCAGCCGCGCCACCGCCTCGCTGCGCGTCGTCGCCGACACCAGCGAAATGCAGAGCTCGGCCGTATCCGCGGTGCGTGAGAACGCCACCAAGGTCGCCGACAGCATCGCGCAGGCCGAAGAGCGGTACCGAGCGGCGGCATTCGCTCTCTCGACCTACTCCGGGTCGCTGAGCGACGCCCAGGGCGACGCCCAACGGGCCATCACGAGCATCGGCAGCGCCCAGAGCGAGTACGCGACGGCCCAGAACCGGGCCGACACCGCCGCGGAGACCGCCACCGAGGCGACTCCGGAACAGGCCGCCAACCAGGTGACGGCCACCGGGCTGGCGACGGATGCCGCAGACAAGCTCCTGGGGATCGCCGCCGCGGAGCGCGCCTGGCGGGCCGCGAGCGACGCCAAAGACCTCGCGGCCCGCACCGCCGCTGAGGCTATCCACAGCGTCGTCAAGGACAGCGGCCTCAACGACGGCTGGTGGGATAACTGGGGCTCCGACCTGCTCAAGATCTTCCGGGCGATCTGTGACATCGCCGGAATCCTGGCGATCTTCCTGTCCTGGGTGCCGATTCTCGGGCCGGTACTCGTGGTGCTGGCCGCCGTCGGCGCGCTGATCAATATCATCGAGGCCACCATCAACGTGGTCACCGGCGAAGGAACCTGGACCGATCTCATCGTCGCCGTCGCCCTCGGCGTGGTCGCCTGCTTCGGCGGAAAGATTCTCGGACAGTTCACCAGGATGGCCCGGGCGAAGGGGGCCGTGAACGCGAACGCCCTCTCGCACACCACCGGGATCTCTCGGGCGGCGCTGCAGGGCCGCCCGCCGGCCGGACAGTACCTGAACCTGGCCTCCGCGCGCGTCGTGACCCGCAACCCGCCGTCGTTCCGCTCGAACTTCAGCGACCCGTTCGGAATCATGTCGGCCGGCCAGGGCGCCTCCGGTTCCGTGCTCTCCATCCTGCGCCGGGGCGTGGGCATCACCGACGACCTGGTCCCGGTGATGCGCATGGGCGCCAACGGCGTGCAGCCGATCTCGGCCGGCACCAAGGCGATCGTCGGAACCGGCCAAACGGTCGTGACCGGGGAGATCGTCTATTCCAACGGCGTCAGCCACGTCGTCGAGTCGGTGAACGCGCGGTGACCACGCCGGTGAACACCCAGGGCGCAGCGCGGCTCAGCGACATCGTCGCCTTCGACATCGACCTGCCCGAAGGCTGGTACCCGATGCCGTTGCGCGCCGAGCCGAGCGCGGATGCCTGGCCCGCCGACTTCGCCGAGCGGCTCGCATCCGAACCGGCAGCGGGCGCGCGGCTGCGCGAACAGCTCGCAGCCCTGCAGCTACGCTTACGGTCAATGGGTGACCCCTACCTGACCGCTGCCGTGTACATTCCGGCGCCAGAATCGGGCCAGGCGAGCTGTGTGCTCGGCTTCAAAGCCCTGCCGCTCACCGAGGTGGGTTCCCCGAACGAGTTTCAGGCGTCGCTCGAGAACGATGCCGCCGTGCAGCTGCCCGGACGCCGGGTGCGCGACGTGCTCGCGTGGGCCGGCGATACCGCCCTCGGCCCGCTGGTCGGCGCCAACAACCTGATCGAACACCGCAACCCCGGCGACGCCGAGGGCGCGATCGAGGAGCGCACAATTTTCGGCCTCTACCCGGTCGGGGCGGCCCAGATGGTGCAGTTCATCTTCTCGACCCACGACCTGGCGGCTTTCGAGAACATGTCGCAGCAGACCCAGGACCTGGTGCAGACCCTGCAGGTGACGCTGGGCCCGCCCGTAGAGCTGGGCCCTCCCGCACAGCTGGGGGAGCCCGCATGACCCGCCAGATCGCTGTCGCCGACTACTCGATCGTGCTGCCGGGCACGTGGGCGCAGATTCCGCTGGCCAGCCGCGAGGCGGCATCCGCTCGCATCAGCGCGCTCGTGAAACGGCAGGTGGGCATGAACGACCGCCTCGCCCGGCACCGCCGCGACGTGCGCGACCAACTGCTCGACGCGGCGCTGCAGGCCCAGGCCGCGCACGCGGTGTCCTTCGCCATCTCGCTCGAGCTCGCGCCCGGGGTTCCGTTTCCCGCCTCGATGCTGGGCAGCCGGGCGAGCTGGCCGCCGCAGGCAGCGGATGCCGCCACCGCCGGTGACCGCGCCGCCACCGATGCCCGGCTGCGCGGTGCCTTCCCGGGGGCTGCGTTCCTGGCCGGCGGCGGCGGCCTCGTCGCTCGTCAGGCCGGGCGCGGGTCTCGGGCCTGGGGTGAGGCGACCACCCAGTCGCTGTCACTGGACTACTGGCTGCCGGTTCCCGACGGTTCCGGGCTGCTGCAATTCACGATTTCCGCACCGATGGTCGAAGGGTACGAACTGTTCACCGAACTTTTTGACACGATTGTGGCCACCGTGCGCTGGGAGGCCGCCGCTCCCGTCGGCAGTGCGGCCACCGTTCGTCCGAAGGAAGGGGCATGACCACCGCCGTCGCGCCACCGACGCCGCCGGTCGCGCCCTCGCAGCGTCAGCGTCGACTCGGACTGCGCCTCACCCTGGTGGGAGTCGTCCTGACACTGTTGGGCCTGGCCTCGATCGGAGTGCTCATTGCTCTGACGATTCAGGCCAGCGCCGCCTTTGAGGGTGCGATGGCCGACACCTATACCCGCTCCCAGCTGTTCGGGCTCTACCAGAGCGAGCGCTCGACCGGTGCCCTCATCACGGCCGTCCCCGCCATCTTCTTTCTGTTGGCGATGTGTTTGGCCGGGCTGGGGGAATTGCTGCGCCGCGGAATCTGGACCCGCGCCCACCGTGGTTTCTGGCAGGGTGGCTCGAACACGGCCACCGTGCGCATGCTTAGCCCCGCCGTGCACCTCGTCTGGATTGCCGCGCCCCTGTTGGTCTGGGCGGCCCTCATCGCCGTGCCGCTTGTCCTCTCCTCGGCCGGGGGCTGGCCGGCCAACCTGCACTACTCGGTCGTGGACGACGTCTGGTTCCTGCTCGGTATGTATGGCGGTGTCGCCTCGGGCATCGCAGCGATCATGGGCGTTTCGCTGGTGAAAAAGCTGGCCTGGACCCGGCGCGTCAGGGCCGGCACGACTTTGCCGGCCGGAACGGGCAGCCGGTTCTGGCGGGGCCTGACCTACTATTGGCGTTTCGACCTGTGGCTCGCCTTCATCGGCGGCGCGATTCTCGGCCCGTGCTGGATGGCGCTCTTTTTCGAGGATCCGCCGTTCTTCTTCGCCGCCCTGGGCATCGGAGTGCTCTTCATCGGCCTCGCGGTGCTCGCCGCCGTCAATTTCTGGCGCTCTGCGGAGAACCTCGCCGCGGGCGAATCCGTGAGCTGAGCCCCATGAGCACACGGGAGCCCCGATGAGGGGAGTGAACGCGTCTCCGATCGCGCCACCGATCGAAGCCCGCCCCCGGCGACCACTTCTCTGGTTCTGGCTCACCCTGGGCGGCAGCGTGCTCGTGCTGCTCGGCCTCGCCTCGATCGGCCTGCTGCTCGCGCTGACGCTGCAGGCCAGCGCCGCCTTCGACAAGGTGATGGCCGGCACGTACACCGATGTGCGCAACCTCGGTTTGTCCGAGTACGAGCGCTCCGTGGGCTCGGCCATTATCGGCATCCCGATGGTGCTCTTTCTGGTCGCGTTCTGCCTGCTCATGCTGGGGGAGCTGTTGCGCCGCGCCGGCGGAGTCGTCGCGAGCATCCCCACCCTGTGGGTGCTCAGCCCCCGCGTGCACCTGGCCTGGATCGCCGCGCCCGTCATGGTCTGGGTGGCACTCATCGCCCTGCCCGTCGGGCTCGGTGTCGTCACCGGCTGGCCGGCCGCGCTCGAGCCCGAGGTCGAAAAAGACGTCTGGATGATCCTCGGTTTCTACGGGGCGATGGCCTTGGGCGTGGCCGCGGTGATCGCGGTATCGCTCGTGAAAAAGCTCGTCGGCCTGCATCGACCGGTCGTCCCGACCCCGGCGGGAACACGGCTCCCGTTCTGGCGAAAAGTGACCTATTGCGGGCGTTTCGACCTGTGGCCCGCTTTCTTCGGCGGCGCCTTCCTGGGGCCGGCCTGGATCGCCCTCTGCTACGACGACCTGCTTTTTCTGCTCGTCCCCCTCGGTACTGGGCTCATCGTGCTCGCTGTCGCGGTGCTCGCCGCCTGCACCTTCTGGCGCTCCGCGGAGATCCTTGCCGCCGCCGAAACAGCCGTCACCGAATCGGGGAGCTGACCGTGGATCTCAACTTCAACCTCACCCAGCTCAACACGCTCTTCCACGACCTCGTCACCGTGAAAGACAACTTCGAGCAGGCCGAGAGGTTCAGCGACGCGGTCTCCGCCGCCGTCGGGCATCCGGGGCTCTCCGACCGGGTGCAGGACTTCGCAAACCAGTGGAATGACAAGCGCGCCGGGATGGTCGAGCGGCTCGCGGACCTCGCCCAGACGGTCGACACCATCCACGACTCCTTCATCTCGGTCGATCTGGAACTGACCAACACGGCCCACTCGAAGGATGACAACTACAGTGGCAACCTCTGATTCGGCCCTGTTCGAACCAGCCCTGTTCGAACCGTTGACCGGCAACTCCGTCGCGGTCGCCGATCATGCCGGGCGCTACCTGATCACCGCGGATGCCATCAATGACGCGGCCCTCAGCCTCATCCGCATTTCCGGGCAACAGGATGCCGTGGGGCACGCCTTCGACTCCGTGCGCGAGCTGACCGACGAGGTCGCCGGCGAGATCGGCCAGGCCGAGGAACGCTACCGGGCCACCGCGCAGGCCCTCGCCGAGTACGCCGTCGACCTCGCCGCCGCCCAGGAGCGCGCCAACCGGGCCATCACGGCCGCCGGATCGGCGCAGGGCGAGGCGGGCACCTGGGCGAGCCAGGTGTCGACCCTGCAGGAGGAAGCCCTGGTGCCGGGCCCGGAACAGCTCGCCACGCAGCAGCGCCTGACCCGCGCCCAGTCCCAGCTCGACCAGGCCGAGGGCGCGCAGGCGGGGGCAGCAGCCGAGTACACCGCGGCGGTGGCCGACAAGATCGACGCGGCGGAGCGGGCATCCGCTCGCATCGAATCGGTCGTGAAAGACAGCCCGCTGAACGACAGCATGTGGAGCAACATCGGCGGGTTCCTCGCCGGGGTCGGCGGCTGGATCGCCGACGTGCTCGGCGCTGTCATCGATGTCGTGGCCGCCGCCGTCGACGTGATCGCCCGGCTGCTCGTGGCGGTGCTCATCGTCGTCGCCCTCGCCGCGCTGCTGATCCTGGTCCTCGCGACCCTCGGTGTCGGCCTCGGCGTGCTGATGGTGGTCCTCGCGGTGGCCGTGCTCGCGAGCGTCGCCCTCGTCGGCCTGGCCCTCGCGGCCATGGCGAAGGAACGCGGCACCCCGACCGTGAAGCCGACTCTCACCGGTACGCCGTCGAGTCCCACCGACGATCCCTACGCGACGCTGTTCCTCGAACAGTCACGCATCGACGGGGCCGGCGACATCGACGGCGACGGCGTGGCCGACGTGGGGGTGATCAGCGTCATGAAGGTCGTCGGGGCCGACGGCGTCACCCGCTGGCGGGTGCAGATTCCGAGCACCCAGGAGTGGTCGCCCTTTGCGGACGACGCACCGAACGACCTCAACTCCGACCTCGTCGCCAAACTCAACCCGGCCCAGCGCACCCAGCTCGAAAAGGCCGTCGAGGCGGCATTGCTGCAGGCCGGCTACACGTCCGGTGACCCGACGATGCTCGCCGGCTTCAGCCTCGGTGGCATCACCGCCGGCAACCTCGCGGCCGACACCGACTTCGCGGCGGCGTTCAACGTGCAGGCCGTGGTGACCGGGGGAGCACCGCTCGACGACGTCTACATCGGCCCCGACATCTCGGTCATCTCCCTCGAGCACAACAGTGATCCCGTGGCGAACGTGGGGGACCTGCTGGCCGGGCATCCCACCGAGGCCAACCGCATCGTGATCGACATCGACGCGCCCGCGCAGCTGCCGAGCGACTTCAACCTGAACGGCACGCCGCCGACCCCGGCACCCCTCGGCCATGGCGCCGTGGACTACGCGGTGTCGGCGGGGGAGCACATCACCCGGTCGACGGATCCCCGCGTCGTGGCCGCGCGCGACCGCAGCGCCGAGTTCTTCGGCGGCACCGAGACGTATATTGACTACAGCGTGACGAGAGGCTGAATCGATGAGCTCCCCCTTCAAGAAAGCGCTGCTGCGCGGTGCGGCAGCGGCCCTGGTGATTCCCGCCGCCCTGAACCTCACGGCGTGCGCCTCCCCGTCCGGTGGCGATGACGTGAAGTCGGCACTGTCCTCGCTGCGCACGACGCTCGAGTCGATCTCCGGGGTCGAGGAGGCCCGGGTGGCCGGCAGCTTCGACGGGTCCCCCGACCGTCGCAAGCTCGGCGTGACCGTCTATGTGACGGACATGTCCGTCGAAGCGGTGACTCCGATCGTGGAGCAGGCGCTGCAGCAGGCCTGGGCATTCGACGCGTTCGTGCCGGTGGGATATTCGATCCAGGTCTGGCCGTCGCCGGTGCCGAGCCCGCCGGCCAACGCCGACACCATGTTCGACATCGAGCAGATCCAGTCCGCGCTGGAGCTGACCGGCGGGTTCGTCTACAACCGGGCGCTGTCGGTCGGCCCCGACGTGCTCGAAGCCAAGTTCGGTGCGCGCGGCTGACATGGCCGCACCGAGAACCGTGGGGGCCCTGCCCCGAACCGTGCTGGCCGCCGTCGCGGCAGTGCTGCTGATTCCGGCCAGCCTCGGACTGGCCGGCTGCGCCGAAACGCGCGCCCCGGGCGGCTCCGGCGGCTTTGGTGGCTCTGGCACGAGTGTCGAGGCCGGAATTGACACCCTGCACACGGCACTGACGTCGATCGACGGGGTCGACCAGGCGCGGGTCACAACGAATACCGACGGATCGCCCGTCCAGCGCCGTCTCAACGTGGTGCTGTACGTGTCCGATCTGTCCGCCGATGCCGTGACGCCGGTCGTGGCCGACGCCCTGCAGGAGGCCTGGCACTTCGACGCGTTCACGCCGGTCGGCTACGCGATCGAGGTCTGGCCGGCCCCCGTGCCCGAGCCGCCGGTCGACTACGACGACATGTTCGACCTCGAGACCATCCTGACCGACCTCGATCTGGGCGGCGGCTACGTCTACGATCGGCAGCTCGCCCTCGACGCCGATGTTCTCGAGGCCCGGTTCGGCCCTCGTGGCTGAGCCGGCGCCATCCGTGCCCCCTGTTTCGGCGCCATCTGCGGCCATGACCGGTGTCGACGGGCTGCAGCTGAGATTCCCCGGCACCTGGTGGCAGATCCCACTCGCCGACCCGGTCGCCGCCCGCGAATCCGCCCGGGCCCTCATCGTTCAGGCCGTCGGCCGCGCCGATCAGCACGCCCAGCTGCGCGCCGAACTGCGCCGCAGCCTTGACCTGGCGATGACCGAAGCCCGCAGCATCGATGCCCGCCGCTTCGCGATCGCGAGGGAAATCGTGCCCGACATCCCGATCCCGGCCTTTCTCAGCATCGTCGACTCCACGACCGAACTCACGGCAGCCGCGTCGACCGAGCCCGGAGTCGTGCTCGACCTGTTCCTGGCCGGTCTCGCCCACGCTGCTCCGGCGACGGCTGCCACCCCGGCGCCGGATGCCGCCCCCGCCGGCCCGGCGGAGCGGTTCGCGGTCGGGCCTTCGCAAGTGGCCCGCCGGGTGCGGTACCGCACGGTGCCCGCCGACGGCGAGGCCCCGCAGATCACGAACCTCATCGTCGAGTTCTGGATGACCGTGCCCGGGCAGAAGCGGGTCGTGCTGCTGGTCTTCACGTCGCCGGCCGCCGAGCTCGTGCAGCCGCTGCTCAACCTGTTCGGGGCGATCGTCGCATCCGCGCGTTGGCCCGAAAACCGATGAGCGCGCCCCATACGGGTGAGCGCTACGGTAACGGCCGTAGCGCTCACCCGTATGGGGCGCGCTCACCACGGTTGTCGAGCGTGCCGACGCACTTGCGGGGGGCGGGGGCCGCTCCGGCGGCGTGCGGCGCGCAGCGGGTATTCTGAACGCATGGACGTGTCGCTGGAGTCGCGTGTCGGCCAGGAGGTCGACAGCTGGCTGCGTTGGCTTCCCCGCTGGCGGCCCGGCACCCACCGCGCCCGCACCCGACTCTGCCGCCAGTGCTTCGGCTCACCCGTCATCGCCGCCGCGGGCCTCGCCGAAGACGTTCCGCACGCCGTGCAGCACGCCCTGACGATGCGGATGAAGGGCATCGTCGAGTCGCTCGTGGACGATTTCACGACCGAGAACCTGCCCAGGCTCGCCGCCGAACTGCACCGCAGCGAGGAGCGCCGGGCCCGCCGCCCCTACCGCCCGGCCGAGGGGCTCGACCCCGAGTTCAGCGGCCTCGACCTCGACCCGCCGGCGTCCGACGACGCTCCCTTCCTCTTCACCTTCGCCGAACTCGCCGATGCCGAGCCCGACCTGCCGCCGGAGTCGCGCGCGGTGCCGGCCCCGGCGCATCCGCTGCCGCCGTTGAGCGCCGCGGACAAGGTCGCGATCCGCGCCGAGCTGGCCCGCGCCGACGACTTTTCCACCCGGGTCGGGCGCGCGCTTTGCGCAGAATTGGGCCGCCACCGTGAGCGGATGCGCGCCGCCGTCGCCGAATTCGTCGAACCTCAGGTGCAGTCCCTGCTCGCCGACCTCGGGAGCAGCCTCGATTCGCCGCAGTGGCCCCGCGAGTAGCCTGTGGCCAGAGCACCGCGTCCATTTGACCGGGCCCCCGCGGCGGGATAGTATTTCCCGGTGTGCGCTTTGTCGTGCGCCTGACTTGTGCCCTCGCGAGGTTTCCCTGTGGAACATCGCGGCCGGTGTGAAGCGTCGGGTGCCTGGTACGGCACACCACGGGTTTGCTCTCCGAGCAGCCCCCACGGCATACCTGCCAAAAGCCTCGAATGCTTGTCTTTCGGTGTGGCTGGCGGGTCCAGATGAACTCGGTTCGACCGGCTCGCAGCAGTGTGAGCCGCAACGATCGAATGCTAATCACAAAGCTGTCACCGTGCAGCAATAACAAGGAGTAATTAGTGCCCACCATTCAGCAGTTGGTGCGAAAGGGCCGTAGCCCCAAGATCACCAAGACCAAGGCTCCCGCCCTGAAGTCCAACCCGCAGCAGCGCGGCGTTTGCACGCGCGTGTACACGACCACCCCGAAGAAGCCGAACTCGGCTCTGCGCAAGGTCGCCCGCGTCAAGCTTTCCAACGGAACCGAAGTCACCGCCTACATTCCCGGCGAGGGCCACAACCTCCAGGAGCACTCCATGGTGCTCGTGCGCGGAGGCCGTGTAAAGGACCTCCCCGGTGTGCGTTACAAGATCATTCGCGGCGCACTGGACACCCAGGCCGTCAAGAACCGCAAGCAGGCACGTAGCCGCTACGGCGCAAAGATGGAGAAGAAGTAATGCCTCGTAAAGGACCCGCTCCCAAGCGCCCCGTCGTTGCCGACCCGGTTTACGGTGCACCCATCGTCAGCCAGCTCGTCAACAAGATCCTCCTCGACGGCAAAAAGGGCCTCGCCGAGCGCATCGTTTACGATGCCCTCGCCGGCGTTTCCGCCAAGAACGAGCAGGATGCCGTTGTCACGCTGAAGAAGGCACTCGACAACGTGCGCCCGACCCTCGAGGTGCGTTCGCGCCGCGTCGGTGGCTCGACGTACCAGGTTCCGGTTGAGGTCAAGCCGCACCGTGCCAACACCCTGGCACTGCGCTGGTTGACCAGCTACGCCAAGGCGCGTCGCGAGAAGACCATGACCGAGCGTCTCACCAACGAGATCCTCGACGCCAGCAACGGCCTCGGTGCCGCTGTCAAGCGCCGCGAGGACACGCACAAGATGGCTGAAGCCAACAAGGCGTTCGCTCACTACCGCTGGTAGTCACTGCTGGCTCACTGTAGCCAGATCAGTGAGGCCGCGCTCCGGGCGACCGGAGCGCGGCATCCGCTGATTGCACGGACCAAGCTGGGCTTGCTCGTCAGGCCCGGTCAGCTGGGAATGCAATCATTGAAACTGCACCGCTAGACCCACCCCTATTTGTTGGAGGACCCCCGTGGCACTTGACGTGCTCACCGACCTGAGTAAGGTCCGCAATATCGGCATCATGGCTCACATTGATGCCGGCAAGACCACCACGACTGAGCGCATCCTGTTCTACACGGGTGTCAATCACAAGATCGGTGAAACCCACGACGGCGCCTCGACGATGGACTGGATGGCGCAGGAGCAGGAACGTGGCATCACGATCACGTCCGCCGCGACAACCTGTTTCTGGGACAACAACCAGATCAACATCATCGACACCCCCGGCCACGTTGACTTCACCGTCGAGGTGGAGCGTTCGCTCCGCGTGCTCGACGGCGCGGTTGCCGTGTTCGACGGCAAGGAGGGCGTTGAGCCCCAGTCCGAAACCGTCTGGCGCCAGGCCGACAAGTACGACGTGCCCCGCATTTGCTTCGTCAACAAGATGGACAAGCTCGGCGCCGACTTCTACTTCACCGTAGACACGATCATCAAGCGCCTCGGCGCGAAGCCGCTGGTCATCCAGCTGCCGATCGGTGCCGAGTCTGAATTCGAGGGTGTTGTCGACCTCGTTCAGATGCGTGCGCTGACCTGGCGCGGCGACTCCAAGGGTGACGTCGAGATGGGCTCCAAGTACGCCATCGAAGAGATCCCCGCCGACCTCGTGGAGAAGGCTGCGGAATACCGCAAGATCATCCTCGAGACCGTCGCCGAGACCGACGATGCGCTCATGGAGCGTTACTTCGCTGGCGAAGAGCTCACCGTTGCCGAGATCAAGGCGGCTATCCGCAAGCTCACGGTCAACAGCGAGATCTACCCGGTTCTCTGCGGTTCCGCGTTCAAGAACCGCGGCGTCCAGCCGATGCTCGACGCTGTCGTTGACTACCTCCCCACCCCGCTCGACGTGCCCGCCATTGAGGCGCACGACGTTCGCGATGAGGAAAAGGTCATCATGCGTCACCCCGACGCCGACGAGCCGTTCACGGCCCTCGCGTTCAAGGTTGCCGTTCACCCGTTCTTCGGTCGTCTGACCTACGTGCGCGTGTACTCCGGCCGTCTTGACTCCGGAGCCCAGGTCATCAACTCGACCAAGGGCAAGAAAGAGCGCATCGGCAAGATCTTCCAGATGCACGCCAACAAGGAGAACCCGGTGGCCTTCGTGACCGCCGGTCACATCTACGCGGTCATCGGCCTCAAGGACACGACCACGGGTGACACCCTGTGCGACCCGACCCACCAGGTGGTTCTCGAGTCGATGACGTTCCCTGACCCGGTCATCGAGGTGGCCATCGAGCCGAAGACCAAGCAGGACCAGGAAAAGCTGGGTCTCGCGATCCAGAAACTGGCCGAAGAAGACCCCACCTTCCGTACCGAGCAGAACCAGGAAACTGGCCAGACGGTAATCAAGGGAATGGGTGAACTTCACCTGGACATCCTCGTCGACCGCATGAAGCGTGAATTCAACGTTGAGGCGAACGTCGGCAAGCCCCAGGTTGCGTACCGCGAGACGATCCGCAAGGCCGTCGAGCGTCACGACTACACGCACAAGAAGCAGACCGGTGGATCCGGCCAGTTCGCGAAGATTCAGATCGCGATCGAGCCGATGGAAATCACTGCGGACAAGACGTACGAGTTCGTGAACAAGGTCACCGGTGGACGTATCCCGCGTGAGTACATCCCTTCCGTGGATGCCGGCATCCAGGACGCCCTGCACGTGGGTATCCTCGCCGGTTACCCCATGGTCGGCGTTCGGGCCATGCTGCTCGACGGTGCTGCCCACGACGTCGACTCCTCGGAGATGGCGTTCAAGATTGCCGGCTCGATGGGCTTCAAGGAAGCCGTTCGTAAGGCAAACCCCGTTCTGCTCGAGCCGCTCATGAGCGTCGAAGTTCGCACCCCTGAGGAATACATGGGTGACGTCATCGGAGACCTCAACTCGCGGCGCGGTCAGATCCAGACGATGGAGGACGCTCAGGGCGTGAAGGTAATTCGCGCACACGTCCCCCTGTCGGAGATGTTCGGCTACATCGGTGACCTGAGGTCCAAGACCTCGGGCCGTGCGGTGTACTCGATGACTTTCGAAAGCTATGCCGAGGTCCCGCGCGCTGTTGCCGACGAGATCATCAACAAGAACAAGGGCGAATAGCCTGAGGGTTGGCCTTCGGGCCGAATCGCTTGGACCTCCCGGTCCGAGTACCATTAGTAGACACATCCAGCGCATCCCCGGCCGTTCACAAACGCGGTCGTGTATTTGCACGCGAGTCCTGAGGAGGACCCACAGTGGCCAAGGCCAAGTTCGAGCGGACAAAGCCGCACGTAAACATCGGAACTATCGGTCACGTTGACCACGGAAAGACCACGCTGACTGCAGCGATCTCCAAGGTCCTCGCCGACAAGTTCCCGTCCAAGATCAATGTTCAGCGCGACTTCGCGTCCATTGACTCGGCTCCCGAAGAGCGCCAGCGCGGCATCACGATCAACATCTCGCACGTTGAGTACGAGACCGACATCCGCCACTACGCGCACGTCGATGCTCCGGGCCACGCTGACTACATCAAGAACATGATCACCGGTGCAGCTCAGATGGACGGCGCGATCCTCGTGGTTGCCGCTACTGACGGCCCGATGGCTCAGACCCGTGAGCACGTTCTTCTCGCCAAGCAGGTCGGCGTTCCGACCCTGCTCGTCGCGCTGAACAAGGCTGACATGGTTGACGACGAAGAGATCATGGAGCTCGTTGAGCTCGAAGTTCGTGAACTCCTCTCCAGCCAGGGCTTCGATGGCGACAACGCCCCCGTGATCCCCGTCTCCGCGCTCAAGGCACTCGAGGGCGACCCGGCATGGACCGACAACATCCTCACGCTGATGAAGGCTGTTGACACGTTCATCCCCGACCCCATCCGCGACAAGGACAAGCCGTTCTTGATGCCGATCGAGGACGTCTTCACGATCACCGGCCGTGGCACCGTTGTTACGGGCCGCGCCGAGCGTGGAACGCTCAAGATCAACTCCGAGGTCGAGATCGTCGGCATCCGCCCGACGCAGAAGACCACGGTCACCGGAATCGAAATGTTCCACAAGCAGCTCGACGAGGCTTGGGCCGGCGAGAACTGTGGACTTCTTCTTCGTGGCACCAAGCGCGAAGACGTTGAGCGCGGCCAGGTTGTCGTCAAGCCGGGTTCGGTTACGCCGCACACCGACTTCGAGGGCACCGCGTACATCCTCAGCAAGAACGAGGGTGGCCGTCACAACCCGTTCTACGCGAACTACCGCCCGCAGTTCTACTTCCGCACCACGGACGTCACCGGCGTCATCACGCTGCCCGAGGGCACCGAGATGGTCATGCCCGGCGACACTACCGACCTGACTGTCGCGCTGATCCAGCCGATCGCCATGGAAGAGGGCCTCGGCTTCGCTATCCGTGAAGGTGGCCGCACCGTCGGCGCCGGAACCGTGACGAAGATCCTCAAGTAACAACTCGTTACGCAAACGGGTCGGTCCTTCGGGGCCGGCCCGTTTTTGCGTCCCCTCCGGCCTCTTGGTGAGCGGATGCCGTCACGCACAGGTAACCCACCCATTCGGGGGGTAACGTGCAGGCCACGCATTGAACTAGGGGGAACTCATGCTCACCGTGACCACTCGCACGACCGTCAGCCGCTGGATCGGCGTGGCCGTTCTGTCGACCGCTCTCACGCTCGGCTCGATCGCCGGGCCGGCCCTGGCGGCGCCCAGCGATATCGACCGCATCCTCGTCGACACCAATATGGCGCGGGCCGCTGCAGGCCTGCCCGCCCTCAAGCACAACCTCGCCATCGACGCGGTCGCGCAGGCCTGGGCGCAGAAGATGGCCACCGACGGGTTCGCCCACAACCCGAGCTACTCCACGCAGATTCCGGCCGGCTGGTCGCTCGCGTCCGAGAACATTGCCGGCGGATACTCCGCCGCCACGGTCGTGAACGCCTGGCTGAATTCACCCGGCCACCGCACCAACATCATGTCCGCTGCGACGGACATCGGCATCGGCTTCTACGTCGCGCCCAACGGCACCGCCTACTCGGTGCAGAACTTCGCGAAGTATCCGCCGTCCACGACCTCGGCCACCCTGACCGCCACGCCCACGCCGACCGTGTCGGGCTCCGCTCTGCTCGGCCGTACTCTCACCGCGAATGCCGGGGCGTGGGGTCCCGCGCCGGTGACCCTCGGCTTTCAGTGGACGAGTTCAGGGGTGAAGATCCCGGGTGCCACCGCGCCCACCTATGTGCCGGTGGCCGCTGACCTCGGCAAGCGCCTCGCGGTGACCGTGACGGGAACGAAGGCGGGTTACACGACGGTGGCGAAGGCATCCGCCGGCACGGCCGCCGTGAAGGGAACCCTCACGGCGACACCCACCCCCACGATCTCGGGCACAGCGAAGGTCGGGCAGATCCTGAGTGCCCGAGTCGGCACCTGGTCGCCCGCGCCGGTCACGCTGCTCTACCAGTGGGCTCGTGGCGGTACCGCCATTTCGGGCGCGACGGCCTCGACGTACGCGATCAAGGCAGCGGATGTCGGCGCCACCCTCACCGTGACCGTCACCGGCACCAAGCCCAACTATGGCCCGGTGGCGCGCAAGTCCCAGTCCACCGCCCCCGTCGCCCCGTAGCCTCGACCTCGACCTCGACCTGGACCTGGCCCCGCTCCGTCTCCCCGGCCGGGACCCGCGCCGCCGCGCGGGACCCACGCGGCGGCGCGGTACCTGCGCCGCCGCGCGGTACGTGCGCCGCTGCGCG
>NZ_QZVS01000035.1 GCF_003602235.1 Cryobacterium melibiosiphilum
CGCGCAGGCTCAACCAGCGAGACGGGAATTCCGCTGGTTGAGCCGCGACGAAGGAGCGGTCGAAACCACGGCGAGCCGACCTACAGACTGAAGGTCGGCCTACGAGGTTTCGACCAGCGCGCTACTCCCCTCCTCGCTGGTTGAGCAGGGCACGCACGCTTTTGGCGCGCCCGTGTCGAAACCACGGCGAGCCGACCTTCGGATTGCAGGCCGTCCTACGAGGTTTCGACCAGCGCGCTACGCGCGCAGGCTCAACCAGCGAGCATCCGCTGGTTGAGCAGGGCGCGCACGCTTTTGGCGCGCCCGTGTCGAAACCACGGCAAGCCGACCTTCGGACTTTAGGTCGGCCTACGAGGTTTCGACCAGCGCGCTACGCGCGCAGGCTCAACCAGCGAGACGGGAATTCCGCTGGTTGAGCCGCGACGAAGGAGCGGTCGAAACCACGGCGAGCCGACCTACAGACTGAAGGTCGGCTCGCGAATCGTTAGCGGGTGGGGAGGCGGCGGGCCATTCCCAGGGCGANTCGCGAATCGTTAGCGGGTGGGGAGGCGGCGGGCCATTCCCAGGGCGAGTCCGAGGGCTACGATCAGCGCGGCGAGGGGCACGATGCGGCTGAGGTCTACGCCGGTGGCGGCGAGCTCGGGGGCCGGGGACGAGCCGGTGTCAGCGAGCGGGGTATTCGGTGTCGGGGTTACGGTCGGCGTGGGGGTTACTGTCGGCGTGGGCGTCACGGTCGGCGTGGGGGTTACTGTCGGCGTGGGCGCTACGGTCGGCGTCAGCGTGGGGGTTGGGGTTACTGTCGGCGTGGGCGTCGGCGTCGGCGTGGGGGTCGGGGTTGGCGTCACGGACGGCGTGGGCGTGGGCGTCGGGACACAGGCGACGCTCGTACCCGACTGGCTCGTGTCGTAGGCAGTGCCGACGGCATCGATCAGGACGGTGTACGGGTGCGCGGTCAGCTCGTCGGCGAAGACGTAGGTGTGGGTGAAGCTGCTGCCGAACTGTTCGGTGGCCACAGACATCCCATCAATGATGACCGAGACCGTGTTGGGGGTGAGGTTGCCGGTCTGCGTCTCGTAGTTGACGAGGGTGAGGGTGACGGCGGTGCAGGTCGAGGCGACCTCGGGCACGTGGGCTTCCGCGGGGCCGACGACGGCCAGGCCGAAAACAGCGAGGGACAACGTGGCGAGTGCGGCGAAGATTCGGGTGCTCCGCGCGTTCGGGCGCGCGGTACTGCGGGTGGTGCGGGTGGCAAACATGGTGAGGCGACATTTCTCGGGTAAGGCGCGGGGCATCCAGTGACTGGATACAGCACGGCGCAAGCAGGGCGCGGGCGCGCGGCGGAATCGCGGCGCGGCTCCGGGGAGGCTGGGGATCCATCAGCGACGGATGCGCGACCAGCGGGGCCAGGAGGGAGGTTCACTGACGCAAATTGCTGATCAGGGTGACCTTCAGTTGGTATGTTACGCGCCGGCCAACGGGCCGGTCACCCCCTGTTCGGGGAGACAAAATGTGACCTACTCTGGGGACCGGATCGGCATTTGAAAATCTGTATACCGAAGCTGCGCGTTCACTATGATCAGACCCGCATCAAGGACGATGTGTCCGGATTTGGGGGAATTGGGCATCTGTCTGAACGGGGTCGCCGCGCGTTTGCATGAGTGATCTTGACCAAATCTGGGAGCGTCACATGGGCAAGCTGACTTACGACTCGCACATCACGGCGCACTTCGACGACCGGGTGCTCGCGCACCTGCAGCTCGTGGTGGGCGCCAAGCTGCGGCGCGGGGAGTCCTTCTACTTCAGTTGGACCGTGGAGCCGGACCTCGGCGGCGGGCGGAGTTCGATCTGGATGCATCCGGCGATTCCGATGTCATACAACTACGTCGAGAACGTGTCGACGACGTATAACCGCGAGTGGGTGGAGGCGCTGTCGGAGTCGGCAAACTCCGCGATCGGGCTGCAACTCGTGCCGGAGCCCGCGCCGAGCGAAGCGGTGCCGACGGGGCCTCAGAGTCGGCAGCGGGCGCGGCGGTAGGTTGCCCGTTCGGTCAGGCCAGACGAGGACTTGGCGGGCCGGTGCGAGGAGCCGCGCGGGGCATCCGTCGGGTGTGAAGCGGGTGGTGAGGTGGGCGCTGAGGGACGGAAAAAGCACCCTCGTTTTGTGAACGAAGGTGCTTTTTCCGTATCTCAGCGGTTAGGCGCGGGATTCCTCACGGCGACGGGCCAGGACCAGGGTCGCGAGGCCGAGGGCGAGGAGCGTGCCGGCTGTGAGGCCGATCGGGAGGGCGTTGGCTCCCGCGGACGGGAGTTCCTTTGCCCTCTGGGCCGCCGCGAGGGTAGCGGGAGACTCCGCGATCGTCACGTTGGTCCAGCCAATGATGACCCCGGCCTCGTTCTGCACGGCGACGCGGTGCGCTCCAGTGAGCGTGCTCGGCACGGTCACGGTGATCGTTCCCGCCGCGGATGCCGTGTACCAGCCGGTCGCGATCGGCGTTGACAGGAACCAGGCGAAGTAGTCCTTGCCCGGGGTGAGCCCCGAGATCGTGACCTGTTCGCCCTGGGTGAGGCTGCCCGCGGCGAGGCTGTCGGTGTCGATGGTGATCTCGTCCTGCAGGACCGTGGCGAGGGCTGCCTCGGTCGGCGGTGCCGGGGTCGGTAGCGGCGCCGCAGTCGGAGCAGGCGTCGGCGTGACCGTCGGCGTCTCGGTGGGCTTCGGCGTCGCAGTCGGCGTCGCGGTCGGCGCCGGCGTCGGCTCAGCAGTCGGCGTCGGCTCAGCAGTCGGCGTCGGCTCAGCAGTCGGCGTCGGCTCAGCAGTCGGCGTCGGCTCAGCAGTCGGCGTCGGCTCAGCAGTGGGGTCCGCAGTCGGCGTCGGCTCCGCGGTCGGGTCCGCAGTCGGGAGCGGGATGCTCAGGGTCTTCACCTCGGCGGACTCGGCGGACGCGGCGCTCGACTGCTCGACGTTGGCCGCCGACACGGTGGCCGTGTAGGCCGTGGCTTCGGTGAGGCCCGTGAACCTGTGGCTGAGGGCATCCGTCGTGATGCTCGTGCCGTTCGAGAGCGTGACCGTGTAAGCCGTGATCGCGGATCCGCCCGTGTTGGCGGGTGCCGTCCAGGTGACCGTGACCGCGGTCGTCGTCGCATCGCTCAGCACCGGCGCGTCCGGAGCCGCGGGGGCGCCGATCGGCGTGAATGCCGGGGCGGACGCAGCCGAAGCCTCACCGCGACCCATGTTGTTGCTCACCGCGACGGTGGCCGTGTACTGCGTGTTCGGTGCGAGTCCCGTGAACGCGAATGCTCGCTCGTCGGCGAGAACCGACTGCGTGCGAATTGTGTCGCCCGCGGTCAGGGTCACCGTGTAGCCGGTGACGGATGCTCCGCCATCGTCGGTCGCGGCGGCCCACGCCACCGTCGCCCCGGTCGCGCTGTCGACCGTGAGGCTCGGCGCCGCGGGGGCACCGGGCTTCTCGGCGAGCGTTGACACGGCAGCGGATGCCGCCGAGGTCGCGCTCAGTTCGGCGTAGTTGTTCGCCGTGACCGTGGCAGTGAAGGCCGTGGCCCGCGGCAGGCCCGTGAAGGTGTGCGTGGTGGTGTAGTTATACGCCGTTTCGAAACTCGTGGTGGTGGTTCCGTCGGACAGGGTGACCGTGTACGGCAGCAGCGAGATTCCGCCCTTGTCGGCGGGCTCGGCCCAGGTGACCGTGATCGAGCCTGAGGTCGCCGCCGACAGCACCGGCGCATCCGGAGCCGATGGCACCTCGGCCAGGGTGGCCTCTCCGCCGGAGGTCGCCGAGGGCGCTCCCGTGCCGGCCGCGTTGATCGCCGCGACCGAGGCCATGTACGCCGTGTTGCGCGTGAGGCCGGTGATCGCGAGGCTGGTGGCATCGGCGGCGGCGGTTCTCACGAACGTGTTGCCGCTCTGGTAGACCGTGACCTTGTAGCCGGTGATGGCGCTGCCACCGTCGGCCGGGGCCGTCCAGGTCAGGGTCAGCTGGGTGCTGCTGTCGACCGTGAGCGTGGGCATGTTCGGTGCCTCGGGTGCTCCGGCGAACGTGGTGGCTGCAACGGATGCCGCGGAGATGCTGGTGCCGATGTCATTCGTCGCCGAGACCGTCGCCGTGTATGCGGTGTTCTGCACCAGGCCGGACACGCCGACCGAGGTGACCAGGCCTACGGGCAGGGTCTGAACGACGGCGCCGTTCTGGAACACCGTCACGGTGTAGCCGGTGATGGCGGTGCCGCCGTTGGCCGGGGCCGTCCAGGCCACGGTGAGGTCGCTCGCCGAGGTCGGCGCGAGGGTCGGCGCCGCCGGAGTGGCCGGCGCGAGGGACGTCGTGAACTGCTCGTTCGAGGCGAGTGATCGCTCGCCGAGGGCGGTGAGGTTGTCGGCCCGCACGGTCGCCGTGTACGCGGTGGCGTGGGTCAGGCCGGTGAAGTTCACCGTGGTGGCGCCGTTGAAGGTGGCTTCGATCGTGCGCGTCGCGACGACATATCCGGCCTTCGACAGCTCGACCGTGTACGCGCTGATGGCGTCGCCACCCGACGCCGGGGCGACCCAGGTCGCGGTCAGCTCCGAGGAGGAGACCGTGGTGAGCACGGGTGCGACGGGGGTGTCGGGCGCGGTCGGCCGGGTGCGTTCCTCGGCCGAACTGGTCGAGAACGCGCTGCCACCGATCGTGTTGCGGGCCTGCACCGTCGCCGTGTAGACGGTGGCGCGGGTCAGGCCGGTGATCGTGACCGCGGTGGTGTCGGGCGTCAGGGTGTCCACGAGGGTGTCGCCCGCGTAGACGTGCACGGTGTAGCCGGTGATCGACGATCCGCCGTTGTCCTCGGGCGCGGTCCACGTTGCGGCGAGGGTCGTCGCCGACGTGGCCGTGAGGGCGAGGGCCGTCGGGGCTTCGGGAGCGAGGGCATCCGTCGTCGCAGACACCGTCTCAGAGACCGCGCCGGCACCGGCCGCGGTCACCGCGGTGACGGTGGCCGTGTACTCGGTGGCGCGGGTGAGACCGGTGAAGGTCGCCGTCGTGCTCGTGCTCGTCACCGGTTCGTCGTCTCCGAAGGAGACGAGGTAGTGGTCGATGTCCGCTCCCCCGTCGTCGGTCGGCGCGGTCCAGTCCACGGTGATCGCGGTAGCGGATGTCGCCACCAGGGTCACGACTGTCGGCGCACCGGGCAGCTCGGCGAGGGTGCGTCGCACCCCGGAGGCCGCAGAGGCCGGGCTGTCGCCCTCGCCGTTCTGCGCGACCACGGTCGCGGTGTAGTCGGTGTAGCGGTCGAGGCCGGTGAATTCGTGGCTGAGGGTGGCGGCATCCGTCGTCACGAAAGTCTCGGCGACCGTCGTGCCGTCGAAGAGGGTGACCGTGTAGCCAGTGAGGGCGCTGTCCCCGTCACCGGGGGCGGCCCAGGTGGCCAGGAGCGTCGTGGCCGTGGCGTCGCTCAGCTCGGGGGCGGTCGGGGTTTCGGGCACGTCGGCCGGGGTGCTGACCAGGTCCGAATCCGCGGACCAGGAGCCGTCGCCGACAGCGTTGGTCGCGCTGACCTTCGCCGTATAGGCGGTGGCGCGGGTGAGCCCGGAGAAGGTGTGGCTCAGGCCCTGCGCCGAGTCGGCCGAACCGACCTCGACGCCGTGGGAATCGGACAGCAGCACCCGGTACCCGGTGATGTCGGAACCGCCGTCGTCGGGCGCCTCCCAGGTGACGAGAACCTCGCTGCGGGAGACCGCGGTCACCGTGGGCTCGCCGGGGGCAGTGGGCACGGTCGCCGGCGTTGCGACCTCGTCGACCGGGAAGTTCGCGGTGACGGTTTCGCCGCCGCCGATAACGATCGCTGTTGACGTGGCGAGCGAGGACGCGCCGTTCAGGTAGCGGATCGTGCCGTCCTGCAGAAGAACCCGCACGAGGTAGCTGCCCGCCGCCAGCGACACGGAATAGGAGGGTCCATAGTAGGAGCCGCTGCGCACGAGGCTGAGGGTGGCGCTGTCGTAGACCTCGACCGTGGACATGTCAGCGGTGTTGGTGGCGCTTTCGATCGTTCCCGAAATGTTCGCTGCCTGCCGCACGATGTTGGCCGTGACGTTCGCACCCGCGGCGACGACGACGGGGGTGGCGTCTTCCTGGGACAGAGCGCCCTCGTAGTACTCCTCGGCCGAGCCCCAGCGGCCCACGCTCACGGTGTAGCTGCCAACCGGCACGTCGATGGAATAGGAACCGTTGTAGGCCACGAACGACGACACGTCCGCATTCCTGGCGATGTCGCGCACCCAGATCGTGGGATAGTCGCCGAAGCCCGAGACCGAGCCGGAGATGGTGCCGCCGGTGTGCACGAAGTTCGCCGTGGTGATCTCATCGTCGACGACGGTGACGGGGGTCGCCTGCTCACGCGTGTAGACCCCGTCGAAGTACTCGATGTTTCCCGCATTCGTGCGGGAGAGCACGGTGTAGCTGCCGGCGGGGAGGTTGATGGAATAGCTTCCGTTCATCGTCTGCACGGTCGCCAGCGGAAACCAGTCCGAGCCGGAATAGATCTCCACCTGGCGGTAGCTGTCGGTGTAGCCGGTCACCGTGCCGGTGAGGGTGCCGCCGATCGGGGCAAAATCAGCGGTGACGGAATCGGTGAGGGCGACGGTGACGGATGCCGCGGCATCCGCCGCGAAAACGTCGCCGTAGTACTGCGACACGCCCTGGAACGTCGACAGCCGCAGCGTGTAGCTGCCCGGGGTGACGTTGAGCGTGTACGTTCCGCCGGAGACGGTGGCGCGGGCGACGGAGTCGTCGCCGACGACCGCCTCGACGTACTGGGGGCTGGTGCTCGTGACGGTGACCGTGCCCGAGATCACGGCGCTCTGCAGGGACGCGTTGATGCCGGTGTGGTCGACCGGGGTGCCGTTGGTGACGGAGAGGACCTGCGCGTAGGACTCCACGACGTTTCCGGTCTGGAAAGTGATGGTGTAGTCGCCGGTGTCGAGGTCATCGAAACGGTACGCACCCGCGCTATCCGTGCCGGTTACCCATTCTCTGCCGTCCCGCGAGGCGGTCACTTCGATGTCGGCGCCGAGAGCGTCGTTCAGGGTGACGAGGCCGCTAACGCTGCTGCCACGCTGAATCGTCGCGTTGATATTGGGGTAGACCTTGGTGACACCGTCGGTGAAGACCAGCTGTGTGGGCGTGGTGCCCGACCCGTCGCTGTAGGACTGGTGCAGGCCGGTTCCGGTGTTCGGGTTGAAGCCAATCTCGAAGGAGCCGGCCGGCAGGTTTCCCAGCACGTAGTCACCCGCGGTGTCGGTGACGGCTCTCGATGAGTTGAAGGAGGTCTCCGGGTCCCACGCGATCACGCTCACGCCGGGCAACGGGTTGCCCGAGGAGTCGACGACCCGGCCGCTGACCGTGTGTTCTCCGAAGCTGAGGATGCCGTCGAGCCCGGGGTAGGGCACGCCCGCGGTCACGGTCAGCAGTTCGGCAGCGGACTGAGTGCTGACGTTTCCAGTGCTGTTGTACCAAAGCGCCTGGGTCTCGTAGCCGTTGGAGAGCTGCAGGTTGTACTGTCCCGGCTCGACCATCATGGCCCAATCGGCAGCGCCGCCGGTGGTCAGGTCGATGCGGGCCGAGCTTGTGCCCGAGCCGTAGGAGGAGCCGGTTGCCACCGGAAAGGCATACACGGAGGTCGACATCGACCCGAGCAGGTCAACCGGGGCCGACAGAGTGCCACTGAGGGTAGCGCCGCGCACGGCCACAACAGTGCCGAGGTTGTAGCTGCTGCCCGCACCGATCACCTGCGGAATGAAGGTCACAATGTCGATGTACGGGTCAGAAGCATCCTGCAGGAGGAATGATGCGCTGACATCGCCGGGCACGGTGAACAGAAAGTCGCCGTTCGCGTCGGTCGTCGCGGTCACACGGGGGGCGGCGTCGCCCCCGATGCTCTCGGTCCAGTAGACCAGGGTCACCTCGAGGTCGCTGATCGCGGCGTTGGTGACCGAGTCGATCACGCGACCGGTCACGGTGGCGTTTTCCGGGGCCACTCCGGCCGCCGCGAAGGTCTCGGCGGACGTCTCGGCCTCGGGTTCCGCGGCGGACGTGGGGGTCGGCGTGGCGGAGGGAGCGGCTGAGGGAGTCGTGGTCGCGGCCGCGGTCGCGGCCGGGGTCGTGGTGGGCTCCGGGGTCGAAGCCGGCGTGGCCGACTCTGTGGGGGCATCCGTCGCGATGGCCGTTGACTCGGGCGCGGTGGTGGGCGTGGCCTCAATCGAGGTGGTGGCCTCGGGGGCGGGGGTTTCGGTTGCGAGTGCGGGAGCGGCGGTGGTGAAACCGAGCCCCAGCAGAAGCGCCATTGTGGTGGTGAAAGCGAGCACTCGACTCTGAGCA
Source organism: Cryobacterium melibiosiphilum (assembly GCF_003602235.1). Classification (GTDB taxonomy): domain Bacteria; phylum Actinomycetota; class Actinomycetes; order Actinomycetales; family Microbacteriaceae; genus Cryobacterium; species Cryobacterium melibiosiphilum. Next base: position 8,355 of record NZ_QZVS01000035.1, read on the forward strand.
CGACGAACGGCGCGAATTCTTCTCACGTGGAAATCCCCCAAATTTACTGTGTGGCGACACAACTGTCACACCTCGTCAGTTTTGGGGATAAAACAGTGTTTGGGTAGTCGGCATTTGCGCGGGCACTCGTTGGGGGGCAGACCCCGGGTATACCGCGTGCCGCCCTCGTGGGCACTCGGGCAGGGCACGATGCTAGTCCGGCGGTTCGCTCGCGGCGGCCGAAGCACGGTCGCGGCCCTCGTTGCGCGACCCGGCACTCGATACAACGAGTGCCGGGTGACCTAACGGGTGCCGCGACCGGTTGGCGCGCGCGCGGCGGCGGGTGGGGCGCTTGGGGCTAGAAGCGCGCCATGGCGGTGCCGGCAGAGACGGCCAGAGCGAGGCCGCCGACGGCGATGCCGTAGTAGCCGATCCAGAGGCTGGTGGTCGCAAAACCCCAGCCGCGGTCGTGCGTGGTCTTGATCTGTTTCAGGGCGAGGTGGCCGCAGATGACCGCGGGGATCGAGAGGGCGAGCAGCGAGATGATGAAGCCGACGACGGCGAGCACGTTGAGTCCGGGGCCTTCGGTGGCCTGGCCGGCATCCTTTGCCTTCTTGCGCAGCAGCAGCGTGAAGGTGATGCCGGCGATCGGCACGAGGATCAGCAGAAAGCTCAGGAGCACGAGGATGTGCCACCCGACGAGGTTGTTCAGCATGCTGCGGCCTTTCAGTTGTTACTCAGTATCGCCAGCGTGACAGGTGCGGGGGGCTGAGTGCAAATGCGGCGGCGCGGTGAGGTACGGACTCCGTGCCCTCGTTGTGCTCGGGAAGGCACGAAGCCCGCGCCTCAGCTGCGGGCGACGGATGCCGCGCCGCTCGCCGAGGCGGGCGGGGGCATCCACTTCGGTGAGGTACGGACTTCGTGCCTTCGCGAGCCGCGGGAAGGCACGAAGTCCGTACCTCAGGTGCGGGCGGGTGCGGGTGCGGGTGCGACGCGCGACGCGGCGAAGCGCTTCAGGGTGAGGGCGGGGCGCTCGACCAGGAACCAGCTCGCGAGGGCGAAGGGGATGGTGGCGACCACCGACAGGGTCGCGAAGACCGCGACGGGCATCGGATTCTCGGTCAGGCTCTGGGTCGCGAGCAGCAGGAGCTGTTGCACGGGGAATCCGTAGACATAGAGGCCGTAGGAGATGTCGTTGCGGGCGCCGATGCGGTGCAGCGGCAGCACGGCGCCGAGGTAGAGCAGCAGGTAGGCCAGGGGGAAGGCGGCGAGGGGCTTGAAGAATCCGAGGGCGAGGAGGAGCAGCACCATGCCGGCGGCGATCAGGGCGAGGGGTGCGGAGGAGGGCATCCGCTGCCGGAAGAGATAGAGCACGACGCCGGCAAAGAAGAAGGAGCCGAGGGCGAGCAGGTTGTCGGTGAAGCCGGCGGATCCGAAGGGGCGGGTGAGCACGGCCGCGAGGGTGATGCCGGCGAAAAGGGTGACGGCGGCTGGCGTGAAGAAACGGCGCGGCACGACGGATGCGAGCAGGCCAAGGGCGAGGTAGCAGAGCGCTTCGAAGACCAGCGACCAGAGCGGGATGTTCCAGGTCGGGATGCGGGCGGTGAGGAGGGTTCCGTCGATCCCCCACTGCGTGATGTGCAGGGAGAGGTTGGCGACGACGTAGCTTGCGGCGCTGGGGTAGCTCGGGGCGGGAGTGTCGGTGGAGGCGAGGAGAGTGGAAAGTGGGGCGAAGATGACGGCGGTGACGAGGAGCACGGTGAGGAAGGCGGGGTAGATGCGCAGGAAGCGACGCAAGAGGAACGCGAGGAGCCCGGGCTCGGTCTGGAGGTCGGCTCGCGGTGGTCTCGACCCACCGGCGTGTCTCGACAGGCTCGACAACCGGGAAGCGGAGAGCCGGCTGGCGGCGATGAGGTATCCGGAGATGGCGAAGAAGCCGCAGACGGCGAACATGCCGATGTCCACGCCCATCAGCGCGGGCGGGTAGCCGTAGCCGCCGATGATCCACGCGTGCGACACGATCACGAGTGCCGCGAGCACCAGCCTGAGGGCGTTCAGCGAATTGCGTCTCGGATTGAAGGCCTCGTCGAGCGTTGCCACCGGGCCCCCATCTCTCTGCGTGAGTGTTAAGGGTAATACGTGCGCCCGCGCTACGGGCGTTTCAGCCTCAGCACACCGATCATGCCGAGGGCGAGCAGGCTGAGGCCGGTCGCGATCCAGATGTAGAGGAGTGGGCTGGTATACCCGCGCAGCCAGACGGCACCGGATGCCTCCACCTGCTCCGGAACGTCGGCCGCGGCCGCGGCGCTCGCCCCGACCGTGATCGTAGTGGTGGCGCGCGTGTGTGAGCTCAAGCCCTGCGCCGAGACCGTGTAGACGCCGGCGGCGTCTGCGGGCAGGGTGACGGTGAGATCGGCGGCACCCGCGGCATCCGCTGACAACACCAGGGAGACGCTCGCGGCGCGCACGGCCGACAGGGTGGCGCTGCCCGAGCCGACGACGGCGAAGGCGACGTCTTCGTGCGGGGTGAAGGCCGCGGCGGCGATGGCGACGTTCGCGGTACCGCCGGCGGAATCGTCACCGGTGACCGCGATGTGGTTGGCGGTGACGACCTGGCGGGCCCCGGTGTCGGCGAGGGCCTCGTCGGATTCTTCGCCGGCTTCGGCGACCGGCACGGCGAGGTACTCGGCGACGATGATGGTGGCTGCGCCGACGGTGGCGGACTTGAGGCCCGTCGCGACGAGGGTGTAGCTGCCGGACGCGGCCGGCGGAAGGGTGACGTCGACGGCGAGGGAGCCGGCGGCATCCGTCACCTTGGTCAGCGTGATCGTGCCCGCGTGGGCGGCGGCGAGGGTGCTGCGGCCAGCGCCGGTCAGGGCGAGGGAGACGGACTCGGCGGCGACGAAGGATCCGGCGCCGAACGCGACCGTGACCGTTCCGGAGGGCACCGCGTTGCCGGTGACCGTGGTCGAGACCGGGGCGTCGGGCACGTAGCTGTCGACGGCGGAGACTGAGGCGGCGGATGCGGCGGAAGGGGCGGATGCGCCGGCCAGGCTCAGAACGCCCGCGCCCGCGCCCGCACACAGCGCGAGAGTCAGGGCCCAACCAGCCGCGTGCATCGTGAGACCTCCGTCTCCTGCGTGTTCTGTTGTGCGTGGTGGTGCGTCGTGTGCGTTAACGGGAACGGCGCCCAACGCCGGTTGGGCGTTGGGCGCGTCCCGGCTGTGATGCCGATTCGTGCGGTACTGCTGCTGTGGTGCGGTCGAAATGTGGTGCGGAATGTGGTGGTGCCCGTGGTGCTGGTTACGCGGTGACGAGGGCGGCCGCGGCAGTGGATGCTGCCGAACGACGCTGCAGGCGAAGCACGGCGACCATGGCGACGCCGAGCGCGATGACGCCCACGGCGCCCCAGATCACGAGGAGCGGTGCGTTGAAGCCGGTGGCGGCGAGGGCGTCGGCACGGGCGCCGGTCAGCGCGAGGCCCGCAGCGGAGTCTGCGGCAACAGCCGAGACGGTCGCGACGCCGTAGATCTCGACGCCGCCGCGAACACCCTTGGCGGTGACGGCGTAGTCGCCGGGGGCGTTGGCCGGTGCGGCAACGTTGACGCTGACAGCGCCCGTGCCGGTGGCGGTCTTGGTCAGGGTCGCGGTAGCGGCCTTGAAGGTGCTGAGCACGGCCAGGCCCGGGCCGTCGACCGAGAAGCTGACGCTCGTGCCCGGGTCGAAGGCGTTCGCGGCGAACGCGGCAACGCCGGTTTCGCCTGCGATGACGACGTCGCCGGTGGTGCTGGTCGTCGGCACGTAGTTCGCGGCGTTAGCGGCGGTCGCGGCGGGAAGGATCAGGAACGCGGCGAGAACCGCAACGGCTACGCCTGCAAACTTTTTCTTAAGCATGACAAAGTCACCCCTCTGTAGGTCGAGCAAATAAAAGGCCGACATTGGCATGCCACGATTGCGGCTATCTCTACGGTAAGGGAAAATCACCGATCAGGTGTGGATTTTTCTACCCACGAACGGGGGGTTAAGGCTTGCTCTGCCCGCCTGGACGGGGGGTGCGCGGGTCTTTTTTTCGCGGAGGCCCCCCCTCGCTTGCGGACTTCGGAACCGAAGGTGAGCATCCGTCGAGTAGTGAATTCTCCGTACCATTCGACGGAGATTGACGGTCTTTCAGGGGTTTTCCACGCGTTTTTGTGTGTTTTGGCAAGAATCTCCGTCGAATGGTACGGCGGGGCGGGTCAGGGCGACGGCCTGGATGGCGCGCGCAGGCCACATTCAGGACGTTCCGTTAGTGTTCTCCGGCCACGCGCGGGGGGTGCCACTGAATCGCCCAAGTAGGTGATAAACCAGTGGTCATTTTGTGTTAACTCTGTGTGAACACGCGCTGCGAACCGTGTTCGCACGCTCACGGAGGTCCCGATCGGCGTCTCGGCACCCTCGCCATGGCGACCCGGCGTACCATTCGACGGACTTCAGCCGCCGTTTGACCCACAATCGCTGCTTGTGCGTGTTTTCGACGCTGAACACCGTCGAATGGTACGGGGGCGGGGCAGGCGAACGGGGGCTGGCGGGGGCGGGCCGGCGGGGCGGGTTGCAGACCGGGCCCGAGAGCGGCGCGGTGCGCCGGCAGGTCGGGCCGTGATCCGGGCCCGGGGAGACACCGCCGAGTTGAACATCGAGGTGAAGAATGTCCCGGTCAGCAGTGCCTTGACTGTCACGGTACTCGGGTGGGTGCGAGGGCTGCACCCCCCTTTCGGGCCAGGTTCGGGCCAGGTTCGGGTCGGGTTCGGGACGGATTCAGGGCAGGTTGTGGACGCAGTGCGGGCTGCAGTGCGGGACGCGTGTTGAACGCAGCGCGCGGCTACCGGCGGGTGCCGTCGGGGGCGATGAGGAGCATCCGTTGTTGGGAGGCGTCGACGACGATCGTGGCGAGGTGGGGACGGCCGACGGGCAGCACCCGGGCGGTGAAGCGGCCTGAGGGGGTGGCGTCGAGTTCGGCGGCGATGATGCGGGCGGCGGCGGCGAGGGCCGCCGCGGTGGCCGGGGTGCGCGCGGCGGGGGC
>NZ_QZVS01000091.1 GCF_003602235.1 Cryobacterium melibiosiphilum
CGCGGCGGGCGCTGGGCGCCGCGCAGGGCCGCGAGCACGTCGATCCGGCCGGCCGCGCGCGCCGGAACCGCGGCCGCGCACCAACCGGCGAGAACCGCGAAGGCCGCGATGACGAGCAGGGACACCAGATCGACGTGAAACCCCGGGTACCGGCTGGCGTTGCCGTGAGCCCAGACGCCCAGGAAGATCCAGGCGCCGCCGAGCCCCAGCAGGGTTCCCACGACGGCGCCGACACTGCCGAGAATGACTCCGCCGAAGGACATGACCCGAAACAGCATCCGTCGGTCGCCACCGACACTGGCCAGCGTGGCGAGAGTGCGCTGCTGGGTGCGGGCGCCGACCGTGAACGCGGCTCCCGCGAGCAGAGCCACCTCGAACAGCGCGAAGCCGCCGAGCAGGGCGATGAAGATAACAAGAAAATCGGGGGAGGAGCCGCCCGAGTCAAAGCTCACACTGCCCGCCGGGGGCGGGTCGAGCAGCACCGAACGGGAGAGCACGCTCACCCCGTGCGGGTTGAGCTCTTCAACCTGGCTCCACGACAGCGGGGTGTCGGGCAGGTACCACTGGGTCATCCAATCGGAGGCCCCGGGCAGGATGCCGTCGAACGCGCCGGGAAGGCCGTAGAAGGCAACCGCGTCGTCGTCGAGGCTCGAACTGCTGATCGTGCCGACGATCGTGAACGATCCGGCGTTGGGCGCGGTGAGGGTCGCCGTGCCCCCGATGCCGGCGCCGAGTCGATCGAGCGTAGCGGCGGTCACCATGATTTCGTCGTCTGCGGTCGGGGCCGTTCCGGCCGTCACGTCCCATTTTCCGGCGAAGGCGGGATCCCACGGCTGCCCCTGCACGGCCGGAAAGGATCCGAGCCCGTCCTTCGTCTCGGCCACGACATCCGTCGAACGGATCGAGAGCAGACGGGTGTCGAAAGGGAACAGCGACTCGGCGGACACCGGCACTGCATTGAGCGACTGCTCGGCATCTTCCGCGTAGCCGTAACGGAAGAACCGGTCGTCGAGCGGATCCTGGGAGAAATCAGCGGTGGGCACTGTAACGATGCTGATCCGCGCTTCGGTCGCCCCGAGCTCGAGGACCGCGCGTTCGGCGGGAGTCGCCTCGTTGCTCGCCACCACCGTGGTGATGCCGACCAGCCCCAGCACGGGAATGGCCACGAGCAGCGCGATCAGGGCGCTCCGCCCGCGGGACTGTCCGGCCATCCTCCGGGCGATCCGAAACGCGATGCGCGTTCCGCCCGAGCGGCCACCCGTGAGCGAGACGGTCATCGCGGCAGCCCGCCGAGCAGGCTCGAGACAGCGGATGCCCGCGACTCGTCCACGATCCGGCCGTCGCGCAGAAAGACGATCCGGTCCGCCCAGGCCGCGTGGCGGGCGTCATGGGTGACCAGAATGCCGCCCGCGCCCGCGTCGACCCGGGAGCGGAGCATTCGCAGCACCAGTTCTCCGGTCGTGCTGTCGAGGGCTCCCGTCGGTTCGTCGGCGAGAATCAGCGAGCGGCCGCCGACCACCGCACGGGCGATCGCGACCCGCTGCTGCTGGCCGCCCGAGAGGTCCGCCGGATAGTGCTGGGCACGATCGCCGAGTTCCACCACGCGCAGAGCATCCATCGCGGGTCGGTGTGCCTTCTTCGACGTCCACCCGTCGAGTTCGAGCGGCAGGCTCACGTTCTCCAGCGCAGTGAGCGAGGGAATGAGATTGAAGTCCTGAAACACGAAGCCCAGGCTGCGTCGCCGCAGCACGGCGAGCTCCCGGGCCGACAGCTGGCTCAGCCAGTGCCCCTCGACGATGACCTCGCCGGCGGTCGGCGGCGTGAGCCCGCCGGCCACGGTCAGCAGCGTCGATTTTCCCGAACCGGATGCCCCCATCACCGCGACGAGTTCACCGCGGCTCACCTGCAGGTCGACCCCGGCCAAGGCCGTGACCGCGGTCTCGCCGCGGCCGTACTGCATCGAGACCCCGTCGAGCCGCAGCAGCAGATCGGCGTCGATCTGAAGACCAGGGCCGGTCACGCGCGGGCCTTGGCCGGGCGGCCGCGCTTGGGCACGTCGGTTGACAGCGGCAGCGGTGCCGCGGTGCCGGCTGCCAGCGCTCGGGCGAGTCGGTTCTCGCAGTGGTCGAGCCAGCGGGCCTCGGCCTCGGCGGCGAAGATCAGCGAATCCACCACGAGCAGCCAGGCGAGCTGCTCCGACGACTCCGGGTCATCCGTCGCGTTCTTGGTGCGGGTCAGCTCCTGCAGGGTGCGGAAGGTCGCGGTGCGCTGCACCTGGATCACGTGGGCGATGTCGACGCCGGGCAGGGTGACGGCGATCGCGAGCTTGATGGCGAGTTCGTCGCGGGTGGCCGTCGTGCGCACGACGGGGGAGTCGAGCCAGTGGGCGACCTCGAGCCGACCGGCATCCGTGATCTCGACGGTGTTGTGCGCCTCGCCACCCTCCGAGTCGATCTCAGCGGTCGCCTTCTGCACGAGCCCGTCGCGCTCCAGACGGTCCAGCGTGTTGTAAATTTGGCCGACGTTCAGCGGCCAGGTCGACCCGGTGCGGCGGTCGAATTCCGCCCGAAGCTGATACCCGTAACACGGGCCCTGATTGAGGATGGCGAGCAGACTCTGACGAACGGACATGGAACCCCCGAAATAACGGAACATTGCAAATACGTTTCCGAGTATATACATACTCGGCAACGGATGACCCGCCCGGCATGACAGGCAACGTTCAGGCAGTGTCGGTGGCACTGAATAGAATTGATGAGTGTCAATTACCCCGGTGAAAACAGGTTCCAAGCTCAGCGTGCGCGGCGCGCGCGTGCACAATCTCCACAACGTCGACCTCGAGATTCCGAAGGACTCGCTCGTCGTGTTCACGGGCCTCTCCGGCTCGGGAAAGTCGTCGCTCGCCTTCGACACGATCTTCGCCGAGGGCCAGCGCCGCTACGTGGAATCACTCAGCGCCTACGCCCGCCAGTTCCTCGGCCAGGTCGACCGGCCCGACGTCGACTTCATCGAGGGCCTGAGTCCGGCCGTCTCGATCGACCAGAAGTCCACCAACCGCAACCCGCGGTCGACGGTCGGCACGATCACCGAGATCTACGACTACATGCGCCTGCTGTGGGCCCGCATCGGGGTGCCGCACTGCGCCATCTGCGGCGAGATCATCCAGAGCCAGACGGTGCAGCAGATCGCCGACCAGCTCATGGAGCTCGAGGGCGGCATCCGCTACCAGGTGCTCAGCCCGGTCATCTCGCAGAAAAAGGGCGAGTTCGTCGACCTGTTCAAGGAGCTCGCGGCCGGCGGCTACTCCCGCGCCATCGTCGACGGCAACCAGATCCAGCTGAGCGAAGCGCCCACCCTGAAGAAGCAGCAGAAGCACGACATCTCCGTCGTGATCGACCGGCTCGTTGCCGGCCCCGAGCTGCTCACCCGCCTCACCGACTCGCTCGAGACCGCCCTCAAGCTCACTGACGGCGTCGTGCAGATCAACTTCATCGACAAGACCGGTGACGAGGCCTGGCAGAGTTACAGCGAAAAGCTGTCCTGCCCGAACAACCACCCGGTGCAGCTCACCGAGATCGAGCCGCGCACCTTCTCGTTCAACGCTCCTTTCGGCGCCTGCCCCGAATGCTCCGGCCTCGGCACGCGCATGTCCGTCGACGCCGACCTGCTGCTCGGTGACCCCGACCTCAGCATCGCCGAGGGCGTCGTTCTGCCCTGGACCACCCAGGGCAAGGGGCTCTTCCAGTACTACGAGAAGCTGCTCGACGGCCTCTCTCACGACCTCGACTTCTCGCTCGACACCCCGTGGGGTGAACTGACCGAGGAGGTGCAGAACGCCGTGCTGCGCGGCGACAACTTCGAGGTGCGGGTGAAGTGGAAGAACCGCTACGGCCGCGAGATGAGCTACACCTCCGGCTTCGAGGGTGTTGTGCCGTACATCGAACGCCAGTACCTGCAGGCCGAGAGCGACACCCAGCGCCAGCGCTGGGCCGAATACCTGCGTGAGGTCGACTGCCACGTCTGCAACGGAACCAGGCTCAAGCCCGAGGTGCTCGCGGTGCGCATCCACGACGCGAGCATCGCGGATGTCTGCGCGCTCAGCCTCAGCGACGCCCGCGGGTTCATGGAACAGCTGGCCCTCACCGACCGGGAGGCGACCATCGCCGCCCAAGTGCTGCGCGAGATCAAGGTGCGCCTCGACTTCCTGATTCGGGTCGGCCTCAACTATTTGAACCTGGCCCGCGCGGCGGCGACGTTGTCTGGCGGCGAGGCCCAGCGCATCCGTCTGGCCACCCAGATCGGGTCTGGGCTGACCGGTGTGCTCTACGTGCTCGACGAGCCCAGCATCGGGCTGCACCAGCGTGACAACCGCCGCCTGATCGAAACCCTCGTCGCGTTGCGCGACCTCGGCAACACCCTGATCGTCGTCGAACACGATGAGGACACCATCCGCATGGCCGACTGGGTCGTCGACATCGGACCGGGCGCCGGCGTCAACGGCGGCCACGTCGTGCACTCCGGCTCCTACGAGGGCCTGCTGGCCAACACCGAGTCCCTCACCGGCGACTACCTCTCCGGCCGCAAGAGCATCGAGACTCCCTCGACGCGCCGCCCGCTCGACCCGGAACGCGAGATCACCGTCACCGGCGCCGAGGCCAACAACCTGCAGAAGGTGTCCGTCACCTTCCCGCTCGGCGTGTTCACCGCCGTCACCGGCGTCAGCGGCTCCGGCAAGTCCTCACTGGTCAACGACATCCTCTACCGGGTGCTCGCCAACCGCCTGAACGGCGCCCGCAAGCTGCCGGGCAAGCACACCCGGGTCACCGGCCTCGACCAACTCGACAAGGTCGTGCACGTCGACCAGGCCCCGATCGGGCGCACCCCGCGCTCCAACCCGGCCACCTACACCGGCGTCTTCGACAAGATCCGCAACCTGTTCTCCGAGACCATCGAAGCGAAGACCCGCGGCTACCTGCCCGGACGGTTCAGCTTCAACGTCAAGGGCGGCCGCTGCGAGGCCTGCTCCGGCGACGGCACGATCAAGATCGAGATGAACTTTCTGCCCGACGTCTACGTCGCGTGCGAGGTGTGCGGGGGAGACCGCTACAACCGCGACACCCTCACCGTGCACTACAAGGGCAAGAACATCGCCGAGGTGCTCAACATGCCGATCATGGAGGCGGCCGAGTTCTTCGAGCCGATCTCCGCCATACACCGCTTCCTGAAGACCCTCGTCGAGGTGGGCCTCGGCTACGTGCGGCTCGGCCAGAGCGCCACCACGCTCTCCGGCGGCGAGGCCCAGCGGGTCAAGCTCGCGACCGAGCTGCAGCGCCGCTCCAACGGCCGCAGCGTCTACGTGCTCGACGAGCCCACCACCGGGCTGCACTTCGAAGACGTGCGCAAGCTGCTGCTGGTGCTCAACAGCCTCGTCGACAAAGGCAACACCGTCATCGTGATCGAGCACAACCTCGACGTGATCAAGAGCGCGGACTGGGTCATCGACCTCGGCCCGGAGGGCGGATCCGGCGGCGGCAAAGTGCTCGCCACCGGCACCCCCGAGCACATCAGTACGGTCAAGAAGAGCTTCACCGGAACCTTCCTGAAGGAGATCCTCGCCGGGCGTTAGGCTCGGTCCACTGATGTCTGATGCGCTGAGCTATCGCCCCAAAACGGGCGAAATACCCACGAACCCCGGGGTCTATCGTTTTCGCGACCCCGGGGGGCGGGTGCTCTATGTCGGCAAGGCCAAGAACCTGCGGGCCCGGCTCGCGAACTATTTCGCGCCACTCAGCAGCCTGCACGAACGCACCCGCCGCATGGTCACCACCGCGACCTCACTCGAATGGACCGTCGTCGGCACCGAGGTCGAGGCCCTGCAGCTCGAGTGGACCTGGATCAACGAGTTCGACCCGCCCTTCAACGTGCAGTTCAAGGACGACAAGTCTTACCCGTACCTGGCCGTCACCCTCGCCGACGACGCACCCCGGGCGCTCGTCACTCGCACCACCGGAATCAAGGGAGCCCGCTACTTCGGCCCGTACCCCAAGGTCTGGGCGGTCAACGAGACCGTCGAACTCATGCTCAAGGCCTTCCCAATCCGCACCTGCAACAACGCGAACTATAAGCGCGCCATGGAATCCGGCAAGCCCTGCTTCGCCGGGCAGATCGGCAAGTGCTTCGGACCGTGCTCGGGCAAGGTCGGCTTCGAGGAGCACCGCCTGATCGTCAACGAGTTCGTCAACTTCATGAACAGCCACGACCGCAAGCTGATCAACCAGCTCACGGCCGAGATGAAGGTCGCCGCCGCCGAGCAGCATTACGAGCGCGCCGCGAAGCTCCGCGACCAGGCTAAGGCCCTCGAATCTGTGCTCGAGAAGAGCGCCGTGGTGCTCCGTGACACCGTCGACATCGACCTGTTCGGGATCGAACAGGATGAGCTGGCCGCGAGCGTGCAGCAGTTCATCGTGCGCGGTGGACGCATCCGTGGTGTGCGCGGCTGGATGGTCGACAAGGAGCTCGACGTCACGACCGGTGAGCTGCTCGATTCGATCCTGCAGACCGCCTACACCGGCGGCGTCAATCCGCCCCGCGAAATCGTGCTTCCCGAGCTGCCGGACGACGCGGAGGCCCTGGAAACCTGGCTGGCCGGGGTCGGCCACCGCAAGGTGCGCCTGGTCGCCGCGCAGCGCGGCGAGAAGGCCGCCCTGCTCGAGACGGCCGGCCAGAACGCCAAGCATGCCCTGATGCTCTACAAGACGAGGCGCAGCTCCGACTTCGTCTCCCGGTCGAAAGCGCTCGAAGACATCCAGGAGGCCCTCGGCATGACCCAGGCGCCGCTGCGCATGGAGTGCTACGACGCCTCGCACCTCAGCGGCACCAACGTCGTCGCCTCGATGGTCGTCTTCGAAGACGGCCTTCCCCGCAAAGACGAATACCGCCGCTTCAACATCCCCGAAACCACCGACGACACCGATTCCATCTATCGCACCCTCACCCGGCGCCTCGCCTACCTGCGCCCGGGCGTCGACGTGCCCACGGATGCCCCGGGCGCCCTCCTCGAGATCCCTGCGGTCGATCCCGGTGCCCTCGACCCGACCGTCGATATCGTGGCGATGCCCCTCGCGGCGGACCTCGACGCCGACGCCAAGCGGAAAAAGTTCCGCTATCAGCCGAATCTGCTGATCGTCGACGGTGGCCAGCCGCAGGTCTCCGCGGCCGCTCGGGCACTGCGCGAATCCGGGGTGACCGGCATCCAGCTCTGTGGCATCGCCAAGCGCCTCGAGGAGATCTGGCTGCCCGACTCCGACTACCCGGTGATCCTGCCGCGCAACAGCGACGCCCTGTTCCTGTTCCAGCGCATCCGCGACGAGGCCCACCGCTTCGCCATCACCCACCAGCGGGCCCGGCGCAAGAGGGACATCTCCTCGGTTCTCGGCGAGATTCCCGGTCTCGGCCCGGCCCGGGTCAAGGTGCTGCTGCAGCACTTCGGTTCGGTCGCCCGGCTGAAAGAGGCCGACGTCGAGGCGATCAGCGACGTACGCAGCATCGGGCCGGTGCTCGCAGCGACCATCCACGAGCACCTGCGGTCCTGAGCGCGCGTTCCTGATCACGCGTTCCTGATCGCGCGTTCCTGATCACGCGGTCCGGATCGCAGTGGTCGATCTGTAGGCTTAGATGCGTGAAGACCCTCAACCGAAGGCGCAAGTCAGAATGACAACAGACCCCGACAAGCAGGAGATGCTGATCGTCACGGGAATGTCGGGCGCGGGTCGCTCGACCGTTGCCAATGCTCTGGAAGACCTCGGCTGGTACGTCGTCGACAATCTGCCGCCTCAAATGCTGCGTCCCCTCGTCGAGCTCGTCGAACGCGCCCGCACCAACCTGCCCAAAATAGCGGCCGTGGTCGATATTCGGGGCCGGGATTTCTTCGGCGACTTCCAAGAGATCGTGCAGGCCCTGCGCAGTGGCACCCAGGTGCGGGTCATCTTTCTCGAAGCCCGCGACGACGTGCTCGTGCGTCGCTTCGAATCGGTGCGCCGGCCGCATCCGCTTCAGGGCGAAGGCACCCTGCTCGACGGCATCGCCGCCGAACGAGTGCGCATGGGACCGGTGCGCGAGTCGAGCGACCTCGTCATCGACACCTCCGACCTCAACGTGCACCAGCTGGCCACGACGATCACCGAACGGTTCTCGGCCGAGGGCGCGGCCGGCGTGCACGTCACCGTCATGAGCTTCGGGTTCAAATACGGACTGCCGACGGACGTCGACCTCGTCGCCGACGCGCGCTTTCTGCCCAACCCGTTTTGGATCCCGGAACTGCGCGGCCACACCGGCCAGGACCCCGACGTGCGCGACTTCGTACTCGAGCAGCAGGGGGCCCTGGAGTTCCTCGACCACTATGCGGCCGCGCTCGCGCCGGTAGTGGCCGGGTACCAGCGGGAAAACAAACGCCACGCTACGATCGCCATCGGCTGCACCGGCGGCAAGCACCGTTCGGTGGCCATGGCGCGGGAGCTCGCCTCCCGCATCGAAAAACTTCCCGGCGTCGCGGTCAGGATCAAAGACCGCGACCTGGGGCGCGAATAGCTCAGGCAGAACGCACGAGCACGACAACATGCAGTAGCAGGATAAGACAGAATGGAAACGCGATTGGCCCTCACCGCCGACGTCAAGAATGAACTCTCCAGCGTGCTGGTCTCCAAGACCACCGTGCGCGCCGCTGAGCTCGCCACAATCCTCCGGTTTTCCGGGGGGCTGCACATGATCAACACGCGCATCGCGATCGAGTCCGAACTGGACACCCCCCAGATCGTGCGCCGCGTGCGCAAGGACCTCACCGAGCTCTACGGCGTGCGCAGCGCCGTGCAGGTGCAGCCCGCCTCCGGCGTGCGCCGCACCGACCGCTACCTCGTGCAGGTGATCGAGGGCGGCGAAACCCTCGCCCGCCAGACCGGGCTGCTGGATGCCCGTCGGCGCCCGATCCGCGGTCTGCCGAACCGCCTCACCACCGGTTCCAAAGAAGAGATCGCCGCCATCTGGCGCGGTGCGTTCATCGCCCATGGTTCGCTGACCGACCCGGGCCGTTCGGCCGCGCTCGAAGTCGTCTGCCCCGGCAATGAGGCCGCCATGGCGCTGGTCGGCGTGGCCGGCCGGCTCGGCATCGCGGCGAAAGCCCGCGAGGTGCGCGGTGTTCACCGCGTCGTCATCCGGGACGGCGACGCGATCGCCGCCATGCTCAAGGTCATGGGCGCCCAGGAAACCGTGCAGAGCTGGGAGAAGATGCGCCAGCGCCGCGAGGTGCGCGCCACGGCGAACCGGCTCGTGAACTTCGATGACGCCAACCTGCGCCGTTCCGCCGAGGCCGCCGTGGCGGCCTGCGCCCGGGTCCAGCGGGCCATGGACATCCTCGGTGCCGAGATTCCCGAGCATCTGCGCTATGCCGGTGAGCTGCGCTTGAACAACCGTGAGTCGAGCCTCGACGAACTCGGTCATCACGCGGATCCGCCGATGACGAAGGACGCGGTGGCCGGGCGCATCCGTCGCCTGCTCGCAATGGCCGACAAAAAGGCGGCCGATGAGGGCATCCCCGGCACCGAGCCGCACTACCCGGCACACGCTGATGAGCCGCAAATGACCTGAGTAGACTGAATAAGTCACTCATTTGTCCGGCGCGTTTCACGCGCCGGTTACCCGCGAGTCGACCAGTACCAGCGTCGACGAACACCAGAGGAGATAAGTTATGGCTGAATACACCCTTCCCGAACTGGCTTACGACTATTCGGCCCTCGCGCCGAGCATCAGCGGCAAAATCATGGAGCTGCACCACAGCAAGCACCACCAGGCCTATGTGACCGGCGCCAACGCCGCCCTCGCACAGCTGGCCGAGGCCCGCGAGACCGGTGCTCTCGCCAACGTCAACAAGCTCGAAAAGGACCTGGCCTTCAACCTCGGCGGCCACGTGAACCACTCGATCTTCTGGACGAACCTGTCCCCGAACGGCGGCGACAAGCCCGTCGGCGAGCTCGCTGCCGCGATCGACGACTTCTTCGGTTCATTCGAGAAGTTCCAGGCCCACTTCACCGCTGCCGCCATGGGCGTGCAGGGTTCCGGCTGGGCCGTGCTCGCCTGGGACTCCATCGGTGAGCGCCTCATCATCCAGCAGTTCTTCGACCAGCAGGGCAACTTCGCCGCCGGCACCGTGCCCGTGCTGATGCTCGACGTCTGGGAGCACGCCTACTACCTCGACTACCTGAACGTGCGCGCCGACTACGTCAAGGCCTTCTGGAACATCGCCAACTGGGCGAACGTGCAGGAGCGCTTCGCCCTGGCCCGCGAGAAGACCAACGGTCTGCTTCTCCTCAAGTAGGCGCACGCCCCGCACGACCCGTACGATCGGCTGGGGCGGCGCTCTGGCGCCCCAGCTCCCCAAACTTGCTTTTCTTCCTTCCCCGCGCCGTCCGGCGCTCGAAAAAATGGAGTCACCTGTGTCTGTAAAGATCGGTATCAACGGATTCGGCCGTATCGGCCGTAACTACCTCCGCGCCGCCCTCGCCCTGGGCAGCGACATCGAAATCGTCGCCGTGAACGACCTCACCGACACGAAGTCGCTCGCGCACCTCCTCAAGTACGACACCGTCGGCGGCCGTCTGAACGCCACCGTCGAGGTTGATGGCGACACCATCATCGTCGACGGCAAGCCGATCAAGGTCCTCGCCGAGCGCGACCCGTCCAACCTGCCCTGGGGCGCCCTGGGCGTTGACATCGTCATCGAGTCCACCGGCCGTTTCACGAAGTCCGTCGACGCGCAGAAGCACATCGACGCCGGCGCCAAGAAGGTCATCGTCTCCGCTCCCGCGACCGGCGCCGACGTGGCTACCCTCGTTCTCGGTGTGAACGAAGATGTCTACGATGCCGCCGTGCACAACATCATCTCCAACGCGTCCTGCACCACGAACTGCCTCGCGCCGCTCGCCAAGGTCTTCCTCGACAACTTCGGCATCGAGCGTGGCCTCATGACCACCGTGCACGCCTACACCGCCGACCAGAACCTGCAGGACGGCCCCCACGCCGACCTTCGTCGTGCCCGCGCCGCCGCCGCGAACATCATCCCCACCTCGACCGGAGCCGCCAAGGCCCTCGGAATCGTCATCCCCGAACTCGCCGGCAAGCTCGACGGCTACGCGCTGCGCGTTCCGGTCCCGACCGGTTCCATCACCGACCTGACGGTCACGGCCTCGCGCCCGGTGACCGTCGCCGAGGTCAACGCCGCCTACAAGGCTGCCGCTGAGGGCCCCCTCAAGGGCATCCTGAAGTACACCGAGGAGCCCATCGTCTCCAGCGACATCGTCGGCGACCCGCACTCCTCGATCTTCGACGCCGGCCTCACCAAGGTCATCGGCGACCAGGTCAAGGTTGCGTCCTGGTACGACAACGAGTGGGGTTACTCCAACCGCATGGTTGACCTCACCGTCTTCGTCGCCGACCGCCTCTGAGCCGGGACAGGCTGTGGCGCTCCGCACTATCGATTCACTGGGTTCCCTCCAGGGCAAACGCGTCATCGTTCGCTGCGATCTGAACGTTCCGTTGACGGATGGTCAGATCACCGACGATGGTCGGGTGCGGGCGTCACTGCCCACCCTCACCGCACTCCTCGCCGCCGGCGCCCAGGTTGTCGTGGTGTCCCACCTGGGACGCCCCGACGGCCAGGCCGTCGCCAAGTACAGCCTCAAGCCGGTGGCGGCGCGCCTCGGCGAACTGCTCGGCAAGCCGGTCGCCTTCGCGACCGACACCGTGGGCAGTTCGGCGACGGCTGCCGTGGCCGCCCTCGCCGACGGCGAACTGGTGGTCCTCGAGAACCTCCGCTTCAATGCCGGCGAGACCAGCAAGGTCGAGGCGGAACGTGTGGCCTTCGCCCAGCAGCTCGCCGCCCTCGGAGACGCCCTCGTCTCTGACGGCTTCGGCGTTGTCCACCGCAAGCAGGCGAGCGTCTTCGACCTCGCTGCCATCCTGCCGAGCGCCGCGGGCCTGCTCATCCAGACCGAGCTCGGCGTGCTCGAACGCCTGACCGAAAAGCCTGAAGCGCCCTACGCGGTGGTTCTGGGTGGTTCCAAGGTGTCCGACAAGCTCGGCGTGATCGGTCACCTCCTGCCGCGGGTCAACTCGCTGCTGATCGGTGGCGGCATGCTCTTCACCTTCCTCGCGGCCCAGGGCCACAAGGTCGGCGCGAGCCTGCTCGAAGCCGATCAGCTCGACACGGTGCGCGGCTACCTCGCCGAGGCCGAACGCCTCGGTGTGAAGATCGTGCTGCCCACGGACATCGTGGTGGCCTCTAAGTTCGGGGCCGATGCCGAGCACACCATCACCGCGGCTGACGCGATCGAAGACACCCCCTACGGCGCGGCCGGTCTCGGCCTTGATATCGGGCCGGAGTCCGCTGCCGCGTTTGCGGCGATCATTCGTTCGTCCCAGACGGTGTTCTGGAACGGACCGATGGGCGTGTTCGAACTCGCCCCCTTCGCCGAAGGCACCCGCACGGTTGCCCAGGCATTGACCGAGGTTGACGGACTCAGCGTCGTCGGCGGTGGCGATTCCGCCGCGGCCGTGCGCATCCTCGGTTTCACCGACGACCAGTTTGGTCACATTTCTACTGGCGGCGGTGCCAGCCTCGAGTTCCTCGAAGGTAAGCGCCTGCCCGGACTGGAGGTCCTCGGATGGTAACCATTAACCCGCGACGCACGCCGCTCATTGCCGGCAACTGGAAGATGAACCTGGATCACCTCCAGGCCATCGCCTTCGTGCAGAAGCTCGCCTGGAGCCTGAAGGACGCGAACCACGACTTCACCGCGGTCGAGGTGGCGGTCTTCCCGCCGTTCACGGACATCCGCAGCGTGCAGACGCTGATCTCGGCCGACAAGCTTCCGTTGGCTTTTGGTGCCCAGGATGTGTCGGCGCAGGAGTCCGGCGCCTTCACGGGTGAGATCTCGGCCGCGTTCCTGGCCAAGCTCGAGTGCCAGTACGTCATCATCGGGCACTCGGAACGCCGCACGCTGCACAACGAGACGGACGAGCAGGTCGCGGCGAAGGTCGCGGCCGCGCTCACCCACAACCTCGTTCCGCTGATCTGCGTCGGTGAGACCGCCGCGGACCTCGAGCTGCACGGCCCGAGTGCGGTGCCCGTCGCGCAGCTGCGTGCGGCCCTCGCCGGTGTCGACAAGGCGGCGGACATCGTCGTGGCGTATGAGCCGGTCTGGGCCATCGGCTCCGGCAAGGCCGCCACGCCCGAGCAGGCGGAGCAGGTTGCGGCACAGTTGCGGCTCGTTCTGCAGGAAACCCTCGGCCAGGACGTCGCCGACAAGACGCGCATCCTCTACGGCGGTTCCGTCAAGTCGAGCAATATCGCAGCGTACATGCGTGAGCCCAACGTCGACGGTGCCCTCGTCGGTGGCGCGAGCCTCGACGTGACCGAGTTCGGCAACATCGTGCGCTACCTCAAGCACGTCGGCTGACCTGAGGGCTGTCTCAACCGTACGATCCTGCTGCCGCTTTTCGGCGCGTGCCGTGAGGCATGACGCTGGAGGGCGGCAGCAGGCTATAATTGCCAGTGTCCGCGGCGGTGTCCAACGTGCCCGCCGCATTGTGAAAGGTTTCGTGTGGAGATTCTCCAGGTTGTGTTGCAGGTGTTACTCGGAATTACGAGCCTCCTGCTCACCATGCTCATTCTGTTGCACAAGGGGCGGGGCGGTGGCCTCTCCGACATGTTCGGGGGCGGCATGACATCAAACCTCGGTGCCTCCGGATTGGCGGAACGTAACCTCAATCGCATCACCGTGGTTCTGGGCCTGGCCTGGATCACATGCATCGTGGTGCTGGGTTTGATCACTAAGTTCGACACGGGCGTGTAGCGCCCCGTCAGACCCGATCAAGCATCTGAACGCAAGCATCTGACTTTATTTAGCAGCGGAGGAACATCATGGCATCAGGTGGCAGCGCAATTCGGGGTTCGCGTGTAGGAGCCGGACCGATGGGTGAGCAAGACCGCGGCTATCACGCGGAGCGCATCAAGGTTTCCTACTGGGATGCCCTCGGCAATGAGACCGTGCGGTACTTCGCGGCGACGCTCCCCGACGAGGAGATCCCCGTCACCATCGACTGCCCGTCGTCCGGACTGCCGGCCGGCCGCGACAAGGCCAATCCGCCGTCGGTCGTCAAGCTCGAGCCTTACAAGACCCACCTCGCCTATGTGAAAGAGCGCCGTACCGAAGAGGAAGCCGAGTCGCTCCTCGAAGAGGCGCTGCAGCAGCTTCGTGTGCGCCGCGGCAAGATCGCGCCGAACTAGCGATCGACCCGCCCACCACAAAGGCCCCGACCATCTGGTCGGGGCCTTCTGTGTGTGTCTAGTAGATCGGAGCGCTGCTAGTAGATCGGGGTGTGTCTAGTAGGTCGGCGCGATGAGGTTCTCCGGAACCTCTGCGCCCGCAGCCTTGTCGATGAAGAACACCGTGCGGCGTCGACCCTTGATCCCGGCAACCGGAACTTCATCGCGGCTGGCGCCCGCCAGTGCGAGGCCCAGGGCGGATGCCTTATCGGACCCGGCGAGGACCAGCCAGACCCGCTCGGAAGAGTTCAGGACGGGCCTGGTCAGCGTGATGCGCTCAGCCGGTGGCTTGGGGGAGCGGCGCACGGAGAGCACACTCGCCTCCCGTTCCCGAATGGCCGACCGGTGCGGAAACAGCGACGCGATGTGGCCGTCGGGCCCGACGCCGAGGAACGTGATGTCGAAGCTCGGCATCAGTGCACCGGATGGGGCGGTGGAGCTGAGTTCCTCCGCATAGGCGGCGGCGGCGTCATCGAGCTCGACGCCCTCACCGGCCGCTCCCATCGGGTGAACGTTCTCTTCGGGAACGTCGATGTGGTCGAGCAGGGCCACCCGGGCCTGCAATTCATTGCGCTCGGGATCGTGCCGTACCAGCCAACGCTCGTCACCCCACCAGAAATTCACCCGGGTCCAGTCGATCGTGTCCCGAGCCGACGACTCGTTGATCGCCGACAGCACCGCGATACCGACCGAACCTCCGGTCAGGACAACGTGTGCTGCTGCCTGTTCGTCGAGGATGTCGACCATCTTGGTGATGAACCGCGCCGCAACCGCCGTTGCCAGCGCTTCTTTGTCTCGATGAACCAGCACACGCCGTTCGTTGCTCACTATTTCTCCCCAGCCTCGGCGGTGACCTTCTCCTGCATTCCCGGACGCTCGTGCAAACCGGGAAGGCCACGCATGATGACTTCACCATACAGTTCGTCCGGGTCGAGTCGGCGCAGCTCGTCGGCCAGGCAGTCGCGCAGGCTCCGACGTTTGAGCGTCAGGTCCTGCAGCGGTTGTCCCGGCTGGCTGAGCGTGGCCACGTCGGGAATCTCCCGTTCGAGCGAAATGACCCCGGACGTCCGGGTGAGGTGCACACCGTGCACACCGTTCGCGAGCGGGCCGGAGGTCAGCTCGTAGTCGACGGTGACGCCCAGCTGCATCTGCAGCCAAGCCGCCAGCATCGTGGTCGACGGTGACGCGGCCGCTCCGGTTACCTGTACGGCAGTGACAGGGTCATACGGGGGCTGGTCGAGCACCGCGGCCAGCTGGCCCCGCCACAACGTCAGGCGGGTCCACGCGAAGTCGGTGTCACCGGGACGGTAGCTGCTGCACAGGTGGAACAGCGCATCCTGCGGGTGGGACTGCGCCGCGGCATCCGTGATGCGGCGGTTCGCGAGGCGCCCCAGGGGAGTCTCCGAGGGAATCTCGGGGGCCTCTCCCGGCCACCACGTCACGACCGGGGCGTCGGAGAGCAGCAGGCCGGTGACGAGGCTTTCGGGGTCGCTCGCGGCTTCACCGTAGACGCGCAGCAGGATGACCTCGCTCGCGCCGGCGTCGCCGCCCACCCGAATCTCAGCGTCCACGCGGGCAGCGGGCTGCGGGTCACCGGCGTTCGGAACCTGGGTGGAGACCACGATCACCCGCATCGGGTGCTCGCGGGACGCGTCGTTGGCCGCGGCGATGGCCTCCTCTTCGTGGCCGAGGGTCGACGAGATGATGAGCGTGAGTACCCGTCCGAGGGCGACCGCTCCGCCCTCCTCGCGAATGCGCACCAGCGCTTTGGAAATCTTGCTGGTGGTCGTGTTGGGCAGATCAACGATCATGGTCGTCTCCAGGTTCGGCCGTCGCGGGCCAGCAGTTCATCGGCCGAGGAGGGACCCCAGGTTCCGGGGCGGTACTGTTCGGGTTGTCCCTGGGTGGCCCAGTATTCTTCGATCGGATCGAGGATCTTCCACGACAGTTCGACCTCTTCGTGGCGGGGGAACAGGGGCGGGTCGCCGAGCAGAACGTCGAGGATCAAGCGTTCGTAGGCTTCCGGGCTGGCCTCGGTGAAGGCGTGGCCATAGCCGAAGTCCATGGTCACGTCGCGCACCTGCATGTTCACGCCGGGCACTTTGGATCCGAAGCGGATGGTGACACCCTCGTCGGGCTGTACCCGGATGACGAGCGCGTTGTGGCCGAGTTCAGCCGTTTGGCTCGGGGCGAAGAGAAACTGAGGAGCCCGTTTGAAGACGACCGCGATCTCCGTCACGCGGCGGCCGAGACGTTTGCCGGCGCGCAGGTAGAACGGCACTCCGGCCCAACGGCGGGTGTCGATGGTGAGTCGCAGCGCGGCGTAGGTCTCGGTGACGGACTCCGGGTTCATGCCGTCTTCCTCGAGAAAGCCGTCAACCTTTTCACCGCCCTGCCAGCCGCCGGTGTACTGGCCGCGTGCGGTGCCGAGTCCGAGGTCGTCGGGCAGGCGCACCGAGGCGAGCACTTTCTCCTTTTCGGCACGCAGGTCTGCGGCGTCGAAGGAGATGGGCTCCTCCATCGCGGTCAGGGCGAGCAGCTGCAGCAGGTGGTTCTGGATCACGTCGCGGGCGGCACCGATGCCGTCGTAGTAGCCGGCGCGGCCGCCGACGCCGATGTCCTCGGCCATGGTGATCTGTACGTGCTCGACGTGGTTGGCGTTCCACAGCGGCTCGAACATCTGGTTGGCAAAGCGCAGCGCGAGGATGTTCTGCACCGTTTCCTTGCCCAGGTAATGGTCGATGCGAAAGACGGAGTCCGGGGGAAAGACCGATTCGACCACGGCGTTGAGCTCGCGGGCGGTTTTCAGGTCACTTCCGAAGGGCTTTTCGATGACGACGCGGCGCCACTGGCCGTCCTTCTGCTCGGCGAGTCCCGAACGGCGCAGCTGTTCGGTGACCTCCGGGAACGCCTTCGGCGGGATCGACAGGTAGAAGGCATGGTTGCCCATGGTGCCGCGTTCACGGTCGAGTTCTTCGATCGTGTCCTTGAGGCGTTCGAACGCGGCCGGGTCGTCGAAGGTTCCCGAGACGAAGCGGATGCCCTCGGCCAGTTGGGCCCAGACATCCTCGTGAAAGTCGGTGCGGGCGTGTTCCTTGACCGCGTCGTGAACGACCTGCATGAAGTCTTCGTTGTCCCAGTCGCGGCGGGCGAAGCCGACCAGGGCGAAGCCCGGGGGGAGCAGGCCGCGGTTGGCGAGATCGTAGACCGCGGGCATGAGTTTCTTCCGAGCGAGGTCACCGGTGACGCCGAAGATGACGAGGCTGCTGGGCCCCGCGATTCTGTTCAGGCGATAGTCAGAGGGTGAACGCAGCGGGTTGAACTCCGGGGTGATTTCCACCGGTGACATGCAGCTCCTTCGGGGAGGTATGGGGTATCGAACGGGACGGGGCCCGAAGGCCCCGTCCGATGGTGCTGGTGGTGCGGGTGGAGCGCGTGCAGGTGTAGATCGAGCCTACTTGAGTGCCGCGAAGAGGGTCGCGAGGTTCGCGGCCGGATCCGTCAGCGTCAGCGTGAGCACCGGGCGACCGGCGGCCGCGAGAACGCTCGCGTCGCCGCTGGCCTGCGCCTGCACCAATTCACCGAAGGTGAACGGGCGCTCCGGAATGTCGAGGTCCTCGGCCGGGGTGGCGAGGATCTGCAGGAACACGCCCGTGGCCGGTCCGCCCTTGTGGAACTGACCGGTCGAGTGCAAAAACCGGGGTCCCCAGCCGAAGGTGACGGGACGCTTGGAGAGCGTCGCGACACCGTCGCGCAGGCTGGCGAGCTCGGGAAGCGCCAGACGGTTCACGTAGGCCTGGATGGCCACGTACCCGTCGGGTCCGAGCTCTTCCAGCAGGGCGTCGATCGCCGAGGCGAGGTCACTCGCCGCACCGATGACGTGGGCGGTGCCGCGCACCTCGATGCCGTCCGAGATGAACGCGGCCGGTTCGGGCGCCGGGCGGGAGTCGAGCAGGCCACGCGTCGCGATCTTCGCCGACTCCACGTCGGGCTGGTCGAACGGGTTGATGCCGAGCAGACGGCCGGCGACGACGGTCGCGTATTCCCAGACCAGGAACTGCGCGCCGAGGGTTCCGCTGACGCGGATCTCATCGGTGCCGTCGTCGAGCAGGATCTCGGTTCCGGCGTCCGCGACCACGCGCACGAGCTGCACGTCGGGCAGGGCCGCCGTCAGCTCGGGTGCGGTCGCTTCAATGACGACGGGCAGGATGCCGCGGCCGAGCTTGCCGGTCGACTCAGCGATGAGCTGTTCGACCCAGTCGGCGAAGCCCACGATGTGGGTGCCGTCGGCGAGGATCGCGAGCTTATCGCGGCGGGGAACGGTCGCGGCAATCGCCGCGCCGAGCACCAGTCCGGGGTTCTCGGGAGAGTCGACGGCGACGGACAGGGCGATCGCCTCGGCCTCGTCGAGCAGGGCGCCGATGTCGACGCCGGCGAGGCCCGACGGCACGAGCCCGAAGGCGGTCAGGGCCGAATAGCGCCCGCCCACGTTCGGGTCGGCCGTGAACACGCGGTAGCCGGCGGCGGTAGCGGATGCCTCGAGCGGCGAACCGGGGTCCGTCACCACGATGATGCGCTCGGCCGGGTCGATGCCGGCGGCCAGGTAGGCGCGTTCGAAGACACGGCGCTGGCTGTCGGTTTCGACCGTCGAACCCGACTTGCTCGACACCACGAGCGCCGAGGTGGCGAGGTTGGTGCCGAGGGCGGCGAGCACCTGGCCGGGGTCGGTCGCGTCGAGCACGGTGAGTTCAACGCCCGCGGTGCGGGTGATGACCTCGGGGGCCAGCGACGAACCGCCCATGCCGGCGAGGTTGATGTGCGTGATGCCGCGAGCGTGCAGGTCGTCGCGCAGGGCGACGATCTCGGCGACGAGCGGGCGGGAGATCGCGACGGACTCGGTCCAGCCGAGGCGCAGGGCGGCCTCGGACTGGGCGTCCGGACCCCAGAGGGCCGGGTCGAGGGCCGTGATGCCGGAGGCGACGAGGTCATCGACCAGGGTCGGCACGGCGGAGCGAACGGCCGCGGCCGCCGCCCCGCTCACCGAAATGCGAAAGCTCATCGAAGGACCTTGGCGGCGTCGAGCGCCGACTGAACCGTTTCGAGCAGTTCGTTCCAGGAGATGACGAACTTCGCGACGCCTTCTTCTTCGAGCACGCGGGTGACGTCATCGTAGGAGATACCCTGCGCCGCGAGGGCGTCGAGCACGGCGTTGGCCTCGGCGTAGGAGCCGGTGACCGAGTCGGCGGGGATGACGCCGTGCTCGAAGGTGGCCTGCATGGTCTTCTCGGGCATGGTGTTGACGACCTCGGGCGCGACCAGCTCGGTCACGTAGAGGGTGTCGGGCAGGCTGGCATCCTTGACACCGGTCGAAGCCCAGAGCGGGCGTTGCTTGGTGCCGCCGGCGGCGAGCAGGCCCAGGGCTCGCTCGCTCGCGAAGGCCTGCTCGAAGACCTCATAGGCCAGCTGCGCGTTGGCGACGCCGGCCTTGCTCTTCAGGGCGAGGGCGTCGGGGGTGCCAATGGCCTCGAGGCGGGCGTTGATCTCGGTGTCGACGCGCGAGACGAAGAACGAGGCGACGGAGTGGATCGTGGAGAGATCGATTCCGGCGGCCTTGGCCTTCTCGAGGCCGGACAGGTACGCGTTGATGACCTGACGGTGACGCTCGAGGCTGAAGATCAGGGTGACGTTGACGCTGATGCCGAGCGCGATGGTCTCGGTGATCGCCTCGAGGCCCTCGATGGTCGCGGGGATCTTGATCATCGCGTTCGGGCGGTTGACCTTCGCCCACAGTTCCTGGGCCTGCGCGACGGTTCCGGCGGCGTCGTGGGCGAGACCGGGCTCGACCTCGATCGAGACGCGGCCGTCTTCGCCGTGGGTGCGGTCATAGACGGGGCGGAAGATGTCGCTCGCGGCGGTGACGTCATCCGTCGTGATTTCGAAGACGGCCTCGGCAACGGATACCTCGGCGGCGGCGAGGGCGGCCACCTGGTCGGCGTAGGCCTCACCCTTGGCGAGAGCGCCGGCGAAGATCGTCGGGTTGGTGGTCACGCCGACAACGTTGTGGCTCTCGATGAGCTTCTGCAGCCCGTTCGAGGCGATGCGCTCACGGGACAGGTCGTCGAGCCAGATGCTGACACCGGCGGCGGACAGCTGGGCGAGGGGAGTGGTCTGTTCGGTCATTTTTATTGATCTCCTAGATTCTTGAGTGCGTGGTGGCGGCGCTAGTGCGCGGCAATGGATTCTCTGGCGGCGGCGATGACGGCTTCGGTCGTGATGCCGAATTCGCGGAACAGGGTCTGGTAGTCCGCCGAGGCACCGAAGTGCTCGATGGAGACGCTGCGGCCGCGGTCTCCCACGATGCCGCGCCAGGTGAGGCCGATTCCGGCTTCAACGGAGACGCGGGCGGTGATGGCGGCCGGCAGAACGGACTCGCGGTACTCCGCGGTCTGCTCGTCGAACCATTCGAGGCAGGGCGCCGACACCACGCGGGCGTTGATGCCGTCGGCCTTGAGTGCTTCGCGGGCGTCGACCGCGAGCTGGACTTCACTGCCGGTGCCGATGAGGATCACGTCGGGGGTGCCATTGGCCGCCTCGGCGAGCACATACGCACCGTGCTTGGCCAGTTCGGCGGATGCGAAGGTGTCACCCTCGGCTGCTCCTTCGCCGCGAGCGAACACCGGGATGTTCTGGCGCGTCAGGGCGATGCCGGCCGGGCCGTTACGACGCTCGAGCATGGTGCGCCAGGCGACGCCGACCTCGGTGGCGTCGCCGGGGCGCACCACGTCGAGTCCGGGGATGGCGCGCAGGGTCGCGAGCTGTTCGATCGGCTGGTGGGTGGGGCCGTCTTCGCCGAGAGCGACCGAGTCGTGGGTCCAGACGAAGATCGACGGCGCCTTCATGAGCGCGGCGAGACGCACGGCCGGGCGCATGTAGTCGCTGAAGATGAGGAACGTGCCGCCGAAGGGGCGGGTGTTCCCGTGCAGCACGATGCCGTTGAGGATCGCCGCCATGGCGTGCTCGCGGATGCCGAAGTGCAGCACCCGTCCGTACTCGTTGCCGGTCCAGGCACCGGTGGAGTGCTCGCTCGGGATGAACGAGGCGGCACCGCCGATGGTGGTGTTGTTCGACTCGGCCAGGTCGGCCGAACCGCCCCAGAGCTCGGGGATGACCTCGCCGAGGGCGGTGAGGACCTTGCCGGACGCGGCACGGGTGGAGACGGCGGTGCCGGCGGGGAAGACGGGCAGGGCCTCGTCGACACCGTCGGGCAGGTCGCCCCTGAGCACGCGGTCGAGCAGCACCTTGCGGTCGGGGTTGGCGAGGGCCCAGGCATCGAAGCCGATGGTCCACTCGGCGTGTGCGGCAGCGCCGCGGGTGAGGGCCTGGCGGGTGTGCGCGATGACCTCGGGGGCCACATCGAAGCTCTTCTCCGGGTCGAAGCCGAGCACGGTCTTGACGCCGGCGAGTTCTTCGGCGCCGAGCGCCGAGCCGTGGATCTTGCCGGTGTTCTGCTTCTTCGGTGCCGGCCAGCCGATGATCGTCTTGAGGATGATCAGCGACGGCTTGTCGGTGACGCCCTGGGCGGCGGTGATGGCGGCGTTCAGCTCGGCGACGTCTTCGACGTAGGAGCCGGTCTTCTTCCAGTCGACGGTCTGCACGTGCCAGTTGTAGGCGTCGTAGCGGGCGGCGACATCCTCGGTGAAGGCGATGTTGGTGTCGTCTTCGATCGAGATCTGGTTGCTGTCGTAGATGGCAATCAGGTTGCCGAGCTGCTGGTGGCCGGCGAGCGAGGATGCCTCGCTCGTGATGCCCTCCTGCAGGTCGCCGTCACCGGCGATGACGTAGACGAAGTGGTCGAACGGGCTCTCGCCGGCCGCGGTGTCGGGGTCGAACAGGCCACGCTCGAAGCGCGAGGCGTAGGCGAAGCCCACCGCCGAGGAGAGTCCCTGGCCGAGCGGGCCGGTGGTGATCTCCACGCCGTCGGTGTGGCCGTATTCCGGGTGGCCCGGAGTCTTGGAACCCCAGGTGCGCAGGGCCTTGAGGTCTTCGAGTTCGAGTCCGTAACCGCCCATGTAGAGCTGCACGTACTGGGTGAGTGAGCTGTGGCCCACCGACAGGATGAAGCGGTCGCGACCGATCCATTCATTGTCGGCCGGGTCGCGGCGCATGACCTTCTGAAAGAGAAGGTACGCGGCGGGAGCGAGGCTCATGGCTGTGCCGGGATGCCCATTTCCAACCTTCTCGACGGCATCGGCCGCGAGAACTCGGGCGGTGTTGACCGCTAGATTGTCGATGGAATCCCACTGCATTGCTGCCACGTGTATTGACCCTTCTCAAGGCGAAGAGGGCGAGTTGTCATAACCCACCCCAGTATCTGAGCGACCGCACACAAGAATGCGTTGTCGCGCCGGTTGACTCGCGATGTCGGGGTGGGGCCCCTGGGGGTGGCCCACGAGTGACAACTGCAATTGGCCAGCCCATTAAGTATACGGATGGCCGCTGGTTCATGTCCTAACGTGACATGAACGGCCCCTGCGGCGGGATGGCCTAGAATTAGAAGGCTTGCGTGGTGTCACACACTCGCGCGGGGTTAGAGGAGCAATGGACGTCGCTTTAGAGAAGACCGCCGTGAGCGGGACCCGCAGCATCCGTCGCACCGTCATGGCGTATGTCGCCCTGACGAAACCGCGTGTGGTCGAACTCCTGCTGGTTGTCACCGCCCCCACCATGATCCTCGCCGAACGCGGGCTGCCGAGCCTCTGGCTCATGGTCGCCACCCTGATCGGTGGCTCGCTGAGCGCCGGTTCGGCGGGCGCGTTCAACTGCTACATCGACCGGGACATCGACCGGGTCATGAACCGCACCAAGCGGCGCCCGCTCGTCACGGGAGAACTGACCGACCGGCAGGCGCTGGTCTTCGCGTGGGTACTGGGTGCGGCATCCATCGCCTGGCTCTGGATCTTCACGAACTGGCTTGCCGCGGCACTCTCGTTCGGCGCCATCCTGCTCTACGTCGTCTTCTACACGATCGTGCTCAAGCGCCGCACCGCGCAGAACATCGTCTGGGGCGGTGTCGCCGGCTGCATGCCCGTGCTCATCGGCTGGGCCGCCGTCACCGGTGACCTGTCCTGGCCCCCGTTCATCCTGTTCATGATCATCTTCCTGTGGACGCCGCCGCACTACTGGCCGCTGTCGATGAAGTACCGCGAGGACTACCGCGCCGCCGGAGTGCCGATGCTCTCGGTGGTGCGCGGTCGTGCCCAAGTGGGCCTGCAGGTCATCCTGTACGCCTGGGCCACCGTCGCCTGCTCGCTGCTGCTGATCCCGGTCGCCGACATGGGTCTGCTCTACACCGGCATCGCCCTCGTCACCGGTGGCTGGTTCATCTACGAGACCCACCGACTGTACAACCTCGCCATCCGCCACGAGCACGTGTCGCCCATGCGCGTGTTCCACGGCTCGATCGCCTACCTCACGCTGCTCTTCGTGGCCGTCGGGGTAGACCCACTCCTCCCCTTCTAGCCCCACTTCCCTTCCGAGAGAAGCGGCTCGCGTGATCGAACCGTAACGTCTCGCTGCGGCCGGATGGGGGTAGTCGTGAGAGACTAGCCCCTCACCCTCGCCTACGGCTCTCAGCCCGCGTCCCCATCCAGTTCGGCACCCGCGCCACCAGCTGCGCCTCTGCCGGTGGCGGTGAATCGGTGCGTGAACGAGGTGAAGAGGTTTTAATGTGTGGGATTTTCTAGGGGATCGTTATGAGCAGATCCTATTCAGCGGGTGGCAACACTTCAGCCTGGTGGTGCAGTGCCTGATCCTCGCGACAGTGCTGGCCGTCGTGCTCGCCGCCCTCGTCTACCGCAGTAAGGCCCTCACCTCCGTGGCCAACTCGGTCTCGGCCATCGGCCTGACCATTCCGGCGTTCGCCCTGATCGGACTGCTGATCGCGCCGCTCGGCTTCGGAGTAGCTCCTGCCGTCATCGTGGTCGCATTCTTCGCGACCCTGCCGATCCTGCGCAACGCCGTTGTCGGGCTGTCCGGCATTGCGCCGTCGATCGTGGAGTCCGCCCGCGGCATCGGCATGAGCCGGTTCCGCACGCTCGTGCAGGTGGAGCTGCCGATGGCCTGGCCGATCATCCTCACCGGCGTTCGAGTCTCTGCCCAGATGGTGATGGGAATCGCGGCTGTCGCCGCGTACTCCCTCGGCCCGGGCCTCGGTGGGTTCATCTTCTCGGGGCTCTCCCGCAGCGGTGGCGCGAACTCACTCGAGTCGGTACTGACCGGTGTTATCGGCGTCATCGTGCTCGCCCTCATTCTTGACCTTCTACTCGTCGGCCTCGGCCGCCTGACCATCCCCCGAGGTATCCGTGTCTGAAACCAGTGCAACCACCACCCCCACCGGGATCACCGGTGCGAGCATCCTGCTCGACCACGTCACCAAACGCTTTCCCGGCCAGGTCAAACCCGCCGTCGACGGCCTCACCATGGAGATCCCGGCCGGCAAGATCGTCATGTTCGTCGGACCCTCGGGCTGCGGCAAGACCACGACCCTGAAGATGATCAACCGCCTCATTGAGCCGACCGAGGGGCGCATCGTCGTCGACGGCGACGACGTCACCGAGATGAATGGTGACACCCTGCGCCGCGGCATCGGCTACGTCATCCAGGCCGGGGGACTCTTCCCGCACATGACCGTCGCGACCAACATCGGCATCGTGCCGAAGATGCTCGGCTGGGACAAGGCGCGCATCGCAGCCCGGGTCGACGAACTGCTCGAGCTCGTCTCCCTCGACCCGGCGCTCTATCGCGACCGCTACCCCAAGGAACTCTCCGGCGGCCAGCAGCAGCGTGTCGGCGTGGCCCGCGCCCTCGCGGCCGACCCGCCCGTGCTTCTCATGGACGAGCCGTTCGGCGCGGTCGACCCGATCACCCGCCTGCGCCTGCAGGACGAACTCCTCAACATCCAGGACGAGCTGCAGAAGACCATCGTCTGCGTCACGCACGACTTCGATGAGGCCGTGAAGCTCGGCGACTGGATCGCCATCTTCAACGAGGGCGCCCAGCTCGAGCAGTACGACACCCCCGAGCGCATCCTCGGCGACCCGGCCAGCGAGTTCGTGGAGAACTTCATCGGCTCCGGCGCCGGCCTCAAGCAGCTCACCCTCACCCGCGTCGAAGAGGTCGGTCTGGCCGAGGCCGTCGTCGGCAACCCCGGCGAACGGGCAGCGGATGTGCTCGCCCGCGTCGCCGAGGCCGGCCACGGCCACGCGGTCATCGTCGACGACCGTCGTCGTCCCATCCAGTGGCTGTCCCGGCGCAAACTCGGCCGACTCGACGTCATCAGCGACGTTCCCGACCCGAAGCTTCCGGTTGTCGGCATCCGAGCCACGCTGAACGACGCGCTCGATACCATGCTCGTCTCGAGCGCCGGCGCCGCTCTCGTCACCGGGCGCCGGGACATGTTCAAGGGTGTCATCGACGTGCAGACCGTCATGGACGCCATCACCCGCTCCCAGACGGCCGCCGTGCTCGAATCCGACCAGGCACCCGTCGGGCTCAACACCGGCATGTTCCAGGTGCAGGCCTCGGCCGCTTCGGCCGCCTCGGCCGCTTCGGTCGATTCGGTCGCTGAAGCTGCCGACGAGCTCGCGGCAGACACCCGGGCCGCGCAGTGAATACCCGCACCCTGAACGCTGAAGCCGGTATCGCCGGGGGAGACTCGGCCGCCGGCATCCCGGTCGACCCGGCCGCGTCGACCGCCACCGTCAGCCGTGGCCGCGCCATCTGGGCATCGTGGAAGGGCCTGGTCTACCAGCTCGCCGGCATCATTCTCGCGTGCCTCGCGCTGCTGGTCTGGCTGCTGACGGCAGACCTCTCCACGATCGAACTCACGACGCTGGCCCCGGCCGCGCTGTGGGGATATACCGTGGAGCATCTGCAGCTGACGCTGCTCGCGGCAGCCATCGTGCTCGTCATCGCCATTCCGCTCGGTATCGCCCTGACGCGCAAGCCGCTTCGGTTTCTCACTGCTCCGGTACTCGCGATCGCGAACTTCGGCCAGGCCGCACCCGCGGTCGGTGTCGTGGTGCTGCTGGCCCTGTGGGTCGGCTTCAGCTTCTGGGCGGCGACGCTGAGCCTCGTGCTCTACGCCGTGCTCCCCGTGCTGCGCAACACGATGATCGGTCTCGACCAGGTGGACGCGCGCCTCGTCGAAGCCGGCCGCGGCATGGGAATGAGCGCCACCGCGGTGCTGTTCACGGTGGAGCTTCCGCTCGCCGTGCCGGTGATGCTCTCCGGAGTGCGCACCGCCCTGGTGCTGCTGGTCGGCACCGCGGCCCTCGCGACGTTCATCAACGGTGGCGGCCTCGGCATCCTCATCACGACCGGCGTCAACCTGTCACTGACCACGGTGCTCGTCACCGGAGCCCTGCTCGTGGCTCTGCTGGCGTTGCTGATCGACTGGGTCGGCCGTGTTGTCGAACACGTCGCCCGCCCGAAGGGACTCTAGATGTACCGTTCTTCCTCTTGCACGTCTTCTTCTCGCACGAATCGCACCCGTCGTGGGGTGCTCACGGCGGGAGTGCTCGCGCTCTCCGCGATCGCCCTGACCGGGTGCGGACTGCAGCCGGTGACCTCCTACGTGCCCCCGGTCGGCCCGGGCTCGATCGTTCCCGTCAATGGCGCGGGGGGCGTGGACCTCACGGTCACCTCGAAGAACTTCACCGAACAGCTGCTGCTCGGCAAGATCGCGGTCATCGCCGGAACCGCCGCCGGCTTCGACGTCACCGACCTCAGCAATGTGCCCGGCAGCCAGCCGGCCCGCGAGCTGCTCTTGTCCGGGCAGGCCGACGTGCTCTGGGAGTACACCGGCACGGCGTGGCTGACCTATCTCGGCCAGGCCGAGGCCATCAGCGACCAGGACGAGATGTGGCAGGCCGTCTACGACGTCGACATCGAAAACGGGGTCACCTGGGGTGAACCGGCTCCGATGAACAACACCTACGCGATGGCCGTGCGCACCGAGGCGGTCGCCGAACTCGGCGGCATCTCGACCATGTCCGAGCTCGCCGCGCTGCCGGTGGAGGCCCGCACGTTCTGCGTGGAATCCGAATTCAACTCCCGCCCCGACGGCCTGAACCCCATGCTCGCCCACTACGGCATGGAACGTGGTGCGGCAGACAGCGTGCCGGATAGCAACGTGGGCATCTACGACACCGGCGCGATCTACAGCGCGACCGACGCCGGCGCGTGCAACTTCGGGGAGGTCTTCACGACCGACGGGCGAATCGACGCCCTCGACCTCACCGTGCTGACCGACGATCTCTCGTTCTTCCCCGCCTACAACGTGGCGCCGGTCTTCTTCAGTGAGACCATCGCGACCTACCCGGAGCTGGAGGAGATCTTCGCGCAGATCTCGCCGAAGCTCACCGACGAGGTGCTGCGCGTCATGAACCGCGAGGTCGACGTCGACGGCGAAGAACCCGCCGACGTCGCCTACGCGTGGATGCTCGACGAGGGATTCATCACCGACCCGAGCGAGTAACCGCCGAGCAGGCATGAAAAAACCCCGCGTCCTCGGACGCGGGGTTTTTCTCTGCCCGTTGTCAGTGGTTGCTCAGCACCGGTTCGGTCGAGGCGGATGCTGCCGACTCGGTGCCCGGGGCATCCGTCACCTTTTTGAGGCTCAGGATCGTGACCGTCATCACGGCGGCGAGGATGCTCGCGAGCACCATGTGCGTACCCACCAGCACGGCCGGAAGGCCGAAGTTCGCCTGCACCAGTCCGATGGCGATCTGAGCGATCTCGACCAGGAGGAGCACGGCGACCCAGCGCCGCACGGGCAGGCGACGGGCAGCGGATACCGCCAGCAGTACGAGCGTGAGGAAGAACATCACGTAGGCAGGCCAGGCGTGCAGGTGTTCGAGAAGCTCGACGTTGAACCCGCTGCGACCGGCATCGATGTCCCCGGAGTGCGGGCCGGACGCCGTGGTGAGCACCCCGACGGCGATCGTGATCGCGACGAAGAAGCTTGTCGCGTGGGTCAGGGCGAGAACCACGACCGGAACGATTCGGGTGCGGGCCCCGACGGGGGAGTAGACGCGGTAGACGAGCACGGCGGCGACGCAGACCATGAGCAGCGAGGCGATGTAGTGGAAGCCGACGATGAACGGGTTCAGCCCGGTCAACACGGTCACCCCGCCGACCAGGGCCTGGGCGACGATGCCGCCGATCAGCACGAGGGACAGCACGAACAGGTCGCGGCGTTCGCGGCGCAGGTTCCACAGCAGGATGACGGCGACGATCGCGATGATGCCGATGACCCCGGTCATCAGCCGGTTGGCGAACTCGATGACGCCGTGGATGCCCATTTCCGAGGTCGGAATGAGCGAGCCCGGCGTGCAGGCCGGCCAGGTCGGACAGCCGAGGCCCGAACCGGTCAGGCGCAC
This sequence comes from Cryobacterium melibiosiphilum, assembly GCF_003602235.1. Classification (GTDB taxonomy): domain Bacteria; phylum Actinomycetota; class Actinomycetes; order Actinomycetales; family Microbacteriaceae; genus Cryobacterium; species Cryobacterium melibiosiphilum. The sequence goes on from NZ_QZVS01000091.1 coordinate 28,816, forward strand.
AGCGCCACCGGTGCCGATGATCGTGACCTCGCTGATCAGCGAGAGCCAGGCGATCGTGCGTATTTTTCCGTCAATTCGCGTTGGAATCCATCGGGACATCCGGTTCACCACTTCTGCTCTGTTTTTTCGCCTGTATGACGCTGCGCATGTTAAAACCCCGGTAAGCACACCGGTCTTCGGCATCAACCTGTAGAATTGAGCCATTCGGTGGATTCGCGGAGCTGGGACTGCGTCGCAGTTGCACGAGTCCATGAATAGTCTAGGTACGCCGCGTAGCTAGGTACGCACTGTAGCCGTCCACACAATCCATTCTCTGCTGTTTCCGATTTAGGGGGCAGCCGGGGAATGACCGGACTGATATCCGGGTTGTTTCGGATAGGAGAAGAGGTAAGTATGTCGGATGTTCTGCTAGACCGCCCCGATCTTGAGGGCCTGGGTACATATGAATTCGGATGGGCCGACTCGGACAAGGCCGGCGCCTACGCGCGTCGAGGCATTTCCCCGGAGGTCGTCACCGACATTTCCAACCTGAAGAACGAACCGGACTGGATGCTCCAGCGACGCCTGAAGGCGCTGCAGCTGTTCGAGCGCAAGCCGATGCCCACCTGGGGCGCCGACCTGTCCGAGATCGACTTCGACAACATCAAGTACTTCGTGCGTTCCACGGAGAAGCAGGCCCAGACCTGGGAAGACCTGCCCGACGACATCAAGAACACCTACGAGAAGCTCGGCATCCCCGAGGCCGAGCGCCAGCGCCTGGTCTCCGGCGTCGCCGCCCAGTACGAGTCCGAAGTCGTCTACCACCAGATCAACGAAGAGCTCGAAGCCCAGGGCGTCATCTTCATGGACACCGACACGGCGCTCAAGGAGCACCCGGAGTTCTTCGAAGAGTACTTCGGCACCATCATCCCCTCCGGCGACAACAAGTTCGCCGCGCTCAACACGGCCGTCTGGTCGGGCGGCTCGTTCGTCTACGTCCCCCCGGGCGTGCACGTCGAGATTCCGCTCCAGGCCTACTTCCGCATCAACACCGAGAACATGGGCCAGTTCGAGCGCACGCTGATCATCGCCGATGAGGGCAGCTACGTGCACTACATCGAGGGCTGCACCGCCCCGATCTACAAGTCCGACTCGCTGCACTCCGCGGTCGTCGAGATCGTCGTGAAGAAGAACGCCCGCGTTCGCTACACGACCATTCAAAACTGGTCGAACAACGTCTACAACCTGGTCACCAAGCGCGCCACGGCGGGCGAAGGCGCGACCATGGAATGGATCGACGGCAACATCGGCTCCAAGGTCACCATGAAGTACCCGTCCATCTACCTGATGGGCGAGCACGCCAAGGGTGAGACGCTCTCCGTGGCCTTCGCCGGCCCCGGCCAGCACCAGGACGCCGGCGCCAAGATGATCCACATGGCCCCGTACACCCAGTCCTCGATCGTCTCCAAGTCCATCGCTCGCGGTGGCGGACGCAGCGGGTACCGCGGCGAGGTGAGAGTGGATGCATCCGCTCACCACTCCGCGAACACCGTGCGCTGCGACGCGCTCCTGGTCGACACGCAGTCCCGGTCCGACACCTACCCGTCGATAGACATCCGTGTCGACGACGTGCAGCTCGGCCACGAGGCGACCGTCTCGCGGGTCAGCGAAGAGCAGCTCTTCTACCTGATGAGCCGTGGCATGCCCGAAGACGAGGCCATGGCCATGATCGTGCGCGGGTTCATCGAACCCATCGCCCGGGAGCTCCCGATGGAGTACGCCCTTGAACTCAACAAGCTCATTGAAATGGGCATGGAAGGATCCGTCGGCTAAATGTCCGCCGTTCCCACACTCAAGACCACCCCTGCCCCCACCGCACCTCCGGAATCGACAACCCAGCACGGCAACAAGGCGCACACCGACGGACGGTTCGGCTATGTGCCGGTACAGACCCGTTCCGATCGGTTCAAGAGCGTCAACGTCGCCGATTTCGACGCTGTCACCGGTCGTGAAGCCGTCTGGAAGCTTTCCCCGGTCGCCAAGTTCACCGACCTCACGGCCGGTGAGCTTGACGGCTCCGTCTACCCGATCAGCTCAGACCCAGTCGACGGCGTGACCGTCGACTGGGTCGACCGCAGCGATGCCCGCATCGGCACGGCCGGCACGCCCGAAGAACGCGCCGCGGCCAACGCCTGGAGCACCTTCGAGAAGGCCCTCGCGATCACCGTCAGCGGTGAAGAAGCCAAGGAAATCACGGTCACCCGTGCCGACCTCGGCGCCTCGCCGCGTGCCGCGCACGTCATCATCGAGGCCAAGCCCTTCAGCCAGGCCACGGTCATCCTGCAGAATACCGGCGACGCCCGGTTGAGCGAGAACGTCGAGATCATCCTCGGTGAGTCCAGCAACCTCACCGTCGTCAGCGTGCAGGAATGGAACACCGGAGCGGTGCACCTGACCAACCACTTCGCGTCCGTCGGCAAGGACGCACGCCTCAAGCACGTCGTCGTGTCCCTCGGCGGCAGCATCGTGCGCGTCAACCCCTCGGTGCGCCTCGCCGGATCGGGCTCCGACACGCTGCTGCTCGGCCTCTACTTCGCGGATGCCGGCCAGCACCTTGAGCAGCAGGTCTACGTCTTCCACGATGCCCCGCACAGCCGCAGCCGCGTCACCTACAAGGGTGCGCTGCAGGGCCAGGATGCCCGCACGGTCTGGATCGGCGACGTGCTGATCGGCAACAAGGCCGCCGGCACCGACAGCTACGAGCAGAACCGCAACCTGGTGCTGAGCGAAGGCACCCGCGCCGACTCCATCCCGAACCTAGAAATCGAAACCGGCGACATCGTCGGGGCCGGTCACGCGAGTGCCACCGGACGCTTCGACGACGAGCAGCTCTTCTACCTGCAGTCCCGCGGCATCACCGAAGAAGAAGCCCGTCGACTCGTCGTGCGCGGCTTCCTCACCGAGGTGATTCAGCAGATCGGTTCGCCGACTCTGGAAGCCCGCCTGCAGGAGACCATCGAGGCCGAGCTGCTCAGCTCGGCATCGCTGCCCGCCGCCGTTGAGGCTCGCTGACCATGGCCGCCACGAAGATCTGCGGTTTCGACGAGCTCGAACCCAACCAGGCGATCAAGGTCGAGATCGACGGCATCCCGATCGCCGTCGTGCGCGACATGAACGGTGACGTCTTCGCCATCGGCGATACCTGCACGCACGGCGACATCTCGCTGTCCGAGGGGTTCGTCGAGGGCGACACCCTCGAGTGCTGGGCACACGGTTCCATGTTCTCCCTCAAGACGGGAAAGCCGATCACACTGCCCGCCTACGACCCGGTGCCCGTCTACCAGGTTTCCCTGGTCGACGGCGACGTCTACATCGACCCCTCAGTCATCCTCGCGGTCTAACACCCGCGGGTCGACACCAGCCGAGCGCTCGGTGTCACGTATAGAAAGCGAAACAACATCCATGTCAGTTCTTGAAATCAAGGACCTGCACGTCAGCGTTCAGACCGACCAGGGCGTGAAGCAGATCCTGAATGGTGTGAACCTCACCATCAACGAGGGTGAAATCCACGCCATCATGGGCCCGAACGGCTCCGGCAAGTCCACCCTCGCGTACACGATCGCCGGCCACCCCAAGTACCACGTCGAGGGCGGCTCCATCCTGCTCGACGGTGCCGAAGTACTCACCATGACCGTCGACCAGCGTGCCCGCGCCGGCCTGTTCTTGGCCATGCAGTACCCGGTCGAGATTCCCGGCGTCACCGTTACGAACTTCCTGCGCACGGCCAAGACGGCCATCGACGGCGAAGCCCCCGCGATCCGCACCTGGATCAAGGACGTTCGCGGCGCGATGACCAACCTGCGCATGGACAAGTCCTTCGCCGAGCGCAACGTGAACGAGGGCTTCTCCGGTGGCGAGAAGAAGCGCAACGAGATCCTGCAGCTCGAACTCCTCAAGCCGAAGTTCGCTGTTCTTGACGAGACCGACTCCGGCCTCGACGTCGACGCTCTCAAGATCGTGTCCGAGGGCGTGAACCGCGCCAAGGAGAACACCGGCCTGGGCCTGCTGCTCATCACGCACTACACGCGCATCCTGCGCTACATCCACCCCGACTTCGTGCACGTGTTCGTGAACGGCCGGATCGCCGAGCAGGGTGGTCCGGAGCTCGCCGACCGCCTCGAGGACGAGGGCTACGATCGTTTTCTCGTTCCCGAGATCGTAAACTAGTCGCATGGTTTCTTCCCTCACCCCGACGCGCTACGACGAGATCGAAGAAGCGCTCAAAGACGTCATGGACCCTGAGCTCGGCATCAATGTCGTCGACCTCGGGCTCATCTACGACCTCGGCTGGGACGACGAGAACAACGCGCTCGTCATCCACATGACTCTCACCTCGGCCGGCTGCCCGCTGACCGACGTGCTCGAAGAGCAAACCGCCGAAGCCCTCGACGGTGTCGTGGAGCAGTTCCGCATCAACTGGGTCTGGATGCCGCCGTGGGGTCCCGAAAAGATCACCGATGACGGCCGCGACATGATGCGCGCCCTCGGCTTCGCCATGTAGCTCGCACCACCGCGCACGACCGGAACGCCCCGAGAACCTGCCATCTGGCAGGTTCCCGGGGCGTTTTCGCGGATGCCGCGCTCGGTCGAATCTGATTCCACTCGCTAGAAGGGTATGCTAATAAAATGAATGCGCGACGCGAAGCCCAGGCGGCCGGCACCCGGCAAGACATCGTGCGGGCGGCCGGCCGGCTGATGCTGCAGCACGGCTACGTGAAAACCTCGATCGGTGCGATCGCCACCGAGGCGGGCGTCGCCGTGCAGACCATCTACAACTCGGTCGGGTCCAAGGCCGAGCTGCTCGCCGCGCTGCTCGAACGGGCGGCCACTGCGAGCGGCTCACCCGACGCCGTGGCCGCAGCCATGCGCCAGCGCATCGACGACGCGCACTCGGCGAGCGACATCATCCGCGCCCTGGCGGATGGCTGCGCCCTCGTGAACGAACGTACCGCCGGCATCCAGCAGATCGTCAGTGAGGCGGCGGCGGTGGACGCTGACGTTGCGGCCTTCGAACGGCGGCGGGACACGGCCAGGCTGCACTCCTATGGCGAAGACGCGGCGGCCCTGCGCGCTCGGCGCTCCCTGCGGGTCGGGCTCAGCGACCACGAGGCCGCCGCGGCAATCTGGGCACTCGCGCATCCGCACGGCTATCGCACCCTCGTGCGCGACGTCGGCTGGTCCCCGGATACCTATCGGGACTGGCTCGAAAAAACCCTCCGCGGCGCCCTCCTGTAGAATAGACAGTTGGACCGGTCGGTCCACACTTTTTCCCCTCTCCACATCCCTTTCTGAACGGACTATTGCTGTGCTCAACGTGCAAGATCTTCAAATCCGCGTTGGTGCGCGCGTCCTCATGGAGGACGTCAGCTTCCGTGTCTCGGACGGCGACAAGATCGGACTGGTCGGCCGCAATGGCGCCGGCAAGACGACACTGACCAAGACCCTCGCCGGTGAAACCAACCCGACCGCCGGGTCCATCGAGCGCAGCGGCGAAATCGGCTACCTGCCCCAGGACCCGCGCTCCGGCGACCCGGACATGCTCGCCCGCACCCGCATCCTCGATGCCCGCGGCCTCGGCACTATCGCGCTCGGCATGCACGACTCGAGCCTCGCCATGGCGAGCTCCGACGAGAAGATCAGCGCCGCCGCGATGCGCACCTACGGCACCCTGACCGACCAGTTCAACGCCCTCGGCGGCTACTCCGCCGAGGCGGAAGCCTCGGCCATCGCGAGCAACCTGAAGCTGCCCGACCGCATCCTCGACCAGCCGCTGCGCACTCTCTCCGGTGGACAGCGTCGCCGCATCGAGCTGGCCCGCATCCTGTTCTCGGCCGCGGACACGATGATCCTCGACGAGCCCACCAACCACCTCGACGCCGATTCCGTCATCTGGCTGCGCGAGTTCGTGAAGAACTACCGCGGCGGCTGCATCATCATCAGCCACGACATCGAACTCGTCGGCGACACCGTGAACCGGGTCTTCTACCTCGATGCCAACCGTATGGTCATCGACATCTACAACATGGACTGGAAGCACTACATCACGCAGCGGGCAGCGGATGCCGACCGTCGCAAGAAGGAACGCGCCAACGCCGAGAAGAAGGCCTCGACGCTCACCGCGCAGGCCGCGAAATTCGGCGCCAAGGCCAGTAAGGCGGCATCCGCTCACCAGATGGTTGCCCGCGCCGAGAAGCTCCTGTCGGGGCTCGACGACGTGCGCGCCGAAGAGCGCGTGGCCAAGCTGCGGTTCCCCGATCCCGCGCCCTGCGGCCGCACCCCGATCATGGCGACGAACCTGTCGAAGAGCTACGGCTCGCTCGAGATCTTCGCCTCGGTCGACCTCGCCATCGACCGCGGCTCCAAGGTCGTCATCCTCGGCTTCAACGGTGCCGGCAAGACGACCCTGCTGCGCATGCTCGCCGGCGTCGACGCGCCCGATACCGGAGAGGTTTTGCCCGGTCACGGCCTGCGCATCGGCTATTACGCGCAGGAACACGAGACCATCGACGTGAAGCGCAGCGTGCTGCAGAATATGGTGTCGTCGTCGCCGAACATCACCGAGATGGAAGCCCGGCGCGTGCTCGGCTCGTTCCTGTTCACCGGGGACGACTCGAACAAGCTCGCCGGGGTGCTCTCCGGTGGCGAGAAGACCCGTCTCGCGCTGGCCATGATCGTCGTCTCGGGCGCCAACGTGCTGCTGCTCGATGAGCCCACTAACAACCTCGACCCGGCCAGCCGTGAAGAGATCCTCGACGCCCTGGCGCACTACACCGGCGCCGTGGTTCTGGTCAGCCACGATGAGGGAGCCGTGGAGGCCCTGAACCCGGAGCGCGTGCTGATCATGCCCGACGGCACCGAGGACCACTGGAACAAGGACTACCTCGAGCTCATCTCGCTCGCGTAGCGCCACACGACACGAGCCCGGTCAGGAATCTTCCTGACCGGGCTCGTGTCGTGTGTGCTGCCTGCTGGCCGGCTGCTCTAGTGCTGCCGGTCGAGCAGGGCGTCCTCGACCTCGGCATCGCTCTTCGGCTTTGCAGCCTGCTTGCGGGCCCGTTCGTCGGCGCGTTCGCGCTCCTCCGGGTCGGCCGCGTTCACGACGCGGTACTCCTCGCGCAGCGCCCAGCCGAGGCCGACGAAGGCCATCAGTCCGAACACGAACCACTGGAAGGCGTACGACAGGTGCGGACCCTCATCGCGGACGGGCTTGACGACCGCCGTCGGACGCTCCGCCACGGCGGGAGTCTCGGTGTCCATCAAGCCGTAGGCTCCCGTGTAGGTGGGCAGGTCCAGGCGCTCGGCGACGTCTTCGAGGTTGATGGTGGCGATCTGGTTGCCGCTCGCCGTGCGGTTGTTCAACGTGGGCTCGCCGGCCTTCAGTCGGGCCGTGACGGTGACCGTGCCGGTCGGGGGAGCCGGAACCACGTCGGGGGCATCCTGTTCCTGGCCGGTGGGTAGCCAGCCGCGGTTGACGATGAACACCGTGCCGTCGGCGAGGCGTAGCGGGGTGAGCACCTCGAAGCCGGGGTTGATGTTCAGGGGGCGATTGCGCACCAGGAGCTCGTCCTCGACGAGGTAGGTGCCCGTCATCTCGACCGGCAGCCACTTCTGGGACTCCGAGAACGAGGTGAGGGTGGTCAGGGCCGCGTCGAGTGGCACCGGCGCGGAGTCGAAGTTGGCGTCGATCTTCGACAGTTCGACGAGGGCTTCGTCCCGACGGGCGAGCTGCCAGACCCCGAGGCCGGAACAGACCGCGGCGAAGACGATGACCAGGGCCAGATACCCCGCCCAGCGGCGAGTGAACGCGAACTTCCAGTCCGTCATGAATCGGCCGCCGCATCCGCTGCAGCCAGAGGGCTGACACGCAGAGGGCTGACACGCAGGGGACTGACACGCAGGGGACTGACACGCAGGGGACTGACACTGAGGGGAAAGTCGCGCGCGGCGAGGAATTCACGCAGGTAGTCGACATGGTCGCCGCAGGCGACCCAGGTCTTCACCCGGTCTTCGGTGTGGATGCGCGGATTACGCCAGTCGAGGCGCCAGGCGGCCGTTTCTCGGCAGCCGGCGCGTGAGCAGGTGTCGGTCGCGGGCGAGCCCAGACCGATCATGTGCCGCTCTCGGGGCGGTAGATTTCGCCGGTGTCGCTGCTGGCGTCGTAGCCGTGCTGCGTTGTACCGCCCTGGCCGGTAGTGCCGGTGTCGTCGCCGCGGTAGAGTTCCACGCCGCCGGGCCGAAGCACCGGCGCCTGCGGGGGACTGACCTGCACGTTCGCGATGACCACGGCCACGTACGGCAGCACGATCGCGCCGATCGCGCAGACGAGCAGCCACCAGCCCTGCGCGACGAGCATGAGCAGGATGCAGATGACACGCACGCCCATGGCAAGCGAATATTTGATCATGCGACGGCGTCGTTCCTCCTCGGGGGACATAGGGAGGGAAGTTATCGACTGCTGTTTCATGTCGGCTATCGTTAGGGGGTTGTGGTGCAACTGCACCACTTACAAGAATACGTCTCGTTGGGCATCCGCGGGGACGTCCGGACTGAATTCCCAGCCGGGTCCCGGGCCCGACTCACCTGATGGGAAGCTCAATTTGTCGACTCGCACCGTGCTCGTGACCGGAGGCAACCGCGGCATCGGTTTTGCCATTGCCGCAGAGTTTGTCGCCCAGGGCCACCGGGTGGCCGTGACCTCACGCTCGGGCGAGGGCCCCGCCGGCAGCCTCACCGTGCGCGCCGACGTCACCGACGCGGCATCGATCGATGCGGCGTTCACCGTGATCGAAGGGGCCCTCGGCCCGGTCGAGGTCGTCGTGGCCAACGCCGGCATCACCAAGGACACGCTGCTCATGCGCATGTCCGACGAGGACTTCACCTCGGTCATCGACACCAACCTGAGCGGCGCCTTCCGTGTCGTGAAGCGGGCGTCGAAGGGGATGCTCAAGGCCCGCTTCGGTCGCATCGTGCTCATTTCCAGCGTGGTCGGCCTCTACGGCTCGGCGGGGCAGGTCAACTACGCCGCCTCGAAGAGCGGTCTCGTGGGCCTGGCCCGTTCGGTCACCCGTGAGCTCGGCTCGCGCGGCATCACCGCGAACGTCGTCGCGCCCGGCTTCATCGAGACCGACATGACCGCCGCACTGCCCGAGGCCCAGCAGGCCGAGTACAAGCGCAATATTCCCGCGAACCGCTTCGCGACCCCGACCGAGGTCGCCCGGGTGGTCACCTGGCTCGCCGGCGACGACGCCGCGTACATCTCCGGCGCGGTCATCCCCGTCGACGGTGGCCTCGGCATGGGCCATTAGCCGCGCCCTCTTCTCCGCGCTTCTCCGCGAGTGAGCAATAAATGCACTTCCCGAGCCCGGGAAGTGCATTTATTGCTCACTCGCGAGGTGTTTTTCGCGAGATGTTTCTAGCCGCGCAGGCCGAGCAGCGGCAGCACCTGGCTGAGGTCGAGGGCGTCGATCACGACATCCGCCTCCCGTTTCACCCGGGGTTTCGCATTGAACGCCACCGCGAGGCCGGCGACCTTCATCATCTCGAGGTCGTTGGCCCCGTCGCCGACCGCCACCGTGCGGGCCAGCGGCACCCCGTCGGCCAGAGCCCACTCGGTGAGCGCATCCGCTTTCGCGAGTGCGTCGATGATCGGCCCGACCAGGCCGCCGGTCAGAAAACCGTCGCGCACCTCGAGGCGGTTGGCGCGCCAGTGATCGAGCCCGAGCTCGGCGGCGAGCGGGTCGAGCAGCTCGTGAAAGCCGCCCGAGACCACGCCGACCCGGCTGCCGTTCGCGTGCAGGCCGTCGATCAGCTCGTGCACTCCCGGTGTCTTGCGGATGAGACGCCCCACGTCGGCGAACACGCTCACCGGAAGCCCGGCGAGGGTCCCGACGCGCTCCCGCAGACTTTCGGCGAAATCGAGTTCGCCGCGCATGGCCGCCTCGGTGATCGCGGCGACGTGCGCGCGGGAACCCGCGGCATCCGCCAGCAGTTCGATGACCTCATCGCGGATCAGGGTCGAGTCCGCGTCGAGCACGACGAGGAACGCAGGGTGCCCCCGCGGGTAGGGGGTCACGGAGCGCGCCGCCCGGTCGGGCAGCGCGTGGGCGGGCAGGGGAGCAGGAGCGGGAGCGGGAGCAAGGAGCGAATTCGTCACGGCTGAACGCGAACGCCCTTGCCGACCACGGTGATGCCCGACTCGGTGACGCTGAAACCACGGGCGAGGTCGCGGCTGCGATCCACTCCGACCTGAGCGCCGGCTTCGACGACGACCTCCTTGTCGAGGATGGCCCGGCGCACGATGGCCCCGGCCTCGATGTTGACGCGGTCGAAGACGATCGAGTCCACCACCTGCGCGCCGGAGCTGATCGTCGTCCACGGGCCGAGCACACTCCGCTCGATGTGGGCGCCGGAAATGACGCAACCGAGCGACACGATCGAGTCGATCATGGTGCCGAGGGCGCCCTTGCCGTCGCGCACGAACTTCGCCGGCGGGGAGTTCAGCTGCATGCTGAAGATCGGCCATTCCTGGTTGTACAGGTTGAAGACCGGCAGGGCCGAGATGAGGTCCTGGTGGGCCTCGAAGAACGAGTCGATCGTTCCCACGTTGCGCCAGTAGTAGCGGTCGCGGTCGGTCGAACCCGGCAGCTCATTGCGCTGCAGGTCGTAGACGCCCGCTTCGCCGCGGCCGACGAAGTCGGGAATGATGTCGCCACCCATGTCGTGGCTGGAGTCGGTGCGTTCGCCGTCGCGCAGCACGGCTTCGATGAGCGCGTCGGTGTTGAAGACGTAGTTGCCCATCGAGGCGAAAACCTCGTTGGGGTTGTCGGCGAGGCCCTTCGCGTTTTTCGGCTTTTCGAGGAACTCGGAGATGCGATCCGGGTGGGTCGGGTCGACCTCGATGACACCGAACTGGTCGGCCAGGCCGATCGGCTGCCGAATGGCGGCCACGGTGGCGCTCGCGCCGGACGCAATATGGGCGTCGATCATCTGACTGAAGTCCATGCGGTAGACGTGGTCGGCACCGACCACGACGACGATGTCGGGTTTTTCATCGTGGATCAGGTTGAGGCTCTGCAGGATCGCGTCGGCCGAACCGCTGAACCAGCGTTTGCCGAGCCGCTGCTGTGCGGGCACGGACGCAATGTAGGAGTTGAACAGCCCCCCGGTGACGTGCCACGTCTGGGAGACGTGACGGTCGAGGCTGTGTGACTTGTATTGGGTGAGCACCACAACTTTGGTGACACCCGAGTTGATGAGGTTGGAGAGTGCAAAGTCGACGAGGCGATAATGCCCGCCGAACGGGACGGCCGGCTTGGCGCGGTCCTCGGTCAACGGCATCAACCGTTTTCCCTCACCACCAGCGAGAACGATTCCGAAAATCTTCTTGGCCTTCATGCTCCTTACAGTAGAGCCATCCGGGGTCCCCGGCCACCCATCGGGGGATGTGTCGGGGATGTTCTGAGATGAGTCTGCGGGGATGCATCCGTCGCCGGGCCGCGCTAGCTTTAGCGCATGCGCATCGATTTGTTGACCAAGGAATATCCGCCGGAGATTTACGGGGGAGCGGGCGTGCACGTGACCGAGCTCGTGCGGGCCCTGCGGACCGACCTCGACGTGGTCGTGCGCTGCTTCGGAGCGCCCCGAACCGACGCCGACACCTTCGCCTACCCGGTGCCGGTCGAACTCGCCGGCGCGAACCCCACGCTCGCCACCCTCGGCGTCGACCTGCAGATGGCCCAGGACGTCGCCGGCGCCGACGTGGTGCACTCGCACACCTGGTACGCCAACGGTGCCGGGCACTTCGCCAAGCTGCTGCACGGAGTGCCGCACGTCGTCACCGCGCACAGCCTCGAGCCCCTGCGGCCGTGGAAGGCCGAGCAGCTCGGTGGCGGCTACCGCGTCTCGAGCTGGATCGAGAAGACCGCCTTCGAGGCAGCGGATGCCGTGATCGCCGTCAGCGACGGCATGCGTCGAGACATCCTGCGCAGCTACCCCGCGCTCGACGAGTCCAAGGTACGCACCGTCTACAACGGCATCGACCTCGAGACGTGGAAGCCTCTCGTCGACCTCGACGTGGTACGGGCCCTCGGCATCGACCCCGACCGGCCCTCCGTCGTCTTCGTCGGGCGCATCACCCGCCAGAAGGGCCTGCCCTACCTGCTGCGTGCCGCCGCGGCGCTGCCGCCCGAAGTGCAGCTCGTGCTGTGTGCCGGCGCCCCGGACACCCCTGGCATTCTCGCCGAGGTCACCGCCGGCGTCGAAGCGCTGCAGCAGACCCGCACCGGCGTGGTCTGGATCAACCGTCTGCTGTCCCAGCCCGAGCTGGCCGCCGTGCTCACCAACGGCACCGCCTTCGTCTGCCCGTCCATCTACGAACCGCTCGGCATCGTCAACCTCGAGGCCATGGCCTGCGGCCTCGCCGTCGTCGGCACCGCGACCGGCGGCATTCCCGAGGTCGTCGCCGACGGTGAGACCGGCCGGCTCGTGCCGATCGACCAGATGACCGACGGCACCGGCACCCCGCTCGACCCCGACCGGTTCGTCGCCGACCTCGCTGCCACCCTCACCGAGGTCGTCAGTGACCCGGCACGGGCCGCCGAGATGGGCCGCGCCGGCCGCATCCGTGCCGAACGGGAGTTCGGCTGGAGCCAGATCGCGACCCGCACCCGGGAGATCTACACCTCGCTGCTGTAGGCATCAACCCGTTCTGACGAGCGGATGCCGCCCGCGCTGTGATTCACGTCGCGGGCGGCCAGATAGCATGGCTGTATGGTCAACGTTCTTCACTTTTCCGGGGTTTCCGTCGTCCGGGGTGGCACAACCATCCTCGACTCAGTGGACTGGAGCGTCGACGACGACCAGCGCTGGGTGATCCTCGGCCCGAACGGTGCCGGCAAGACCACGCTGCTGCAGATCGCTGCCGCGCTCATCCACCCGACGAGCGGAAAAGCCGAGATTCTCGCCGAGCCGCTCGGCGGCACCGATCTCTTCGAGCTGCGCCCGCGCATCGGCTTTGCCTCGACCGCCATGGCCCGCCGTGTTCCGGCCGACGAGAAGGTGCTCGACGTCGTCATGACCGCGGCCTACTCGGTCACCGGGCGTTGGAACGAAGAATACGAAGACATCGATGAGCGCCGCGCCCAGCGGGTGCTCTCCGAATGGAAGCTCGACCACCTCGCCGCCCGCAAATTCGGCACCCTGAGCGACGGCGAGCAGAAGCGGGTGCAGATCGCCCGGGCCGTGATGACCGACCCCGAGATGCTGCTGCTCGACGAGCCCGCCGCGAGCCTCGACCTCGGCGCGCGCGAAAGCCTGCTGCAACTGCTGAGCGGCTACGCGAGCGCGGTCGACTCGCCGGCCATCATCATGGTCACCCACCACGTCGAGGAGATTCCGCGCGGGTTCACCCACGCGCTGCTGCTGTCCCACGGCGGCGTCGTCGCCGCCGGACCGCTTGCCGAAGCCCTCACCGCAGCGAACCTCAGCCAGGCCTTCGGGCTGTCGATCGAGCTGACCGAAAACGACGGCCGATTCGCGGCGCGCGCGGTCTGATTTTTTCGCCGGTGCGTCGCATCCGTTCGCTGCGGCCTGCTAAAGTCAGGAGTTGGCCGTTTGGCCTCCCCGACAATCGAGCAGCACTGTGGCCAGTTACAAGTCTGTCCACCTGAAGTGCGTAGAGGAAATTTTCATGAAGTCTGACATTCACCCCGAGTACAACGCGGTTGTCTTCCGCGACCTCGCCTCCGGCGCGACGTTCCTGACCCGCTCCACGGTCTCCAGCAAGAAGACCATCGAGTGGGAAGACGGCACCACGTACCCGGTCATCGACGTGGAAATCTCCTCCGAGTCGCACCCGTTCTACACGGGCAAGCAGCGCATCATGGACTCCGCCGGACGCGTGGAGAAGTTCAACTCGCGTTACAAGGGCTTCGGCAAATAAGCCACACCCCTTCCCGAAAAAGGAGCGCCCCGCTATGCGGGCCGCTCCTTTTTTGTACCCCGCACTCGCGCCCCCACCCCGCCCTGCCCCGCGAGTGAGCATTTTCTGCACTTCACAGGCCCGGGAAGTGCAGAAAATGCTCACTCGCGAGAGTCACTCGCGAGAATGATCAGCCGCAGTGCAGCCAGTAGAAGCTCTGGGCGCCGAGGGTCAGGGTGAGGGCGCCGTCGTCGTCGAAGGTCGGGAACACCGCGCCTCCGAACACATCATAGAGGCGGGTGCCCGCCATCTCGGCGTCTTCGATCCGGAACGCGACGGGGTTGTGGGCGAAGCTGAACACGCAGAGCAGCGTCTCGGGCTGGTCGCCGAACATCGTTCCCGAGCCGGCGTAGGTGCGGGTGAAGGCGAGCACCGATTCGTGGTTGGTCGAGAGCACCCGAATCGCCCCGAGCCCGAACGTGGGGTGCGCCTTGCGCACGTGGATCACGTTGCGCACCCAGTGCAGCAGCGACCCGGACTGGGCCAGGTGCGACTCCACGTTGGTCTGCGTGTAGTTGTAGACCAGGGACTGCACGACGGGCAGGAACAATTTGCCCGGGTCGGCATCGGAGAACCCCGCGTTGCGGTCGGGGGTCCACTGCATCGGTGTGCGCGAACTGTCCCGGTCGGGCAGCCAGATGTTATCACCCATGCCGATCTCATCGCCGTAGTACAGGAACGGGCTGCCGGGCAGCGCGAACAGCAGCGCGTGGGCGAGTTCGAGTTCGGCACGGGAGTTGTCGAGCAGCGGGGCCAGGCGGCGCCTGATACCGATGTTGGACCGCATCCGTGGGTCGTAGGCGTACCAGCCGTACATCGCCTGGCGGTATTCCTCACTGACCATCTCGAGGGTGAGCTCGTCGTGGTTGCGCAGGAACACGCCCCAGCCGGCGCCCTCGGGAATGTCCGTCGTCTCGGACAGCACGCGCACGAGTTCGTTGGCGTGCTGCGAGCGCAGGGAATAGAAGATGCGCGGCATCAGGGGAAAGTCGAACGCCATGTGGCATTCGGGTTCGTCGTCGGTGCCGAAGAACGCGGCCACCTCGCGCGGCCATTGGTTGGCCTCGGCGATCATGATGCGGCCGGGGTAGTCGCGGTCGACCATCTGGCGCAGCTTCTTGATGAAGTCGTGCGTGGGCGGTTCGCTCTCGCCGTTGCCCTCTTCGCTCTCGTAGAGGTAGGGGATGGCGTCGAGCCGGAAGCCGTCGACGCCGAGGTCGAGCCAGAAGCGGATGACCTCGATCATCGCCTCGTGCACGGCCGGGTTTTCAAAGTTCAGGTCGGGCTGGTGCGAGAAGAACCGGTGGAAGAAGAACTGGCGCCGCACCGAATCGAAGGCCCAGTTCGATTCCTCGGTGTCGATGAAGATGACGCGGATGTTCGGGTACTTCTCGTCGGTATCGCTCCACACGTAGAAATCCCCGTAGGGGCCGTCGGGGTCGGCCCGCGACTGCTGGAACCATTCGTGCTGGTCGGACGTGTGATTGAGCGGCAGGTCGATGATGATGCGCATGTTGCGCTCGTGGGCTTTGGTGACCAGGTCCTTGAACTCGTCGAGGGTGCCGAACTCGGGCAGGATCGAGCGGAAGTCGGAAACGTCGTAGCCGCCGTCTTTGAGCGGCGAGTTGTAGAACGGGGGAATCCAGAGGGTGTCGATTCCGAGCCACTGCAGGTAATCCAGCTTGGAAACGAGGCCGGAGAGATCGCCGGAGCCGTCCGCGTTGCTGTCGACGAAGGATCTCACCATGACCTCGTAGAACACCGAACGCCGGTACCACAGCGGATCAAGGGTCAGACCGGGCAATTGGATGGGGGCGGTGAAGCTCACGGTTGTCCTCTCGGCCCCACGGGGAGGCACTGTCAGCACGGGGTGAATAGCTTGAGTCTAGGTTCATGGTCAGCGTCACGGTCGACTGCCGCGCGAGATGGCACCATAAACTTGACCTGATGATCGCTTCCTCGCCCTTCGACCTGTCGCTCCAGGCGATTCCCGTGACGCGCCGCAGCCTCTCCGTGCTCGGCTCCACGACCCGCTTCTGGGAGTACGGCGACCCGGCCGCGACCACCACGATCGTGATGGTGCACGGCTTCCGCGGCGACCACCACGGCCTCGAACCCGTCGTGGCGCAGAACCTGCCCGGGGTGCGGATCGTCTCACCCGACCTGCCCGGCTTCGGCGAGTCCACCCCGTTTCCGGAACGCTCCCACGACATCGACGGGTATGCCGCCTGGCTGGCCGGCTTCGTGCAGCAGCTCGCGCCGACCGGGCGCGTGGTCCTGCTCGGGCACTCCTTCGGCTCGATCATCGTCTCCGCGGCGGTGGCCGGCGGCCTGCCGGCGGATGCGGTCGTGCTCGTGAACCCGATCGCCGCGCCCGCGCTATCCGGGCCTCGTGGCGTGCTGACCCGCCTGGCGGTCTTCTACTACTGGGCGGGCGCTCGGCTGCCGGAACGCCTGGGCTACGCACTTCTGCGCAATCGTGCCATCGTGCGCGTGATGAGCGTGTCCATGACCAAGACCCGCGAGCCTGCCCTGCGCACCTGGATCCACGCCGAACACGACCGCTACTTCTCGGCTTTCGCAAACCGGCAGGTCGTGCTCGAGGCGTTCCGGGCTTCGGTCGGCCACGACGTGAGCGAGTACGCCCGGCGAATCACGGCGCCGACCCTGCTGGTGGCCGCCGACCGCGACGACATCACGCCGCTCGCCGCGCAACACCGGCTGCTCCGCCTTTTTCCGCAGGCATCGCTGACGGTGATCGAGGGCGTCGGCCACCTCATCCACTACGAAAAGCCGGCTCAGGCGGCGGCCGCGATCACCGCCTTCCTGGCACTCCAGGACCAGTCATGAAGATTGTCGTCGACTGCCGGTACACCCGCTTCGACCGGCACGACGGCATCAGCCGCTACACCGCGGGCCTCGTCACCGCGCTGGCCCGGCTGCACCCGGTGACGATGCTGATCAGCGACCCTCGGCAGTTGGCCCTGCTGCCCGCGCTGCCGTGGCAGCGGGTGAGCGCGCCCACCAGCATCCGCGAACCGTTGGTGGCCTGGCAGGTGAACCGGCTGCACCCCGATGTGGTGTTCAGCCCGATGCAGACCATGGGGTCGTGGGGGCGCAACTACCGTCTGCTGCTGACCGTGCACGACCTGATCTACTACCGCAACCGCACGCCGCCGCGCAACCTGCCCGCCGCGATCCGGGTGCTCTGGCGGCTGTACCACCTCAGCTGGTGGCCGCAGCGGCTGCTGCTGAACCGGGCCGACGGCATTGTGACGGTGTCGGAGACGACCCGGGACCTGCTCGAGCAGCACCACCTGACCGAGCGACCGGTGACCGTCGTCTCCAACGCGGCGAACCCGGTGACGGATGCCGCGGCATCCGTCGCGCTGGCCCGTCGCGCGCCCGAGACCGGCCGTCTCGTCTACATGGGCTCCTTCATGCCGTACAAGAACGTCGACACCCTCGTGCGGGCTGCCGCGCAGCTGCCCGAGCACGAACTGCACCTGATGAGCCGCATCGCCCCCGACGAGCAGTCTCGTCTGGAGGGCCTTGCGCCGCGGGCGCGGCTCGTCTTCCATAACGGGGTGACCGACGAGGAGTACCTGGCGGTGCTCGGTTCGGCGACGGCGCTCGTCACCGCGAGCCGTGATGAGGGGTTCGGCATTCCGTTGGTGGAGGCGATGAGCCTCGGCATCCCGGTCATCGTGAGCGACATTCCCATTTTTCGCGAGATCGGCGGCGCCGCGGCTCTCTACGCCCAGCCCGAGAGCGCCACGGATTTCGCCGCCGCCGTGCGTCGCCTCGGGCAGCCGGGGGAATGGGCCCGGGTCGCGGATCGGTCGCTCGGGGAGGCCGAGCGCTTCACCTGGGAGGCCTCGGCCGAGCGGTTGCTGCGGGTGCTGGAAGAAACGGTGACCCGGCCAAAGGCCTGATCAGGGCGGAACGCAGGTTACGAGCGTGTAAATCCCCGGACGGATGCGCCCAATCTGCTTGCATGGATTGTTCAACAATCGTAGGCTTCTCGACAATCAGTGCCCGCCGCATCGGTGATCGGGTGCTCTGTCCCAGAGAAGTGAGCGCACCATGGCAACGACGGTTCCCGGCACGACGCCGGAAGGCACGCAGCCGAGGGGCACGCAGCCCCGGCGCCCCAAGAACAAGCACCGCAGCGCCCTGCTCGGCGCCATGTTCCTCATGGCCACGAGCGCGGTCGGCCCCGGCTTCATCGTGCAGACCACGAACTTCACCGTGCAGCTCGGGGCCGCGTTCGCCTTCGCGATCGTGGTGTCGATCCTCGTCGACATCGCCGTGCAGCTGAACGTTTGGCGCGTGATCGGCGTCAGCGGCAAGCGCGCGCAGGAACTGGCCAACACCGTGCTTCCCGGCGCCGGCTGGTTTCTCGCCGCGCTGATCTGCCTCGGGGGCCTCGTCTTCAACGTCGGCAACATCGCCGGCACCGGCCTGGGCCTGAACGTCTTATTCGGCATCGATGCCCGCCTCGGCGGCATCCTCTCCGCCGTGGTCGCCATCGCCATCTTCCTCAGCAAGCGGGCCGGCCTCGCCCTCGACAAGATCGTCGTCGTGCTCGGCGCGGTGATGATCCTGCTGATCGGCTACGTCGCGATCGTGTCGCGCCCGCCGCTCGGTGAGGCGCTCCGCAACGCGGTCATCCCCGACAACATCGACTTCCTCATCATCACCACGCTCATCGGCGGCACCATCGGCGGCTACATCACCTACGCCGGTGCC
This sequence comes from Cryobacterium melibiosiphilum, assembly GCF_003602235.1. Classification (GTDB taxonomy): domain Bacteria; phylum Actinomycetota; class Actinomycetes; order Actinomycetales; family Microbacteriaceae; genus Cryobacterium; species Cryobacterium melibiosiphilum. The sequence continues at coordinate 47,585 of NZ_QZVS01000091.1, forward strand.
CACCGCATGATCGACGCCGGTGTCTCCGGTCCCGAAAACGTGCGCGAGATCACCCAGAGCTCGGTCCTCGGCATCATCATCACCGGCGTGATCCGGGTGCTCCTGTTCCTCGCGATCCTCGGCGTCGTCGCCGGCGGCGTCGCACTCACGAGCGACAACCTGGCCGCCGAAGCCTTCCAATCCGCGGCCGGAATCATCGGCTTCAAACTGTTCGGCATCATCCTCTGGGCCGCATCGATCACCTCCGTGATCGGCGCCGCTTATACGTCGATCTCGTTCGTCACCACCGCGAAGACCTCGCCGCGGGTGCGCAGCATCGCCACGGTCGTTTTCATCGCCGTCTCGACCACCGTGTTCACCTTCATCGGCCAGGCACCCGCGACGCTGCTGATCATGGCCGGCGCTGTTAACGGGCTCATCCTCCCCGTCGGCTTCGCGTTCATCATCTGGGTTGCCTGGCGTCGCCGCGACCTGCTCGGCGGCTACGTGTACCCGAAGTGGCTGCTCGGAATCGGCGTCGCGGCCTGGCTGCTCACATTGTTCCTCGGCTACCAGTCGCTCGGCGGCCTCAGCCAGCTGTGGGTCTAGATGGGTCGCCACGCGAACGATCCCGCCCCGGCCGCCCTGATCTCGGCGCGATCCTCGGCAGCGGATGCCCCGCGCCCGCCCCAGGATCCCGGCGCCGTCAGTCCCGCCGCGGCCCGGTCCCTGTTCCGGGCCGGACTCAGCACCCCCACCGCGGGCTGGTCCCGTGGCTTCACCCAGGCGAACCTCATCATCGTGCCCGCGGAGTCAGCCGCCGACGTGCGGCTGTTCGCCGAGAACAACCCGCAGGCCTGCCCGATTCTCGGCGTTCTGGAGGCGGGCCAGACGAGCGGGGCGCTGCTGGCCGGGGGAGACATCCGCACGGACCTCGGCCGGTACACCGTCTACGAACACGGCGTACTCGTCGAGACTCCGACCGACCTGCTCGCACGCTGGCGGGACGACCTCGTGACCTTCATCGTCGGCTGCAGTTTCACCTTCGAGTCGGCTCTGCAGGCCGGCGGGGTGCCGGTTCGGCACATCGACCAGGGCGTCAACGTGCCGATGTACCGCACCGCTCGCCGCTGCACGCCGGCCGGGGCACTGACCGGGCCGCTCGTCGTCTCGATGCGGCCGATTCCCGCGGACCAGGTGCTCGACGCGGTCAACATCACCGCGCACTACCCGGCGGTGCACGGCGCGCCCGTGCACTTCGGCGACCCCGCCGAGCTCGGCATCACAGACCTGTCCCGGCCGGATTTCGGCGACCCCGTCGACCTCGCGCCGGGAGACGTTCCCGTGTTCTGGGCCTGCGGCGTCACCCCGCAGGCCGCGATCATGGAGTCCCGCCCGGCCCTCGCCTTCGGCCACGCGCCGGGGCACATGCTCATCACGGATGCCCGCGACAGCGACTACTACGTGCCCTGACCACGAGCACGCCGATCTGGCCGCCACGGTGTGGGGTGCAGCGACTGCTGTGCGCAGCACCCGAACCTGCCCCGACCGGAGCTGGGTCAGCGCACGGTGTCGGTGCCGGGAGCGGCACTCGCCGCGGCGTGGGCTGCGAGCAGGCGTGCTTCGGCGCGATCGAGGTAGTCGGCGAGGGCCGCGACCGCTCCTGCCCGGTCGCCCGCGTCGAACAGGCCGACAATGTCGGCATTGCGCTCGATGTACGGCTCGTGAAACTCGGGGTCGGCCGCCATCGAGTGAAAGACCAGGCGCATCTCGGCGAGCACCTGGCTCATCTGCAGGCTCAGCCGCTCGCTGCCGGTCAGGGCGACGACGCCCGCGTGGAAGTCCTGGTTGGCCGTCGCCATGCCCGCGACTGAGTTCGCGTCGCGGGCCGCCCGGGCGCGGGCGACGGCAGCGTGCAGCAGCGGGGCATCCGTCTGCGGGGTCCAGAGCAGTGCCGCGGGCTCGAGAAAGCGGCGCACGCGGTAGATCTCGCGAATGTCGTCGGCGGTCGGGCGGGCGACGAAGACCCCGCGGTTGGGGATGCGGGCGATGATGTGCTCGGCGGCGAGGGTCGAGAACGCCTCGCGCAGCGTGTTGCGGGACACGCCGAGCACGTCGCAGAGCGCCTCCTCGGACAGTTTCGCGCCGGGGGCGAGCTGGCCGGCGCCGATTCGATCCCGCAAGACGGATGCCACCCAGCTTCCGGTCTGCGCGTGGCGCACCACCGCCGTCTGTCGGCGCAGGTCGCTGAGGATCTCGTCGAGGGTCATAGGCTCACAGTATCGGCTCGCGTCTGGGGGGCGGCTACAACGAAACCGGGAAGTGCATGCCGAGCACGGAGCGCACCGGAATCGCGCCACCGAGGTCATTTTCGACAAAACGCATCCCGAGCTTGTGCGCGACCCGCCGCGACGCCTGGTTGTCGGGGTGGATGATCGCCACGAGCCGTGGCACCTGCAGCGTGTCCCGCGCAAAGTTGCGGCAGGCCAGTGCAGCCTCGGTGGCGTAGCCGTGGCCCTGATCGGCCGAGCGCACGTGGTAGCCGACCTCGAGTTCCAGCCTGCCGTTGACCTGCTGCCAGGTGAGGCCGCAGTCGCCGACGAACTGGCCGGCTCGCGTTTCGATGATCCAGAGCCCGTAGCCGTGCTCGGCATAATTGCGCAGGTTCCAGTCGATCCAGCCTCGCGCTTCGTCCCGCGTTTTCGGGGCGGGGTAGTAGGTCATCAGCGCCGGGTCGCCGAGCAGGGCCGCCAGGTCGTCGAGGTCATCGGCGGTCATCGGCCGAAAATGCAGCCGCTCGGTGTCTGGGGGAGTCATCTTCTAAGCTTAGGGAACGGAACCGGGCTCGTTTTCTCACCTCGAAGAGGGGCATGCCGATGAGATTCATGTTGCGCGACGCGGTCGCGGTGGTGCTGGTCGTTGCCGGCCTCGGAACGCTCGCGGCCTGCTCCGGCGGCACCGCAGCGGATGCCTCGATCTCGGTCGACGAGCTCGTGTCCCGCTCCGCCGACACTCCGGTCTCGGTGACCGGGCTGCTCTATGACGATTCGTCGGGGACTCGCCTGTGCGGGGCGGTGATGGAGAGTTTTCCCGTGCAGTGCGGCGGCCCCTCGGTCGACCTCGTCGGCCTGGACATGACGACGGTCTCGGGCACAACCAGCGACCAGGGCATCACCTGGAAGGAAGCCGTGGTGCTGACCGTGCAGCGCACGGGCAGCGGCAGCTTCACTGTGCTCAGCTCCGAGGACTCGCCGGAGTATTAATGGGCCAGGCGCTCAGGTACGTCCCGGTGCCCCCGCGTAGCGGCGTAACCCCCCCCCCCCGCGCAGCGACGGGAATCGGGTGATGTTGGGGCCTCCATCCGGAGCTGCGCGGGTAGTGCGCCCCTCCGCGGGTGGCGCGTACACCCCGCGCAGCGGCGCAGTACCCGAGTAGCGGATNCGCAGCGGCGCAGTACCCGAGTAGCGGATTCCGTACGCGGCCGGGGTCGGCATCCGCTGGCAAGCAGCCGTGCCGGCCGGCCGTGCCACACGGGCCGGTCAGGCGGTGATGGTGGCGAGCGGCTGGGCCACGACGACGGTGTCGCCCGCCTCGACCGCGAGCTCGGCGAGCACTCCCGCGCGGTGTGCCACCACGGTCGACTCCATCTTCATCGCCTCGAGCACGAGCACCGGGTCGCCCTCGGCGACGGTCGCACCGGCCTCGATGAGCCACTTGACCACGGTGCCGCCCATCGTCGAGCGCAACTGGGCCGGGTCGACCACTTCAGCAGCGGGCGTCGCGGCCGCCCCCGCGCCACCGGCAAGGGCGGCGAGCAGGTCTGCGGGCAGGCCCAGCGACATCCGTTTGCCGTCGAGTTCGATCGTGATCGAGCGCCGGGCGACGGATGCCGCCCCGTGGCTGAATTCCGCGTCGTGCGCGAGCCGATCGCCGAAGTCGGTCTCGATCCAGCCGGTGTGCACACCGAGCCGGTCGGTCGCCGTGAAATCGGGGGAGGCCACTACCGCACGGTGGAAGGGCAGCACGGTCGCGACCCCGTGCACGGTGAATTCGGCCAGCGCGCGGCGGGCGCGGCGCAGGGCCTGCGGCCGATCCGCCCCGGTGACGATCAGCTTGGCGAGCAGCGAGTCGAACTGGCCGGGAATGGTGTCGCCGCTCTGCACTCCGGTGTCGACCCGCACGCCGGGCCCGGTCGGCGGCGCGAACAGCGTCACGGTGCCGGGGGAGGGCAGAAAACCGCGGCCCGGGTCCTCGGCGTTGATGCGAAACTCGAACGCGTGCCCGCGCGGCTCCGGGTCGGCCGAAACCGGCAGCGGTCCGCCGGCGGCGACCTGGAACTGGGCGAGCACGAGGTCGATGCCCGAAGTCTCTTCGGTGACGGGGTGCTCGACCTGGAGACGGGTGTTGACCTCGAGAAATGACACGCTGCCGTCGTCGGCCACGAGGTACTCGACCGTGCCGGCGCCGGAATACCCGGCTTCGCGGCAGATCGCCTTCGCCGAGGTGTAGATCTGCTCGCTCTGCGCCGCGGTCAGGAACGGCGCGGGCGCCTCCTCGACGAGTTTCTGGTTGCGGCGCTGCAGGGAACAGTCGCGGGTGCCCACGACGATGACGGTGCCGTGGCCGTCGGCGAGCACCTGGGCCTCCACGTGCCGGGGCCGCACCAGGAAGCGTTCGACGAAGCACTCGCCGCGGCCGAACGCCGCCTGCGACTCGCGCACGGCAGAGTCGAAGGATTCCTCGATGGCGTCGAGCTCCCAGACCACCTTGAGGCCGCGGCCGCCGCCGCCGAAGGCCGCCTTGATGGCGATCGGCAAGCCGAACTGCTCGGCGAACGCGCGCACCTCGGCGGCCGACTCGACGGTGCTGTCGGTGCCCGGCACGAGCGGGGCCCCGACCCGGATCGCGATCTCCCGGGCCGAGATCTTATTTCCCAGCAGACGGATGCTCGCCGGCGACGGCCCGATCCACACCAGTCCGGCGTCGATCACCGCCTGGGCGAAGTCGGCATTTTCAGAGAGAAAGCCGTAGCCCGGGTGCACGGCGTCCGCCCCCGCGCGGCGGGCGATCGTGAGCAACTTCTCGACGTTCAGATAGGTGTCGGCGGGGCTCATTCCCTCCAAGGCATATGCTTCGGTGGCGAGTTGTACGTGCAGGGCATCGGCGTCGGAGTCGGCATAGACCGCGACGGACTCGAGGCCGGCGTCGTCGCAGGCGCGCAGGATGCGCACGGCGATTTCGCCGCGGTTGGCGATGAGGATCTTCTGCACGGTGTCAGCCTTCTGATCTAGTAGCGGGGGATGGGTCGAAAAGTGGGCTGGCGGCATCCGCGGCCGGCACGAACCGCAGCCGCGCGCCGGCCGGCAGCTGCGCAGCCCGGTCGAGGTCGGCGTGCAGCACGACGCCGACCACCGGGTAGCCGCCGGTCACCGGGTGGTCGGCAAGGAACAGCACCGGCAGGCCGGAAGCCGGAATCTGGATCGCCCCGTACACGGTTCCCTCGCTGGGCAGCTCGGTCGGCAGGCCGGGAGCGAGTGACCGCGAGAGCGCCGGCCCGTCGAGCCGCAGTCCGATGCGGTTGGACCGGGCGCTGACGGTGTAGACCGTCTGTGTGAAGGCGGCGAGCGACTCGGCGGCGATCCAGTCGGCACGGGGTCCGGGCACGTACCGCAGCTCGGTCACGGCGGGCGGCGGTTCGGGGGACGGCTCGGCGTCTCCGACGACGCTCGTCGAGGGGGCGGGCAGTACGCGCAGCGCGCTGCCGACGGCGAGGGGCGCCGGACCGAGCCCGGACATCGTGTCGGTCGACCGACTGCCGAGCACCGGGGCGACGTCGAAACCGCCGCGCACGGCGACGTAGCAGCGCATGCCCGAGGTGGGCGTGCCGAGCGCCAGGCGGTCTCCGGCGTGCACGGCGAAAGGGGCGTCGGTCGAAACGGTGCGCAGCACGCCGTCGTTCGTCACGTCGATCGTCAGGGCAGCGCCGGTCATTGCCAAAACCTGGTCCGTTCGCACGTCGAGCACGAGCCCGCCGAGGGCGTTTTCGAGCACCGCCGCGGTCGCCGGGTTGCCGGCCAGCCGGTTTGCCCGGCGCAGCGCACCCCGGTCGAGCGCACCCGACCGGGTCACGCCGAGGTCGGCGAAGCCGGGACGTCCGAGGTCCTGCACGGTCGTCTGGGCGCCGGGCTGCACCACGATGAAAGCGGATGCCGCCCCGTCGGTCACTATCCTGGCCGCCACCGCACCGCTGGAATCCGCCGTCACGAGCTCGCGCACACTCCGAAACTGCACCCGGTTTCCCGGTCGGACCAGGGCCGGTTCGGGCCTCTCGAGGTTCCAGAGGGTCGCGTTCGTGCGCCCGATGAGCTGCCAGCCGCCCGGGCTGGCGCGCGGATACACCGCCGAGTACCGGTCGGCCAGGGCAACCGCACCGGCCGGAACGGCGGGCCGCGGGGTGTCGCGGCGCGGCACCGCCAGCCGTCCGTCACCGACCAGGTAGGCGAAGCCGGGCGCGAACCCGCCGAAGGCCGCGGTCCAGACCTGCTCCGCATGGGCCGCGATCACGCCGTCACGGCTGAGGCCGGTCAGTCGCGCGACCTCGTCGAGGTCGGCGCCGTCGTACACCGTGTCGAGGGTGACGAGGGCGTCATCCGTCGCCGTGACCGGGCTGAGGTCCGCGGCGCTCAGGGCGGCCGCGAAGCCGCGGGCGGCCGCGGCGGAATCGGCCGTGATCAGCACGGTCTCGGCAGCAGCGACCGCGTCGACCTGGCCGGGCAGCGGATGCCGCTGCAGCCAGTCGTGCAGGCTGAGCACCTCGTCGAGGCTCCGCAGCTGCACCAGAACGCCGCGGTCGCCGACCGGGTGCATCCGCAGCCCGGAAACCGAAGTGGGGGGCAGCATCCGCTTACACGAAGCTCTGGATCGTGACGCCGGCGCCGACGAGCGCGAACCGGATGGCGGCGGCCAGGGTGACCGCGTCGGGTGTGTCGCCGTGCAGGCAGATGCTCTCGACCGGCATGTCGATGACGGTGCCGTCGATCGCGACGACCTGCCCCTCGAGCACGAGGCGCAGCACCTGGTCGGTGACCGCCGATACGGAGTGCAGCACGGCGCCCGGCCGGGTGCGGCTGACGAGGCTGCCGTCGGCGTTATAGGCCCGGTCGGCGAAGGCCTCGGCGACCGTGCGGAGGCCCGAGGCGCGGGCGAGTCGGCCGACCTCGGAACCCGGCAGGGTCATCAACGGCAGCGTGGGGTCGACCGTGAGGATCGCGTCGAGCACGGCCTGGGCCTGCACCGGGTGGTGGGCGATGGCGTTGTAGAGGGCACCGTGCGGCTTCACGTAGCGCACGCTCGTGCCGGCGGCCCGGGCGAGGGCCTGCACGGCACCGATCTGGTAAATCACGTCGTTGCTGAGCTCGGCGGGCTCCATGTCGATGAACCGCCGGCCGAAGCCGGCGAGGTCGCGGTAGCCCGGGTGGGCACCGACCGTGACGCCCGCCGCCGCGGCGGCGGCGCAGGTGGCGCGGATGGTGCTCGGGTCGCCGGCGTGAAACCCGCCGGCCACGTTCACGCTCGAGACTGAGCTGATGATGGCGGCGTCATCGCCGAGGGTGTACATGCCGAAGGACTCGCCGACGTCACTGTTCAGGTCGATGGTCGTGCGGTCGATGCCCACTGGGGTCCCCATTCGTTTCGCCCAGCCTGCCCCATTTCGACAGATTGTTCAACAATCCGGCGAAAATTGGTCGGCATCCGGTGGTCAGGCCGGCGGTCGAAACTCGCTCAGCGTGAATTCGGCGCCCTGCGGGTCGCGAACCTCGGCGAACGCCGCCCACGGGGACTCCGAGGTTTCGAGCAGGGTCGCGCCGAGCGAGACCGCGCGGGCAACGCTGGCGTCGCGATCGGCCACGCTGAACTTGACGTGCCAGGACGATCCGACATCGGGCGCGACACCCTCGATGGCGCCGATCACGTCGGCGAAGCCGGCCGGGGAACCGGCCTGGCGCTGGTAGATCTCGGGGTCGCTGGTCGCCGCGAGGTGGTCGCCGTAACCGGGCACGCTCACCATCGTTTCGACGCTGTCGCCGAGGTTCAGGTACTCCCAGCCGAAGGCGTCGCCGTAGAACGCTCGTGCGCCGGCGATATCGGCCGTGCGCAGGTCGCTGAAGTTCCAGGATCCGGGCACGTTCACGGACTGTGCGCCGAGTCGCCGGTATGCCTGCCAGAGCCGGAATTCGGCGCCCTGCGGGTCGAGGACGCTCGCGGTGCGGCCGCCGGGCCCGGCATCGTGCGGTTCGTCCGTCACGGTCGCGCCCGCGGCGGCCAGCGCGAGCGCGGCGGCATCCGCTTCGGCGACAGCGATGTAGGTGTTCCAGGTGGCCGACTCCGGCGCCTCGCTCGGCCCGGACCCGATCGCGCCCACATCCTGGCCGGCCAACTGTGCGATCAGGTAGACCGACGGTGCCTGCGGCGGCATCACATTCGTGAAGGTCCAGCCGAACAGCCCGCCGTAGAAGCGGCTCGCGGCTGCGGGGTCTGGCTGTTCGGTGTCGATCCAGCAGGTCACCCCGGCCGGATAGGTTCGTGCCGTCATACTCTTCTCCTTCTGGTCGTCGTCACAGCAGCGGATGCCTACCCTGGCGTATGTCCGGCGTCCTGCGGTGTGCGCACGGTCGCGGCGAAGTGCAGCAGCACGAGCCGCCCCTCACGCCATTCGAAGTCGTGCACCGAACCGTTGGCGATGAGCTCATCGTGACGGGGCCGTTCTCCGTCGGTCGCGTGGCGCAGCAGGGTGCCGATCACGCCGCCGTGGCTGACCACGAGCAGGCTCTGTCCGGGATGCGCCGCCGCCAACAGGCTGAACGCCGGCAGCACCCGGTCGAGCACCGCCTGACGGGATTCGAGCCCAGGCACGACGACGCCGTTCGGGAACTTCTCCTGGCGCTCCGTGAACGAGAGCCCTTCAATGTCGCCGTGGTGGCGTTCGGTGAGGGCCGGCACCAGTTCGGGCCGGGCCAGGCCCAGCTCGCCGGCGATGATTCGCGCCGTCTCGGCCGCCCGCATCAGCGGGCTCGCCACGATCCCGTCCCAGGACCGGGTCAGCAGGCCCAGGCCGGTCGTGGCCGCCTCGGCCCGCCCGGTCGCGTTCAAGGGAATGTCGGTGCTGCCCTGGATGCGCTTGTGCAGGTTCCAGTCGGTCTGGCCGTGCCGCACGATCGAGAGCCGGGTCACCGCGGCCGTGCTCCCCGTCATCGCACGCGTCCCGGGGCGAGCCGGTCGGCGAGTCCGGCGAGGGTCTCCGAGGTGCCGGCCTCGAGTTTGATGACCGCACGGCCGTCACCCTTGGTGGCGCCACGGTTGATGACGATGATGGGCAGTTTTCGGCGCCGGGCCAGTTCCACCAAACGGATGCCCGAATTCACTGCGAGCGACGACCCGGCCACCACGAGGGCTTCCGCCGCGGTGACGAGCGCCGTGGCCTCGAGGAACCGGCCGGTGGGCACGAGTTCGCCGAAGAAGACCACGTTGGGCTTGAGCATTCCGCCGCAGACCGAGCACTCGGGAACGGTGAAGGCGTCGATGTCGCTGACGTCGGCGTCTCCGTCGGGGGCGATGCGCACGGCATCCGCCTGGCCCGGCCCCGTCTCGACCCCGGCCAGAGAGGGGTTCGCGGCTTCGAGCCGTGCCGCGATGCTGTCGCGGCCGAAGGCCTGGCCGCAGTCGAGGCAGATGACGCGGTCCATCGAGCCGTGCAGTTCGACGACGTGCCGGGAGCCGGCGCGGGTGTGCAGGCCGTCGACGTTCTGGGTGATCACGCCGGTGATCGCGGCGTTCGCTTCGAGGCGCACGAGGGAGAGGTGGCCGAGGTTGGGGCCCGCGGCGCGAAACTGACGCCAGCCGAGGTGGCTGCCCGCCCAGTACCGTTTGCGGGCGCGTTCGTCGGCGATAAAGGTTTGGAACGTCATCGGGGTGCGCTTGGGGGCGCCCTCGCCGCGGTAGTCCGGAATTCCCGAGTCGGTGCTGAGGCCGGCGCCGGTCAGCACGGCGGCGGGCTTACCGCGCAGCAGCTCGGCGACGGCATCCAGATCGTGTTCGCTTCGAGGGTCTGCGGGGGCAGGCGCCGGCGCGGGGTCGGCGAGCAAACCGGGACTCGACACAAGTTCAGCCACGAGGTGCTCCATCCGTTCGATTGACTCTCCACCTCGAGTCTAAACGCGTCGGTTTTCCTCTTTGTTTACTCACCTGTCAGGCTGGGAGAAGTTCTCTTGACGAAAGGCACCAGCCGTGCAGATAATTCCCATCGACGATCTCTCCCTGCCCGGACTGGCCGACTACTCCCGGCTCACCGATGTCGTGCTGCGCCGCCTGTCCGAACCCGAAGACGGGCTCTACATCGCCGAGTCGACCAAGGTCATGATGCGCGCCCTGCAGGCCGGCCACCGGCCGCGCTCGGTGCTGCTGCAGGAACAGTGGCTGCCCACCGTCGAACCCTTGCTCGCCGACTGGCCCGACGTGCCCGTCTACGTGGGGGAGCCGGCCGTGCTCGAGACGCTCACCGGCTACAACCTGCACCGCGGTGCCCTCGCGTCGATGCACCGGCCCGCCCTGGCGCCGGTCGAAGACCTGATCCGGGACGCCCGCCGCCTGGTGATCCTCGAGGACATCGTCGACCACACGAACGTCGGGGCGATCTTTCGCGCCGTCGCCGGCCTCGGCGCCGACGCCGTGCTGATCAGCCCGCGCTGCGCCGACCCGCTCTACCGCCGCAGCGTGCGCGTGAGCATGGGCACCGTGCTGCAGGTGCCATGGACGCGGCTGCCCGAATGGGACGTGGCGACGCCGATGCTGCACGCGGCCGGCTTCCACCTCGCCGCCCTCGCGCTGTCCGACGACGCCGTGTCCCTCGAAGATTTCGCAGCGGATGCCCCGGAGCGCCTCGCCATCGTCATGGGCACCGAGGGCGACGGCCTGAGCCACCGGGCCCTGGCCGACGCCGACACGGTCGTCACGATCCCGATGCTGCACGGCGTCGACTCCCTCAACGTCGCCGCGGCGAGTGCCGTCGCGTTGTACGCGTTGCGCGTGCCGAACACCCCCCGGGTCCGTAGGATCGACTGATGCCCTACTACACGCGCCGCGAGACCTACCGTCGTCGCCGCATCGCGGTCGTCAGCCTCGTCACCGTCGCCCTCGTCGGCATCATCTACGTCGGCGGAACCGGCCTCGCGCCGGTTCCCGTCGCCGCCGCGACCCTCACCCAGCCGGCCGACGCCACCCAGCCGGCCGTGCAGCCCGCGCTGCCGAGCTTCGGCTCGAGCGCCGTCGGGGCGGTCGGGTTTCCGGGCGTGCTCGCCGCGAGCGGCTCGACCGGCACCGTGCCGATCGCGAGCATCACAAAGATGGTCACCTCGCTCGTCATTCTCGACGCCAAGCCGCTGAGCGGCGACGCGCCGGGCCCCGAAATCACCTTCACGGAAGTCGATATCGACTTCTATTACGAGGCCCTGGCCGAGGGCGGTTCGGTCGCGCCCGTGGTCGGCGGCATGCAGCTCAGCCAGCGCGAGGCGATGCTCGCCATGCTCCTGGCCTCCGGAAACAACTACGCGGAGTCCCTGATCGTCTGGGCCTACGGCTCCGAGCAGGCGTATCTCTCCGCCGCCGCCGACTGGCTCGCCGAGCACGGCCTCACCGGAACCGTCGTCGCCGACGCGAGCGGCATCTCCTCGAACAGCGTCAGCACCACCGCCGACCTGATCGAACTGGCGAAGCTCGTCACCGCGAACCCGGCCCTCGCCTCGATGGTCGCGATCCCCACGATCGACCTGCCGGTGATCGGCACCGTCGAGAACACCAACACCCTGCTCGGCCCGCTCCCCGGCGTCAGCGACGTCACGGTCACCGGCATGAAGACCGGCACGACGGATGTCGCGGGTTCCTGCCTGCTCTTCTCCGCCGACATCACGGTCGGCTCCGAAACCGTCACCGTGGTCGGTGTTGTGCTGAACGGTGAGTCCGGGCTCGAGGTGCGACAGGCCGTGGCCGCGCTGATCGAGAGTATGGCTCCCGGGTTCCAGCAGGTCACCCTCGCCGAGGCGGGGGAGTCGTTCGGCCAGTACTCGACCGCGTGGGGCCAGAGCGCACGGGTGGTCGCTGCGGAGGCGGCATCCGCTCTCGTCTGGTCGGACACGGCGATCACCGGCACCGCCGCGGCTGAATCGATGCAGCTCGGCGCCGTCGGCGACGACATCGGCAGCCTCGACTTTCTTGTCGGCGACCAGACCGTGACGGTGCCGCTCGAACTCGAGACCGACCTGACCGATCCGGGCCTCGGCTGGCGGATGGGCCACCCCGGCGAGCTGATCGACGGCTAGGGCCCGCCCGGGCCTAGGCCTCGGGCTGGCGGAACGGCCCGGCGAGCGGCCGCTTGGGCAGCACGTGATCGCCCGAGGACTGGTGCCGCACCCGGCGCAACACCCACGGCACCAGGTAGGCGCGCGCCCACGCGAGGTCCTCGGTGCGGGCCTGCCGCCAGGTCGTGCCCGGCATCGGCTCGGGTTCGCTCGGCGCGAGCGTGTTCGGCACGTTCAACGCCCCGAGCACCAGCCGAGCGACGGTGTGGTGGCCGAGCGCGTTGAGGTGCAGCCGATCGGGCGCCCACATGCGGGCGTCCTGGATCTCCGCCAGCGACCACAGGTCGGCCACGATGCAGTCGTAGCGGGTGGCGATGGCGCGCAGGTGCTCGTTATAGATCGCGACCTTGCCGCGAATGCCGCGGAACACGGGGGAGAACCCCACATCGGCGCCGGTGAACAGCACGATCGTCGCGCCGTCGACGCTCAGGCGCCGCACCGCGTCTTCGCAGCGGGCAGCGATGGCATCCGGGTCGCTGCCGGGACGGATGACGTCGTTGCCGCCGGCGGAAATGGTGATCAGGTCGGGGTGCAGCGCGAGCGCCGGGTTGATCTGTTCGGTGCTGATTTGGCGGATCAGTTTGCCGCGCACGGCGAGGTTGGCGTAGGCGAAGTCGTCGCTGCCCTGGCTGAGAACCTCGGCGACCCGGTCGGACCAGCCTCGGTGTCCACCGGGGCTGGTCGGCTCCGGGTCACCGATTCCCTCCGTGAAGGAATCGCCGAGGGCCACATAACGCGACCAGGGATGTTGCTGCTTCGTCATGCTTCCATTCTGAGGGTTCGAGTGCGGGGTTCGAGTGCAAGGGTCGTGTCTGGGGGTCGTGCCCGGCGTGCGGGACGAGGCGCAAGTTGGTAGATTTGGGGGAAGTGAATACTCCATCAGTTTTCGGCCCGGCACAGGGAACGAGTGCAGCCGAACACCTGTCGCCTTCCTTCCCCGAACGGGCCGCCTGGGGAACCGCCAGCAAGCTGCGGGCCTGGCAGGCCGAAGCCCTCGACGCCTATTTCGTGCACGAACCCCGCGATTTCCTCGCCGCCGCTACCCCCGGCGCCGGCAAGACCACCTTCGCGCTGCGGCTCGCCGCCGAACTGCGTTCGCGTCGCACGATCGATCGCATCACCGTCGTCGCGCCGACCGAGCACCTCAAGAACCAGTGGGCGGATGCCGCGGCGCGCGCGGGCATCCGTCTCGATCCGATGTTCAAGAACGCCGACCGCACCTACGGCAGCCACTACCACGGGGTCGTCGTGACCTACGCGCAGGTCGCCGCCCGGGCCGCGCTGCACAAGCAGCTCACCGAGTCGAGCCGCACCCTGGTGATCCTCGACGAGATCCACCACGGCGGCGATGCGCTCAGCTGGGGTGACGCCATCCGTGAGGCCTTCGGCCACGCCACCCGCCGGCTGTCGCTGACCGGCACGCCGTTCCGCTCCGACACCTCGCCGATCCCGTTCGTGAGCTACCTGCCCGACAAGCAGGGCATCCGCATGTCGCAGAGCGACTACGCCTACGGCTACGGCCGCGCCCTCGCCGATGGCGTCGTGCGGCCCGTCATGTTCATGGTCTACGCCGGGCACATGAAGTGGCGCACCCGGGCCGGCGACGAGATGGAGGCCAAGCTCGGCGAGGGCAACACCAAGGACATCACCAGCCAGGCCTGGCGCACCGCTCTCGAACCGACCGGCGAGTGGATTCCGGCGGTGCTGCGCGCCGCCAACCTGCGCCTGACCGCCGTGCGGCAGGGCATCCCGGATGCCGGCGGTCTCGTCATCGCGACCGACCAGTCCTCCGCGCGCGCCTACGCGGCCATCCTCGAGGAGATCTGCGGCGAATCGGTGACCGTCGTGCTCAGCGACGAGAAGGAGGCCAGCGACCGCATCGACGAGTTCTCCAAGAACACCCGGCGCTGGATGGTCGCCGTGCGGATGGTGTCCGAGGGCGTCGACGTGCCGCGCCTCGCGGTCGGCGTCTACGCCACGAGTGCCGCCACGCCGCTCTACTTCGCGCAGGCCATCGGCCGGTTCGTGCGGGCCCGGCGGCGGGGCGAGACGGCCTCGATCTTTCTGCCGAACGTGCCGACCCTGCTCAGCCTGGCCAACGCCCTCGAGCTGGAGCGCGACCACGCCCTCGACCGCAGCAACCGTGAAGACGGCGACGACGGCATGTACAACCCCGAAGACGCCATGGTCGCCGCGGCCAACAAGCAGGAGAAGGCGTCGGATGAACTCGGCCTCGACGACAGCACCTGGCAGGCCCTAGACTCGCAGGCGACCTTCGACATGGTCATGTTCGACGGTGACGAGTTCGGTGAACTCGCCGAACCCGGCACCGACGAAGAGTTCGACTTCATCGGCATCCCCGGGCTGCTGGAACCGGAGCAGGTCTCCGAGCTGCTGCGGCACCACCAGTCCAAGCAGGCCAAACGGTCGACCGAGAAACGCAAAGACCCGGTCAGCGGTGAGATCGCCCCGATCGAGCCGGCTCCGCTCTACCGCACACTCAAGGAGCAGCGCACGCTGCTGTCGAGCCTCGTCGGCATGTGGTCGAAACTCGCCAACGAACCGCACGGCATGATCCACGCCGAACTGCGCCGGCTGTGTGGCGGCCCGGCGGTCGCCCAGGCGAGCGTCACGCAACTGCAGATGCGTATCAACCTGCTGCGCAGCCGGCTGGGCCGCAGCTAGTCTGGGCCGCAGCTAGGAGCCCGCGGTCGCGAACTCCGCGGTCGCCGCCGGTTGCGACTCGAGCACCCGGTCGAGGGCGCCCAGAATGTCGAACATCAGGTCGTCGACGTGCTCGAGCCCGATCGACAGCCGCACGATGCCGGCACCGGGGCGCTTGCCGGCTTCGACCGGCCGGTGGGTGAGCGACGCCGGATGCTGCACGAGAGAATCGACTCCGCCGAGCGAGACCGCGTGCTCGATCAGCCGGCAGCCTTCGGTGAAGCGCACCGCGCCGTCGAATCCGCCGACCACGTCGAGCGCGAGCAGTGCCCCGCCGCCAGCGATTTGCCGCCCGATCAGGCCCTGCGGGTCTTGGCCGGGAAGTCCCGGGTAGAGCACTCGCACGAGGGCCGGGTGTCCCACCAGACGCTCGGCGATGTCGGCGGCGGATGCCTGCTGCGCCCGCACCCGTAGCGGCAGCGTGCGCAGGCCGCGGTGCAGCAGGTACGCGTTCAGCGGATGTAGCAGCCCACCGGTGAGGGCCCGCACCTGCCGCAGCCGCACCATCCACTCGTCGGAGCCCGAGACCGTGCCGCCCATCGCGTCGCCGTGCCCGCCGAGGTATTTGGTGGCGCTGTGCAGCACGAGGCTGGCTCCCGATTCGAGCGGGCGCTGCAGCACCGGCGTGGCGAAGGTGTTGTCGACGAGCACGGGCACCGGGCCGGCGGCGCGCACCACGGCGCCGATGTCGGTGAGCTCGAGCGTGGGGTTCGCGGGCGTCTCGAGAATCACCAGTCCGGTGTCGGGGCGGATCGCGGCGGCGACACCTGCGGCATCCGTCCAGGTGACGGTCGTGCCGAGCAGGCCGGTCGCGAGCACGTGGTCGGTGCCGCCGTAGATCGGGCGCAGGGCCACGATGTGCGGGCGCCCCGCGGTGACCGTGGCGATCAGCACCGCGGTCAGGGCGGCCATGCCGGTGGCGAAAGCGACGGTGCCCTCGCTGCCCTCGAGCGCCGATAGGGCCGTCTCGAACCGGGCGACGCCGGGCTGCCACAGCCGTTGGTAGACCGCGGAGTCTCCCGGACCCGGCGTTCCGCCGGTGGCGAGGTTCTCGTAGCTGTCACCGCCGGACTGAACACTCGCCAGCGGATTGGTGCTGGAGAGGTCGATGACGGGAACGTGCGAGCCGGATGCGGTGACTCCCGCCATTCCGGCGTGCACGGCGAGCGTGTCGAGGTGGGTGGACGGCTGATGTGACGACGGCTGATGTGACGACGGCTGAGGTGACGACGGTGGCAACATACCGATAGGGAAACAGATTCTGTGTCGAAACACAACTGGTCCTGCAGACCCTGCTGTGAATTGATCACGCATCGCATAAGCTACTGATGAACGAGGGAGCCTGCTCATGGATTCGAAGAAACCAGAACTTGACCGGGTCGACCGGGCGTTGCTGCGCGCGTTGTCGGTGAATGCGCGTGCCTCGGGTGCCGCACTGGCCTCGGAGATCGGCGTCGCGGAATCAACCGTGTCGCTGCGCCTGCGCCGCCTCCAGCAGACCGGCCACATTCGCGGCTACCGCGCCAACATCGACCTCGCCGCACTCGGCGCGTCGCTGCAGGCGCTCATCTCGGTACGCCTCGCCAAGCACGCCCGCGTGCAGATCGACGACTTCCGCAACGCCGCCCCACACTGGCCCGGAGTCATCGGCCTGTTCCACACCGCCGGCGCCGACGATTACCTGCTGCACGTGGCGGCAGCGGATGCCTCCCACCTGCGCGACTTCGTGCTCGAGCACCTCGCGGAGCACCCCGCGGTCGCCCACACCGAGACCAACCTGATCTTCGAGTACGTCGACGGCGACGGCTGGCAAGACCTCGTGAAATAGGCCTAGTTTCGGGGTCGGCCCGGTTCTACGATGCCCGTGAACGGGGATCGGATGAACAAGAACCGGCTCGAGGCGTTCAGCGACGGCGTGCTCGCGATCATCATCACCATCATGGTGCTCGAGCTGCACGTGCCCGAGGAACCCACCTGGACCGGACTGCTCGCCGTCGTGCCGACCATCCTCAGCTACCTGCTGAGCTTCCTCTACGTCGGCATATATTGGAGCAACCACCATCACGTCGTGCAGCTCGCCGACACGGTGACCGGCGGCATCCTCTGGGCCAACCTGCACCTCTTGTTCTGGCTGTCGCTGTTTCCGTTCACGACCCGCTGGTCGGATGAATCCGGTTTCGCGCAGGTGCCGGTGATGGTCTACGGGCTCAACCTGCTGCTCGCGGCGATCGCGTTCTACATTCTGATGCGGGCACTCGTGCGGCATCAGGGCGCCGATGGGGCGCTCGCGCAAGCCCTCGGCCGGGATTGGAAGGGTCGGGGGTCACCGATAATCTATGTCGTCGGCATTGTGCTGGCGGTGTTCAACCCGTTGCTCGGCGTCGCGGTGTACGCGGTCGTGGCGCTGATCTGGCTGGTGCCTGACCGCCGGGTGGAACGCTACGTCGCCCGCCTCGACCACGACACCAAATGAAGCGCGGATGCTGCGCCGCTGCGCGGTCGTTCCGCCGCTGCGCGGTCGTTACGCCGCTGCGCGGTAGCTGCGCCGGCCGGGCCCCGCGAGAAGGTCTCGGCGCACGCGAGCGACCCACCCAGCAGTTCTACCCACCCAGCAGTTCTACCCACCCAGCGGTTCGGCCCACCATGCAGGTTAACGAAAGAACGCCCCCACCGAAGTGGGGGCGTTCCTGCAGCTCTTATTTAGAGGGCGCGGATGTTCTCGGCCTGGGGACCCTTGGGGCCCTGGGTTACCTCGAACTCGACCTTCTGGTTCTCATCGAGCGACTTGTAGCCGTTCGACGCGATCGCGGAGTAGTGCGCGAAAACATCGGCGCTTCCGTCGTCGGGCGCGATGAAGCCGAAGCCCTTTTCAGCGTTGAACCATTTCACGGTACCTGTTGCCATTTGTAAAACTCCTCCAGGAGTGTTAGACCGGCCCCGACTGTCGGGACCGTTCGTCGCGGTATTCGTCGTCCGCTTCCGAAAGGAATGTGGCGCATCAACTGTGATTCTTTGGGAACCACACTCAATGCGTTTAAGACGTGCAAGCACTACAACTTCTGGATTAACCCTATCCCACAACACTGGATTCTTCGTGATTCTGCGCCAAATCGGTCGATCATCGGCGTGTTTGCGCTCTGTACGGGGGTCGTGAGGGCAAATCGTTACCTCAGGGACGCCCCGAATCCACGGTCACGAAATCAATGAGCTGCTCCACTCGGCCGAGCAGCGCCGGTTCGAGGTCGGCGTACGATCGCACCTGGCCAAGGATGCGCTGCCAGGCCCGGGCGATATCGGCCTGCTCCTCGTGCGGCCAGCCGAGGGCGTCACAGATTCCGTGCTTCCACTCCACCGAGCGCGGGATTTCCGGCCACTCCCGCAGCCCGATCCGGGCCGGCTTCACCGACTGCCAGACGTCCACGAACGGATGCCCCACCACCAGCACGCTCTGCCCGCACGGTCCGCGCGCCACGGCATCGGCGATGCGGCTCTCCTTGGACCCCCGCACCAGGTGGTCGACGAGCACGCCCACCCGGCGGCCGGGCTCGGGAGCGAACTGAACGAGCAACTCCGCCAGGTTGTCGACGCCCTCGATGTACTCCACGACGACGCCCTCGATGCGCAGGTCGGCGCCCCATACCTTCTCCACGAGTTCGGCGTCATGGCGACCCTCCACGAAGATGCGGCTGGCCCGCGCGACGCGGGCGGGCGCATCCGCTACCGCCATCGATCCCGAAGCAGTGCGGGCGCGGGATTTCGGCGCGGCGGTCGGCCGCACCAGCACGACCGGATCGCCGTCGATCAGAAACCCGCTGCCGAGGGGGAACAGGCGTAGCTTGCCGTGAAAGTCCTCGAGCGTCACGATGTTCTTCTCGAGGCGGATGATCGCGCCGCAGAACCCGGTAGCGGCCTCCTCCACGACGAGGTCGCGCACCGCCTCCCGGGTCGGAACGACCGTGCGGCCCACGTCGCGCCATCCCGTTGCGAGCACATCCTGGCTATAGCGGTCGGGTCCGTGGCTGTCAGTCATGTCTTCGACGTTAGTTCACCACCAACACAAGCTCACGGGCGACACAAGGGGCGACACCAGGGGTATCAAGGTTCCCCGTGCCCCGCCGGCCGTCGGGTTACCCTTGAAACATGTGTGGTCGTTACATCATTACCGATACGTCGCCGGACCTTGCGGCCATGTTCGACGTCGAGCACGAGGGGGAGAACCTCCCCGAGCCGTCGTTCAACATCAAACCCACCGAGCAGATTCCGATCGTGCTCGAGTCCGCCAAGACGGGTGCGGTGGTGCGGCGTCTCGAGTCGGCCCGCTGGTCGCTCGTGCCGGGCTTCGCGACCGAGGTCAAGTCGCCGTACCCCACCTTCAACGCCCGGTCCGAGACCGCCGCCGAGAAGCCGACGTTCAAGACATCCGTCGCCTCGCGCCGCGCCCTGATCCCGGCGACGGGGTACTACGAGTGGCACACCGTGGGCACCGTCAAGACGCCCTACTTCGTGCACTCCGATGACGGAATGCCGCTCGCCTTCGCCGGTCTCTACGCCTGGTGGAAGAACCCGGCCCTGGCCGCCGACGATCCGGCCCGCTGGCTGCTCTCCGCGACGATCCTGACGACGGATGCCCAGGGCCCGCTCCAGCAGATCCACGAACGGATCCCGGTCACCCTGCCCGAAGAATGGTGGGACCAGTGGCTCGACCCGCACACCGTGGGCGATCACGACCTCGTGACGGCCGCCGTAGAGGCGAGCCGTGAGGTTGCCGCCGAGCTTCAGTTCTACGAGGTCGCACCGGTCGTGGGTAACGGTCCCGAGCTCATCGAGCCCGTCGGTCACGGGGCCGAGGCAGCGGCGACGGGCGACTACCAGAACTAGTACGCTCGGAGCAGTGCTGTGCGGTTCGCTGCGGCACAGCCTCGAAAGGACCTCCCATGCATGTCGTCAGCTTTTTCTTCGCCATGGTCGTCTTCGTTCTCGGCATGTGGCTCTTCGGCCTGGCCTTCGAGGTCACCAGCCTGCACCTGCCCATTTTCTTCTCCGGAATCGTCTGCGTCGGCCTGGCCCTCGCCATCCCGGTTCACATCCTGCGCAAGTAGGTCGTCGAGCCCGACCGGTCGTCTAGAACGACAGCCCGGCGACGAGGTTCACCACGGTCGCCAGGATCCCCGATCCGAACGGAAACGACAGCAGCGCGTGCCGCAGCGCCGTCATGCGCATCGCGTGGTTCGTCAGGTTGGTGTCTGAGACCTGATAGGTCATCCCGAGGGTGAACGACAGGTACGCGAAATCGGTGTACCGGGGGCGATCCTCCTGATTGAAGTCGACCCCGCCGATCGGGGCGCTGTAGTACAGCGAGGCATAGCGCAGGGTGAAGAGGGTGTGGATCAGCGTCCACGACAGCGCCACGCTCAGAACCGCGAGCCCGGCGACCAGGGCTCGCTCGGAGCCTGCCGTGACGGTGTCGGCCGTGAGCAGAAACACGATCGTGCCGAGGCTGGCAATGCTCGCCAGCAGGATCAGCACCTCGGTCACCCTCCGGGCCGGGTCTTCACGGGTCGCATGGGTTGCGGTTGCGGCGGCATCGAGGTGCCCGACGACCAGCCACACCCACACGACATAGGTCAGGCAGGCGGCCGCCCAGCCGACGATGATCGGGTAGTTCCACCCGCCGATCAGCCCCGAGACCGTCGCTGCCAGCAGGCCGACCACGAGCATCACGATCAGACGGATGCTGGAGCGGTGCACCCGAGGCAGCTGCGCGGAAGTCTTCACAGGCTGATCGTGACACAGTTCCGGGCCGGTGTCCCCGCTCGAGGCCGTGTGAAACGCTCGGAGCCGCCGTGCAGCCGCCACCCGGCCCACGGTCGGCGGCATATCAGACTGTGACGGTATGTTGAATGCTCGAGAACACCGCAGTGCCCCTTACCACCGCAGTCCCGACCTCTGCCCCCATCTGCTTGCCGAAAGGTTCCACCGAGGATGCACGACAGTCCCGCCGCGTCCACCCCCTACGAAGTGCTCGGAGTGAGCCCGTCCGCCAGTGAAGACGAGCTACGACGGGCGTACCGCCAGATGCTGCGCCGCACGCACCCCGACGTCGGCGGCAGTGCTGCGCAGTTCCATGCCGTGCAGGTGGCCTGGGAACGCATCGGCAACCCGAAGGATCGTGCGGCCTACGACCGCGGCCGCTTCGACGGAACGGATGCCTCAGCCAGCGGACACTCCTATTCGGCGTCGGCCGGGGCATCCGCTGCCCGCAGCCCGAGCAGTGCGAGTAACGCGTCGAGCATGAAAGCCCGGATGCACGGCCACCCGGGTGGACAGGCCCGCCAGCGCTACCTGTCGTTGCTGCGCGAATGGGCCGGCCGCGGCACGACCGTCGACGACCCCTACGCTCCCGACCTGGTGCGCCGGGCACCACGCGAGATTCGGCACTACCTGGCCAAGGCCCTCGCCGAAGAGGCCACCGCGCAGCTGGTTTCCGGGCTCGGCATCGGTTTCACCGCCTGGCACGACGTGGACCCCGGCCGCGGCAGCGACAAGCTCGACCACGTGGTGCTCGGTCCGGCGGGCCTGTTCGGCATCCTCTCCGAAGACTGGGGCGGCGCCGTCGAGCTGAGACGCGGCGAACTGGTGGGGGAGTCCCTCGGCGAGACGACCCCGATGGACAACCTGCAGGCCAGCGCGAAGTCCCTGACCCGCACCCTCAAGGTGCGGTTCACCGCGCTGATCGTGGTGCTGCCCGATGACGCCCTGCCGGAACCGCTCGTCGTGCCGGCGCGGGGCCGGCGCCCGACGACGCTCGCCGTGCCGCGCTCCCGCCTGATCGGGCTGCTGCGTAATGGCCTGCCCGGCATGGACCGGGGCAGCTTCGACAAGGTCTTCGACCTGCGCAGCCGCCTGCAGGAGGGTATCCGCTTCGTCGAGGGCTAGCTCCTGACCCGCCGGGTCAGCGCAGGCCCAGCCGGTCGACCCAGTAGTCGAGAAAGCTCGCCCCGGCCTCGTCGTGGATCTGCTCACCCATGACGATCACCGGGTAGGGCTTATCGAGAATGCCATCGTCGGGGCGCACGTCGACGTGGCTCACGTCGTAGCCGGCCTCGTGCAGGTGGTCGGCCATGCGGTAGTCGCTGCGGGAATCGCCCACCGAGCGCCAAAGCGAGGGCAACCGGCCCGTTTCGGCGAAGAAGGCCAGGGCGCGCTCGGCGGCGTGGTTCTTGTCGAGGGTGACCGATTCGATGTCGGTGGAGATGATCGTCGGGTCGATGCGAAAGGGAACCAGCCCCGCGGCATCCGGTCGCTCACGATCCTTCAGGCGCACGCCCACCCCGTGTGCGGCCAGAATCTCGAAGGCCTTCTCGTCGAAGGAACGCTGGGCGTCGAGGTAGGTCGCGGTGTCCACGTCGGTGCGCTGCTCGACCGAGATCATCGCCTGCTTGGTCTCGTCGAAGAACATCGTGTCGGCGAAGCGGTCGGCGACCAGCTGGCGCACGGCGGTGACCACGGCCGGTGGCAGCGAGACGGATGCGTCCACCTCGACCTCGCCCATGCCCGCCGCGGTGATCGGGAACCAGACGGCGCCCTTCTCGCACACCCCGTAGATGCGGAACTTCTCCGGCAGCCCGGCGACGACGAGTGGGGCGACGACCTGCTCGCGAATGAACGCCGCGCTGCGCCCGGTGATGAAGGCGATCGGAACGTTGGCGGCGGCGAGCAGCAGCAGGTCCGTGATGATGCTCGGCGTGGCGATCGTGCGGGTGACGGGGCTCGCAATGGGCCCGTCCACATCAAGGAGCAGTCCCAGCGGGGAGTGAGTGTCAGGCATCCCTCATTGTTCCATGACAGGGATTGTTCCCGGAGCCGTTCAGTCGTCCGTGACGAGCAGCTGGCCGCCGGATGACGCGTCGACCACGGTCGAGCGATTGCCGTGCAGCGTGACCTCACCGGTCGTGCTGCGCAGTTCCACGGGCCCTCGGGTGCCGCGGGCGTCGATCGCGCCGTTCGTGGTCGACAGGGTCAGCCGACCGGTCAGGCCACTGGCCCGGATCGGGCCGTTGTCGGTGGCGGCGGCCAGCGTGATGTCCTCCGGAACGGTGACCGTCAGGGTCAGGTCGCACCGGTTGAACCACTGGTTCACGCACCGGTCCACCGAGACGGTCGTCGTGCCCGCCACGGTTTCGGCGGTGACGACCGGGCGCTGGCCGAAGTAGGACCCGTGGGCGGAGACGTGCACCTGCCCGTCGGTGCTCGGGCCGAGGGTCACGGCCACGTTGCGCGCGTCGACGACGACGCCCAGGCCGGGCAGGAGGCGCTCAGAGGCGTCGAGGGAGGTGCCGCGAAAGGACGCCGCCACGAAGATGATGCTGCCCAGGATGATCGGCAGCAGAATGCTCAGGGTGACGATCAATATGGCCTTGTGGGCGCGAGAGCGAGGTTGGTTCATAGATGCTTTCCAGGCGCCCCGCCTGGAAACACTGTACCCCGGCCGCGTGCACGCGGACCAGAGCGAACGCCTATCCTCGCCCGCGATGAATTATCCTGAGGGAGATGATAACGCGACACGAAGTGGCCCTGCGCCTGGACATACCCCTCGAGATGGCCAAGCGCCACGACATTCCGTCGCGCATGGGGGAGGCCCAGTTCGCCAAGCTCGAGAGCGATCCGCCGGCCTGGCTGCTGCAGTCCCGCGCGAACCGCACCGGCAAGAAGCCGGTCTGGATTCAGCTCGAGTGCTCCATCTGCGGCGATACCGAGGCGGCACGCCCCAAGAAGTGGTGGCCGGAGTTCACCTATGTGAGCTGTTCGCACCACGGCGCCGACGAACTGCCCGAGGCGGAGTCGGGTCTCGGCCGCACCGAGTATGACGGTGTCGGCACCCACTTCATCGGCATCGTCGACGCCCCGCCGCAATAACGCGCCGCTAGCCTGCCTAGGGTTGGAGCATGACACTCGCACCGACATCCGCCCTGAAACCCGCACTGACCGCCATCATCAACGCCCGCGTCGTGCCCGTTCTCGGCGCTACGATCCCGAACGGCACCGTGCTCATTGAAGACGGTCGCATCGGCGCCATCGGCGCCGATCTCGCCGTTCCGGCCGGCGCGCACGTCATCGATGCGGCCGGCAAGTGGGTGCTGCCGGGCTTCATCGAAGCGCACGGGCACGTGGGCATCCATGAAGAGGCCAACGGATGGGCCGGCAACGACACCAACGAAATGACCGGCCCGAACATGGCCGCGGTACGCGCGATCGACGCCGTCAACATCGACGATGAGGGCTTTCGTGACGCCCTGTCCGGTGGCGTCACCACCGTCGTGGTCAAGCCGGGGTCGGGCAACCCGATCGGTGGCCAGTCCGTCGCGATCAAGAGCTGGGGCGGCCGCACCATCGACGAGCAGGTCATCAGTGAGTCCGTCAGTATCAAGAGCGCCCTCGGCGAGAACCCGAAGCGGGTCTACGGCGACAAGAAGCAGACGCCGAGCACGCGTCTCGGGGTGAGCCTGATCATCCGTCAGGCCTTCGTCGAGGCCCAGAACTACGTGCGGGCCCGCGACGCCGCCGAGGTGAAGGGTGAGCCCTTCACGCGGGACCTCGGCAAGGAAGCACTCGGCCGGGTGCTGTCCGGCGAACTGGCGTGGGACCAGCACGTGCACCGTCACGACGACATCGCCACCGCCATCCGCCTCGCCGAAGAGTTCGGCTATCGCCTCGTGATCAACCACGGCACCGAGGGCCACAAGATCGCCGACGTGCTCGCCGAGAAGAACATCCCGGTCATCTTCGGGCCGATGCTCACCGCCCGCACCAAGGTGGAACTGCGCGACCGCGCCATCGGCAACCTCGCCGTGCTGGCCGCCGCGGGCGTGCGGGTCGCCATCACGACCGATCACCCCGTCGTGCCGGTGAACTTTCTCGTGCACCAGGCATCCTTCGCCGTGAAGGAAGGCCTGCCGGTACAGACCGCCCTCGAGGCCCTGACCGTGAACCCGGCCGCCATTCTCGGGCTCGACTCCCGGGTCGGGTCGCTCACCGTGGGCCTCGACGCCGACGTCGTGATCTGGTCGGGCGACCCCCTCGACCTCGCCTCCCGCGCCGAGCTCGTGCTCATCGACGGTGTCGAGGTGTACCGCTACGCCGACGGCTTCGGCCGGGTCGTCGAGCGCGCCACCCGCCTCAGCGCCTGACCCCGGCCACTGGCACCATCTGCGCCCACTCGTGAGCGAGATACCCGCGGCGTGCGGCGAACACCCGGGCGACGGCCAACGCGCACGAAGCATGGAAGAATGGACAAACTATGTCACCCAGAGCCCTCAAGGCGCTTGAACCGGCCGCCACGGCCCCTGAGTTCATCCGCAACTTTTGCATCATTGCCCACATTGACCACGGCAAGTCGACCCTCGCCGACCGGATGCTGCAGATCACCGGCGTCGTCGACGACCGGGCCATGCGCGCCCAGTACCTCGACCGCATGGACATCGAGCGCGAGCGCGGCATCACGATCAAGAGCCAGGCCGTGCGCATGCCCTGGGAGATGGACGGCGTCACCTACGCCCTGAACATGATCGACACCCCCGGGCACGTCGACTTCACCTACGAGGTCTCCCGCAGCCTCGCTGCCTGTGAGGGCGCCATCCTGCTCGTCGACGCGGCCCAGGGGATCGAAGCGCAGACGCTCGCGAACCTCTACCTCGCCCTCGCGAACGACCTCACGATCATTCCGGTGCTCAACAAGATCGACCTGCCGGCCGCCGAACCCGACAAGTACGCGCGGGAGCTCGCCGACCTGATCGGCGGCAAGCCCGAAGACGTGCTGCGGGTGTCCGGCAAGACCGGCGCCGGCGTGGCCGAGCTGCTCGACCTCGCCACCCGCACCATCCCGGCCCCGGTCGGCGACCCGAACGCGCCGACCCGCGCCATGATCTTCGACTCGGTCTACGACAGCTATCGCGGCGTCGTCACCTACGTGCGCATGATCGACGGCACGCTGCACCCGCGCGAGAAGATCCAGATGATGTCGACCCGGGCCACCCACGAGGTGCTCGAGATCGGTGTCATCTCGCCCGAACCGACCATCAGCAAGGGCCTCAGCGTCGGCGAGGTCGGCTACCTGATCACCGGCGTGAAGGACGTGCGCCAGTCCAAGGTCGGCGACACCGTGACCACGGCCCTGCGCCCGGCGACGGATGCCCTCCCCGGCTACACGGAACCGCAGCCGATGGTCTTCTCCGGCCTCTACCCGATCGACGGCAGCGATTACCCCGCCCTGCGCGAAGCACTCGACAAGCTCAAGCTGTCGGATGCCTCCCTCGGGTACGAGCCCGAGACATCCGTCGCCCTCGGTTTCGGTTTTCGCTGCGGTTTTCTCGGCCTGCTGCACCTCGAGATCATCACCGAGCGCATCGACCGCGAATTCGGCATCGACCTCATCACGACGGCCCCGAGCGTGCCCTACGAGGTGACCACCGACGACAAGAAGACCGTCACGGTGACCAACCCGAGCGAGTTTCCGAACGGCAAGATCGCCCAGGTGATGGAACCGATCGTCAAGGCAGCCATTCTCGCGCCGAAGGACTATGTCGGCGTGATCATGGAACTCTGCCAGAGCCGCCGCGGCACCCTGCTGGGCATGGACTACCTCGGCGAGGACCGCGTCGAGATCCGTTACACGATGCCGCTCGGCGAGATCGTCTTCGACTTCTTCGACAACCTCAAGAGCCGCACCGCCGGCTACGGTTCGCTCGACTACGAACCCACCGGTTCGGCCGAGGCCGACCTCGTGAAGGTCGATATCCTGCTGCAGGGCGAACAGGTCGACGCGTTCAGCGCCATCGTGCACCGCGACAAGGCCTACGAGTATGGCGTGCTGATGACCGGCCGGCTGCGCAAGCTGATCCCGCGCCAGCAGTTCGACGTGCCGATCCAGGCCGCGATCGGCGCCCGCATCATCGCCCGCGAATCGATCAGCGCGATTCGCAAGGACGTGCTCGCCAAGTGCTACGGCGGCGACATCTCCCGCAAGCGCAAACTGCTCGAGAAGCAAAAAGAGGGCAAGAAGCGCATGAAAATGGTCGGCCGCGTCGAGGTGCCCCAGGAGGCCTTCATCGCCGCGCTGTCCGGCGACGAACCCCCGAAGAAAGAAAAGAAGTAGCCTCATGCGTCGCTCCACCTTCACCGAATCGGCCGTGACCTACGGCGCGATCGGGGGCACCCTCGCCCCCGACCTGATGACGTACCCGCCCAAGGGCTACCGTCCGATCGAGGTCGAAGTGCGCCTCGGCAGCGGCGACGAACGCTTTCAGGCCGCGACCAAGCTGCTCATGACGTGGGGCGTGCAGCGGGGGAGCGGCATGACCGTCACCGACCTCGGCACCGGCACCGGTGTGCAGTACACCGGGGTCGAGTTCGGCGCCGACGGGGCACCGAAGACGGATGCCCTCAAGACCGTCGCCGAGGACACCTTCGCCGACGACGGCACCCCCTACATCGTCAACGGCATGACCGCCGAGCTCAGCTTCCCGGTGGGGCCCCTCACCGTGAAGGCGCCCATACGGGTCGTGTATGTGATCGATGAGCCCACCCGCGTGGGCTTCGCCTACGGCACCATGGCGGGGCATCCGGAGAGCGGCGAAGAATCCTTCATCGTCGACAAGCGTGACGACGATTCGGTCTGGCTGTCGATCCGTGCCTTCTCGCGCCCGAGCACCTGGAAATACCGGCTGGTGTGGCCGTTCCTGCGCCTGCAGCAGAACCGCTTCACGAAGCGGTACCTCAAGGCCCTGCACCCCGTCGGGGCGCTCTAAAGCCGTGGCCGGTCCGCATCCCCTCGGCGACCCCGCCCCGCTCGACGGGCTGTTGCCGGCATCCGCCGCCGTCGACGCCGGAGACCGCGAGTTCAGCGTCTACCTGCACGTGCCCTTCTGCCGGGTGCGGTGCGGCTACTGCGACTTCAACACCTACACCGCGACCGAACTGCGCGGTGTGAAGCAGAGCGACTACGCGAGCCAGGCCGTGCTCGAGGTCGAGTCCGCCGGGCGCGTGCTCATCGAGTCCGGCGTTCCCGCCCGCCCGGTCTCGACCGTATTCTTCGGCGGCGGCACACCAACCCTGCTGCCGGTCGGGGACCTCACCCGCATGCTGCACGCCGTTCGTGACCAGTGGGGTTTCGTGCCCGGCGCCGAGATCACGACCGAGGCGAACCCGGACTCCGTCGACGCCGCCTACCTGCAGGGCCTTGCCGACGCCGGCTTCACCCGGGTGTCGTTCGGCATGCAGTCCGCCGTGCCGCGCGTGCTCGCGACCCTCGAGCGCACCCACGATCCCGAGCGGGTTCCGCTCGTCGTGCAGTGGGCCCGCGATGCCGGCCTCGACGTCAGCCTCGACCTGATCTACGGCACCCCGGGGGAGACCGTCGCCGACTGGCGCACCAGCCTCGAGTACGCCATCAATCAGGCCCCCGACCACATCAGCACCTATTCGCTCATCGTCGAAGAGGGCACCAAACTCGCCCGCCAGATTCGCCGCGGCGACGTGGCCGCGATCGACGACGACACCCAGGCCGAGTTCTACGAACTCGCCGACGAACTACTCGGCGCCGCCGGGTTCCACTGGTACGAGGTCAGCAACTGGGCGACGGATGTCTCCCACGAGTCCCGGCACAACCTCGCCTACTGGCGCAGTCACGACTGGTGGGGAGTGGGCCCGGGCGCGCACAGCCACGTCGGCGGTGTGCGCTGGTGGAACGCCAAGCACCCCGCGGCCTACGCCGAACGGGTGCTCGCCGGGCATTCCCCGGCGGTCGGCCGGGAAACCCTCGACGCCGAAACCCGCGAGGTGGAACGGGTGCTGCTGCTCAGCCGCATCCGCACCGGCATCCCGATCGCGTCGCTTACGGAGCACGGCCGGCACGAGATCGCCGGCCTGATCGCCGACGAACTCGTGAACGCGCGGGCCGCCATCCACGGCGACCTGGAGCTGACCCTGCGCGGCCGGCTGCTCGCCGACGCGGTCGTGCGCCGCATCCTGCCGGACTAGCGGCGGGTCCCACCTGTCGGGGTGCGGAGTGGCCGGGCTTGGACTAGCTCAGGGCCTGGACTAGCTCAGGAACTTGATGGTGAGCGGGTAGCTGTAGAACTGGCCGCGGTTGGCGGCGAGGGCGGCAATGATGCTGAAGATGATGTTGAGGATCCAGACGGCGAACAACACGATGAACCCGATGAAGATGGCGGTCAGGGCCGAGCCCACGACGGTGGCGATCAGCACGGTGATCTGAAAGTTCAGGGCCGTCATCGTGTGCGAGCGGATGAACGGGCCGCGGTCCTTGAGGACGAGGTAGCCGATCAGGGATGGCAGGAAGAGCCCGAAGACGCCGCCGACGTGGATGAGGGTCGCCCACATCTTTTCGTCGGACGGGTTCATCGGTGTCACCGGAGCTGCGCCGTACATCGGCGGCTGCGGGGGCATCGGCGGGGTCGGCGGGCCAGTGGGCGGGGGAGTCGTAGACATGCACCCAGAATAGCCGCCGCGCGTGCGCGGCGGCCGTCGCGGAGCATCCGCTTATCGGATGCCTATTTGATCAGGCGCAGCGCGAACGGGTAGCGATAGTTGCGGCCCTCTTTCGCGGCCAGGAAGCCCATCACCGAAAAGATGGCGCTGAGAATCCAGATGACCGTGAACAGCCAACTCAGCAGGCCGAATGTGACGACGGTGAGCACGGTCGCGGCGACGTAGCCGATCAGAACCGTGATCTGAAAGTTCAGCGCCTCTTTGCCCTCGGCGTCGGTGAACCGGCCGCGGTCCTTGAAGACGATCCAGATGATGAGGGCCGGCACGAAACCGAGCAGGCCGCCCAGGTGGGCGTAGGACCCCCACTCGATGTCCTTCGCGGGGGTCAGCCCGGCGGCGGCCGGTGCGGACGGATATTGCGGCTGGTACGGCGGCTGCGGCGGCCGACCAGACAGATTCGGGTCATTCGGGTTCTGTGCGTTCGGGTTCTGTGCGTTCGGGTTTTGGGCGTTCGAGTCGCTCATCAGGGTCCTTCCAGCGAATGGTGGACAAGCGTGTAGCGGGCTGAGGCCTGCAGACCTAACGGTACGCGCCGTGTTGGCGGGCGGCAATGGGTACATCCAGCCAGCCGCGATATGATTGGCACTCATTCATCGCGAGTGCCAGCGCGCCCGAACTCCTGCGCACCCGCATCATCCGCATCACCCGTAGCCAGCCTGAGGAGGCGATTGTCGTGGTATCCGATCGTGGCCTCGACGTTCTCCGTGTCATCGTGCAGGACTACGTCGCCTCCCGCGAACCCGTCGGGTCGAAGTCCATCGTCGATCGGCACGCCTTCGGGGTCTCCGCCGCGACGATCCGCAACGACATGGCACTGCTCGAAGAAGAAGAGCTCATCGCGGCCCCGCACACGTCCTCAGGTCGTATCCCGACCGACAAGGGCTACCGCGTCTTCGTCGACCACCTCGCCGACCTGCGCCCGCTGACGCCGGCCCAGCGCCAAGCCATCGAGACCTTCCTCGGGCACTCCGGCGACCTCGACGACGTGCTGGCCCGCAGCGTGCGCCTGCTCTCCCAGCTGACCCACCAGGTCGCCCTCGTGCAGTACCCGTCGCTGTCGCGGGCGAAGGTGCGCCACATCGAGTTCGTGCTGCTCGGAACCAGCGACGGCAGCGCCGAATCCACCGGGCCGGTGCAGACCCGCATCCTCTCGGTGCTGATCACCGATTCCGGCGGTGTCGAGCAGCGCGTGGTCGACCTCCCCGGTCGCATCGACGAAATCACGCTCGGCGAGCTGCGCGCCCGGTTCAACACCGCCGCGGTCGGCCTGAGCATGGGCGAAGCCGCCACTGCCCTGGCCGCCTTCGTCTGGATCGGCAGCCCCGAGCTGACGGATGCCGTGCACCTGATCACCGCGACGCTCGGCGAGCAGGTGGGCGCGAACCGGCAGGACAAACTGGTCATGGCCGGGGCCGCCAACCTGGTGCGCACCGAGGAAGACTTTCAGGGCAGCGTCTACCCGGTGCTCGAAGCCATCGAGGAGCAGGTGGTGCTGCTGCGCCTGTTCGGCGAAATGGCCACCGACCAGCGGGTGTCCGGCAGCCGCGGCGTGTCGGTGAGCATCGGGCGCGAGAATGCCCCGTTCGGCCTCGCCGAGACATCCGTTCTCTCCAGCGGCTACACCTCGCACGGCAACCTCGCCCGCCTCGGCGTGCTCGGCCCCACGCGCATGGACTATTCCAACAACATGGCCGCGGTTCGCGCCGTGGCCCGCTATCTTTCCCGCCTTCTGGGCGAGAACTAATCGACCGACACGACATCACCATCTATTCAAGGAGAGCCACCTTTGGCTGACCACTACGAAGTCCTCGGCGTGAGCCGGGAAGCCACCACCGACGAGATCAAGAAGGCGTACCGCCGCCTCGCGCGTCAGCTGCACCCCGACGTGAACCCCGGGGCGGATGCCTCGGAGAAATTCAAGCTCGTCACGCACGCCTACGATGTGCTCAGCGACGCCAAGCAGCGCCAGAAGTACGACCTGGGCCCGCAGGCTGGTTTTGACGGCGGCGGCGCCGGCAACTTCGGCAACTTCGGCGACATTTTCGAGACCTTCTTCGGTGGTGGCGGCGGCAGCACCCGCGGACCCCGGTCGCGACGGGAGCGCGGCCAGGACGCCCTCATTCGCGTCGAACTCGACCTCGACGAGATCATCTTCGGCACGCACCGCGACCTCGAGGTCGACACCGCGATCATGTGCGAGACCTGCTCGGGCACCTGCTGCCGCCCGGGAACCTCGCCGATCACCTGCGACATCTGCCACGGCACCGGCAGCATCCAGCGCGCCGTGCGTTCGCTGCTCGGCAACGTCATGACGTCGAGCCCCTGCGGCTCCTGCCGCGGCTACGGCACCATCATCGCCACGCCCTGCATGACCTGCCAGGGCCAGGGCCGCGTGCGCGCCCGCCGCACCGTTCCGGTCGACATCCCGGCCGGCGTCGACACCGGCCTGCGCCTGCAGATGCCCGGCAGCGGCGAGGTCGGCCCGGCCGGCGGCCCGAACGGCGACCTGTACCTCGAAATGAAGGTGCGCCACCACGACGTGTTCAGCCGCGACGGCGACGATCTGCTCTGCACCCTCGAGGTGCCGATGACGTCCGCCATTCTGGGCACCAGCGTCACGGTCGCCGCCCTCGACGGCGACATCGAGGTCGAGATCAAGGCCGGCGTGCAGAGCTCCGAGGTGCTCACCATCAAGGAACGCGGCGTGACCCGGCTGCGCGGTGCCGGCCGCGGCGACCTGCGCGTTGGCGTGCAGGTTGTCACCCCGACCCGCCTCGACCATAAGGAACGTGACCTGATCGAACAGTTCGCTTCCCGGCATGCGGCTCCGGCGCCGTCGCTCAGCCAGTTTCAGCAGGGCCTGTTCGCGAAGATCCGCGACCGGTTCCGCGGCTAGCCGCGTCGTCTACCGGGGACTTCAATGGCACACTTCTATCTCGACGCCGGCCTCACGCCGGAGGGCTGCCCGCCCGGCGCTCTGGTGACGCTCAGCGGACCGGACGCCCGGCACGCCGTCACGGTCAGCCGGGTGCACGCGGGGGAGCTGCTGCTGCTCGGTAACGGCTCCGGCCTGGTCCTCAGCGGAACCGTCGAGAGCGCCCAGGGGGCACAGGCCCCCGGGGGTGCGGTGTTGACGCTGCGCGTCGACACGGCGACCGTGACGCCGGCGGCGAGTCCGCGCATCCGCCTGGTGCAGGCCCTGGCCAAGGGCGACCGCGACGAAATGGCGGTGCAGGCCGCGACCGAGCTCGGCATCGACGGTATCGTGCCGTGGCTCGCCGGGCGCTCGGTGTCCCGCTGGGAAGGTGCCAAGGTTGCCAAGGGCCGCGAACGCTGGACCACCATCGTGCGCGAAGCGAGCAAGCAGTCGATTCGCCCCTGGCTGCCGACCGTGGCCGAATTGACCAGCACGAAGCAGCTCGCCGTGCTTGCCGGGCAGACGCGGATGCTGCTGCTCGAGCCGACCGCGACCCTGCGGCTGACCGAGGTGGCGGCATCCGCTGCCGCCGAGAATGCTGACGGCACCGTCGACAGCCGCGACATCGTGCTTGTCGTCGGGCCCGAGGGGGGCCTGTCACCGGCGGAGATCAGCACCCTCGAAGCCGCCGGCGCGACAGCGGTGCGGCTCGGGGACACCGTGCTGCGCACCTCGACCGCCGGTCCGGCAGCCCTCGCGGTGCTCAATGCCGCGCTGCACCGGTGGTAGCGCGACCGGTAGCCGGGCGCGCGGCGCGGCGGGTAGCGCGTCACGCCGCATCGCTCGCTTAAGATAGAGGTATGTCTTCTTCCGGTGCCGAACCGTCCATCTTCAGCCGCATCATCGACCGGCAGATCCCGGCCACCATCGTCGCCGAGACTGACCGGCTCATTGCGTTCGAGGACATCGCGCCCAAAGCGCCGGTACATGTCGTGATCACCACCAAGGATCCGCAGTACCGCAACGTCGTCGAACTGGCCGCCGGCGACCCCGCCCTGCTCGCCGACCTCGTCGGCCTCGCCCGCCAGATCGCCGCCGAGCGCACCAACGGGCAGTTCCGCCTCGTCTTCAACACCGGGGAAGCCGCGGGCCAAACCGTCTTCCACGTGCACGCCCACGTGCTCGGATCACCGACAGCGAGCGAAACGCTCGGGGAGGACTCGCTTGGTGCCCTCTAACCCGGCAACTCCCGGGTCGGCAGCGAACGACCCGACCGATCGAGCCGAGCCCGACGACCAGCTGCGCATCCTGATCGACGGTTCCATGGTCAGCCTGCTCGGGCCCTCAGACCGGTTCCTGCGCACGATCGAGAAGCAATACCCGTCGGTCAGCGTGCACGTGCGCGGCAACGAGATCACCCTCACCGGCAAGACCGTTGAGCGCGACGCCGTGCACCGTCTCATTGAGGAGCTGCAGCACACCGTCAGCGACGGCCACACCGTCGACGAAGAAGTCATCACCACGTCCGCGCGCATGCTGCACGCCGACAGCACGGTGAGTCCCTCCGACCTGCTGGGGCCGGCGATCCTCACGGTGCGGGGCAAGAGCATCCGCCCGAAAACCCTGGGCCAGAAAGAGTATTCCGACGCGATCGACGCGAACACCGTCGTGTTCGGGATCGGCCCGGCCGGCACCGGCAAGACCTATATCGCGATGGCCAAGGCGGTGCGCGCGCTGCAGAGCAAAGAGGTCGATCGCATCATCCTGACCCGCCCGGCCGTCGAGGCCGGCGAACGCCTCGGGTTTCTGCCGGGCAGCCTCACCGACAAGATCGATCCCTACCTGCGCCCCCTCTACGACGCCCTCGGCGAGATGCTCGAACCCGAACTGCTGCCCAAGCTGCTCGCCGCCGGCACCATCGAGGTCGCCCCGCTCGCCTACATGCGCGGCCGCACCCTCAACTCGTCATTCGTGGTGCTCGACGAGGCGCAGAACACCACGCCGGAGCAGATGAAGATGTTCCTGACCCGGCTCGGCTTCGGGTCCAAAATGGTCGTCACCGGCGATATCACCCAGATCGACCTGCCGGTCGGCACGAGCGGCCTCAAGCTCGTCGGCCGCGTGCTCGACGCGGTCGGCGACATCCACTTTTCCCACCTCTCGAGCGACGACGTCGTTCGCCATTCCCTCGTCGGCCGCATCGTCGACGCCTATACCGAGTACGACGCCAAGAAACAGGCCCTGCACCAGGAAGGGCTCGAGGCGCGTGAATTCGCGAACCGGGCCGCCCCACGCGCACCGAGTTCACGCGTTCGCCTTCCGAAACGGAGTTCCAGTTGAGCATCGAAATCAACAATGAGTCGGCCATCCCTGTCGACGAGGCCGCCATCCAACGGCTGGCGGCGTTCGCGCTCGACACCATGCACGTGCACGCCGACGCCGAACTGGCCATCGTGCTCGTCGACGAGGGCGCCATGGAGCAGCTGCACGTGCAGTGGATGGACGAACCCGGCCCCACCGACGTGCTCAGCTTTCCGATGGACGAACTGCGTCCCGGCACCGAGGAGCAGGAGACGCCTCCCGGGCTTCTCGGCGATATCGTGCTCTGCCCGCAGGTCGCCCAGGCCCAGGCGGAGACCGCCGGCCACAGCACCCTCGATGAGCTGTTGCTGCTCACCACCCACGGAATCCTGCACCTGCTCGGCTTCGACCACGCCGAACCGGCCGAAGAAAAAGAGATGTTCGGCATCCAGCGCGACATCCTTGTCGGCTTCAGCATGCAGGATCGACGCCGCGCCCAATGATCGTCGGGTGGTTCCTCACCGCGGCCATCCTGTTGGTGGGTTTCGCGGGTCTCATGGCGGCCGTCGACGCGTCGATCACCGCGCAGTCCCGCGCTGATATTGCCGAGCTGGCCGAGAACTCGCGCGCCAGTCGGTCCCTGCTGGCCATCGCCAACGACACCGGCGCTCACCTGAACGCGATCAACTTCATGCGCATCATCGCGGAGACCACCGCGGCGGTGCTCGTGACCCTGGTCTTCGCGACCACGATCGACGCGCTCTGGCTCGCGCTGCTGCTCTCAGCCCTGATCATGACGGCGGTATCGTTCGTGCTCGTCGGCGCGAGCCCCCGCAGTGTCGGCCGCGCAAATCCGGTCAACCTGCTGAAGCTCAACGCTCCGCTCGTTCACTTCGTACGCGTGCTGCTCGGCCCGGTCGCCAACGCCCTGGTCGCCCTCGGCAACCGCGTCACGCCCGGCCGCACCCGGCTCGCCACCTTCACCTCTGAGGACCAGCTGCTCAGCATGGTCGACGAGGCGACCGAACTCGACGTGATCGAAGAAGACGACCGCGAACTCATCCACTCGATCTTCGAGTTCAACGAAACCTTCGTGCGTGAGGTCATGGTGCCGCGCACCGACATGGTGACCATCGAAGCGGATGCCCTCCTCGGCGCCGCCATGGGCCTCTTCCTCAGCAAGGGCTACTCCCGGGTGCCCGTGCAGGGCGACGAGGTCGATGACGTGACCGGCATCCTCTACCTGCGCGACGTGGCCCGCCTCGTCTATGAGCGGCCGGCGAACGCCGAAACCCTGACCGTGGCCGACCTTGCCCGCCCGGCGGTCTTCGTTCCCGAATCGAAAAAGGCCGACGAGACCCTGCGCCAGATGCAGCTCGAGTCCAACCACCTCGCCATGGTCGTCGACGAGTACGGCGGAATCGCCGGGCTGGTCACCCTGGAAGACTTGATCGAGGAGCTCGTCGGCGACATCAGCGACGAGTACGACCGGGAGATCGTCGAGGTCGAAGACCTCGGCGACGGCCATTTTCGGGTCAGCGCCCGACTTCCGGTCGATGAGCTCGGCGAGCTCTTCGAGCTGGAGCTCGACGACGACGACGTGGATTCGGTCGGCGGGCTGCTGGCCAAGGTGCTCGGACGGCTGCCCGTCGCCGGGTCGGAGGCCGCTATCAGTGGCCTCGTCCTGGTCGCCGAACGCACCGAGGGCCGCCGCAAAAGAATCAGCACCGTTCTGGTGCACCGAGACGACGCGCTGATTGACGCGCAGACCGCATTCCTCGGAGTGACGGATGACGAAGGAGTAACACCAGATGAGCGCAACTGACCAGTACCGAGCCGGCTTTGTGTCGTTCGTGGGCCGCCCGAACGTGGGCAAGTCCACCCTGACCAACGCTCTCGTGGGGGAAAAGGTTGCGATCACGTCGTCGAAGCCTCAGACCACCCGCCGGGCGATTCGCGGCATCGTGCACCAGAAGAACGGCCAGCTGATCCTGGTGGACACCCCCGGCATCCACAAACCGCGCACCCTGCTGGGTGAGCGGTTGAACAGCCTCGTCACGGCGACCCTCGCCGGCGTCGACGTGATCGGCCTGTGCATCCCCGCCAACGAGCCCATCGGCCCGGGCGACAAGTTCATCAACGAGCAGCTGGATGCCTTCCCTCGCGCCAAGAAGGTCGCCATCGTCACGAAGATCGACGCGTCGTCGAAGACGAACGTGGCCAACCAACTGCTCGCGGTATCGCAGTTGCGCGACTGGGAAGCGATCGTTCCGATCTCGGCGACCAGTCGCATCCAGCTCGACACGCTCGCGACCGAGCTGATGCGCCTGGTTCCCACCTCGAACGCTCCGCTCTACCCCGCCGACACGATCACCGACGAGACGCTCGAGTCACGCATTTCGGAGTACATCCGTGAGGCCGCGCTCGAGGGCGTCACCGACGAACTGCCGCACTCGATCGCGGTCACGATCGACGACATCATCGAGCGTGACGACCAGGAACTGGTCGAGGTCTACGCGAACCTGTTCGTGGAGCGCGACAGCCAGAAGGGCATCATCATCGGCAAGTCGGGCAGCCGCCTGAAAGACGTCGGCAGCCGTGCGCGCAAGCAGATCGAGCCGCTCGTTGGCAAGCGGGTGTTTCTCTCGCTGCGGGTCAAGGTCGCCAAGGAATGGCAGCGCGACCCGAAGCAGCTCGGCCGCCTCGGCTTCTAGCCCGCCCCAGGGCCGACCTGCAGCCTGAGGGCTGGCCTACGAGGTTTCGACCAGCGCGCTCTGCGCGCAGGCCCAACCAGCGGGGCGAGGTTCCGCTGGTTGAGCAGGGCGCGCATGCTGTTGGCGCGCCCGTGTCGAAACCACGGCGAGCCGACGTACGGTCTGGGGGTCGGCTCGCCCGGTTTCGACCAGCGCGCTTCGCGCGCAGGCCCAACCAGCGGAATTCCCCATCCGCTGGTTGAGTAGCGGGCACGCCTTTCGCCCGCGTATCGAAACCACCGCGAGCCGACGTACGGTCTGGGGGTCGGCTCGCCCGGTTTCGACCAGCGCGCTTCGCGCGCAGGCCGCCGGATTGAGCCTGCCGAAATCTCAACCAACGGGATTGGCCGCCGTGGCTTCTCACCCCTGGCCGCTCACTGGTTGGGGATGGGGTCGTCTTTCGTGTTGCAGCCGATGCCGTCGGGGTCGTCGAGGCAGTTCTTGGCGACGAGCGCGGTGCGCACCACCCAGGCCGTCGCGGTCGTCGGTGTTCCGGGAATGGTGATGGTGCCGTCAACGGGCTGCCAATCGGATCCGGAGTAGCGGTATTCGGCGGTGTAGGTGACGCTCGGAGTGATCGTGTATTGGCCGGGTTCGTAGGTGTGGCTCGTTGCGGTCTCGCTGAATTCTGGCACGTTGAGGTCTTGCCAGGTGGCTCCGCCCGTGGCGGAGCTGCCGGTGGTGCCGTCGCCGTAGTCCCAGCCGTAGCCGGCCGGGGTGAAGCGCACGTCGGCGGGCTGGCCGAGCAATTCCCCGGTTTGTTCGTGAGCGGATGCTCGCGCCACGAAGTTCGTCGCGAGCCCCTTCACCATCCAGCCGTTGGGTTGCATCTGCTGGGTGGGGGAGTCCGGGGTGAAACTGGCCAGATCGCTGATGCGCACGGCGGGGATCCCCGGGGTGACCAGATCGACCGGCGCAGGCGGGTTGCACGGATCGTCCGGTTCGCCGGGAAAGCAGACGCGGTAGAACCGGTCCGGCCAGTCCTCGACGAGGCCGGGGCCCGCGATGTGACCGGCATAGATCCGTGTGCCGCGGCCCGGGGCTCGGGGGGCAGTGACCCGGCCTGTGCCGTAGACGGCATTCGCCCGTCTTGCATAGGCGACGTCTGCCGCCGCCGCTTCTTCCTCGGTCGTGCTGAGGTTGAGGACAGTACCGTCCAAGGTTGTGCTGATCCCGTCACATAGCTTCAATGCCTTCTTCAGCCGAGTACATGGGACGTCGCCGGACGTACTCAAGCTCCAAGTGATGGAAGGTGACGAGAAGAAGGACAGCACAATCGCAATCACTGTCAGCCCACGCAGGATCAACACACGCCCCCACCTCTCCAAGGTACTCGAGCCGATACAACCAGGATGCTGGATTTCATCTGAAAGCGAACCTCGAACGGAGTCAGCGGCAGCCGGTCTGACGCCACAAGCGAGGTGCCTTCCGCGTCAATGACATCGAGACCGCTGACGTCTTCGCAGATGTAGACAGCCACCTCGACTTCCGTCGGGTTGAGGTAATCGGCGTACTGAAGCTTGGTCACTCTGAAGACAGTCGCGCCGGTAGTGCGTACCTGAAGCTCCTGAAACTCGGCCAGTTCGGCCAGTTCGGTCGCGAGATATTCCGCGGTTACGAAGGGCGCGATACGTTCAGGGTTGGTGCCGCCCTCCGCGGTGACTAGGTCGGCGGTCGACAGGTAGGCGGCGTAGGCCTCCGTGGCGGCGGCGAGTGCCTCGTCGTTGTTGGCGAAGACGGGAGCGGCGGCCGCGGTCGGTGAGGGCGCGGGCGGCGGGGGAGTGGAATCGGGGGTGGCGGCGCATCCGCTCAGGCCGACAACGATTGCGAAAGCAACGAGTTTCGGCAGAATTGTGCGGGAATGTGGGCGCATGCGGTCACCGTAGGGCACGGGACTCGCCCGTGGGAGTTCTCCACAGGGCCAATCCGGCATCGCACGGCTCAAATCTCGCGAGTGAGCAGTTTTTGCACTTCCCGCGGAGTTTTGGTGCAGAAACTGCTCACTCGCGGACCCCTCGCGGGCTTAGCGCGGCGCGGTGGCGCGGGTCGCGGAGCTTCGCGGGTGGGCAAACGGTGCTAGCTTGGAGGGGTGCTGAACGGTCTGCTCCTCCTTAGCTGCCGCGACGAGTCCTAATCTGAAGGCCTCCCTCGTCGCGGAGTTTGTCGTTGGCTGCTGACACCATCGATACCGATCGAGGAGATCCGAAGAAATGAAGAACAACCAGACCGCGTCCGCACTGCCGATCCACCGCTATCAGGCGTACCACGAGCAGTTCGCCGTGGACCTGCCCGACCGCACCTGGCCGACCAAGCACATGGAGAAGGCCCCGCGTTGGTGCGCGGTCGACCTGCGCGACGGCAACCAGTCACTCATCGACCCGATGAGCCCCGAACGCAAGCGCATCATGTTCGACCTGCTCGTGCGCATCGGCTACAAGGAGATCGAGGTTGGTTTTCCGTCGGCCAGCCAGACGGACTTCGACTTCGTGCGCAGCCTCATCGACGAGGGCGCGATTCCCGACGACGTCACGATCCAGGTGCTCACCCAGGCCCGCGAACACCTCATTAAGCGCACCTACGAGTCGATCGCCGGTGCCAAGCAGGCCATCGTGCACCTCTACAACTCCACCAGCATCCTGCAGCGCGAGGTCGTCTTTCGCGAGAGCAAGCAGGGCATCATCGACCTGGCGCTCTTCGGCGCCCGTCTCTGCAAGAGCATGGAAGCCACGATCCCCGGCACCACCATCTACTACGAGTACTCGCCCGAGAGCTTCACCGGCACCGAGCTCGAGTTCGCCGTCGAGGTCTCCAATCAGGTCATCGAGATCTTCGAGCCGACACCGGAGCGCAAGGTCATCATCAACCTGCCGGCCACGGTCGAAATGGCCACTCCCAACGTTTACGCCGACTCCATCGAGTGGATGTCCCGCAACCTGGCCCACCGCGAGAACGTGCTGCTGTCCCTGCACCCGCACAACGACCGCGGAACCGCGATCGCGGCCGCCGAGCTGGGATTCCTCGCCGGCGCGGACCGCATCGAGGGCTGCCTCTTCGGCAACGGCGAGCGCACCGGCAACGTCGACCTCGTTGCGCTCGGCGTGAACCTGTTCACGCAGGGCATCGACCCGCAGATCGACTTCAGCGACATCGACACCATCAAGCGCACCGCGGAATACTGCAACCAGTTGCCGGTGCCCGAGCGCAGCCCCTGGGCCGGCGACCTGGTCTTCACCGCCTTCAGCGGCTCCCACCAGGACGCCATCAAGAAGGGCTTCGAGTCGATGGACGCCCAGGCGGCCACCGACGGCTGCACCGTCAACGACCTCGTCTGGGCCGTGCCGTACCTGCCGATCGACCCGAAGGACCTCGGCCGCAGCTACGAAGCGGTCATCCGCGTCAACTCGCAGTCCGGCAAGGGCGGCGTGGCCTACCTGCTCAAGACCGACCACTCCCTTGACCTGCCGCGCAAGCTGCAGATCGAATTCTCCGGCGTCGTGCAGACGAAGACGGATGCCGAGGGCGGCGAGGTCACCAGTGACCAGATCTGGAACATCTTCAACGACGAGTACCTGCCCGCCGAGCACACGCAGCCCGACGCGAAGTGGGGTCGCTTCGAACTGTTCTCCACCCGCACCGCGAGCGACCTGGCCGGTTCGGTCGACCTGACCGTCGACCTGCGCGACGGCGACACCACGAGCACCGCGACCGGCACCGGAAACGGCCCGATCAACGCGTTCCTCACCGTCATGGCCAGTCGCGGCATCGCCATCACCCTCTACGACTATGTCGAGCACGCGATGAGCGCCGGTGGCGATGCCCTCGCGGCGTCTTACGTCGAACTCGACGTCAACGGCAAGCGCTACTGGGGCGTGGGCATCGACGCCGACATCTCGACCGCCTCGCTCAAGGCCGTCGTGTCGGCCGTGAACCGCGGCATCCGCGTCGAGCAGCAGACCGCAACCCCCGAGCTCGCTGCGGTCTAGCGACCACGCGACCACGACGACGAACCGCCCCGAACCCTCTGAAAGGTTCGGGGCGGTTCGTCGTGGTGCAGACCGATCAGAACCGGGCCGGCACCGGAGCGACCCGGGCATCCGTCGGTGCGCGCAAGATCGCGTCGCAGTCGGCGATGGCCTGGGTGAGCAGGGCGTTCAGGCGCTCATCGGGGTTGTTGATGCAGGCCTCGGCGATGCCCTGCACTGACACCCGCAGAATCGAATCCGCCGTGTGGTTGGTGAACTTCGTGCGTGACCAGGACCGCACCGAGAAGATGAAGTCGTTGGCCCAGCGTTCGGCGTCGGGGGCCTGGGCGAACGCATCCCGGGCCTGAGCGGATGCCTGCCGGCTGGCACTCTCGTCGAGGGCGGCGAGTCGCCGCTCGCAGGCGAGGATGCCGACCGAGAGCGCCCGCTGTCGTTCAGCGCTGGCGACCGGAAGAGCCGCGGTCGCGGCGCGCAACGCCACGACCGGCGCGACCCGACGATCGTCGCCTTTCAGGCCGATCACCGACGGGATCAGGGGAGAGAGCTGGGAACGGGCGGTGTCCGACGTGCAGTCGTTCACCATTCTCGCGAGGGACGCGAGAACCGGATGCGTGCAGGCGGGATGATCGCTCCACGACTCGCCCGCGAGGTACGAGGCGAATTCCATGAAGCAGCCGCCGCTGCGTGGGGTGCGATGCTTGCCGCGCGAGAGCACGGGCATCAGGTCGGGCGAAGTGCCCTCGACCGGGGTCATGAGATACCTCCTACTGACGGGAATTGTTTCACCCAGTTTCCCCCCAGTTCGGGGATAAAACCAGAGCCAGTTCTGGCCTGTCTTGACCGCATTCCCGACTCTGGGAGGCCGGTGACTATCGGCCGAGAGTCGGAGGCGGTAGAACTGTGCCATGACCGATCATCGCGCCCTCGCCCAGTGGATCGCCGGATACCGCCGAGCCTGGGAATCCAACGCCCCGGCCGACATTGTGGCCCTCTTCACCGAAGACGCGGAATACCGCACCGAACCGTACTCGGAACCGTGGACGGGACACGCCGAGATCCTGGCCGAGTGGCTCTCGGCCGCCGACGAGCCTGGGGAGACCAGCTTCGAGTGGACCACCCTGGTGCGTGATGAGCATGTCGCGGTCGTCGAAGCGACAACCGTCTACGCGCGTGGTCCGCGCTACCGCAACCTGTGGGTGATTCGCCTCGCGCCCGACGGCCGGGCGAGCGCCTTTACCGAATGGTGGATGGAAGAACCCGCCGACGGCTGAGGCGGTTCGCGCACAGGTGCAGGGGGGATACTGGACTGTGCCCGTTTACCGTGATGAAGCTGTCGTGCTGCGCACCCACAAGCTGGGCGAAGCCGACCGAATCGTCACCCTGCTGACCCGCCAGCACGGCAAGGTACGCGCCGTCGCCAAGGGCGTGCGGCGCACGGGCTCCAAGTTCGGGGCGCGGCTCGAGCCGTTCATGGTCGCCGACGTGCAACTCTACGAGGGCCGCAGCCTCGACATCATCACCCAGGCCGAATCGCTCGGGTCCTACGGCGCGTTGATCACCGCCGACTACGACAGTTACACGGCCGCCAGCGTAATGGTCGAAACCGCCGACAAACTCACCGAGACCGAGGGTTCCCTGCAGCAGTACATCCTGCTGGTCGGCGCCCTGCGTTCCCTGTCGCGGCGGGAACACGGTCCCTCGCTCACCCTCGACTCCTACCTACTGCGCGCCGTCTCGATGGCCGGCTGGGCGCCGAGCTTCGAGGACTGCGCCCGCTGCGGCGCCGTCGGCGCGCTGACGGAACTGGGCTACCACAGCGCGGTCGTCGTGCAGCTCGGCGGCGTGGTCTGCGACAACTGCGCGCCCCCCGGATCCCCGCGGCTGGACCGCGGCACCATCGCGTTGCTGAGTTCGCTGCTCACCGGCGACTGGCCGCACGCGGAATCCACCGAGCCCCGCACCCGGTCACAGGCCGGCGGCATCGTCGCCGCCCACACCCAGTACCACCTGGGCCGCGGCCTGCGTTCGCTCGAACACGTCACCCGATGAAAGCGAAGTCCCCCCTGAACCCGTCAGCGCTGAACCCGTTCGCGTCGAAAACCCCCAAGCCGTTCACCCACAAGGACGCCGTCGCGTTCAAGCCGCTCGACTGGACCGGTCTGTACCCGCCCGCGCTGCCCGCGAAGGTCGTTCCGAACCACGTCGCCGTGGTCATGGATGGCAACGGGCGCTGGGCGAACGGCCGAGGCCTGACCCGGGTCGAGGGCCACAAGGCGGGGGAGGCCGCGCTGCTCGACGTCGTCGCCGGTGCGATCCAGCTCGGAGTGAAGCACCTCAGCGTCTATGCCTTCAGCACCGAGAACTGGAAGCGTTCCCCCGATGAGGTGCGCTTTCTGATGGGCTTCAACCGCGACGTGCTGCACCGCCGGCGGGACCAGCTCAACGAGTGGGGGGTGCGTGTGCGGTGGGCCGGCCGGAAGCCCCGGCTGTGGGCATCCGTCATCACCGAGCTGCAGTACGCCGAACAGCTCACGGCCGGCAACGACGTGCTCACGCTCACCATGTGCGTGAATTACGGCGGTCGCACCGAGCTGGCGGATGCCGTGCGCGCCCTGGCCGAGGACGTCGCGGCCGGCCGGCTCAAGCCCTCCGGCGTCACCGAGAAGGCCATTGCCCGGCACCTGTACATTCCGGAGATGCCCGACGTGGACCTCTTCGTGCGCAGCTCGGGGGAGCAGCGCACCAGCAATTTTCTGCTCTGGCAGAGCGCCTACGCCGAAATGGTCTTTCTCGACACCCTCTGGCCGGACTTCACCCGGGTCGACCTGTGGCGCGCCGTGGAACTCTACGCCGCCCGCAACCGCCGCTACGGCGGGGCGATCGACACGCCCACCAGCTGAGCGGGAATAGTGTGGCGGCACAGACGTTGCCTCACGTGTGAGTAACTCCGAGAAAGCCACCCTGCCCGCTCCCATCAAGGTCGACATCTGGTCGGACGTGCAGTGCCCGTGGTGCTACATCGGCAAG
The DNA here is from genome assembly GCF_003602235.1 of Cryobacterium melibiosiphilum. GTDB lineage: Bacteria > Actinomycetota > Actinomycetes > Actinomycetales > Microbacteriaceae > Cryobacterium > Cryobacterium melibiosiphilum. The sequence continues at coordinate 92,244 of NZ_QZVS01000091.1, forward strand.
CGCAAGTTCGAGGCCGGCGCGGCCGCCTTCGACGGAAACGTCGAGGTCGAATACCACAGCTTCGAACTCTCCCCGGATACCCCGGTCGACTTCGACGGCAGCCCGGTCGACTACCTCAGCCAGGCCAAGGGCCTGCCCGTCGCGCAGGTGCACGAGATGCTCGCCAACGTGACCGGCATCGCCGAGAGCGTCGGACTGCACTACGACTACGACGCGATCCACCAGACCAACACGGTCATTGCGCACGAACTGCTGCACTACGCCAAGGCCCACGGCCGCCAGCTCGACATGAAGGAACGCCTGCTCAAGGCGTATTTCGTCGACGGACTGCACGTCGGCCGCATCGAAGACCTCGCCGACATCGCCGCCGAGATCGGTCTCGACCGGGCCGACGTGGTGCGGGCCCTCACCGCCCACGACCACCTCGCTGCCGTGAAAGCGGATGTCGCCCAGGCCACCGCCTACGGCATCCAGGGGGTTCCGTTCTTCGTCATCGACGGCAAATACGGCATCTCGGGCGCCCAGGCTCCCGAGGCCTTCACGCAGGCGCTGACCCAGGCCCGCGACGAGCGCTGACCCGCCGCGCGCCGACCGATAATCCCCTAACAGGTGGGATTAGGTGCTGAGCCCGTGGAATGCGCGGGCAAGCGCCGCCCGATCTGGGAGACTTGAACGATCATGACTTTCCCTTCCCCGACCGAACCGCTGCGCATCGGGCCGCTCGAGCTCGATATCCCCGTAGTGCTCGCGCCGATGGCCGGCATCACGAACACCGCTTTCCGTCGGCTGTGCCGCGAATTCGGCGCCGGCCTCTACGTGAGCGAGATGATCACCTCCCGGGCACTCGTCGAACGCACCCGCGAGTCGATGCGCCTGATCAACCACCATGAGAGCGAAACGGTGCGGTCGATCCAGCTCTACGGCGTCGACCCTTACACGGTTTCCGAGGCCGTCACGATGCTCGTCGCCGAGGACCGCGCCGACCACATCGACCTCAACTTCGGCTGCCCGGTGCCCAAGGTCACCCGCAAGGGCGGCGGGGCGGCCCTGCCGTGGAAGCGCGGACTGTTCCGTGACATCGTCGAGGCCGCGGTCACCGCATCCGGTGACGTGCCGCTGACCATCAAGATGCGCAAGGGCATCGACGCCGACCACCTCACCTACCTCGAGGCTGCCAAGGCCGCCCAGGGCGCCGGCGTCTCCGCGATCGCCCTGCACGCCCGCACCGCCGCTGACTACTACTCCGGCCAGGCCGACTGGTCGGCCATCACCACCCTGAAAAACACCATCACCGACATCCCGATCCTCGGCAACGGCGACATCTGGTCGGCCGGCGACGCGCTGCGCATGATGGATGAAACCGGATGCGACGGGGTCGTCGTCGGGCGCGGCTGCCTGGGCCGCCCGTGGCTGTTCGGCGACCTCGCCGCGGCCTTCAAGGGCGAGTCGCTCACGATCGAGCCCTCGCTGGGCCAGGTCGCCGCGGCCTTCTACCGCCACGCGGAACTGCTCACCGAGTTCTTCGAGAGCGAAGCCCGGGCCTGCCGCGATATTCGCAAGCACGTCGCCTGGTATTTCAAGGGCTACCCGGTCGGCGGCGACACCCGCGCGAGCCTCGCCATGGTCGAATCCCTCGCCCAGCTGGGCGACCTGCTCGGCACCCTCGACGGCGACCTGCCCTACCCGGGCGCCGGTGCCGAAGGGCCGCGCGGCCGGGCGGGCTCGCCGAAGAAGACGTCCCTGCCGCAGTACTGGCTCGAGTCGCGCGAACTGGTCGGCCGGGACCGCGTCAACTTGACCGAGGGCGAAGGGGATACCAGCGGTGGCTAACGGCAACGGGTACAACGAACACGACGAGGCACGCTGGTTTCCCGAGGAACACAGCTCCCGTCGCAGCGATTTTGCGCGCGATCGCGCCCGCCTGCTGCACTCGAGCGCCCTGCGCCGCCTCGCGGCGAAGACGCAGGTGCTCAGCCCCACGGCCGGCCTCGATTTCGCCCGCAATCGCCTCACGCACTCCCTCGAGGTGGCGCAGGTCGGGCGTGAGATCGCGCACCGGCTCGGCGTCGACCCCGACATCGTCGACACCGCCTGCCTCGCGCACGACATCGGGCATCCGCCGTTCGGACACAACGGCGAGAAGGCCCTGAACACCTGGTCCGCCGACATCGGCGGCTTCGAGGGCAACGCGCAGACCCTGCGCCTGCTGACCCGCCTCGAGCCGAAGGTCTTCGGGGCGGATGGCCGCTCCTACGGCCTCAACCTCACCCGCGCGAGCCTCGACGCCAGCTGCAAATACCCGTGGCCGGTCAACTCCTCGGTCGCCGACCCCAGCGGCCGCGCCAAGTACGGCTTCTACGAAGACGACCTGCCCGCCTTCGACTGGCTGCGCGACCAGGCTCCGCCCCGCCAGCTCTGCATCGAAGCGCAGGTCATGGACCTCTCCGACGACATCGCCTACTCCGTGCACGACTTCGAAGACGCGATCGTCAACGGATACGTCGACGTCGCCCTGCTCAGCAGCCGCGCCAAGCACGACGAACTGCTCGCGACGATGTCGGAGTGGGTCGGCGACGACATGTCCGAGAACGACCTGCAGAAAGCGTTCAACCGGCTCGACGCACTGGATGTCTGGCTCGACGGCTGGACCGCCGGCCGCCGCGACCAGGGCCGCCTGAAGAACCTCACCAGCCAGCTGATCGGCCGGTTCAGCGGCGCCGCGGTGCGGGCGACCCGACAGGAGTTCCCGGCGGAGAACTTCATCCGTTTTGGAGCGCACGTTGTCGTGCCACGCGAGATCCAGGCCGAGATCGCCGTGCTCAAGGGCATCGTCGCCGCGTTCGTGATGACGCGCAACACCCGCAAGCCGATCTACGTGCAGCAACGCCAGGTGCTCACCCTGCTCGCCGACCGGCTGCTTGAGACCGGCGACCAGCACCTCGACCCCGGATCCCAGGAGGACTGGGCCGCGGCCACCGACGATGCCGCCCGCAAGCGGGTCGTCGTCGACCAGGTCGCGAGCCTCACCGACCAGTCGGCACTGGCCTGGTACGAACACCTCGTGCAGGCCTGATGGCCGGGCTCATTCGCCAGAGCGATATCGAAGAGGTCAAGGCCCGCACCAACCTCGCCGATATCATCGGCGACTACGTCACCCTCAAGTCCGCCGGCATCGGATCGCTCAAGGGCCTGTGCCCCTTCCACGACGAACGCACGCCGAGTTTCCACGTGCGCCCGCAGGTCGGTTTCTACCACTGCTTCGGCTGCGGCGAGAGCGGCGACGTGTACTCCTTCTTGCAGAAGATGGACCACGTCACCTTCAGCGAGGCCGTCGAGCGCCTCGCCGCCCGCGTCGGACTCGAACTGCACTACGAGGGCGGCACCGGCGCCGCGCCCGAACACGGCAACCGCGCGCGGCTGCTCGCCGCCAACCAGGCCGCCGCGGACTTCTTCGTCGAGCAGCTCGGCAGCCCCGGCGCCGAGGTCGGCCGCGCATTTCTCGGCAGCCGCGGGTTCGACGAGGCCGCCGCGACCATGTTCGGCATCGGCTTCGCGCCGAAAAGCTGGGACGAACTGACCAAGCACCTGCGCAATCGTGGCTTCACGACCGAAGAGCTCACACTCTCCGGTCTGGTCTCCAGCGGCGACCGCGGCATCTACGACCGGTTCCGCGGCCGGCTGGTCTGGCCGATCCGCGACATCACCGGGCAGACCATCGGCTTCGGCGCCCGCAAACTGCTCGACGACGACCCCGGGCCCAAATACCTGAACACCCCGGAGACCCCCGTCTACCACAAGTCCCAGGTGCTCTACGGGCTCGACCTCGCCAAGCGGGACATCTCCCGCAACCAGCAGGTCGTCATCGTCGAGGGCTACACCGACGTCATGGCCTGCCACCTCGCCGGCGTGACGACCGCCGTCGCCACCTGTGGCACCTCGTTCGGGGTCGACCATATCAAGGTGCTGCGCCGGGTGCTCAGCGACGACAGCGGAGCGGGCGAGGTCATCTTCACCTTCGACCCCGATGCCGCCGGCCAGAAAGCCGCCATGCGCGCCTTCGCCGAAGAGCAGCGCTTCTCCGCGCAGACCTACGTGGCCGTGCCGCCCGAAGGCCTCGACCCCTGCGACCTGCGCCTGCACCGGGGCGACGATGCCGTGCGCCGGCTCGTCGACTCCAAGAAGCCGATGTTCGAGTTCATGATCCGCCAGCTGCTCAGCCAGTACAACCTTGAGACCGTCGAGGGCCGCGCGGCCGCGCTGCGCTCGGCCGCCCCGCTGGTCAGCGACATCCGCGACGAAACCCTGCGCCCCGGCTACACCCGCGAGCTGGCCCGCATGCTCGGCATCGACATGGTCGAGGTGTCCCGAGCCGTCGCCGGCGCGAAGGCCAAGGCCCAGGCCGGCAACGCGCGCGCCGACGGCTACCGCGACGGCAGTTCCGGGGGCGCGGCCGGCGACTATGGGCGGCACTCCCCGGGGCCGGGGGACGCGGCATCCGTCGCCACCATGGCCGTCGAACGCCCGTTCGCGCTCGTCGAACTGCCGGGCGACCCCGTCACCCGACTCGAGCGCGACGGCCTCATGGCGATGCTTCAGCTGCCGGTCATCGTCGGCGTCGACATCGTCGGCCGGGCCGCGCAGACCAGCTTCACCCACACCGGCCTGGCCGTGGTGCGCGACGCGATCGCCGCAAACCTCGACCACGCCGACCAGGCTGACTGGCTCGAGCGTGTGCTGAACGACGTGCCGCCGCAGCTGGCGAACCTCGTGCACGAACTCGCCATGGCGAACCTGCCCGAACGCAGCGAGAAAGAAGTGCACCGCTACGTGAAGGACATCACCATCGCCTTGATCGACCGCGACCTGTTGCGGCAGAAGGCCGAGCTGCTCGGCCGGCTGCAACGCGCCGATCCCGAGCAACGCGAGGTCTACGCGGTGCTGCAGCGCGAACTGGTGCGGGTCGAGGCCGAGCGCCGCGGGCTGCGCGACGAATGAGCATCCGACCGGCCCGGTCCCTACCTCGGGAGGGTTCTCTATGACACCGCCGCACACCACGCCTCGCCGACCCGCGCTGCGCATCGTGATGGTGACCGGCCTCGTCGCCACCCTCGCGCTCACCGGGTGTTCGCCGCAGCTGCCCGTGATCGACGCCGACGAACCGATCACGGTGGGCACGACCGGCACCGTGACGGCCCTCGACCCCGCGGCCGCCGGCGACGCCGGATCGTTTGCGGTACAGTCGCAGGTCTTTCCGTACCTGCTCGCCAGCCCCTACGGCACCGCCGACCTCGAGCCCGACATCGCCCAGTCCGCGGGCTTCACCTCGGCGACCGAGTACACCGTGGTGCTGAAACCCGACCTGGACTGGGCCAACGGCAACGCCCTCACCGCCTCCGACGTCGTCTTCAGCTTTGACCGCCAGCGCACCATCAACGCGGGGGCCGGCGCGGGCGCGCCGCTGGCCAACCTCACGAGCACCGTGGCCGTCGACGAGACGACCGTCGTCTTCACCCTCGACACCGAAAACGACGCCCTCTTCCCCCGGGTGCTCGCCGGGGCGGCCGGCGCCATCGTCGACGAGCAGACCTTCGCGGCGGATGCCCTCACCAACGACGACGACATCGTCGACGCGGAAGCCTTCGCCGGCCCTTATACACTCACGCGCTTCGACCGCGACAACATGCTCGAGTACCGGGCGTTCGACGGCTACCAGGGACTCATCGGTCAGGCCCGCACCGAGAACATCACCGTCAAGTACTACGCCGATGCGGCCAACCTGAAACTCGACGTGCAGGAGGGGAACATCGACGTGGCCCTCGGCGCGCTCTCCGCCTCCGACATCGACGACCTGCGCGGCAACGACGCCGTCACCCTCGTCGAGGCGCCGGGCGGGGACATCCGCTTTCTCGCTTTCGACCCGAACAGCCAGCCGTTTGGCGCCGCCACGCCCGAAGCGGATGCCGCGAAGGCCCTCGCGGTGCGGGTGGCCGTTGCCGAGCTGATCGACCGGGATCAGCTCGCCGCCCAGGTCTACACGGGCAGCAAGCTGCCGCTGTATTCGGCCGTGCCGACCGGGCTGGTCGGAGCGACCGACACCCTGACCGGGTTCTACGGCGACGGGGATGGCGGCCCTGACCCCGAACAGGCCGCCGAAACCCTCACCGCCGCGGGCATCACCCTGCCGGTCGCGTTCACGTTGCACTTCAGTTCCGAGCTGTACGGGCCGGAATCCGCGGCCGAATACGCCCTGCTCGAAGCCCAGCTCGAGGCCACCGGCGCGTTCGCGGTAACCCTGCAGGACACCGGCGCGGCCCAGTACGCCGTCGAGCGCCAGGCGGATGCCTACCCCGTCTACCAGTCCGGCCGCGAGCCCGCCTACGCCGACGCCGACAGCTACCTGCGGCCGGTGTTCGCCGACGACGCCGTCGTCGCTGCCGGGATCGACCCGGCGCTGCTCGACCTGATAGCCACGCAGGCGACCACGGTCGACGCGGGGGAGCGCACCGCCCTGATCGAACAGATCCAGGACGACCTCGCCGCGGCACTGCCGACGCTGCCGCTGCTGCAGGGCACCCAGGTCGCCGTGACCGGCCCGGACATCACCGGACTCGACGACACCCTCGACCCGTCCCAGACCTTCCGCTACGCCGCCCTCACCCGGGCACCCTAGCCCCGCCCGATCCCGCGAGATCCCGCCCGATCCCGCGAGATCCCGCCCGATCCCGCGAGTGAGCAGTTTTTGCACTTCCCGGGCTCGGGAAGTGCAAAAATTGCTCACTCGCGGGAGGGGGCGGTGCCGGTCGAGCGGATACCGCGGCTACAGTCGGATGATGAGCTCCGTTGCACGGCCGCCCGTCCGCCCCTTCGACGTGTCCCGGAACGGTGCGGTGGTGGCGTGACGCACGGCGGGGCATCCGCGGTGCCCATCGTGGCCAGCGATCTCACGATCGAATATCCGCCGCACGGTGCCAGTCCCGCCTGTGTCGCCGTGCACGGGCTGAACCTGCGCCTCGCGCCGGGGGAGGTGCTCGGCCTGCTTGGGGAGAGCGGATCGGGCAAGAGCACCATCGCTCGGGTGCTCTCCGGTGACGGCTTCGTCACCGACCCCGGGGCCGGCGTGCGCCCCGAAATCACCGGCGGCGACGCGACCGTGCTCGGGCATCCCCTGCGCCGCATCAAGCGGCGCGCCCTGGCGCGGCTGACCTATGAGGTCGGCCTGCTCGCGCAGGACGCCGCAGACCTGCTGCCGCCGACCCTGACCGTGGCGGAGATCGTCGCGGTACCGATCCTGGAGCGTGACGACCGGTACAACCGCAAAGCGCTCGGCGTGAAAGTCGCCACCATGGTCGACGCCGTACGGCTGCCGCTCGCGATGCTGAGCAAATTCCCCTACGAACTGTCGGCCGGCCAACGCCAGCGCGTGGCCCTCGCCCGGGCCCTCGTTTTCGAACCGGCGCTACTGATCGCCGACGAACCCACCGCGGGCGTCGATGTGCTCGTGCGCGACGCCGTGATCGACGTCATCGCCGAGCTGCAGCGGGAACGCCTGTTCTCGGCCCTCGTGATCAGCAGCGACCTCGCCGTGCTGCGCCGGGTCGCCGACCGCATCGGGGTTATGCACCAGGGAGTGCTCGTGGGCCTCGGCACGATCGACGAGGTCTTCGCCGACCCGTGGCATCCGTACGTGGCGCAGCTCGCAGCCGCCCTGACGCCCGCGGACGACACCGATGACGATGAGTGAGCCGCAGCCCGTCAGCGCCCAGCACCACGCAGTGCTCGGCACCCCGGCCACGGTGTTGCCTGCGGTGGAACGGCCCGTGGTCGGCCCGATCTCGATCCTGCCTGAGCCGACCCCGGCGTTCGCCCGCGCGGTGACGGATGCCGGCGGCACGCTGGCCCCGCTGTCCGCGGCCACCCGCGGCCTCGTCTGGCTCTCCTACCAACGTGCCGGCGAGCTCGGCCGGGTACTCGCCGACAATCCGCAGGTCGGCTGGGTGCAGCTCCCCTGGGCGGGTGTGGACGCCTTCGCCGGCGTGCTCGCCGCCCACGCCCGCCCCGGCCTCGTGGTCACGAGCGCCAAGGGCGCCTATGCGCAGCCGGTCGCCGAGCACGCCCTCGCCCTGACCCTCGCCCTGATGCGGGTGCTGCCGAAGCGCGCACGCGCCACGGAATGGGACCCGGTGCCCGACGGGCGCTCCCTCTACGGCGCCAAGGTCGTGATCATCGGGGCCGGCGGCATCGCCCGCGAACTCATCCGCCTGCTGGCGCCGTTCGAGACGCAGATCACCGTCGTGCGGCGCAGCTTCGAGCCGGTGCCGGGGGCGGCCCACACCGTGCCGAGCGACCAGCTCGCGGCCGTGCTGCCGGGCACCGACGTGCTCGTGGTCGCGGCAGCCCTCACGACGGGCACCCGGCACCTGATCGGCGCGCCCGAACTCGCGCTGCTGCCGGCCCACGCCCGGCTCGTGAACATCGCCCGCGGCGGGCTCGTCGACACGGGCGCCCTGGTCACGGCCCTGGCCGCGGGAGCGATCGCCGGGGCCGCGCTCGACGTGACCGATCCCGAACCGCTGCCGGCGGGGCATCCGCTCTGGAACGAAGCTCGATGCCTGATCACACCGCATATGGCCGACACGCCCGAGATGACAGCACCGCTGTTAGCCGAGCGAATCCGGCTCAATGTACGCGCTTACCTGACGACGGGCCGATTTGTAGGGGTCGTTGACCCCCATTTCGGCTACTGACCCCCGGCCCGACGCACCCAATCTCGGCCGCGAATTTGCGCACGGCCCAGATCTTGGTAAAGTAGCAACGCTGTTCAACACAAAAACCTGTTCGCAGGAATGATGATTGTTTAGTCCGTACCAGGAAGTCTCTGGTGCACGTATTCCTCGATAGCTCAATTGGCAGAGCAGCGCACTGTTAATGCGCAGGTTCTTGGTTCGAGTCCAAGTCGGGGAGCGAAAGGTCACTCAGGGCTCCACCCCGGGTGGCCTTTTTTAGTCCCATTTTCTGGCCCAGCTGTAGAGCCGTGACGAAAGGCCCCGTTCGTGACCCCCGCACTCCTCACGAACATCGCCCTCACGGCCGCCGTGGTCTTTCTCGCGCTCTGGATCATCACCCTCGTGCGCTCACGCCGACGGGTCTTCACCCGCAACGCCGACGAGCGGATGCGCATCGACCTCGAGCTCTCGCTCGCCGAGCAGCAGGGGCGGCTGGGCATCATCCGCGAACTGCAGGATGTCGCCGTGCTCTCGATCGCCCGGCTGATCACCCGCGCCGAGGGCGCCCGCTACATGGCCGAAAGCGACCCGTCGACCGCCGTGCGCGCCGCCGCGAACATCGTCGACGAGGGCCGCGTCGCCCTGGCCGACATGCGCCGCGTGCTCACCATCGCCCGCGAGGGGGAGGCCGTCGCCGCCGCCCAGCCCGGGCCGCAGTCCGCCCGCGACCTGTTCCGTGTTATGCGCGACGCCGGCCTCGTCGTGAACTTCACCGAGTCGGGGGAGCGCTTCGAGTTGAAGCCCGGCGCCGAACTGGCGATCTACCGCATCCTGCAGAGCTCCCTCGCGAACGCGCTCAAGCACGGTGGCCTCGGCACCGAGGCGCGCGTGTCGTTCGCCTGGACCCAGGACGGCCTGCAGATGCTGATCGACGACGACGGCATCCGCGCCGCCGCCCGCCGCGACAGCTCGAGCGACGACGAGGTCGCCGCGCGCACCGCGTACACGATCGACGACGACCTCAAGGCCCTCAGCGAGAGCATCGCCGGTGCCGGCATCACCCAGATGCGCGAGCGCGCCCAGCTCTTCGGCGGCGTCTTCAACGCCGGCACGGTTCCCGGCCTCGGCTTCTCGGTCTCCGCCGTGTTTCCGTCGCTGCGCTTTCACAACGGCGTGCACGGCGTCGACCTGTCGCGTTAGATGAGCCCCGACACCGCACCCGAGCCGTTCGAACCGCTCGCGGTGACGGATGCCCGCAATCACCGCCTCGCGGTGCGCGCCGGCCTCGCGGTCGGCCTGGCCACGGCAACCTACGGCGTGTCCTTCGGCGCCCTCTCGGTCGCCGCCGGCCTGACGATCTGGCAGACCAGCTTCATCAGCCTCGTGATGTTCTCCGGCGGTTCCCAGTTCGCCCTGATCGGGGTGCTCGCCGCCGGCGGCCTCGCCTCCGGCCCGGCCGCGATCGCCAGCGCGACCCTGCTCGGTGTGCGCAACAGCCTGTACGGCATGCGCACCGCCCCGGTCGTGGCCGGCGGCCGCTGGAACGACACCTGGTACAAGAAGCTCGCGGCGGGCTGGCTGACCATCGACGAGTCCACGGCCGTCGCCCTCGCCCAGCCGACCGCGACGAGTCGCCGCACCGGGTTCTGGGTCACCGGCCTCGCCGTGTTCATCGGCTGGAACCTCACGACCCTCGCCGGCGCCCTGATCGGTGACGCGCTCGGCGACACCCGCGCCTACGGCCTCGACGCGGCCGCGGCCGCCGCCTTCGTCGGGCTGCTGTGGCCTCGACTCAAGCGCCTTCAGGCCGTTGCGGTGGCCGTGGCCGCCGCCGTGGTCGCGGCGCTCCTCACGCCGGTGCTGATGCCCGGTGTGCCGGTGCTCGTCGCTGCCCTCGTCGCGGTCGTGGTCGGGTTCTTCAACTGGTTCGGCCCCCGACAGGCCGGCACCGGCCCCATTTCCGGCGAGCGGATGCCCTCGTGACCCTCTGGCAGATCATCATCGCGGCATCCATTGCCGTGCTCGCCCTCAAGCTGCTGGGCTATCTCGTGCCGCCCGCGCTGCTGCACAAGCCCCGCCCGGCCCGCATCGCCGACCTACTCACCGTGGCGCTCCTCGCGGCGCTCATCGCCGTGCAGACGCTCGGCAGCGGCCAGGCGATCGTGCTTGACGCCCGGGTGCCCGCTGTCATCGTGGCGGCCGGGCTGTTCGCCCTGAAGGCGCCGTTCATCGTCGTCGTGATCGCCGCGGCGGGCGTCGCCGCGGCGATCCGCGCTTTCAGCTAAGGGGGCGGGCTCAGCCCTCGAGGTCGTCGACGCCGGGCAGCCAGCTCAGCCCGGGCACGCCCCAGCTGCGCTTGCGGGTGATCTTCGCCGCGATCTTGGCGTGCGCGTGCTCGAGGCGGTCCACGTAGAGGGTGCCGTCGAGGTGGTCGTACTCGTGCTGAAAAATTCGGGCCAGCCAGCCGTCGGCTCGAATCTCGAACGGCTTCTGGTCGAGGTCCACGGCCCGCAAAATGGCCGACTGCGCCCGGCGCAGCGGAAAGCGTTCCCCGGGAAACGACAGGCAGCCCTCGTCTTCGTTGGGGTCGTCCTCGTCGGCCTCGCCCGCGGGCACCGGGGTGATCCACAGCTCGGGGTTGATCGCCACGCCGCGCCAGAGCACGTCCTGGTCGTCTTCGAAGCTGTAGGTGAACAGGCGCAGTCCCACACCCACCTGCGGCGCGGCCAGTCCCACCCCCGGCGCCTCATCCATCGTTTCGAACATATCCGTCACCAGAGTGCGCAGCGTGTCGTCGAATTCGACGACGGATGCTGCGGGGGAGTGGAGAACGGGATCCCCGGAAATTACTATCGATCGCACGGCCATTTGACAAGAATATCGCCATGGTTGTGGATAGGGTCGACAGGTGATGACCGACCTGACTGATCTGGCAGCGGAAATCACCATCGACCCCCGGCAGGCGATCGGTATTCCGCTGGCCCTCATCGGCGCGGTCTTCCTCTCGCTCGGCGCGCAGTTTCAGCACCGCGGTGTCACCAAGGTCGAGGCGAGCACCGCCGAGGTCACCGGCGGGCTGAACCCGCGGCAGCTGATGTTGCTGCTCGCGCGGCCGTCCTGGGTGTTCGGTTCGCTCATGCTGGGCCTGGCCATCGTCTTCCAGCTGTCAAGCCTCGCCTACGCCCCGATCATCGTGGTGCAGCCGCTCGGCGCGGTCGCACTGGTTCTGACGGCGGTGCTGAATGCCCGCCTGAGCCAGGTGAAGCTGAACCGGGCATCCGTCATCGCGATCGTGATGTGCGTGGGTGGCGTGGGCCTGTTCGTCACGGTGGCCGCGTTCACGGCCGTCGATAAACCGGTGACCGACCAGAACCTGATCACGATCCTGATCGTGCTCGCGGGCGTGCTGACCCTGTTCGGCTTCGCCTTCGGGTACCTGCGCCACCGGTTCCAGGCGATCTTCTACATCCTCGGCGCCGGCGTCGTCTACGGATTCGTCGCGACCCTCGCCAAGGTCATCATCAACCGCATCCAGAACGGCAACTTCGAGTGGCTCACGCTGACCTGCGTGCTGGGGTTGCTGCTGGCCGCCGGACTCGGGGCCTATTTCGTGCAGAACGCGTACGCATCCGGCCCGCCCGACCTGGTCATCGCCGGCCTCACCGTCATCGATCCGCTCGTCGCGGTCGGCATCGGCATCATCGTTCTGGGCGAGGCGTCGCAGGCGCCGCCGTGGGCCGGGGTCGCATTCGTCGTCGCCGGGTCGCTCGCCATCTGGGGGGTCTTTCGCCTCGCGCGCTACCACCCCCAGCTCGACACCCAACTCGGCAGCCAGCTGGACCGATGACGTGCCGGGAATGAGAACCGACCGCGCGCCGGGGCGCAGAGACGGCGTGTCGGTTTAGTATGGAGCGTCAGTACATCTCGAAGGCGACGACGACGCCCAGATTTTCTCGCCGGATGATGATCCCCGGCACACCAACGTAGGGACCACGACACGTGCCAGACTCGACCGATTTGCAGAGCGAATCGTCGCCCGAAGCCCAGGCTCGCAGAGCCAAGCCGATCCGCGTGCTCATCGCCGCCGACACCTTCGCACCCGATGTGAACGGTGCCGCCCGGTTCGCTGAGCGCCTCGCCGCCGGGCTCGTCGCCCGCGGCCACGAGGTGCAGATCATGGCACCGGCCGCCTCGCGCAAGCACGGCAGCTGGATGGAAATGCACGAGGGCCAGCCGATGATGGTGCACCGCCTGCACAGCTGGCGCTGGTACCCGCATGACTGGCTGCGTTTCGCCCTGCCGTGGATCGTGCGCCGCGAAAGCCGCCTCATCCTCGACTCGTTCAAGCCCGACGTCGTGCATTTCCAGTCCCACATCAACGTCGGGCGCGGCGTGTCGATCGAAGCCGAAGAACGCGGCATCCGCATGATCGGCACGAACCACTTCATGCCCGAGAACATGGTCAAGTTCTCGCTGATTCCACTCGGCTTCCAAGACCGAGTGATCAAGGCCGCATGGCGGGCCGCCCGACGCACCTTCGGCCGGGCCGCCGCCGTTACCACGCCCACCCTGCGCGCCGCCCAGTTTTTGAAGAAGTACACCGGCCTCACCGAGGTGCACGCCGTGTCCTGCGGCATCGACGCCGACAACTACTCGCCCAACTTCGAGCCGCGCACCGAGAACCGCATCCTCTTCGTCGGCCGGGTCACCGGTGAGAAGCAGATCGACGTGCTGCTGCAGGCGGCGGCCCTGCTCGCCCCGTCGCTGAAGGCTCAGATCGAGATCGTCGGCGGGGGAGACCAGAAGCGCAACCTCGAGCACCTGGCCGACACCCTCGGCATCCGCTCTCGCGTCACCTTCACCGGCTACGTGACGGATGCCGAGCTGCGCGCGGCTTACTCCCGCGCCACCGTGTTCGCGATGCCCTCGATCGCCGAATTGCAGAGCATCGCCACGATGGAGGCGATGGCCTCGGGCCTGCCCGTCGTCGCCGCGAACGCGATGGCGTTGCCGCACCTCGTGCACGATGAGCAAAACGGATACCTGTTCGCCCCCGGCAACGCCCAGGACCTCGCCGACAAGCTCACGACCGTGCTGACAGCGGATGCCGCGAACCTCGAGGCCCTGAAGCGCGAGTCACTCAAGCTGATCGCCACGCACGACATCAAGCGCACGCTCAACACATTCGAATGCCTGTATCGTGGTGAGCCGGTGGCCCTGCTGGTCGCCGACGATGCCGCGACACACGCAACGGACTAGCTGTTCGTGTGTGGCATGGGGCGGTAGCTCAGCTGGTTAGAGCAGCGGACTCATAATCCGTCGGTCCCGGGTTCAAGTCCCGGTCGCCCTACTAAAACGCAACCCCCGCTGGTCGAGGCGCGAGGAACGAGCGATCGAGACTTGGCGAGATGTTCTACGAAAATCTCCATCCGCTGGTCGAGCGCGTGTTTCGACGGGCTCAACAACCGGCGAGCAGTCGAGACCCGGCGACCCGATCTCGCCAAGCCGCCGCCTGCCAAGTTCGCCGTGGCCCGCCTGCTCGGTCTGGGACGATCTCGAGCACGTACGGGTATGAACAGTGAATGATTCTCAGAGTTGGGTCTCGAGTCCATCCTTAAGACAAGCGAGCTCGCCGAGTACCTCGGCGTGCAGACGCAGGCTATCTACGACCTGCGCACCGATGGACGCGGCCCCGCCGGCTTTCGAGTCGGCCGAGAGATCCGCTTCCGAGTCTCTGATGTACTCCGGTGGCTGGACGGACTCCATGAGCCCGACCGTCGCTTCGCGACCACGGAGCCAAGACCTGATGGCGGGGCGACCCCGGCTGCCGATCAGTACCTGGTAGATGCCGTCCGCCAAGGCGGTGGTCTGACCCGGCCTGATTGCTTCCAGCGCCGCGGTCAGCCCAGCTGAGTTGGTGACCGTAATGGTCGATCCGTTCGATTCGGAAGTCACCGTGCCGACCGTAGCCGCTGCCTCATCGGGCGTGGGCGGGTCGGGCAACGCTCGGGCGCTGCTGGTTCCGCCGGCGGCGCTGGGTTCCACAGCGGATGCTGCGCCCAACGGTACGAACGCGCTCGCAAGTGTGACGCCTGCGATGACGATGCTCGAAGAGAGGAATGGTGCTCGACGAGGTGACATGTGCCGCTCCTTGAGATTCTCGGCATCCGCTCCGAGCTCGCCTTGCGGATGCTTGGTTGGTTTCTCTGAAGGAGCGCCATGCCTCACTGTCGCCAAGGCGCTTCACGCGCCTACAGCGACGGCTGATCGAGGCGAATCGGGCGGTAGCATTCGGTTATGCCCGTTCGCCGCGACCTTGCCGAACTTCTTGCAGAGCACGTGGACTGGCTGCGGTCATCGGCTGCACGGTTTGATGCGGGCACCACGTTAGAGTCAAAGCGCATCGCCACGTCGATTCGCTCTCTCGTGCACACCACGGACTCGTCGACGTCGTTGCTCACGCAGATGAAGCTGCGGGATTCGATGGTCTGGCGCTCCGCCGTTGACATGGTCCCCTCCAACGGCGAGACTCACGCGGACGCCCTCTGGGTCTCAGTCCCGAGCGTGTCGGGCTTCCAGCCCATCAAGGGAATGCCTGAACACCTGACAAACCTCAGCCGGCACTACTTTGTTTGGCACGCGGCCAACGTGGGTGGCGGAGCCCACGTCGATCCCCGGCTTCCCGATCATTACGAGAGCCTGAGCCGCAAGGGCGGGCTGAAGCCCCTCCGAATCAACAGCGCGGGCAACTCGTACCCTGACTGGTCTGATCCGACCCCGAGTGCCCTGAGAACCATGTGCACCGAGATCGTGATTTCCTTTGAGGAAGCGAATTGGTAATTCTCGCTGCGCGTGAACCGGGGCGAGGCTCGTGCCGGTAGGTGACTGCGAGAGCCTTCGCGCTGGCGGCTTCAGCAGATGGCATCGTGTTGGCTCGCGCCCGAGTCCCGTGGTTGAACCAGCGCGGTCACCTTGGGCTCCCAGATTCAGCATCACAGGTGCGCGAGGTTCTCGACACGATCTTTTGCGCGCTGGGTGGGCGCCACGGGGAACAGAGCGCGAAACGACTCACTTCGCTTCCTGGCGATTTCGTGCATGTCGGGAGCGGTACGTTCATCGAAGTCGACGAATCTCAGCATTTCACGAGTTTTCGGCTGCTCACCCTCGACCGTTACCCGGTGGACGCGCACCTGGGCTTTGATATCGACGCCTATCGCTCGCTTTGCCATGCGTGGGAGGAACGCTCAGACAAGTACAGGAAGAGTAAGGCTGCGATCGGTTTCGGCGCCGGAGGGAGACAACGTCAGCGCGCCTACCATGACGCTCTCCGCGATTTGGTGGCGCCCGCAATGGGGCACCCGCCAGTCATTCGAGCCGCTGCGCCGGACCGAGACGGGGTCGCCGCGTACAAGCGGGTACGGGACAGGCTGCACAAGATGTAGCGGGTCCACACCAGCCGCCGACCCGGGAGCGGCTGGAGCATGGCCAAAGCTCGCCGGGCCCGCGCTTAGCGCTTCGGTCTCGGCGGATCAGGGCTTCGAGGCCGGGGCGGATCCGCCTATCGAGCTGGTGTCAGCGTGATCTTCTGGCCGAGGGCAGCCGCCAGGCGGTTGAGCGTGTCTGCGGTCGGGTTGCCGATGCCGCGTTCGATTCGGCTGATTTCTGCCTGCTGAATCCCGGTGACCTTGGACAGGGATGGTTGGGTCAGGTCACGTGCCTTGCGAGCGGCGGCGAGCAGCGCTCCCAGCTCAACGCGACTCGCGAGCTCGGCGTCAAAGGACGTGCGGGCCGCCTCGTAAACGGTTCGTGCGTCCTCCGACCAGTCCGCTTTGGCCTGGGTGGCTAGGTCTGCAAAGTTCTTCGACACGGGTGCCTCCGGCCTCAATTATGTGCGTTAACACATAGCCCGTCAAGTCTTTCTATCGCGCTCGCGATGCGTACGTTTCCATTGTTCGTGGATCTTGCGGGCCCTCGTGATCTCGCGCTGCTGGCGCTTTTCGGAGGGATCATTCTTCTTGTCGTACCCGCTGTAGAGCAGCACGATCTTGTCGCCGTAGAAGGTGCAGAAGACGCGAATGAGCACGTTCCGGTCTACGTCGACCAGCTCGGCCGGCAACTCGACGTTCGCCTGAGAGAGGATTGCCTGCAGGGATTTGCGGACGCGAAACTCGTAGCCCACCGGACAACGGCTTGCCCCACCCGCCCCGACAGATGTCGATGCCGTGCACGGCAAGGACCCGTTCGATCGCCGCCGCCAGGACGGCCTGTTCATACTCACCGAGGGACGAGAAGAACCGGGCGAACGCGTCGCCTTCATACTCGATCGCCCACGTTGGCATTGATGAGGCCTCCTGCTCGCGATGGGCCCAGCGTAGTGGGCGCTTGTCGGCGCCGAACGATAGAACGGTTGCTGCCGATCAAGCAGAGTCGTTACGGGCGTAGAACAAGGACTCGGCATCTCGGCGTCGGGCGACGTCGTCGATGACGAACTGCACGAAGTCCTCGTCGCGGTTGCCGATGGCCAGATCTTCGACGGCATCGGCAGGCGCTTCCCCCGGCCACGACGTCTGCCGCGTCGCCCGGTCGCGCTCGAGGCGGGTGCCTGAGGTCGCGACCCAGTCGTGGAGGCGTTGGCGGGCATCCGCGAAGTCTCGGTGCCAGCCGAACGGTGCCGAGCCGTGTTGGTCGGGGTCGTAGGCGCAGAGCCAGTGCAGGTGCAGCGCTGACAGCTCCCAGACCAGCTCGGGGTGGCGGTGCCAGAACGGCGGCACGACGGATTCCGGCAGCCCGTACGTGCGCCGCAGCCAGTTCACCCAGCGGTTGAGTTCGATCCACTCGGCCTCGGCGTCATCGGCGCTGAGCAGGTTCCAATTGATCGGATGCGGCGGCTCGTTTGCGAGCGGACTGTCGAGCTCGTCCATAGAGCTCGCGCGGAACTGGTTCTCGTGGTCGCCGTGGGCCCATTCGACCAGGGATTCTGACATCGCCACGCTCAGTTCGCTGCGGCGCCGGCGGTGGACGACGCTAGCTCGTGCGAGATGACCTCTTGAAAGGCGGGCGCATCCGCGGCTGCACGGTGGGCGCGATCGACTTCGTAGTTCGTTCGGGCGACGTCGTGGCCGATTTTCTTGGCTACGAACTCCTCGCGCTGCATGACGGTGCCCTCGTGCTCGACCTGAAAGGAACGAACGTAGCGTTCGGCGACGAAGCTGTCGCCCTTAGCGAACCGGGTGAGCGCCCGATCGGCGGTGGCGCGGTAAGCGACGAGGTCGTGGAAGGTCGGCGCGAGCACCGTGAACCGGCCGTCGTCTTCGCGGCGGAAGTGCGGCTGCCCGATGCGCGCATAAAAGCGGGTCTCGCCGTGCTCGGTGATGGACTGCTGCGGCTCCGATGCAATGAAGCCGGACAGGGACTGCTGGGTGTGAAGTGTCATGGGACTGGGCCTCCTGAGATATGTGTATGGTCGGACCGTTGTGAACCGTGCCTACTTGGAGGTGCGCTGTGCGTTCCGTGCGGGAACACGTGGAAATTCATTCCAAAAATGAAAATAACTGGAAACTTCATCCACCGTTCGAGTGGCCGTCACGGATCGTTCACACGGGATTCCTAGCGTGATCATCATGAAGAAACAGTTTGAGAGCGTCTCGCGGCTGTGGCGTGCTGATGAGCAGCCCATCCTCGAGCAGATCCGTCTGGACTCGGCATCGTTCTCGCCGTCGGAGGCGCAGATCGCGCGAGCGGTACGCGCCGACCCGCGAGCGGTAATGATGTATTCGGTGACCGAGCTTGCACAACTCTCGAACACCTCGGTCGGCTCGGTGGTGCGCTTCTGTCAGCGTTTTGGGCTGCACGGATTTCAGGAGTTCAAGCTCCTGCTTTCCCGGGAGACAGCCGTGCCCCAGAGCCAGGACGTGGAACTCAGCGATGATCCGTTGACTGCGACCGTGCTCAGAACTCTGCGAGAGAGTAGCGCAGCGCTTGAGGCCACAGCGGCCCACCTCGACCCGGCTGCGATCGCTGCGATCGTCGACGCGCTGATGAATGCCCGCCGCGTGCGTTTCGCCGCCGTCGGCACGTCGGCCCCTCTCGCTCTCGACGCGGCTTACCGGTTCACGACACTCGGACTTGATGCCGCATTTACCCCTGATTTCATCGCCCAGGAGGTGATTGCACGCGGTCTCGATAACCGCGATGTCTGCTTCGTCATCAGCCACACCGGATCGACGACGTCGACGCTGGACGTCGCCCGCGCGGCTGCTCAGTCACAGGCTGTCGTCGTCGGCATCACCAGCTTTCTGAGTTCGCCGTTGACCGAGATTGCCGACGCTCTCCTCGTTGCGGGGAGCTCCGAGACACGCTACCGAGTCGAGGCGATGACCAGCCGAATCGTTCACCTATCGCTGATCGACGCCATCTACAGCGTGCTCGCCATGCGGCTTGACGGAGCGGCCGAGGCGCGCGCGGCATCCGAAGCACTCGTCAACTCTCACCGCATCTAACAGCTGAGAACCAGAGAGGAACACATGCACGGCACTGTACTCAATGAGGCCGGCTTACCCCTGCCAGGAATCGTCGTCAGCGACGGCCTGCAGGTCACGCGCACCGATGACGACGGGAATTTTCAAATTGACGAACCTCGAGGTTTCGTCTTCGTCACCCGGCCGGCTGGCTGGCGAACCGACCGATGGTACGTCGACGCAACGGAGGCCGACCCGGTTTTCACCCTCACTGCGGATCGCATTCAAATGCCCTTCCGTTTCGCTCACCTGACTGACACCCACCTCGGCTCGGGGGCTGGCTATCCGCAGCCGGTTGAAATCGGCACCGGTGAACGTCTTTCGCAGGTATTCCGTGACATTGCCTCGGCACATCCGAAACTTGCGGCCTTTGTCGTCACGGGAGACCTGACCGACCGTGGACTACCCGAACAATTTGCCGACTTTGTCGCCGCGACAACGGCAACCGAACTGACGGTTCACTCGATTCCCGGCAACCACGACCATCTCGTGCCCGAGCCGACCGACCTGATCAGCCGCAACGGCTACGCCATCCATTCCGGTGAACCTCGCCACTATGAAAGCTTTCTTGGGCCCCGCTGGTACTCGTTCGATCTGCCCGGATTACATGTCGTCGCCATGGACTGGTTCACCCACGAGCTCGGCCTGGACCACGAGACACAGAACGTCTGGCTGCGCGCAGACCTTGATGCCATTGACCCCGGGATGCCGTGGATCATGCTCTGTCATGACCAGCCGTGGCGTTCGATTCTTGACGGGTTGCCCCGAGCCCCGATTGCGACCTTCTCCGGCCATCGACACACGTCCCGAGTCGTGTCGACCGGCGCCACGCTGCACGTGAACACCCCGCCGGCCATGTTCGGCGGCGTGGACAATTCACCGGCGACATATCGCATTGTTGAGTGGGACGGCGAACGAATCACCATCGACTCCCAACGGACTTATCCGCCACGATCCGACGTGCGTTCCCTCCGGGCGAATACCGTACAGTCGCGGTGGTCGAGAACAACACCTGCTATTGGGCAGCGAACGCCGTTCATCATTACCGGCGGGCGGGTTGTCGTGCCGGTTGCGGTGGACGATGAGGCCCGTGGCTCCCTGGCAGCCTACGACGCCGGCTCGGGAGAACCACTGTGGCAGGCCGGCCTCGATTCTCCGCTGCGTAGCGCGCCCGTTACGGCCGGCACCACGGCGATCATCAGCTCTGCGGTATCGGGGACCACCTGGGCGCACGATCCGGCCACGGGCGAGACGCTGTGGCGGCGACCGACGTCGGACCCGTTGCGGCGGTTCGGATTCTACGCCCCGACGCTTGTTGACGGGCTTGTACTCATCGGCGACCAAGCCGCCCTCCGTGCTCTCGATCAGCGCACCGGTGAGACCGTGTGGGAACGGTCAGACATTGCGCCGTATCAAATCTTCGTTACCCTCAGCGCGCCGGTTGTCGACCGGTCTGGAATGGCCGGCAGCACACCAACGGTCTTCTGGGCAGGATTTCCCGAGCCGCGCACTCCGATTCGACTCGACCCGAAGACAGGCGAAACGGTCCTGAGCCCTGGCATTGAGTCAGCCGACGATCTGTTCCGGGTCTTGGCGAGCGGTGCAGGCTTGCCGATCCGCACTCCCGTTGTCGATCCTGCGTCTGGCGACTTGATAGCCACCGGTGTGACGAGCGTTTTCCGGCGCTCGGCCACCGACTCCGAGATGCGCTGGTCGTACCCGACCTCGGTACCGTGGAACCCCGTCAGCGTCGATCTGTCTAGCCACGGCGCCCTGGTTGTCGATGTCGGGGGCGCGGTGGCGCTGCTCGACCTCGAAACCGGCGACCAACTGTGGCGTACTGAGGTCGGCGCCGTCTCCGACGAGTGCTTCCTGACCTACCGACGCAGCCCGCATCCGCTCTTCGCTGCCGCGACCATCGTGGGTGACCGAGTGTTGATTCCGGCCCTCGACGGTGACATTGTCACTCTGGACGCACTCTCGGGTGCCGTACTTGGTCGATTCGCCACCGAAATCCCCGTCCTCGCTCCGTTGGTGGTGCATGACGATACGGCCGTGGCACTGCATCGGGATGGGCGGCTGGTCGCCTATCCGCTTGCCGCATTCGGGGGATCGCTGTCGTGAAGGGGATGCGAATCGGCGGCTGGGCGCTCGCTCTGCCTGCGATGATCCTCATCGGTGTCTTTCTCTTGCTGCCGGGCCTGCTCGCGCTCGTGGGAAGCCTGTTTCGGATCGATCTCGGTGACCAGACAGTGTGGCGCTGGGCTGGACTGGAGAACTACAGCGGGCTCTTCTCTGACCCCGCGGTCATGCAGGCCATCGGCAATACCGTGCTGTACGCAGCGATGACGATCATTCCAAGTCTCGTGTTGGGCTTGGGCTTAGCGCTGCTGGTGTCTAATTTTCGGCGGGCCAGGCCAGTACTACAGGTACTCCTGTTCTTGCCCTTCGCCACGAATATGGTGGCGATGGCAGTGGTCTTTCGCTGGATCTTCGCCAATCACGGCGGCTTCGTGAACGAAACACTCGCGCTCGTCGGCTTCGCCCCGATCAACTTCCTCGGTGATTCCCAGTACGCGTTGATCACCGTGGCACTCATCGGCATCTGGCGGCTCACCTCGTTTGTCATGATCTTTTACCTGGCGGGCCTGACGAGCATCCCTACGGCCTTGTACGAGGCCGCCGCCGCCGATGGGCTCGGCCCCTGGGTGACGTTTCGGCGTGTGACACTTCCGCTTCTTCGACCGACGACAGTGTTTGCGACCGTCATGGCCGTGCTCCAGTCAGTCCAGGTCTTTGACACCATCGACGTACTCACCGGCGGCGGCCCACTCGGGGCGACAGAAACCATCCTGACTATGACCTGGCGGCTTGGCTTCGTCTACTTTGACCTCGGTCAAGCGGCAGCCCTGTCGACGCTGCTGCTGGTCGTCCTCGTGCTCATCGGCGTCCTGCGCCGCAGGGCCTTCCTCGAAGACAAGGAGCACTAATGGGCGCCACACGCCGCTCAGGCCGACTGGTCGGCCGGAGCTTTCAGATTCTGGCTGTCGGAGTATTCGCTTTCATCTCGGTATTTCCGGTCATCTGGATGCTGCGGATGGCCGTGTCTCCGGCCGACGAGGCCGTGCTCGATGGATTGCAGCTGTTGCCCGGATCCTTCGACCTCGGCAACTTCACCCGCGCGTGGGAGGAGGCAAACCTCGGACAAGCCATGTTGGTTGGGACGCTTGTCACGCTGGGAATCCTGGCCGCGCAGCTCGTGACGGTGATACCTGCGGCCTACGCGTTCGCCAAGTTGCGCTTCCGCGGCCGGGATGCTGCCTTCGCGGTCGTGCTCGCCTGCCTCCTGATTCCCACGCAGGCGATAGCGCTTCCGCTCTACCTCGGTATCGGCTCGGTCGGGCTCGCGAACACGTTCGCTGCGCTCGTCCTGCCCTTCACAACCAGCGCCATCGGAATCTTTATGGTGCGCCAGCACATGGTGACGATACCCGACGCGCTCCTTGAAGCCGCGAAGGCCGACGGTCTCGGCATGTTCTCGACGCTGCTGCGGGTCGTCGTTCCGTCATCGATGCCGGCGATCGCTGCCTTCGCAGTGCTGTCTGTCTTCACCCACTGGAACGACTATCTGTGGCCGTTGCTGGTGGCACGAGACAGTTCGCTCTATACGCCTCCGCTCGCACTGTCCGTGTTCCAGCAGTCAGAGACGGGCACCGCCTATGGCGAGCTCGCCGCGGCCGCACTGATCGTGACCCTGCCGATCGTTGTTCTCTTCGTCATAGCCCAGCGCAAATTCGTCGCGGGCATCGCCGGCGGAGAGCTACCGGGCTAACCGCTCGAAGCAGAAGGCAACCCCCTTCGGGGCTTCCCACTCGACTTATTCCCCGCATCGCCATTCCGGCACCACCTCTCTCAATACGAAAGATGAGCACTCCCATGCCCGTACCCAAAAAATCCTTCGCCGTCGGCGCTGGTCTCCTGGCTTCCGCACTGTTTCTCACTGGCTGCTCGGCTACCGTCGAAAGCGACCCGATCGTACAGGCCGATGTCAGCACCTGCGATCCCACCGGCGTCACCATCACCGCGCAGTACGCCAGCCAAGGCCAGGCAGGTGCTGAGCTCGGCAAGGCGGCGCTAGAAGAGAAGTATCAGGGTTTGACCGTCGATCTCAGGGCAGCGCCCGAAGGGACCAGCTACGACGAGCTCACCCAGCAGGTCGTCGCTGACATCGCCGCCGGCTCCCGGCCTGACGTGATCATGCTGGGCCTCGATCAGTTGCGGTTCTGGGTCGAGAAATACAGCCCGCAGGCCATTGATACGGATTCGTTGCGCGAAACATACAACCGTGACTATCTCGACGTCGGCACGGTCGACGGAACGACCTATGTGGTTCCTTTCCAGATCTCCGTACCCGTGCTCTACACAAACACCACACTGACGGAGTCCGCGGGCATCACTGAGCTGCCGACCACCCACTCAGAGGTGCTTGAAAACGCTCGTACCATCCAGGACGAGACAGCCGTCTCGGCCCCGATCCAGATCCCTCGCGACAACATCGCCTGGTGGCTCGTGCAAGCCTTCGTGGGCAGCGGTGGGGGCACCTTCGTAAACGACGATGGCACCGCGGGTTTCGACACTGAAGAGGGCCGCGCGGCTTTGGAGATCTATCAGACGATCGGTGAAGAGAAGCTCGAGGAACCGGTCAGCTGGCAGGACTCAATCTCCCTGTTCACCCAGGGCAACGTGGCCTACTTCTTCGCCACTCCCGCGATCGGCGCGACTGTGACATCCAGCGTCGGTGACTCATTCGACTGGACGATTTCAGACATGCCGATTCCCGACCGTGGCACAGCAAAGCTCCCCGCAGGAGGCAACGGTTGGATGGTGCTCTCTGACGACGCCTGCCGCGCCGCGTTCAGCAACGAACTGATCGGCACGATGCTCGACCCCGAGGTCATCACCACGAGCTCGCTCGCCAACAGCTATATCCCGGTCGACAGCGCTGCCCAGGCCGAGCTCCTACAGCGCCCCGAGTCCGATGGCCCCCTCGGCTACGCATGGCGCTATGAGGGCAGTCCCGTCGCCGGTTCCGGCTGGGACGGCGAGAACCTTGGCCGCACGAACCAATACCTGCAGGACATGGTGCAGTCGATGGTTGACCTGGGACAAGACGTCAACGACGTAGTGCCCGACACCGCCGCCCGCATCAGCGCACTCGTTCAGTAATCAACGAATAGGAGCACGGATATGACTGCTGAGGTTTCCCTTCGCCAGCTCGTCAAGCGATTCGATGGCGTGACCGCGGTCGACGACATCTCAATCGAGGTTGCCACCGGCGAGTCGCTCGTCATCCTCGGGCCCTCCGGATCAGGCAAGTCGACCCTGCTGCGGATCGTCGCCGGACTCGAGGCACTCGACTCGGGCGATGTGCTGATCGGAGGGAAACCCCAGCAGAATCTTCCACCTCATGAGCGCGACGTCGCGATCGTCTTCCAGCATTTTGCGCTGTACCCCCACATGAACGCGCTCGAGAACATCACCCTCGGCCTTCGGCACGGACTGGGTCTCGATCGTGCCACGGCGCGCGAGCGAGGCCTAGAGTTCGCGCGGCGTATGGACATCGAAGGCCTTCTCGATCGCAAACCTCGACAGATGTCGGGCGGGCAGCGACAGCGTGTCGCCCTCGCTCGGGCCCTTGCGCGAAAGGCGCGTTTGGTACTGCTGGACGAGCCGCTGTCCGGTCTCGACGCGCAACTGCACATCGCGCTACGCCAAGAGATCGCCGATCTCATGAGAACGACCAAGGCAACATCAATTCACGTCACTCACGACCAGAGCGATGCCATGGCTCTGGCCGACCGGATCGCCGTAATCAACCGGGGACGTATCGAGCAGATTGGCACGCCTGACGAGATTTACAACGAGCCGGCGACGGCCTTCGTCGCGGGGTTCATCGGGTCTCCGCCAATGAACCTCTTTCCGGGGACGGCCGTAGAGGTAGGTTATCGCACGGTCTTCGGCGACATCGGGGAGCATTCGACCGCGAGTGAGGTGCGGGTCGGAGTGAGGCCGGAGCATGTGCGCACCGATGGAACTGGGCGGTACCAAGCGACCGCCATGGTGCACACCACGATCTTCGAAGGATCGACCCGGATCCTGGAAGTGACGGTCGGCGATGTTCAGTTGGCTATCCGCACCGACCAGAACATGCGCGCGCGGCGAGGAGACTCTGTGCTGCTGAGCTTCGGCGACGAGGATGTTCAACTCTTCCACGCGGAGACTGGCCGCCGCATGGAGCGCACGTTGTCGAATGTCCACTGAGGCCGGTGGCGCCCTGCTCTGGGACCTCGACGGCACATTGATCGATAGCGAAGACCGCTGGGCCTTGGTCTGTAGGCAGGTCGCTGAAGCCTCGGGTGCAGGGAAGTGGTCGCCGACGCCGGCGGACATATCGGGCCTGGCGATTCCCATGCTCGCAGGCCTGCTACGCGCTCGGGGATCGACCGGCTCGCTCACTCATCTGACCGAGGAACTCACTGAACGGATGCGAAGGCTGAACCGCCAAGAAGGGGTTCATTGGCGGCCGGGAGCTCTCGATTTGCTCGAGGCTGCACATCTGACAGGAGTCCCTCAAGCGCTCGTGACCATGTCGCTCGAAATCAATGTGATCGACATACTCGACCAACTGCCGCGAGCCTATTTCACAGCGATTGTGACGGCCGACATGGTGGCACAGCACAAGCCTGCTCCCGAACCCTACCTGCTCGCCCTCGACACATTGGGTCTGTCCGCGGTCGGCTCAGTGGCGATCGAGGATTCCCCAGCCGGTTTGCGCAGCGCCTGCGACGCGGGCTTGAATGTAATCGCGGTACCGTGCTCACGCTCGATCGAACCGAGCAACGGATACCGCATTTGGGATTCACTCGCCACACGCGATATGTCCGACTTTGTCGCTGCGGGACTCGTTCTGGCGTGAGCCGTTGGCCGTTGGCCGCGGGCTGCAAGGCTGATTCGTGTACTGGTGTCGGTCATGCTCGTCGCCGAGGGCGGCCGGGGGGTGTGGGGTGGACATCCGCTGCCTAGAATCTTAGGTCGACGCCGGGGCGACCGATCC
This sequence comes from Cryobacterium melibiosiphilum, assembly GCF_003602235.1. Classification (GTDB taxonomy): domain Bacteria; phylum Actinomycetota; class Actinomycetes; order Actinomycetales; family Microbacteriaceae; genus Cryobacterium; species Cryobacterium melibiosiphilum. The sequence goes on from NZ_QZVS01000091.1 coordinate 118,598, forward strand.
GGCGCGTGGGGGAGTAGTCGAAGGTGCGGTCTCGGGTGAAGCCTGTGCTGGAGTCGACGAGATCGGTGACGTCTTGGGCGTCGATGATGAGCCTGGCGATTCCTTCCTGGATGAGTCGATGGCATCCGGCGCTCGCCGCACTGGTGACAGGGCCAGGAACCGCGCCGACCGGCCGGCCCAGGGCGTGGGCCTGGCCGGCGACGTTGAGGGAACCGGAGCGGTGGCCGGCCTCGACGACGACCGTTGTGCCGGAAAGGGCGGCGAGCATCCGGTTGCGTTGCAGGAAGCGCCAGCGTGTGGGGGCGGAGCCGGGCGGGAGCTCGCTGATGAGCAGGCCACCGCTCTGCTCGATGTGCTCGAAGAGTTGCTCGTGCCCGATTGGGTAGGCCCGGTCGAGCCCGTTGGCGAGTACGGCGATCGTCGAACCGGGGTAGGAGAGAGTGGCGGCGCGGTGGGCGGATCCGTCGATGCCGTACCCGCCACCGGAGAGGATCGTGCGGCCTTGCGCGGCGAGTTCTGCCGCGAGTTCGGTGGCGACTTGGATGCCGTACGCCGTCGCGGCGCGGGTGCCGACGATAGTGACGCGCCCGAACAGCGGGGTCGCGAGGTGGCGCGAGTCGCCCTTCAGCCAGAGTGCGAGTGGTGCGCTCGCGCCGAGCTGCTGCAGTTCGGCTGGCCAGTCGACGTCATCTGGAGTGATGAGTCGCAGGTTGTGGTGTTCCATCTCCGCGAGCATCCGGTCGATCTGGCCAGGGTTGACACGCGGGGCCAGCCGGCGTCGCCAGAGTTCGCCCTCGGCGGGGTCGATGCCGTTCGGCAGGCGACCGCCCGAGGTGATTAGTCGCACTGCTTCTGCGGCGCCGAGCCGGGTCACCAGCGTGCCCGTGACCACATCGCCCGGCTCAGACAACGCCGCGAGCATCACGCGTGCTCCTCGTTCCTCGATCGCACCCATGCTCGTGCCTCATACTCGGCGGTGGCCGCGGCATCCTCTATCTGGCCGATGCGGGTGCGTTGGTGGGCGTCGCTGAGGCAGGCCCCGGCGAGCACGCGCCCCCACCCGACCACCCGCGGGTGCTGCTCGTCGGGGTCGAGCAGCGCGAACGCGGGGTGCGACACCGCCACGACCGCGGTCAGCGTCAGCGCGTTCGGGTCGTGAATCATCACCGCCCCCGACTCCGGATCGTTCCACTCGCGCAGCGCCGCCGCGTCGCCCGGCAATGACAGGGTTCCCACCGGTCGGGGGCGGATGATGCGGCGCCGGTAGGTCAGCTGCTCATGTCCCGCGCGCCACACCCAACGGGTGACGACCGGCATCCACTCGACGATCTTGCGGCCGTTGATCGCGATACCGGCGATCACCGCGGCCGTCGCCCAGACCGGGCTGGTCCACGCGATTCCTGAGGCGCCCGTCGTATAGTGGGCGACGACGATTGTGAGGGCATTAAAGCCCCATGACCTCCTTCTTCTTGATCTCGAACTCTTCCTGCGAAAGGATGCCGCTGTCCACGAGTTCCTTGAGCTTCTTTACAAGGTCGATCTGCTCGTCCAGAGTGAGCGCTGGGGTCTGACTCGCAGGAGCTGCGTTCTGGGGGTTCAACGACTGCGCCAGATTCATTCCGAAGAGTAGCCCCGCCCCATCTCCTAGCCCGTGATTCTCAACGCCCTGTGCAATTTTCTGCTGCGCTCCAATATTTGATTCCTGTTGGGAGACGCCCTCGAATGCCTTCAAGTTCATCCGATTGGCAGAATACTGTTTGACCAACTCGCGAGACGCCGGCGACAACTCAACGCTTTCAATTCCAACGCGAACCACTTCGAGGCCGAAACGGGTGATCCATGTTCCGGTGCTGGAATTCGCGTGTGTGATCGCCGCCGCGATCGCCTCCGCTTGAGATGGTAGCTGCGAAATTCGGTACATCGACGACAGGGAGTTGAGGGCGACGGTGAAGGATTGGGTGAACTCCGAGACGATTTGTTGCCGCGCCTCTGCACTATCAAATGCGTAGTAACGGACGTTGGCCGGGACGAAGTTTCGTATGAACGTGGTGGGATCAACAACGCGCAGCGAGAACGTTCCGAACGCAAAGATCTCAAGGTCGGCACCGTAAAACCGGTCGTTGTACACCAGCGGCCCTCGGGTACCGAACTTCATGCCGCGGATCTCGCGCAAGTTCACAAAGGCGATCTGCTTCTGGTCAGCGGTCTGCCCGCCGAACCCGAATCGATCAACCACCTGACTTGTGATCGATTCAGTGAAACCGTCACCGTTGAAGATGCTCGCTTGCCCAGTCTGGTATTCGTATCCACCCGGCGTCGTGATGACATCTTCGATGCCGGCCTGACTGAAGATGAAGGCCGCGGTGTTTTCCGGGACGAAGATCTTGGAGCCGTTCGAAATGACATCGGCTGAGCCCCTGAAATTGGACCCTCGACCATTATTGGTTTGTTGGAACACCGCGGGCGCAACAGCGGTGTATTCACCGAAGTGGCCAGCGGTGATGATGTCCTTCCACTGGTCGGCGAGAGTGCCGCCGAGTGCGCCCGTGAACGCCTGTACGATCCCCATGGTTCCTCGTCCTACTCGTTGGTCACAGCTGCTGGGCGGTTTGGCAGTACTCGCAGGTGCTCAGCTGACCGCGAGTTCCTGAGATTGGCGCACCACAGGCGCTGCATTTGCCTGCGATTCTTTCGATCTTCGGTTTGGAGCCGAATCTTCCCTTGAATACGTCCAGCGTGTCCTTGAGCGCCCCGGCAATGTAATCTGCGCCCGGAATAGCCAGCCCGGTCACGATGGTCTCTGAGGCCTGCTCGCCGGTCACGACCTCTCCTATCTTGGTGACCCACTCAAAAATCTTCTTCTTACCACCGCTTTGAAAATCGAAGTTTTCCTGACCGTTGAGGAAATAGACCTCAAGATGCGGGGTGCCGTTGCTTGACTTGCCAAGCAACGCCTGCGCCTTCCCGTTGTAGACCTTGATCTGGTCTGTTGGGAAAGTCAGAACGCCCTTGGAATTCCCGAAAACGCCCTTTTTGAGTAGCACCAGATTCAGATTCGTCAGCATAAGTTCGTCCGTGTAAGAGGCGAAGGTGCCGCCGTGCTTGATGCCAGTCTCTTTGAGAACGACGACCTCGTTCGGCCGTAAATCGTAATTCGCCATCAGTTCTCTCGACTCATTCCGTCAGTAACAATTTCAAGGGCAGAAAGTGGGCCCCGTTGGTGATCGGGGGCATCAATAAAACCATTAGCGGCGACCTGCCAAACACCGAACTTGTTTGTAGGATACGGCACGGTTCGCACCCACGTTGTACGGCTCATTCGTCACCGACTTGCCCTTCTCACGCATGCAAATCAAGAGTTTGCCAGAGGTGTCAACAGCAGGGAGTGGTGCCATTGGGTAGCGGATGCTCCCGGTCGCTGAACCGCTCGGCGTCTTGGCCATGCTCGACGAGTAGATTGGGCACTCTCAACGACCCGGAGCATCCGCTTCTATGCGCCTTGCCGGGGCACGGGATCGAAAGGTTCTGCCATGACCGAAGCGAGAACAAGACAGCCGCGGAGGATCTCGCCAAGCGACTCCGGCTGCTATTCGACGTCGCGGTAGCCGAGACCGGCAGCGAACCGACGTACACCCAAATCGCAGAATTTTTAAAGGAACGCGGCACAAACCTCTCGAGATCGCGCTGGACGTACATCGTCAACGGCCATCGATACGTGCAAGACGCTCCGCTGTTCGAAGGCCTCGCTGCCTACTTCGACGTTGACCCGGCGTTCCTCGCCGGGCAGGCAGGTGCCGAGTTCCCCGCCAAGGTGAGCGCTCAGCTCGACCTGGTGCGGGCCATGCGCGCGGCACGCGTGAAGACGTATGCGGCGCGCACCCTCGGGGACATTTCACCCAAGGCGCTGCAGGCGATCAGCCGGTTTCTCGATGAGGAGATCTCGCAGAGTCGGCCGTCCGCACAAGAGCGTGCCGAGAACGCTCCACACAAGTCCGGAGGGAAGTGACCCGATCGTGAACAGCGGAGTGAGCGTGTCGGCGGCAGTTGACGAACTCGCCCTGGGGGAGACATTCACGTTTGACGAGTTGGTCGCGGCCGTGCAGCGACGCCGGCAACGGCGGTTGCGAATCGTCGAGCTGACGGATCTCAGCGATCACAACGGATTGTGCGCCGTGCTGCTCACAACGGATGCCGAGGACCTGATCGTTCACGCCCGCAGTGATTCCGTGCTCCATCGGCAGCAGTTCGTGCTGCACGAACTGGCGCACATGATCCTCGGGCACGAGATCGACGATGATTCCGACGGTCCCGACTTCTTGCTGCCGGACATTCCCGCAGAGACGCGGCGACGCCTGCTCAGACGTCAGAATCTGGACACTGGGGAGGAAGTTCTCGCCGAGATAATCGCCGACAACCTCGCCGCGGCAATTAGGGGATCGGCAAAGCAATCGTCGCGATACCTGGAGATCTTCGGGTGATCACCCTCCTCATCGCAGCTCTCATGTGGCTGCTCGTCGTGAGCCTGCTCATCTTGCGGCCGGGCAGAGCGCAACATCACCTGGGCCGCGCTGACGATCGCACTCGCGACACCCCTGAATACCGACCAGGCCTACGAGGCACTTGACCGACTCGCCGGCGGTACCAACAGCGTGACTCTCCTTGCCGACATTGCCTTGATGGTGGGCATCTTCTTCCTAGGTCGCGGGGTGATGAAGGCCTCCGAGCATCCGTCCTGGGAAGTGCAGTTCGCACTCGGGCGGTTCGCACTCGCGGTCGCCCTCGCTGGTGCCATGGTCATGTTCACTCTCATCGATCGTGGTGTCACCACCACCAGCTTCATGCTCGATCTCGGCGACCAACCGGCCGCGGCCGCCTACTCGATGATCCAATTCGTGTACTACGCCATCGTGCTCTCCGCCATGGCCGCGCTCGCGGCGCGGCAGGTTCGATCCAGCGAGGGGTTGCAGCAGTGGCCGCCAGGGGCCGTACTCCTCGGCAGCGGATGCGGAACCGCGCTGAGCGCCGTCGTCATCACCATGGATCTCGCCGCGTCATGGGCAATCTTCCGCTCAGGCGAACTGTGGCCGTGGCCTATGAACCCCTGCACCTGCTCACGTTCGTGTTTCTCTGCTTAGGGTTCGCAGGCCAGCCCGCGACCCGCGCCTGGCTTGCACGATCTCGATCCAGGCAGACCCGGAGGCTCGTAGCCGAGCTCGAGCCGATCTGGGTCGCGGCGACGAACGTGCGCCCCGGTATCAGTCAGGTCGAGCATGCCGTGGTTCCCACCGAGGAACTCGAAACGCTGCTGCATCGCCAGGTCGTCGAGATCCGCGACGCGATGATCGATACCCGGTTGTCGTTCGAGGTGAATGCCCGAGAGCGGGAACTCCTCGAGCGCGCTGAACGGCACCTACTTGGGGCCGGGACGCCAGGGGTTGATCAAGTGATGCGTCCTTGCGATTTGGCCCAGGTCACGGGGCCGTGGACGCCGCGCTGCGGAGCCGGATTCGCTCGGTAGGCTCAGGAAGCATGAAGCGAAAACCTTTGCTCGCCGCGATCGCCATCACTCTATTGTTAGGAGGCTGCGCGTCGTCGATGTCGTTGAAGGCCGAGCCCACAGATTCGAGCCCGATCGCGAGCGCCCCTAGAATCACGACCGCCGCCGAGCCCATCAAATCGGCTGACCCGACTCCGGCGGTCATACCTGCCCGAGCCGAAATGACCGCGTTGGAGCGGGGGACAGCCGAATCCGTCTTCCTTTCGTCTGTCGCGACTGAGGTCTCAATCCCAGACATCGCTGAAGAACGCCTGATCGCTGCCGGTGACGCAGCCTGCGACTCAATGGACCGCGGCGATTCGTCCCGAGCGGCCTACATCGTCGTCGCCGGGCTACTGCCTGAACTGTCGGAGCTTGAGCAGCCCATCGGTATCACAGTGATGGCGAAGACTCTATTGTGTTCGGAGCACGCCGAATACTAGACGAGGCCCGGCAGCCAGCGCTGTCCGCCCGGGTGTCTCGGCGCGAAGGGCAGGGTGCGTGCGGGGACCCTGGAACGAGCTCCCGCCGAGGGTAGACAGCGTGTTTGCTAGATTGAGCATAATTCAGTGGCAGGGGGAAACCGGGCGTGACATCGTCTAATCTATTGGGCGGGCTTGTTCCCGTCTTCGCCGCTTACGGGGCGGTCTTCATTCTTGCGGGCTTGCTGCCCTTCATTCTTGCCTTCCACCTTGATGGCATCGTGCAAATCGTGCGCGGCAATGGGTTTAAGGCCCTTATCGCCGCCTTTGTGCTGAGCGTTGTTATTGCAGCAGCGGGCTATTTTGTGCTCGTATGGGCATCCGCTCAGGCCACGGTGACACCGGGCACAGTGGCGAGCCTCAACACCGTGGCATCGTATTTTCTGTTCTTCTCGGTGCCCCTCGCGCTGATTGCCTTCATCGCACGAACAGTCAAACTGGTGCGGGCTGGGTCGCGAGCGCAGGGCTCGGCGTAATCAGCCACAGCCTCCAGCCACAATCCGAGCCGAAATACTCGGGGTGTCCGACCCCCCTGATATTCTGCGAGGGTCCCACCCGCACGCCTGCCGGCCCGTTGCCCGCCGCGCGCAGCCCCGCACCACCCCGAAGGAGCCTCACCCCGTGCTACCCGCAGAACTGAAATCCCAGATCGACAAGGTCTGGAACGCATTCTGGACCGGCGGCATAGCCAACCCGGTCGAGGTCATCGAGCAGATCACGTACCTCCTTTTCATCCGCCGCCTCGACGACCTGCACACCCTCGCGGAGAACAAGGCCAACCGCACCGGCGACCCCATCGAAAACGGCATCTTCCCCGTCGGCAACGACGACGCCGCCCGCGCCCCGCGCCCCTACAACGACCTGCGCTGGTCGGTCTTCGCCAACCGCGCCCCCGACGAAATGTTCGAGATCGTCGGCCAGCACGTCTTCCCGTTCCTGCAGCAGCTCGGCAAGGTCGGCTCCAGCTACGCCCGCAACATGAAAGACGCCCGGTTCACCATTCCGACCCAAGCGCTGCTCGTCAAGGTCGTCGACCTGCTCAACGACATCCCCATGGACGACCGCGACACCAAGGGCGACGTCTACGAGTACATGCTTTCCAAGCTCGCCACCAGTGGCACGAACGGCCAGTTCCGCACCCCGCGCCACATCATCAAGCTCATGGTCGACATGGCCGCGCCCACCCCCACCGACACGATCATCGACCCCGCCGCCGGCACCGCCGGATTCCTCGTGATGGCCGGCGAATACCTGCGCGAACACCACCCCGAGATCTTCACGGATGCCGCCACCCGCGCCCACTTCAACGGCCCGGCCTTCACCGGCTACGATTCCGACGCCGCCATGGCCCGCATCGGCAGCATGAACCTGCTCCTCCATGGCGTCGACAACCCCACCATGGAACGTGGCGATTCCCTGGCCGAGGCGCATCCCCAGACGGATGCCTACACTCTCGTTCTCGCCAACCCTCCCTTCGCCGGCAGCCTTGACTTTGAGACCACCGCGAAAGACCTGCTAGAAGTCGTCAAGACGAAGAAGACCGAGCTGCTCTTCGTGGCTCTCATGCTGCGCCTGCTCAAAAACGGCGGCCGAGCGGCCGTCATCGTGCCCGACGGCGTGCTCTTCGGCTCGTCGAAGGCCCACACCGAACTGCGCCGCATCCTTGTCGAAGACCATAAACTCGACGCCGTCGTGAAGCTGCCGAGCGGAGTGTTCAAGCCCTACGCCGGAGTCTCCACCGCGATCCTGTTCTTTACCAAGACCAGCTCCGGGGGCACCGACAACGTCTGGTTCTACGATGTGCAAGCGGATGGCTTCTCCCTCGACGATAAGCGAACGCCGCTGGACGCCGCGGTGCATGAACAGGACAACCTCGACGACGTGCTCGCCCGGTGGACGAGCCTGTCGAGTACCGACAGCGAAGAGCTTGCACGGCCTCGTACAGCCCAGTCCTTTATGGTGCCGAAGGCCGAGATTGTCGCCCAGGGATTCGACCTTTCGCTCAACCGGTACCAAGTCATCGAGCACGAGGTTGTTGTGCACCGCTCGCCCACTGAGATCCTGACAGATCTCGCGGCACTCGATGCTGAGGTCGCCGGGGGGCTCGCGGCCTTAGCCGTGGTTGTGGGCACCCGCGCATGAGTTGGTCGACAGCACGACTTGATCAGGTAGCCGAGATCGTCGGCGGATCAACCCCGAAGACTGGAGTCGCAGAATATTGGAACGGCGACATTCCTTGGGTGACACCAGCGGACCTAAGCGATTTGTCCGGCCACTACATTGGCAAGACACCGCGGACTGTCACACCGGCAGGACTTTCTAATTCGGGCTCTAAGCTGCTCGCGGCTGGGTCGGTGCTGTTGAGCTCCCGAGCGCCGATCGGTCACGTAGCCATCAACACAGTGCCGATGGCGACGAATCAGGGATTCAAGAGTCTTGTTCCGGACGCCTCGAAGGTTGACTCAAAGTTCTTGTTCTGGTGGCTTAAGGCCAACAAATTGTACTTACAGTCCTTGGGAAATGGAGCGACCTTCAAAGAAATTTCCAAAGCAATTGTCGCGCGTGTGGTGATTCCTCTTCCCTGTCTCGTCGAACAGCGACGCATAGCATCGATACTCGATCACGCGGACACCCTTCGAGTCAAACGACGTCGTGCGCTCCTGCTTCTAGATGAACTGGCCACCTCGATCTTCGTCGAGATGTTTGGCGCAAATTCGGGCCACGAGATGCAGGATCTTAGTGACGTTTGTTCGGCTCACTCGGGTGGCACTCCGTCCAAAGCGCGGGCTGATTATTGGGAGGGAGGGCTGCCATGGTTTTCGCCAAAGGACCTCAAAACTCTCAACCTCTATGACGCGATTGACCATGTCAATGCCGTCGTACTTGAAGAGACGGCACTTAGGATCATCCCAAAAGACACTGTCGCCGTTGTCGTGCGCGGGATGATTCTTTCCCATTCCTTTCCAGTTTCCAGACTTCGCGTTCAGAGCACAATAAATCAGGATTTGAAGGCTCTGTTGCCGAAAAATGGTATTGACCCCGCTTTCCTCGCACATTCCCTAATTGCGCAAGCGCCGATCATCCTTTCAAAGGTGTCTACGGCGGGGCACGGAACCAAACGACTTGATACCCAGTCGCTGATGTCCACCCAAGTTCCGAAAGCCAGCATGAAATCGCAGCTTGAATTTCGAGCTCGCATCGACCGTTTGGATTCGCATCGTGAAACCCTTGTCAAACGTGCCGACGCCCTCGACGAGCTCTTCGCCTCTCTGCAGCACCGTGCCTTTCAAGGAGAGCTATGAGTGACCCGACTGAACCAGACGCGACGGCAAACGTCGTCTCGGCCGTTCCGCAGTGGCCCGTCTTCATGAAGCCACTCCTAGAAGTACTCTCCGACGGCAACGCGTGGCCCACGAAAGAACTCGAACAGGCGACGCTTGATCGCGCCGGTGTGTCCGAGGCTTCTCGCAACGAAGTCCTCCCTTCGGGTGGCTATCGGGCGAGAAACCGTATCGGCTGGGCGACGGCCTATCTGCTTCGCGCCCAAGCGCTGTCGAAGCCTGCTCGTGCCGTTGTGCAGATCGAGCCCACCGGCCGCGATCTGCTCACCAGATTCCCGAACGGCCTCGATAAGCGTGACCTTGAGACTGTCCCGGCCTATCAGGCCTACATTCCCCAGCGAGGCAAAGTTCCCGGTGAGTTGCTGGTCCCTGCAGCATTCGTGCCCGACGTCGACGAGGACCCGACCGAACTCATTGAGGCCGGCGTTGAAGCGTTCGCGGCCGAAGCGGCGGCCGAGCTGATTCGGCGGCTGAGGGCGGAGCATCCGGATTTCTTTGAACAGGCCGTCGTCGACGTGCTGAACAAAATGGGCTACGGCGGCACGGAGCAGCGCGGGCGGCGGCTCGGCGGTTCCGGCGACGGGGGAGTGGACGGCGTCATCGATCAGGACGCCCTGGGCCTCAGCCAGATCTATGTGCAGGCCAAGCGCTACGGTGAGGGCAACTCGGTGCAGCGCCCCGAAATTCAGGGTTTCGTCGGCGCGCTGCTCGGCAAGGGTGCCTCGCAGGGAATTTTCGTGACGACGAGCCTGTTCTCGCGGGGCGCGGCGGAGTATGCGCGCAGCATCCAGACCCGGGTCGTGCTGATCGACGGGCCGCGGCTGGCCGAGCTGATGATTCGCTACCGGGTGGGCGTGCAGGTGAAGCAGACCTACGAGGTCATCGAGGTCGACGAAGACTACTTCGAGTAGCGGGCTCGAAAGCAGTGTCACCGGCTGCCGCTAGAGTCGGATCAGAACGGTGGAGGGGAAAGTCCGCAGTGAGCAACTTCGATTTCATTAAGACGGCCTGGCCCGAGATCGGTAACGAGGCGCATCGAGCCGAGCATTACACCTTCGGTGACCCCCGGTCATCCGTTTTTTATGCCCGGCGGGCGCTGGAACTGACCGTGCAGTGGATGTACCGCGCCGATTCCACCCTCACCCGGCCGTATAAAGACGACCTGGCCGCGCTGCTGTTCGAGCCGACCTTCACGACACTGGTCGGGCCGGCGATCCAGGCGAAAATGAACCTCATTCGCAAGCTGGGCAACAACGCCGTGCACAAGCCCGCGCCGGTGCGGGGCACCGACAGCCTGCCGGTCGTGCGCGAGCTCTTTCAGGTGATGATCTGGCTCGCGACCACCTACGCGGCCAAGGCCGAGCTGCGTCCCGCGCCGGGGCTGCTGTTCGACAACTCCGCGGTGCCGCACCCGCAGCCGGGCGCCGCCGCCCAAACCCAGGCCCAACTTCAGAAGCTCGCCACCGAAAACACCGCCAAAGACGTCGCCTTGGCCCAGCTGGCCGCCGATAACTCGGGGCTGCGGGCCCAGGTCGCGGCGCTTCAAGAGCAGATCGCGGCTGCGAAGGCCGTGTCTGCGGTGATTGTCGATACGCACGACTACCTCGAAGATGAGACACGGCACTGGCTCATCGACGTGCTGCTGGAAGAGGCCGGCTGGCCGCTCGCCGACAAACGCGACCGCGAGTTCGCCGTCACCGGCATGCCGAATGCGAGCGGCACCGGTTTTGTCGACTACGTGCTCTGGGGCGACGACGGCCTGCCGCTCGGCCTCGTCGAGGCCAAACGCACCTCGCGCAACGCCCAGGCCGGTGCGACCCAGGCGCGGCTCTATGCGGATGCCCTGGAGCAGCAATTCGGGCAGCGCCCGATCATTTTCTACACCAACGGCTATGAGCACTTCATCTGGGATGACGAACGGTACCCCCAGCGCGAGGTCTCGGGTTTCTACACCCGCGACCAGCTTGTGCTGTTGGTGCAGCGTCGGGCGGCGCGGCAGGCGCTGGTGTCGAGCGCCATCGACAACACGATCGTGGGTCGCAGCTACCAGGTGCAGGCGATCACGAAGATCGCCGAGAGCTTCGAGGCCAACCAGCGCAAGGCGCTGCTCGTGATGGCGACTGGCAGCGGTAAGACCCGCACGGTGATCGCCCTCGCCGACCTGCTGATGCGGGCCAACTGGGCCAAGCGGGTGCTGTTTCTCGCCGATCGGCGGGCGCTCGTGAACCAGGCCACGAAGGCGTTCAAGGAGTTTCTGCCGACCGTTCCGGCCGTGAACCTGTTGACCGAGAAAGACACCAACGCGCGCGTGTTTGTGTCGACCTACGGCACGATCATGGGCCTGATCAGCCAGGACGGTGACACGCCTGGCCGGTTCGGGCCGGGCTATTTCGACCTGATCGTGATCGACGAGGCGCACCGCTCGGTGTACCAGAAGTACGGCGAGATCTTCACGTACTTCGATTCGCTCCTGGTGGGGCTCACGGCCACGCCGAAAGACGAGGTCGACCACAACACCTACGGGCTGTTCAACCTCGAAGACGGCGTGCCGACCGACTCCTACGACCTCGGGCAGGCCATCGCCGACGGCTATCTGGTGCCGCCGGTGGGACGGCCGATCGATCTCGGGTTCATGGCCCGCGGCATCCGCTACACCGATCTGAGTGACAGCGAACGTGACCAGTGGGACCTGCTCGAGTGGGACGACGGGCTGGTGCCCACCGAGGTTGACGCGGCGGCGGTGAACAAGTGGCTGTTCAACACTGACACCGTCGACAAGGTGCTCGAGGTGCTGATGACCGAAGGGCGGCGGGTTGCCGGCGGTGACCGGCTGGGCAAGACCATCGTGTTTGCGAAGAACCAGGAGCACGCTCGGTTCATCGCCGCGCGGTTCGATGCCAATTACCCCGAATACAAGGGTACGTTCGCGCAGGTCATCACCTACCAGTCCGACTACGTGGAGACCCTGATCGAGACGTTTTCGAAGCCCGAGCAGACGCCGCACATCGCCATCTCGGTGGACATGCTCGACACCGGAATCGACGTGCCCGACGTCGTCAACCTGGTCTTTTTCAAGCCGGTGTACTCGAAGACGAAGTATTGGCAGATGATCGGGCGCGGTACCCGCCTGCGCCCTGACCTCTACGGGCCCGGCGCCGACAAGGCCGACTTCATGATCTTCGACGTCTGCGGCAACCTCGATTTCTTCAACCAAGACTTTCCCGAGAACGCGACGCCCGTCACGCCGCCGCTGCGCCAGCGCCTGTTCGCGGCGAGGGTACGGCTGCTCGGTGCGATCGATCGCACCCAGACGACGGATGCCACCGCTCGCGCCCTGCGGGAATCCCTCGCCGCTGGCCTGCTCGGCATTGTCACCGGCATGAGCCGCACCAACTTTCTCGTGCGCCGCCACCTGCGCGCTGTCGAGCGGTTTGCGGACCCGCTCGTGTGGCTCGACCCGTCGCCCGAGGACCTCGAGGATGCCGCCGAGCACTTGGGTGACCTGCCGTCGGCCGTGCACGCGCATGACACCGACGAAGACGCGAAGCGGTTCGACCTGCTCGCCCTACGCGCGCAGCTGGGCGTCGTCGACCCCGACCCGGCCTATGCGGCGGCCTTCGCCGCAGCGAAGCAGCGCATTCAGCAGGTCGCCCGAGGACTCGGCGAACAGCGCAACATTCCGATCGTGAAGCAGAACCTCGAGCTCATCGACGCTGTGGCCAGCGACCTGTGGTGGGACGGTGTGACGCTGAACCTGCTTGAGCTCGCGCGCCTGCGATTGCGCGGGCTCGTCTACCTGGTCGACAAGACCAGCCGCGCAATCGTTTACACCGACTTTGAAGACACCCTGGGGGAGTTCGCCCCGCTGTCGCCGCACATCGTGACGCCGGGCGTTGACCAGGCGCGGTTCCGGCAGAAGCTCTTCGCGTTCCTGCGCGAGCACGAAGACCAGGCGGTGCTATTCAAGCTGCGGATGGGCCGGCAGCTGACCGCCCTCGACCTGGCTGAGCTAGAGCGGATCCTGTTGCAGACCGGCGGGTTCTCGGTCGCGGAGATAGCCGACGGTGTAGCGGAAGCAAATGGCCTTGGAATGTTCATCCGCTCGGTTGCGGGCATGGATCGTTCGGCGGCAGCGGATGCGCTAAGCGCCTTCGTCGGCGACATCCCCTTGACGGGAAACCAGCTCGCCTTCGTGAACCTGATCATCGAGCAGCTGACCCAGCGCGGTGCCGTGCCGACGAAGCTGCTCTATGAGGCGCCATTTACGGACTTCGCGCCGCAAGGTCCTGACGGCCTCTTCACAGACGCGCAGGTGACGACGCTAGTGCGGGTCCTAGCTGGCGTGACCGCGACTGCCGAGGTGGCGGCTTCGTGATGTCCTTTCATGGAGAACCACGCGCTCCTGCACGCACCCCTAACTGGCCAAACAGCAAAATAGAGTCTGAGTGGGCCCCCAGCAGGCGCGCGCGGCTATTCGGCATCTAACACTGCTAGGGCGACTTTTCGATCGATATCCCACTGCCTAGCCAGAAGCACAGCTGCAGTCGTCTCCAATAAGGACGCATCGTCTTCCCCGAACAAGAGGCCTGCAACAAGAGCTGACGCGAGATTGGGCGCATTCAAATCTTCGATGTCACGGGCGAACTGACGCAGCAAGCGCTTCAACTCAATTGTTACGGCGTCGGACGGGAAGGATTCGACCTCAACCATAGCGGCGGCAAATGTCTGCTGAGCGTCGATCTTGAATTGGGCAATCGTCGGAATTCGAAGTTGGGATGTGGGCAAATCTCGCGCCGTGTACAACTGCGAGAGAGCGTCAAATGCGCCGCGGACTTGATCGAAAAGAGGCGCTGGAGATGTCGGAGGAAGAACTGCACGCATCTCGTCCAGATCAGCTCCCGGCCAAGCCTTACCGTTGTATATGCGTACCTCCATCCCGGCGAGCAGCAACCCTTGGCAGGTGGGAGCAACGACGATGTCATTGCCCATACTTTCGCTGTTCGTTATCGAAAACTCGATTACTTCCCCGAGGTGCTGCGGCCATTCCAAGACCGTTGCGACCTCGTAGCTCAACGCGCGTGTCCCAAATTTACCGGGTGTTTGAGTGTTCTTTAGCGCTGTTGCCTGAGATAGCGGGGCGATGGCGCGTCTGAATTCTTCATACTCTGCATCGGACGAAAGTGTGGAAAGACGGTGTGCCTCAGCCGCTCCGCGTTTGAGGGCCCACTCCGCTCGAGCAGACTTGGCCCTCATCAGAACACGGGTACCGCTAGATGCGTCCCGTCCGCATTCGTACAGGACGAGGTAGAGCGATTCAAGGAGGTCCTCCAACTCGTCGAGCGCTGCCGGATGATGATCGAGACCAACGAGATACCAACGCTGGTTCTTGATCCCAACAAGTGAACGGGAGAGGATATGGTCCCGCAGATGTGCGGCGAGCAATGAGAATTCCGAAGTGCCTTTCAGCATTCGAGGTATCAAGTTATCTGTCACATCTGTAATGAATCCTGAGACATCGTCAAGCGTGTTGAACTTGCCGTTTGTCGTGTAGGTCGCTCCGAATGCAGGTCCAATGTCATTGGCGGCCTTGCTTATAGAGCTGATCAAGTCCACCGGATTCGGCTGACTGCGGCTTCCCTGACGGCCTGTGACCAGAGACGTCGCTAGCTGAGCCAATGGCAGGATCAGTCGGTCGATCAAGCCAAGGGCGGTGAAAAGGCGAGTGGTGTCGCTTTCGGCAATCAGGGACACCGATCTGATAATCCTTTCCTGATTCCAAGACACTTCTCGCTCGGTGATGTCGTTACGGCGAATCAATCCGGTGGCGGCGAAATTGTGCTCACCGATTACCAACGCATGGCCGCCGGGTAAAAGCACGGCCACATCAACTTCAGTTATGTCTGGGAAGAGCCGGAGCAGGCGTCGTCCAATGGCAACAGCTTGTGCGTGGTCAGATTGGTCCAATTCGGCGTGTTGAAGGATCCGCGCATAACCAATCAGTCCGTCGTTTCCCTTTCGAATCTCTGCCTCCAGGATCCACGGAGTTTCGCTGGCGAAGCGATCGAGAAGATGGCCTTGGCCGCCAGCAGATTCACACAATGCAACCCCTACGAGGTGCCCCACTGTCATGGCGGCAGAAATAATATCGCCAATCTGTGGCAAAGTCGCAGTGCTTAGACTTGCCACCAAACGGCGTTCCCGAGCCGCGGAGACCAGCGCCTTGATCTGTTCGGGATTGGCGTCCCTGAGCTCTGCGAACAACTGCGGGAGTTCGTCTAGAGCTGAGTCAATTAGTACGTTTTTCAGGGCAGCGGGATCTAGGTCGCCGAGCAGGCGCGCTGCAAGGGACTCAGTAGGGGAATCTGCCATCTCTTTCACCGCGGCCTGAACGTTCTTTGGAAAGACTGACGTATCGATTTCCGCTACAGCCCATTGAAATATGTAGGCTCTCTTCGCTGGCACCACGGAATGCGATTCCGCAATTTCAACCCATCGCATTGCGCGGCGAGAGAATGAGGCTGCTCTAAGGCCATGCAGGTAGGCAATGAAGCGTGCGACGCTGGGTGCACTGGCCAGCGCCGCGTCGAGAACTATTGTGTCCAAATCGGATCGGGCCGTGAGCGCGCTGGCCGTGAAACTTGCGATGTCGTCAGTGTGGAGTAAGGGGAGGGTCTTCGCCACGGAATCTCGCAAGTGAGGAGGAGGCGTCCGATGAATAGCCACGGCAATGGCCGTAGAACGGAGTTGGTGTATGGCGGTGAGACGTTCACCAGCCTTGATGATCATGTGTTCAGTCACAAGGCGTTCGATAGCCCGACGCGCCTCGAAGTCCGATGCGTGAACCTGTCGAAGCAGCGAGTCGAGGGGAACCGAAGCACCCCATTGGCCAGATACACCACAGATGCTGAGGATTTCTAACTCGAGATCACGGGCGAGGTGCAGACGCTCGCTTATCTGGTCGTCAATGACTTGCTGGAGCCGCACACCCTTGGTCAGCAAGTGGGTGAATTCCATGGTGAGCCCATTGCTAATTTCGAACGCTTCAGCCCAGTGCAAATACGAGGTGGAGCTAGCTGCAACAAGCCCGTTGAAAATTTGAGCGGCCATGCGCTCTGTGAGAGCAACTTCCACCGTGACGCAGTCTCGCAAATCTCCAAGCACGGGAAGATCCTCATTGCGTGCAGTGGCGACTAGGTAAACGCCAGGGACTGCGGCAGCCTCTCGGCGCAAATCACGCCACCCGCCATACCCACCGGTGCCAGCGGAATCAATGAGAAGGCCGACCGGCCGTTCGGGACCCGCGCCCCAGGCTCGGACCAATCGAATAATGCTGCTGACGTCATCTGGGGACAACCGTCGGACGCGAAACCACAGCACTCCGGGAGCAGCATTCGGAAATGACCAGAGCGCTGCGCTTTTTCCAACCCCAGAAGGCCCATGCAGCACGACGGTTCCGTACTCGACGCATCCGGCCAAAACTGCATCGTTGATCTCGTCCGAGGCAACTACCAGACCGGCTGCGACGTGCGTTGGTTGTGTGCCGATTCCTTCGTAATAACGCCGTCCATCAGTGCTTTTAGGCGCTTCGGCGAAAGGCTCGCAGATGCCATCGCGAACTGCAGACTGAAGGCTACCTACATCAGCCAGTTCAATAGTGCGCGAGATGAGGGAGCCAATGGCTGTTCGTGACAGTGTGGATCGTTGATCGCGCGGTCTACTCGCGTTATCGGCCGCCGCCATCTGGACGGCCGCTTCAAGCTCGCGGCTAACCAGGCCAAGGACGCCCGTGGGCGTTGATGAGTTTCTGAGCATAAGTCGAGCCACAATTCGCTGCTGCGCCTCCGCCCATGGCAATGCCAATACCCACACCGTGGCGCAGATCTCGGCGGCTTCCGCGGCTGAGTACCCGCGAGTAGTAGCCGCTGATCTGACTGCCGAGCACAGGGCCGTGGAGCTTGGTATGGACGCAATCACGATGCCCAGGTCGCGCGGCAGCTGACACCCCTCTATGTCACTTTCAAAAAGAACCGCGAGTTGATCCGTCGGCCTGTTTCTGGAGTTGTGTGCCGCCCATGTGGAAACGATGGCTGTCGCGGCTTCCCCACTAGGGAACTGGCCTCTTCTATCGATTCGGGACTTGACTTGAAGTTGGAGCGTAACTGTCCCCTCAACGGTTAGATCTTCCAGTCCTTCAGGAGTGAGTTGAATGCCTGCAACCTCATCCGAGTTGATACCTGAGGCTAGCCAGGCGCCGACTAGATGCTGAAACGTGAAGCCTCTTCCTGCTCGGGCGCCGTGCCGAGTACCAACCCAGTCAACATCGTCAGCGTCGTTTGAGGCAGAAACTCGGCGTGCGGAGGGCGGCGTCTTGGTAAGACGTTTCGCCCTGCTGGTCTTTTTCGACATCTCAACAGTGTTGCAGGCGATCGATTCACGGAGGTCGATATGAGGTATGTGAAGTCATATTGCGCGGCGGAGTGCAGCTCGGACATCCCATCGGCGAGACCAACCCCTGCTTCTCATCGGGAAGCGCGACAACTTTAGACCAGGCACACAACCACATACGAACTCCCACGCCTCTTGCAGATCGAGGTGGCACACCCGCTACGTGAAAGCGGAGGAAACCGTGGTGACGGTGTCGATGCCGGTGATGAGAGTCGGCGACGGCTACAAATACTTGCTGCGCACCGTCGCTGCCGGCGATTGGCAGCCGGCACGGCCGCCGTCCCGGTCCCGTGACCATCATGAAGCTCCGCGCGCCGGCGACACTCTTGACCAAGCCTGCAAAAGAGTGCGCTCCCTTGCCGAACGCACCGCGGCCCGGCGCGAGCGAGCGGAGCGAGCGCTCGGTGAGGCCGCGACCAAGTGGGTGTCCACGGCGGCCACAACATCGCCAGCACCCGTGCTGCGTGCCGAGGACATGCCGCGGGAGGCGATCGATGAGATCGGGTCGTGAGTGATGACGGCGGTGAGCGAGAAGCGTGCCACCTGGCGGCATTGGAACCTCGCCGCGGAGGCGGCACGCCAGCTGGCGCAACTACGAATCGCCTCGGCGTCGGATCGCGAAGCGGTCATCGGCCTCGTCGTGGATGCCGCCCAGGTGTCTTACCTTCAGCAGTTCACCTCTCGGAAGACGATTGAAACATCATCAAAACGCAGTGTAGAACAGGCTCACGCGCTCATCGCGAATGGACTTGTGACTGATGCTGGGTTGAAGAGCTCGAGTGATGCCCTATCTTCATAACTAGGGGGGTTCGAATATGGGAACGAGTCGCGCGTGATCCAGAAGCTCGATGCTCTTATCGAGCTGGGATTAATTAGGGGCCGAGAATAATGAGACTTATTTCTGCCCGCATCCGCGGTTACGGTCGCATTGTCGACTCCAAGATCAACCTCGATGCGAAGGTCATCGCGATCGTCGGTCCGAATGAGGCCGGAAAGACGACGCTCTTGAAGGCGCTCGGACATGTAAATCGCGCTGAGGCTGTGCCAGTGCCCCAGCGCTCCCGTGCCGCAGAGGTATCTGATCAGACCCGTGTCACCACTTTCGACTACGTCGTCGATGACGCCGACAAGAGTGCGCTCGCCGATCTTGACTTACTCGAACCGCCTACTCGTGCCTCAATCGCACGATCAGCTGCCGGCGACGATCTCGTAGTCGAGCTATCTCCCCGTCCAATGAAGTCAGTTAAGTCGCTCCAGGCCGCGGCAGAATGTTTGCGGGCGTCATTTACAGACACGTCTCTCGACGAGTGGATCGACCCCAACACCACGTATGCCGATCCGGAGTCAGATGCGCCTCGTGACTATCGGAAAGAACTCCAGGCGACCATCGAAGCGATCGATGCTGCCATCGCTGAACCGGGAAGCGTCCTGTCTGATGAGATAGTCGAGACTACGCGGTCGCTACAAACAGCAACGCTCGATGAAGCTGAATCTAAGCAGCTCCGCGAGGCTTACGGCACGATCCTCGTCTGGGCGGAGCGAGAAGACCCCGCTGCAATTGCACGCGATCGGCTCTGGCACCGCGCACCTGACTTCATTATGTTCAACGAGGCGGACCGCTCGATTCAGTCCGCGTACACGTTCAACGATGCACTCGCTAACGATCCGCCAGCTGCGCTCGAGAACCTGGCCGGTACGGCGTCGCTCGATCTCACCCAGCTTCTTCAGTTCGTGCGGACGGGAGATATTGCCCGTCGACGATCGGCAATCGTGCAGGCCAACAGTCGCATGGACACGATTTTTGAAGGGGCGTGGAAGCAATCGAATCTGTCAGTTCACTTCGAGCTGGACGGTGACCAACTGCGTATCGAGCTGATGGAGGATGGTGACAATGTCACTGTTTTCGACGAGCGAAGCGCGGGCCTGCGGATGTTCGTCGCATTGATCGCATTTCTGAAGGTGCATGGTTCTGGTCGCTTACCGATCCTCCTCATCGACGAGGCGGAGAATCACCTTCATATCGATGCGCAGGCCGATCTGGTGAATATGTTCGTCAAGCAGGAACATGCGGTCAAAGTTATCTACACGACACATAGTCCGGCCTGTCTACCACCTGACCTTGGTACTGGCATCCGTGTCGTCGTACCGCGTAAGGACAATTTTCAGGTCAGCGACGTCAGGAACAGTTTTTGGCAAAGTGGGGCGGGTTTCTCGCCTCTAATGCTTGCGATGGGTGCGGCGGCGGCGGCCTTCACCCCTGCACGTTTCGTCGTGTTGGCGGAGGGCGCGACCGAGATGATCCTTCTACCAACGTTGATACGAGCTGCGACTGGCGAGACTGATCTGCCTTACCAAGTGGCACCGGGATTGTCGGAGGTGCCGAACGATTTCTTGCCGAAGCTGGATCTCGAAGCAGCTCACGTTGCGTACATGGTCGACGGTGACGACGGTGGGGCGAAGTTGAAGACGGCGCTCACGGAGGCTGGCGTTCCAGAGGGACTTATCGCGGATCTCGGTGTACCGGGAATTGAGAACCTGCTTGCCCAGGAGCACTATCGCGCAGCTATCGCCGCGCTGCTGCCTGAATGCAATCCGGACGTCGCCGTGAGCGACTTGCCCGAGGTGCCGTCTATTCCCGTCGTGGATGGCGGCTCGGTTGCGAAGTGGATGTATGGCTGGATTAGAGACAAAGGCTTGAAGGTTCCGTCCAAGGTTGCGGTTGCCAACTGGCTGGTCGAGAACCAGCGTTCCACGCCCAGCACTGCAGGCGTCGCGGTGCTTACCGCTCTCCACGCGAAGTTGCTTGGTGCTCTCCGGATATCCACAATTCAAGAGTCGGCCGATAAAAGAAGTAAGTGAGACAACACGTTATGAGCGGTGAAGTGACAATGACGACCGTCAACCCAAACGGTGAATCCGAATTCGTGGAACCAGAGGTCGCTGAGCTTCTCGACCCGAGGGCACTCCTCGCTGACTGGGCGAACGCCAAGGATGAGTGGGTGCGCCTACTCGTAGCCGAAGTCATTGCGACCGCGCGTCCTGTCGGCGAGTCAACGGCTGAGAAGGCGTATCAGCTATTTCGCCAGGAAAAGGCCCTCGACGAGCGTGAACTGCCAGTCGTCCCTCAGCTCAACATCGAAGCCCGTCAGGACGAGTCAGCGCCGCCGCTGACCCTGACTCGAATCTCTGAGGTTCACGGCATCAATGCGCTGGTATCTGGATCGGTGATCGAGCCTCATGAGGGCTTGACGATTTTGTACGGTGAGAACGGTACCGGCAAAACCGGTTACTCTCGCGTCTTCAAGGCGCTCGCGAACAGCCGCACTGCCGACACGATCCTCGGAGACATCGAAGCGGGCGCCGTCGAGGAACAGAGTGCAAAGCTCGAGTTCACACTTGGCGACCAAGCGCAGACCCTCGCCTGGGCCGGTGACCGAGGTGTTTCACCATTCACGAGAATGTCGATCTTTGATAGCCCCGCCGTCACGGCGCACGTCGATGACGACCTTGACTACGTCTATGTCCCGGTCGCGCTGGCACTTTTCAAGCACGTCACTGTGGCGATCCAAGCGGTCGCAGGTCACGTCGATTCCACTATTGCTGGGCTCAGCTCCGGGAGTACCGGGCTACTCTCACGGTTCCAGCGCGGTTCAATGATCTATCCGCTAATCGAGGCACTCGGCGCATCCTCGGATCTGGTCGATCTCAAATCGAAGGCCAAGGCCGGCAAGGGTGTCGACGCTGAGCTCGATTCGCTTACCCAAGCGGTAGCGGCTCTACGAGCCAATACGATGGGCACTCAGATCACGGCTTTCAAAAGCCAGCAGCGTGTATTGGCCCAGGCAGGGGCTGCCGCTGACGCCCTGTCCGCCTTCGACCAGGCAGCGTACAACGCGGCTCGGGTTACACGGACACAACTTGGGACTGACTACGCGACGTTCCGCAGCGAACTATTCGCGGCTGCTGATCTGCCCGCTGGCCCAGATGACACATGGAACGACTTCATTGAAAGAGGCGATACCTATCGCCAGCACCTTGTGGCTCTCGGAGTACACGACGCGGATCGATGCCTTTATTGTCGTCAAGCGTTACTCGACCCCGCGCGAGATCTTCTCACTCGCTACTCGACGTACCTCGAAGACAAGATCTCGGCGGACATCCGCACCACCGATACTACGCTGACTACTTTCAATCGTCATATCTCCAGTATCCAGGGCAACGACATGACCGCGTTCATGGAGGAGCACAAAGACTCCGGCGAGGCCGACCGCCCTACATATTTCGCGCAGGTCGAGGTAATTGAGAACGCTCGGAGCGCGATAGCCGCTGCCCTCGCCGACAGTCAGACAGTCGACATCAAAATCACAGAACTGATCACTCCAGCGAAAAGCACGGTCTCTAATGCTCTGACGACCACTGGCATGAGCATCTCCGAGCTTGAGAACCAGCAGCAGAATCGCGTAAAAGTCCTCGACGATAAGCAGACGGAGCTATTGGAGCTCAAGGACGCAGTCGAGCTCGGTCTGTCCTGGCCACTGATTGAAACTCAGGTCAAGAGCGCCAAGGAAGCAGACAGGCTTCGCACCCTCAAAAAACCGATGCCGCAAATGGCCAGAGCAATCACAGAACTCTCCAAGACCGCCAGCAACAACCTCATCAACCTGAGCTTCGACGCGCTGTTTCTTGAAGAATGCGAAGCGCTCAGGACCCCGCCGATGAAGCTGCAATTCGTCGGACGCGACGGCAAGGCCCAACGTCGTAAAGTTATGACCGGTAAGCACAAACCGTCGAAGGTGCTCTCTGAAGGTGAACAGAAGGTGCTGGCCCTAGCTGACTTCTTGGCCGAGGCGCGACTTGCGGGCATTACAGCGCCGGTGATTTTCGATGATCCTGTGTCTAGCCTTGACCACCGTCGCGTCAACGAGGTCGCTCAGCGGATTGCGCAATTGGCAGACAACATCCAGGTCATCGTATTCACCCACGACATCCTTTTCGCCACGACGCTCTTAAATCTTTCCGAGAAATCGAAACGCTGTTCGCTGTTCCAAATCACGGACGAAAGCGGCAAAGGACAAGTCACCCGAGCAACTGGTTTGCGCACGGACTCGCTGAGCGCCATTCGAGGACGAATTAATGCTGCGATTCAGAATGCGAAGGCCCAGGAGGGGGAAGTACGAGATGCGTTTGTGCGGATGGCATACAGCCATGTTCGGGCGTGGTGCGAAGTCTTCACGGAAGAAGAGTTGCTGAAGGGTGTAACGAAGCGCTACCGCGCGAACGTTCAGATGACCACCCTCCCGAGCATCGACGGTAGCAAACTCGACGAGATCGGTCCTAAGGTAACGGAAATATTCGAGGTTGCCTGTCGGTACATTGATGGCCATTCCCAACCGCTTGTGACGCTGGGGGTCAGTCCTACCCTCACCGGCCTGGAGCAACACTGGACTGAGCTGCAAAACCTCAAGAAGGTCAACGACCGCAAGTCATGACACGGAGCAATCCTGCGCTTGTATGTCCACCTTGTTGCAACGAGCGTCGCGCGTGACTATGCCTCGCTCTCCCAGCCGACTGAGGACCGTGGTCGCATTGACGCCCTGAGGCAATCGCGAGCGGCGTCGCCACGGAGGCTTCACCGGGCGATGGTCGAGCATCTGCAAGCCGGCCGCGAGATCGAGATGTCCGTGGTCCTCGCGGCTCATTTCGCCGACGTCTCGATTGTGAACTTCGTCCTGAAATCGGGGCGCCCGCTCGTCGAGAGCGGCGCTGTGGTCCTCGCGCAGCTGGATCCGGTGGTTCGTGTGATGAACGTGGGTCGTGGCCTCGGTTCGGTAGGTACCGCAGACAGTGAGGACCGAGAATGACCACGGGAATTGAGAACAAACGGTCATCCTTTATACGGGAACGTCTGCACGGAGGTCTCGACGACGGAAATAGATCCAGCGCGGTTTGACCGATCGTTCGTGAGGAATTCCGAGCCTCCTTGGCTGAGCCTGGTGTGGAAGCAACTCAGGGAATTCGCGAATCCTCCCGTGTGTCGCGGCGCACCTTCGTCATGATGACGGAGGTGGCCGCGGTGACGGTGTCGATGCGGGTGATGAGTGCCGGGGACGGTTATATGTACCTGCTGCGCACCGTCGCCGCCAGTGACGGCGACCGTTCGATGTCGACTCCGCTCACTCGGTACTACACCGCGGAGGGCACGCCGCCCGGCCGCTGGATGGGCGCCGGCCTCCCCGGGCTCGGCGGCGGCCTCATCGCCGAGGGCGACCTGGTCACTGAGGCCCAGCTGCAGCTGCTCGTAGGCCTCGGCCGCGACCCGGTCACCGGCGAACCCCTCGGACGCGCCTACCCGGAGTACCGCACCACCGCAGAACGCGCCTCGGCCCAGATGAGAGTTGAGGGTCTCGGGAACGGGCCGACGGCGCGAGCGGCGGGCGCCGCGGCATCCGCTGATGAGGAACCGGTTGCTAGGCGGCGGCGGGCCGTGGCGGGGTATGACTTCACGTTTTCGATTCCGAAGTCGGCGAGTGTTCTGTGGGGTGTGGCGGACGCGGGCACGCAGGCGCGCATCGCGGCGGCGCACCATGGGGCGGTGGCCGAGGTGATTGCGTACCTGGAGCGGGAGGTCGCGGCGACGCGCACGGGCACCACCGGGCAGGGCGGCGCGGTCGCGCAGGTGGACGTGACCGGCCTGATCGCGACGGCGTTCGATCATTTCGACAGCCGGGCGGGGGATCCGCACCTGCACACGCACGTGGTGATCAGCAACAAGGTGCAGACCGTGCTCGACGGCAAGTGGCGCTCTCTCGACGGCCGGCCGATGCACGAGGCCGTGGTGGCGCTGAGTGAGCTGCACGAGAGCCTGTTCGCCGACGCGCTCACCCGCTCGCTCGGCGTGCAGTGGGAACCGCGGGAGCGAGGGCGCGACCGGCACCCGGCGTGGGCTGTGCGGGGTGTGCCGGAGGCGCTCGTGGCGGAGTTTTCGACGCGGTCCCGGCACATCGACGTGGAGACCGACCGGCTGATCGAGGCGTATGTGGCCGGTCACGGGCGGCATCCGAGTGCGGTGACGATCACGAAGCTGCGTGCCCAGGCGACGCTCGCCACCCGGCCGGCGAAGCAGGTGCACTCGCTGGCGCAGCTGACGGCGGCGTGGCGGGAACGCGCCGGGCGCGTGCTCGGGCGGGACGCGTTGGTGGTGATGGGTGACCCGGTGGTGCTGCACGCTGAGGACCTGCCGCTTTCCGCTCTTGAGGCGCTCGGGCTGAGCGTGATGACGGCCGTCAGCGAGAAGCGCGCCACCTGGCGGCACTGGAACCTCATCGCCGAGGCCTCGCGCCAGAGCATGCCGTACCGTTTCGCGTCGGCCAGCGATCGCGAGGCCGTCGTCGGGCTGATAGCGGATGCCGCCGAGCGCGCCTCCCTGCGACGCACCCCACCGGAGCTCGCCGTGAGCCCGGCGGCGTTTCAGCGGGAGGACGGGACCTCGGTGTTCCGGCCAAAGCACTCCGTGGTGTTCACCTCGACCGAGCTGCTCGAGGCCGAGGCGCGGTTGCTGGCGCGGGCTGCGCTGGTGACCGCGCCGCGGGTTACGGTGCCGGATTCGGTTGCGCGGCGGCGGCTGCCTGGCGGGGGAGTGCTCGCTGCGGACCAGTTGGCGGCGCTGTCGGCGGTCGCCGGGTCGGGGCGGGTCGTCGATGTGCTGGTCGGGCCGGCGGGCGCCGGCAAAACGACGGCGATGAACGCGCTGCGGCGAGCCTGGGAGTCGGCGCATGGCGCGGGGTCGGTCGTCGGGCTGGCACCGTCGGCCGCCGCCGCGACGGTGTTGGCGACGGATCTCGGCATCACGACCGAGAACCTGGCGAAGTGGTGGCACTCCCATCTCGCCGACGGCACGACCTTCCGGCCCGGCCAGCTCGTGATCATTGACGAGGCGTCCCTGGCGGGCACGCTGCCGTTGGACCGGGTGACCGCGCTGGCGGCTGCTGCCGGCGTGAAGGTGCTGCTGGTCGGCGATCACGCGCAGCTGCAGTCGGTGGATGCCGGTGGCGCGTTCTCGCTGCTGGTGCACGACCGGCCGGATGCGCCCGAGCTGCTCGACGTGCACCGGTTCGTGCATGAGTGGGAGAAGGTGGCGTCCCTCGGGCTGCGGCAGGGCTCGCCGGAGTCCATTGATGCGTACGCCAGCGAGCCCTATGGCAACCGCGGCCGCCGCGACCGATCTCATTACTACTGCCAGCGCATCCGATCTGGTCAGTGGCCGGCACGGACGCCGCAGCGGGTCCACGCTGGGCCGCCCACGCAGTTCTGTTCTGTGCGCTCGCCCAGATCGAGCCGGGGCATCGAGGATTGCGGTGATTAGGAAGTGTGGAAGCTGCGGCCAGGTGGCTGGATTGCATGTTTGTGTCGTTGTCTTCGTGCTGCTGTGGACCTAGTTACGCTGGAAGCATGATCCTGCATAAAAGCGTGTTGTCCTTGGCTGCTTTGGTCGTCGTTTTGCCCTTGTTGGCTGGTTGTTCTGCATCAGGAGCTGAGCCGCAGGGCATTGGGGCCAGCGCTGGTGACGTGGAGGCCACGGCCGAAGCGGACACTACAGAGACAACCGAAGCGGAAGCCGAAGCCGAAGCCGAAGCGGCCATGCCAGATCCGAATTGCCTAACGGTGTCCGCGGCAACTATCGCTCGAATCCAGGCTGGCGTGCAGGGCATCGATCCCGCTAACACTCTGACCCGGGCAACGGCATACAAAGCAGGTGACCGGTCTGACGTGTACTTCATTGCTGGTGAAATCACCGGCGCGGGAATGGAAGTCGGAGATGCTAACGGGCTTTGGGCCACAAACGGGGATCCCGTAACCGATGAGAAGTCGGGACTGACTTTTTCTGTTGACGGTTTTGCGAAGTCATTCTCTGATTGGGCGGATGGAGATGTCCAGGACCTGAGCGCGTCCGAAGCCGGTGCGGAAGAAGCTATCGCCTGCCTAGAAGCTCTTCAAGAGTAAAAGGCATATGTGGCAGGAAGGTTTCTCGTCGGATGTAGTCACGTCCACGGGCTCTCACAGCCTCAAGGGCGAGTCATCATCGACGCAATGATCCAGTCCAACCAAGAGCACTGGAATAGCGCCGCTGAGCAGGCACGATTGTCTGCGACTGACCGCGCCTTCCTGTGGGGCAGACAGATTCTGAACCCTGCTGCCTCGGACGGGTACTGAGCCGTTTGGGTCGTTATGCACTGACTTTGGTCACCAATGCCTGATGCCAGGCCGAGAAGCTTGCTGACCAAGGCGGCTCTGTGGCAAACGTCGGTTCAAAAAAGCGCCTGGTTTTTCCGCTCAATAGATTCCGCTTACGGAGCCCCTCGGGCCCCAGGAATATATAGCAGGTTCGCGGGTAGTTGAGCCTCTTGTTGGCGAGGCGATCAAACAAGAATGTCTGACTATCCAGTGCCTGCTGGTACGCCGCGATGGCTTCTTGACGCTTCGGCTGATGTCCAGCGTGAACGATACGATTCCTCAAACTCGCAGCACCACCTTTGTAGACCTGCCATGGAGATGCCGATGAAGTCCAATCGCCTCCAAGCATCGAGACGGTTTTCGTTGTCGCCCGCTTGAGTGGAGTGACATCGCGTGAAAACAAACCAGAAGCTTCATCGACCGCGCGGTCTGTCTCGCCACCGGACCTGACGTGTTCTTCCCAGAGCAACGCTGAGAGCAGGGCGTCGCTCAAGACCTCCATACCTGTAGCAGCAGAGACAACAGCGGCGCTGTAGTCGCCGTCCGCATGTATGAGCCGCTGCGCATCCATGAACCGCTTCATTCAGGCGGCGCTCGGCGGCGGTGGACGGGTGTAGCTGCCTCGGCGGCAGGCCCAGACCGCTGAGCTGGCGCTTAAGGCGCCGCGCTGCGGCGTTGGCAGCGAGTTCCGCCTGGTAGATGTCGGGGTTATTGCGCCGGGTGCGCTGCCATTCGGCGCGGCGCTCCATGTTGCGTTCGGCCCCGCTTTCGTGGTCTGCTTGGTGCGTTCGGGGTCGGCGTCGCGGCGGGCGACGGCGCGGGCGTTGACCTCGTCGCGGTGGTGCTTGTAGTAGCGCTGGGAGTACTCGCGGATCTTGTCGCGATTCTGCTCGACCCACCGCTGCTGGTACTCGCGCTTGCGCTCGGGATGCTGCTGGCGATGAGGGAAGTCAGCGAGCACGTGCCCACGAATCGGCTCACGGTGGACGATGCCCGGGATGCCGCTCGAATTGTCGGGCTCCACATTGCGACGACGCTCGACAATCGCCGCGACGCAGTGGGGACGCCGGTTCCGGGGCGTTCGCTCCACTAGGGCGTGTCTCCTAATGATCCGTGGGGTCGTGTGGCACAGTTGACGCATGTCGCGAACTGCCGTTTTATCTGACAGCGAGTGGGCTCGACTCGA
>NZ_QZVS01000086.1 GCF_003602235.1 Cryobacterium melibiosiphilum
AGGTCGACCGCGCCGGCGGCCGCAGCACGACTCCCCAGCGCCCGGCCGGGCGCCTGCTCGGGCCGGCCCTGGCCGTGCTGCTGGTCGCCCCGGTCGCCGGAATCCTGGTGCCGGTGCTGGGACTGGGCAACCGGCTCGTCGAGGCGGCCACCTTGCGGGCCATCGACGTGCCGCGCCTGCTCGAGGCGATCGGCGCGACCCTCGCCCTGGCGCTCGGCGCTGCGCTGATCACCGCGTTGGTGGCCCTGCCGATTGCCGCGCTCGCTGCGCGGTACCGAGGCCGGCTGGTCGCCGCCATCGAAGCGGTCGGTTTTCTCGGCCACGCCCTCCCCGGCATCGTCGTGGGCCTCTCGCTCGTTTTCTTCGCCCTGGCCGCGGTGCCGGCGCTCTACCAAACCTCGGCCGTGCTGGTCTTCGCCTACGTCGTGCTGTTCATGCCCCGCGCGATCGGCAGCATGCGCAGCGGCATTGCCGCGGTGCCCGGCAGCCTCACCGACGTCTCGCGCATGCTCGGCTACTCGCCGCTCGCCACCTGGTTCAAGGTGACCGCACGCCTCGCGCTGCCCGGCATCGGCATCGGCACCCTGCTCGTGGCCATCTCGGTCATGAAAGAATTGCCCGCGACACTGTTGCTGCGCCCGACGGGCGTGTCCACGCTCGCCACCGAGCTGTGGAGCCGCACCGCGGTCTTCGAGTTCGGCGCCGCGGCGCCCTACGCGGCGGCCCTCGTGCTGCTCGCGGCCGTGCCCACGGTGCTGTTGTCGGGCATCCGCGGCGTGGCGAAAGAACAGCAGTGACGTCATCGATGCAAGGAGCGCCGTGAACACCCGAACCAGTGAGGGGCCCGCCGAGCGGGAGGCGGCATCCGTCGCCCGCAACGCCGCCGCCCGCGCTGTCGCCGCGCCGCCGGCCGCCGACTGGGTCACGATCGACGGCCTCGAGGTCTCCTACGGCGACACGACCGTGCTCGAAGGAGTCAGCTTCGGAATTCCGCGCGGCAGCCTGGTGGCCGTTCTCGGTCCGAGCGGATGCGGCAAAACGACCCTGCTGCGCGCGGTTGCCGGCCTGCTCCCCGCCTCAGCGGGAACCATCCGCGTGGGCACCCGGGTGGTGAGCTCAGCCTCGGTGCAGCTCGCCCCCGAAAAACGCGGCATGGGCTGGGTGCCGCAGGACGCCTCGCTCTTTCCGCACCTGTCCGTGGGGGAGAACATCGGCTTCGGCCTGCCGCGGGGCGGCCGAACCGGTGGAAAGGCCGCCCGGGCGGCGCGCATCGTGGACCTCGCCGAACTGGTTGGCTTGACCGGACTCGTCGACCGGTCGCCGGCGCAGCTCTCCGGCGGCCAGGCGCAGCGGGTGTCGCTGGCCCGCGCGCTCGCCGCCCGGCCCGACCTGATGCTGCTCGACGAGCCGTTCGCGGCCCTCGACCCGTTGCTGCGCGCGGCGCTGCGCATCGAGGTCGCCGCCCTGCTGCGCGACCAGAACAGCACCAGCCTGCTCGTCACCCACGACCAGGAAGAAGCGTTGTCGCTCGCCGACTACGTGGCGGTCATGCGCGGCGGGCGGCTGTTGCAGTGGGGCACCCCGGCCGAGGTCTACGAACACCCGGTCAGCCGCTGGGTCGCCGGGTTCGTGGGCGACACCGTCGAGCTCGACGGTCGCTGGGTCGGCGCGGGCACGGCGGTTGCGGCCGCGGCGACCGGCCGGGTCGAGTGTGCGCTCGGCGTGGTGCCGGCGCGCGCGTTCGACGGTGCGGCGCCCGTGGATGGCGCTGCCGTGCGCCTCATGCTGCGCCCGGAGTGGCTGCACCTCTCGCCCGCCATCACTCGGGTGATCGCGCCGGGCCCCGTGCAGCAGCCGGCCCGGCCCGTTTCGACCGCGGAGGGGGCTGCGACGCCGATCGCGCCGGCGTCTGCCGCTGCGGCGTCGGTCACGCTGGTCCAGTCGCGGCCGCGGGCCCGGCAGCTGCCCGGCCTCGGGCTGGCGCCCGCCGGAACCGAGCCCGTCGTCGCGCTCGTGACCGACATCGCCTACGCCGGCCACGATGCGCTGGTCAGCGTCGAGGTGGCTGACGGCACGGTCATCCGGGCCCGGGTCGCGGCCCCTGACCTGCCGCAGCGCGGCGACCGGGTGCGCGTGAGCATCCGTCGCCCGGCCCTCGCCTACCCCCTCGACTAGGCCGCCCGCCGCTTCCGTTCTCTCCCGCAGTCTCGAGGTCGGCTCGCGGGGTTTCGACCGCTCGTTCCTCGCGGCTCAACCAGCGGATTTCCGCTGGTTGAGCCTGCGCCCCAGCGGGGGCGGATCAGCGGGCGCCGACGACCATCCACGCGCTCGAGCGGGCGCGCAACGACAGCGTGACCGCGCGGGCCCCGAGGTAGCCGAGCGCGAACGCCGCCATCAGCCATGCGAGCCCGGCCGCGCCCTCCGGGGCGAACCAGTACACCGCGAGGGCGAGCGGCACGAACGCGGCCAGGTTCACGAGCCCGGTCAGCGCCAGATACCGGGCATCGCCGGCGCCGATCAGCACGCCATCGAGCACGAACACGAGCGCCCCCAGGGGAACGGATGCCCCGAGCACCACGAGCGTCGGCGGCAACAGCCGCAACACGGCCTCCGAACTCGTGAAGACCAGGGGGAGCACCCCGCTCGTGGCGATCACCAGCAGACCGAGCGGCACGCCGCCCAGAAACCCCCACTCGAGGCAGCGTCGCAGCACCTGCCGTACCTGCCCCACGTCGCTCGCGCCGAGTCCGCGCCCGACGAGGGCCTGCGCCGCGATCGCCAGGGCGTCGAGCGCGAAGGCCAGGGTGGCGAACAGCGTCATCGCGATCTGGAAGGCGGCGAGTTCGGGGGATCCCAGTCGGGTCGCGACGAACACCGCGAGCAGCATCGCCGCCCGCAGGCTCAGCGTGCGCAGAAACAACCAGCCGCCGCTCCGCGCCCCGAGCAGCACGCCGGCACGGTGCGGCCGCAGCGGCGCGTCATGCCGCCGCGCGTGCCGCACGACCACGACGAGGTAGACGGCGACCATGCCCCACTGCGCCACGACCGTGCCGAGCGCCGACCCCGCGATGCCGAGGTCGAGCCCGTAGATGAACACGAAGTTGAGCACGATGTTCAGCGCGAACCCCACGCCCGCAACATAAAGCGGAGTGCGGGTGTCCTGCAGGCCGCGCAGCAGCCCGGTCGCGGCGAACACGAGCAGCATGGCGGGTAGCCCGAACATCGACAGGCCGAGGTAGGTGACGGCCTGCACCGCGACATCCTCTTCGGCGCCGAACGCTGCGACGAGTGTCGGGGTGGCGAGAAAGCCGAGCACCGCGAGGCCCACCCCGAGCCCGAGCGCGAGCCAGAGCCCGTCGATGCCGACGCTGACCGCGCGACGGATGTCCCCCGCCCCGAGCCAGCGCGCCACCGCCGGGGTCGTACTGTAGGCCAAAAACACCATCAGGCCGATGATCGTCTGCAGCACCGCGCTCGCCAACCCCAGGCCGGCGAGCGGAATCGTGCCCAGGTGCCCGATCATGGCGGCGTCGGCGAGCAAAAACAACGGCTCGGCCACGAGCGCGCCGAGGGCCGGCAGCGCGAGCCGCCGAATGTCCCGGTCGATGGGCTGTGCCCGCAAAATGTTGATGGTTCGACTCTAGGACCGCCCCGGCGACGTGGATTCCGCGGCCCCGGTGGCGAATTCAGGAAAACCGGTCGCCGGCCTGGCTCGATCGGCCGGAACGGTGCGCGGCCATTCGGGCTGCCGCCCCGATTTTCTGGATTAGCCCCCGGCCGCCGCCGCAGCTGCGCCCACGATGGGGCAGCGCGGATGCCGCGCGGCATCCGCTAGTCTGTGTTCGATCCCGGGGGGGAAATTGGCCAGATCACCACAGTCTCTGCGGCCGCGGTGGCCGAGGTTGCCGGCCCTGACCCTGATCGGACTCCTGCTCGCGGGAGGTCCCGTCGCGGCCGCTTTCGCGGCCACCGGCAACGGCACTCTTGCGCTGACCGTGGCCGGGGTGGACCCACCCACCGGCAGCATCGACGTGTACGCCATCGATGGCGAGACGAGTGGGGCCTACGGCGTGGTGCTCGCCAATCTGGGCTCGGACCCCACCTGGGTGCGCAGCTACCCCGCCGACGTGGGCGCCGCCCTGAACGGCGGGCCGAGCGTCGGCGCCGAGGGCGCCCGCGCCTTTCCCGAAACGTCCTGGCTCGATTTCGACGCGCAAACCGACCCGCTCGGCGGCGACCAGCAGCTGCAGCGCGACTTCACTGTGACGGTTCCGCTCGAGACCCCGCGTGGAAAGTACATCGCCGCACTCGTGCTCGAGCAGACCGAGCCGCCGCTCGGGCGTGTCGCTGCGCCCGTCACCGAGCACCGGCCGGTCGTCTTCGTGAACATCCACGTCGGCGAAGGCGTCGAGCCGGCGTTCTCGTGGGCGGCTCCGGTCTACGCAGCGGACGCCGACGGCCCCTATCTAGAGTTCCAAGTCGCCAACACCGGCAGCTCGCACGTGAATCCGGCGGGAACCCTGACCGTGCGCGACGAGACCGATCAGTCTGTCGGCGATGTCGCGGCCCTGCTCGGAGAGGTCTACTCCCAACGCACCGCTCTGGCCCGGGTGAGCCTCGCCCAGAGCCTCGAACCCGGTGACTACACGCTGGCCGGCGAGCTGGCCGACCTGAACAGTGGAGTGACGGCCGTCGACACCGTCGCGTTCACGGTCACGGGCGATGTGCCGACGGATGTCCCGACGGCTCTCCCAACCGCGCGCCCTACGAGCCTCCCGCTGGCTCTTGTTTCGTCAGGGCCGGCCGAAGCGCCCGCCGACGGCGCTGCACCCGCCGGGCTCGCGGCATCCGCTGTCGCGCCGAGCGCAACACCGACCTCGACCCCGACGGCCAGGCCCACTCCGACGCCCACTCCGACTCCCACCGCGTCGCCCGCGCCCGCCCCGAATTCCACCCCGCCCCTCGCTGCCACCGACGACAGCAGCGCCTCGGCGTTCGAGTTCGACCTCGAGGTGCTGCTCGGCGCCACCTCGGCGACGGCGCGAGTGAGCGTCGACGGCTGGGGCCTCGAGCCCGGATCCGGCGTGCAGGTGTTCGCGTTCTCAACCCCGCAACTGGTCGCCGAAGGCTACGCGAGCGGTGACGGAACCTTCACCGCCAGCCAGAGCCTTCCGCTCGATCTGCCCGCAGGCGACCACACCCTGCTCGTGCTCGGCACCGGCGTGGCCGGGTCCGATGGCTCCGCCGGCGCCGCAATCGAGCAGCGCACCGGGTTCAGCATCTCCGCCGACGGCCGGGTGACGTCGGCGGCAGCGGATGCCCAGGCATCCGTCCCAGGCAGCATGCGCCGCATCAGGGTGCTCCCCTTCGCCGCCGTGACTCCCCTCGACAACCCGGCCGCGGTCATCGCGCTCACCGTCCCGGCGATGGCGCTGCTGTCGATGCTTGCCCTCGCCGGCGGAACCGTCTTCAACCGTCTGGGCCAGCGCTTGAACTCGCAGGACGCCTGGGAATCCGAGTCGACCCGGCGGATCGACGTGAAGTCGGGCAAGCTTCTGGCTTCGGATGCGGGCTGGGGCGACCGGCTGCCGATCTGGAACCGCCGGGCCTTCACCAGGTCCGACAGCGGTTTTCGCCGGGTCATCGCCGCCGCGGCCGGAAAATCGTCGCTCGCTGCTTCGGTGCTCGGCGACGCGAGTGCTCTGCGGGCCATGGCGGGCAGCCTCGCCCTCGTGCTGCCCCTTGCCGGAATACTGCTCGGGCTCGCGGCCGTCGTCGACGTCGACGGTCGCGCCATGCCGCCGGGGCTGGTGCTGTTCGCGCTCATCGTGGGCCTCGGCGCGATCGATGCGCTCGCCGGGGTGCTCGCGATGAGCGTGCTCTGGGCCGGCGTGCTGTTCTCGGGCGGCATCGTAGGCTCCGGCAGCGTGTTGACCCTGCTCGGCATGACGATCATCACCATCGTGCCGTCGCTGGTGGCGCAGTCGTTCCGCTCGATTCGGCGCCGGTCGCCGCGAACCCGGGCCGAGTGGTGGGAACGCGGTATCGACCTCGTCGTCGTACCCCTGGTCGGGGCGTGGGCGACGCAGAAGTTCGTCGGAGCGCTCGCCGGGCTCTCGGGCTACGACCTGCCGATCACGGCACACGCCGACAGCATCGCGATCCTGGTCGGCGGCATGCTCATGCTCAAGACCGTGGTCGAAGAGGTCGCCACCCGCTTTTTCCCGGGGCGGCTCGTGACAGTGGCGCCCCTGCACCTGCCGGCGGCGTCGCGGGCGCAGGTGGTGGCATCCGCTGTGCTGCAGTCCGGGCTCTTCGTGCTGGTGTCGAGCGCTTTCGTCGGGCTGGTGTGGCAGGTGCTGCTCGGGGCGCTCATGTTCGCCGCGGCGATCATCGCGCCGCTGTTCGAGACCCGTTTTCGCAATCGGCCGGCGGTCTGGCAGGCCCTGCCCACCGAGCTCGCCGTCGTGGCGATCAACCTGGTTTTCGGCATTCTCGTCACGTCCCTGCTGATCGACAGCTTCGGGGCCGGCGCCGACGTGGCCCGGATGGCGTTCGTGGTGCTGCCCCTCCCGATGATGGTGATCGCCGCGCTCAAGCTCACGGGGCGCGCGCCCGCGGTCGGTGAGCTCAAGTGGTTCCGGCGGCCCCACCTCGCGGCGGTCTACCGCCTGGGCGGGCTGGTGCTGCTCGCGGGCGCGGTCGGGCTGGCCGTCTCGACCTGAGTGCGGCGGCTGGCCCGGGCACCCGTGATTTATTGTCGAACACCTGCGGTCGGCGGCCGTAACCATAATTAATCTCAGAATTAATTGTATGCTGGCTCGGCAATGTGATTAATCCATAATTAAATCCAGGAACGACTGATGATTCATGTCGAGGAGTGTCTACCGTGACAATATTTGGCCTGACTCCCGTGCAGTCGGCCGTGCGGAGCGCGCTGGAAACGCTGCATGCGGGCAACCGGGTGGTCGAACGAAAGATCCTCGACCTCAAAGAGGAGTCCGGTCGGCGTGGTCCCGGCGGCCAGATTCTGGCGGGGCAGCCCACAAGTGATGCCGCCGTGGACAAACTGGCCCCGGAAGTGGCCTGCATGGCCAATACTCCCGGCGGCGGCGCGTTGCTGGTCGGAGTGGCCGATGACAGTACGATCATCGGCACCCAACTCGACGAGGAATGGCTGCGCGGCCGTCTCTACGACAAGCTCGATCGACGTGTCACGGTCGAGGCCTACCCGGTGGAGATTCGCGGGCAGCGGATCCTGGTGATCGTCATTCCCGAAGCCATCGAGCCGGTGCGTTACAACCACAAGCTCAACTGGCGGGTCAGCGATCGGTGCGTCGAGATCGACGCCTCGAGTTGGCACGAGCGCCGGCGCCGCCACCTGCAAGTCGACTGGTCTTCGCACGCGAGCACGCACTCGGCGGCGGATGCGCGGGCCGGCGCCGTCGAGGTGGCTCGCGATTTTCTCCGCGATTCGGCGGATTCGTCCGCCCAGGAGCTCGCCGACGTACCGACCGCTGATCTTCTGCGACGGCTCAACGCCGTGGATGGTGCGGGCATGCTCACCAACGCCGCTGCGCTACTCTTCGTGGGGAGGGCAGAGCCGGGCCTGGATTACCTCAGACGCGATGTCGCCGGCGGCGACAGCCTGGCCCGAGTTCGCCGGTCACACCGGTCGCTGCTCGAGCAGTTGCAGGAGGTGTTCACGACCTCGCGGGCGTACAACCCGATCACGCACGTCAACGGGGGGCTGGCCCAGGCTCAGGTGCGTCAGATACCCGAACGTGCGCTGCGCGAAGCGATCGTGAACGGCGTCGCCCACCGCGAATGGGCGATCACCGCGCCCACGGTGGTCGAGCACGTGGGTGGCCTGCTGCGGGTGACGAGCCCCGGCGGGTTCGTCTGGGGGGTGAGCCCGGAGAACATCATCAACCATCCCTCGTCGTCCCGCAACACGGCTCTGGTGGATCTCCTCGCCTCGCTGAGGGTGGCCGAACGGGAAGGGATCGGCATCGATCGCATGTTCGGCGACATGCTTCGCCTCGGCTACGGTCCACCGGACATTGCGGAGATCGACGGCCCCAGCGTGGTCACCCGCTTGATCGGCAACCACCCCAACACGGCATGGATCCAGTGGCTCAACCAACTCAGCAACCCGCTCGTCAGATCGGATCTGCGCTTGCTGATGAGCGTCTATTTTGCCGTCACCAACGGTTGGCTCGACGCCCGCGTGCTGGCACCGTATCTGCAGGTTTCCGAAGCTGAGGCGACAGACGCGATCACGACACTGGTCGATCTGACCATCGACGGTCATCCGGTGTTCGTCGAAGTCAGAGGTACGCCGGCCGGCACCCCCCGGGTCATGGCGCTGAGCGAGCAGGCCCGCACCTCTCTCACCGACCTCGAGCGAATTGCCAACATCCGTCGTTCGTGGCCCACCCGCGAGGACATCGCCCAGGCCTACGCTGCGGCCCGCGGTCGCATCAGCACGACCGAGCTGGGCGACCTCGTCGGCGCGCATGCCACGAACATCGGCTCGGTGCTCAACTCCCTCGCAGACCGGGGTGTTCTGGAGCCCTCACGAGAACGGCGCCGAGGGGCGGGCTTTCATTACCTCTACGTGCCCGACTAGCAGGCGCTCGCCTCGGCCCGCCCGACCGGTGTGGCACACTGGTCGCCGTGACCCCGCATCCTGAGCGCCGCATGCTGCTCGACACCGCCGGCCTGTATTTTCGCGCTTTCTACGGCGTTCCCGACACCGTGCGCGCCCCGAACGGCGAGCCGATCAACGCCGTGCGGGGCCTGCTCGACATGATCGCCCGGCTCGCCGCCGAGTTCGAGCCCACCGAGATCGTCGCCTGCTGGGACGACGACTGGCGCCCGCAGTGGCGCGTCGACCTGATTCCCACCTACAAGACCCACCGGGTCGCGGCCCCGGCGCCGACGGATGCCGGCCCCGACATCGAAGACGTTCCCGACTTCCTGAGTCCCCAGATCCCGATCATTCGCGCGGTGCTGGGCGGCCTCGTCATCCCCGTCGTCGGTGCCGCCCGGCACGAGGCCGACGACGTGATGGGTACCCTGGCCAGCCGCGCCGACATCCCCGTCGACGTCGTCACCGGCGACCGCGACCTGTTCCAGCTCGTCGACGACGCCCGCAGCGTGCGCGTGATCTACACCGGCCGCGGCATGAGCCACCTCGAGATTCTCACGGATGCCGCCCTCACCGCCAAGACCGGCGTCACCCCCGCGCAGTACGCGGACTTCGCCGCCCTGCGCGGTGACGCCTCCGACGGCCTGCCCGGGGTCGCCGGGGTCGGCGAGAAGACCGCCGCGACCCTGCTCGCCCAGTACGGGGATTTGCCCGGTATCGTCGCGGCCGCGGCCGACCCGGCCAGCCCGCTCGGGGCATCCGCTCGCACGAAGATTCTGGCCGCCGCCGACTACCTGCTGGTCGCCCCGACCGTGGTCAACGTGGTGCGCGACCTCGACCTGCCCGACGTCGACGCCCGCATCCGCGCCGAAACGCCGGACCGGGCCGCCGCGCTCGACGCGCTCGCGGCCGAGTGGGGCCTCGCCGGTTCGATGACCCGCGCCCGAGCCGCCCTCGCCGCCCGAGCCCGCCCGTAGTCGCTTGAACCCGGGCCCGAGGTCGGCTCACCCGGTCGATACGCGGGCGTACTTCGGCAGCCTCAGGCGCCCGCCCGCACGTGGTGTCGCCCGCTCGGCAGCACGAGCGGTTTGCCCGTCAGCGGATCCCCGATGACCCGGCTGTCGAGCCCGAACACCTCTTTCACCAGCACTTCGGTGATGACCTCTTCGGGGCTGCCGATCGCGTGTACCCGGCCGTTCAACACGGCGACGAGCTCGTCGGCGTAGCGGGCGGCGAGGTTGAGGTCGTGCAGCACCATCACGATCGTCGTGCCACGGTCCCGGTTGAGGTCGGTGAGCAGGTCGAGCACCTCGATCTGGTGGGCAACGTCGAGAAAGGTGGTCGGCTCGTCGAGCAGCAGAATATCGGTCTCCTGCGCGAGGGCCATCGCGATCCAGACGCGCTGCTGCTGCCCGCCCGACAGCTCGTCGACCGAGCGGTCGGCGAGGTCGGTGATCCCGGTCACGGCGAGGGCCTCCGCGACCGCTTCGTAGTCCTGCGGGCTCCAGCGGGCGAGCATGCGCTGGTGCGGGTGTCGTCCGCGTCCCACGAGATCGCTGACCGCGATGCCCTCCGGCGCCACCGGCCGCTGCGGCAGCAGCCCCAGCGTGCGGGCGATCTGCCTGGACGGCTGGTGCTGCAGCGAGGTGCCGTCGAGCATCACGCGGCCGGCCTTGGGCGGCAGCAGCCGGGCGAGGGCGCGCAGCAGTGTCGACTTGCCGCATCCATTCGCCCCGACAATCACGGTGATTCTGCCGGGCGCGAGGGCCAGGTCGAGCTGTTCGACCACGGTGCGGTCGCCGTAGGCGAGCGTGACCCCTTCGGCGGCGAGCTGGTGGGCGTGGGTCACAGGGAGCCTCCCGAGCGGTTCGATCGAACGAGCAGATACACGAGATAGGGGGCTCCGAGCACTCCGGTGATCACGCCGACCGGGTAGCGGTTGTCGAAGGCGAACTGGCCCACGAGGTCGGCGCAGAGCACGAGCAGCGCGCCGATGAGTCCGGCCGGCAGGGTGACGGATGCCCCGGGACCGACGATCCGAGCGGCAATCGGACCGGCCATGAAGGCGACGAAGGCGATCGGTCCGCTCGCGGCGGTGGCCACGGCGAGCAGCGCGACCGCGCCGACGATGAGCACGATGCGGGTGCGTTGCACGGGCACGCCGAGGGCCGCGGCCGAATCGTCGCCGAGGCGCAGCACACCGAGGTGACGTTCGTTGAGCAGCAGAACCGGAATCAGCACCGTGCAGACGAGGACGACCGGCACCACGCTGCGCCAGGTGGCGCCGTTCAGGCTGCCGGTGAGCCACTGCATCGCCATCTGCAGGTCCCACGACACCGCACGGGAGAGTACGTAGGACACCAGGCTGTCGAGCATTGCCGCCACGCCGATGCCGATCAAGATGAGTCGCGTGCCCGCGAAGCCGCGTCGGTTGGCGAGCAGGTAGATCGTGGCAGCGGCCAGCAGCGCGCCGCCGAGGGCGAGCAGAGAGACGACGGTCTCGGTGAATGAGAAGATCACCAGGCCGATCACCGCGGCGGCGCTGGCCCCCGAGCTGATGCCGATGATGTCGGGCGAGGCGAGCGGATTGCGCAGCATGGTCTGGAACGTGACGCCGGCGATGCCGAAGCAGAGTCCGCTGACCAGGCCGAGCGACGCGCGCGGCAGGCGTAGCTCGCCGACCGTAAAGGATGCCCCGGGAACCGTGTCGCCGAAGATGACCCTGACCACCGTGTCGAGGCCGTAGAAGGTGTTGCCGACCATGAGGGTGACCAGGAAGACGGCGATGACCGCGGATGCGAGCCCCGCGGTCAGCAGGGCTCGGCGCCGCATCCGCGCCCGGCGCCCGGCGATCAGGGTCGCGGTGCCCGCGGTCGTGGCGCGCAGGGTGGTGGCGTGCTCGGTCTGAGTGTTCACAGCTCACGCACCCTCTGGCGTCGCACGATCCAGATGAAGAAGGGCGCGCCGATGAAGGCCGTGATGATGCCGACCTCGATCTCGGACGGACGGGCGATGACGCGGCCCACGACATCCGCTGCCACCAGCAGGGCTGCGCCGACGACGGCCGAGAAGGGCAGCAGCCAGCGCAGGTCGGTGCCGACCAGCAGCCGGCAGAGGTGCGGAACGACGAGGCCGACGAAGCCGATCGGGCCGGCGATCGCGGTGGCGGCGCCGCAGAGCAGCACGGCGCCCGCCGCGGAGACCAGACGGGTGCGCAGCACGTTTTCGCCGAGGCCGGCAGCGAGGTCGTCGCCGAGGCCGAGCATGTTCATGCCGCGCGCGGCGAGCAGGCACACCAGAGCGCCGACGAGCAGAAATGGCAGGATCAGGCCGATCCGTTCCCAGGTTGCGCCGCCGACACCGCCGATCTGCCAGAACCGAAAGACGGTCAGCGCGTCAACGCGGGGGAGCAGGATCGCGCTGACGAGCGAGCTGAAGGTGGCCGAGATCGCGGCCCCGGCGAGGGCGAGTTTGAGCGGGGTCGCGCCGTCTCGGCCGAGGGAGCCGACGAAGTAGACGACCGCCGCGGCGACCGCCGCGCCGCCGATGGCGACCCAGATGTACCAGTAGGGGTCCGACATGCCGAAGAAAACGATGCCCGTCACGACGAAAAGGGCCGCTCCGCTCGAGACGCCGAGGATTCCCGGGTCGGCGAGCGGATTTCGCGTGACCGCCTGCATCGTGGTGCCGGAGACCGCGAGGGCCGCGCCGATCAGCATCGCGAGCACGGTGCGCGGAACACGTTTCACGACCGCGGCTTCGGCGATGCCGGCGGGGTCGCCGCTGAGCGCGCCGACGATCTCGGAGATCGACACGGCGCGGGCTCCGAACGAGATCGACAGGACGAACAACAGCGCGAGCACGACGAGGGCAGCGGCCAGCCAGAGCAGGCGCACCGTCGCCGAACGTCGCAGTCGGGCGACGTTCGGCGACGGCATGATCGTCAGTGAACGGCTCAACCGGCCGTCTGGAACGGCGCGGCCAGCAGGCCGAAGTACTCGTCGGCGCCCCATCCGATGGACAGCGGCGATGGGTTGGCGGAGGCCGCGAGCGGCGTCGCATCCTGCAGGATCACGATGGAGCCGTTCGCGATGGCAGGGATCTGCGACAGCAGCGGGTCGGCCTGCAGCTGGGCGATGATCGCGCCGTCGGAGTCGCCGTAGGTGACGAAGACGTCGACGTCGGCGAACCGGTCGGCTTCCTCCGAGCTGACCGAGACGTAGAACTCATCGGTGGCGGCGGACTCGTCTTCGACGATCGACGGCATCGGCAGGCCGTGGTCGGCGAGGAAGCCGGGACGAGTGTCGTGGCTCGTGTAGAAGCCGATCTGACTCAGGTCGGTGGGGTCCATGTAGGAGAACAGCACCTTCTTGCCGTCGAGTTCGGGGTTCTGCTCGAGTGCGGCATCGATCTCGGTCTCGAGGTCGGCGACCAGCTGCACACCCTCGTTCTCGAGGCCGATCGCCTTCGAGTTCATCAGGATCATGTCTTCGAGGGTCGTTCCCCACGCCACGTCGGGATAGGCGACGACCGGCGCGATCTTCGAGAGGGTGTCGTATTCTTCCTGGGTCAGGCCGGAGTAGGACGCGAGGATGACATCGGGCGCGGTGTCGGCGACGGCCTCGAAGTCGATACCGTCGGTCTCGTCGAAGAGCACCGGGGTCTCGGCGTCGAGGTCGGCGAGCGTGTCCTCGACCCAGGGCAGCACGCCGTTGTCGTTGTCGTCGCCCCAGGTGACCTTGCTCATACCCACGGGCACGATGCCGAGCGCGAGGGGAACCTCGTGGTTCGACCAGGCGACGGAGGCGACGCGTTCGGGCTGCGCCTCGATCGTCGTGGTGCCGAAGACGTGCTCGATCGTCACGGGGAACGCGCCGTCGCTGGCGACGGTTTCTGAGTCGTCGGCGGCCGGTGAACACGCGGTGAGGGAGAGGGCGACTGCGGCAACGGCGATAACACCGAGGGTGCGTAGGGGCTTCAAGCTGGTCCTTTTGTCGAGTGCTTAGTTATGTAAGGCTAACCTAACACTCTGAGCCAGAAGCGGATGCCATCAGTGCCGAGCCGGGAGCCCGCACGAACTCGGTCGGCGCGGCTATGCCCCAGGCCTGCGGTCGCACGGTGCCGAACCGTTCACGCGTCGAGAGCCTTCTTCAGCCTCAGCAGGTGGTCGCCGTCTTCCTTCTTCAATACCGCGGTCACGACCGGCAGCATCAGCCGTTTCGCTCCACTGGTGGTGACCGTGCAGACCAGGTCGACGCGTGTCCCGGTGGCTTCGGCGCGAAATGCGTAGTCGTAGACGGTGTCGAATCCCTCGGTCACATTCTTCACCGCGTACCGCCGATGCGGTTCGTAGCCGACGACCTCGAGCTCGGCGCGCTCCTCCTTGCCCCGCATCAGGCGGGTTTCTCGGTAGCGCGTGCCCACACGCAGGGGCCCCTCCGTGAGAGCGACCATGCTCTGCACGGATTCCATGACCTTCGGCGCGTTGTTCGGGTTGGTGATGAAGTCGAACACCTCGTTCGGCGCTCGAGCAATCCATTCACTCGTGCTGAATCCGGCCATGATTGCTCCCCTGTGTGGAAAACGGATGCTGCGCGGCGGCATCCGCTTCATTCTTATGGATATTTGTGCGATGTCAACGACGGACACCGTAGGTCAAGCTTCAGTCGCCCGCCGGCTACAGCGCCACGATCTGCACCATATGGGCGACCAACTCGAAGTCCTTCACGTTGTGTGTTGCCAGCCCGACCCCGAGCGAATAGGCGTGCCCGGCGATCATGATGTCCTTGTACCGGATCTATGCGCTTCTGGGCCTGGTCAAGGGCGAATAAGTCTCCCTCGAAGACGTCCACGATGCATGGTCCGTGTGGATGTCAGACATCAATCCGCAGCACCCGGCGCTCGTCCCGTTCGGCACCCTCGACGAGGAACAGCGGGAGCAGGATCGCCCTTACCGTGATGCCATCGCGCGCGCGGTCCAGAGCTCGATTCCAGCCGTGGCGCAACGTTAGTGGACCGCGCGCTTTTCAGATGACACGAGCCGGTTTGGAACGAATTGGCCTCGATCGGGAGCGGATAACGCCGCACCTTAAGCGCGGCATCTCAGTCGTCGAGGTCCCTAATCTCTTCGCCCGCGAGTGCCGGCTCCGAACCGGGGTCGCTGCTGGCAGGGCTCTTCGGTGTGCGGGCCTCCACTCACGGCTTCTCTACAGCGGACCGTACCAGGGATGACTGACATCGCGCAGAGCGTTGTGTAGACCTCAGCCCCGAACATCCGTTGCCGTGCAGGTGCGCGCTCCATGACCGCGCCCCAAACGGGCGCACGCTACGGCCGCTACCGTAGCGGGCACCCATATCGGCCGCGGTCGCGCGCCCGACCCGACCGCGGCATCCGCTCACCGAGACGGCCCGCAGCCATTCCTGTCAGCCCTCCCGGATAGGCTGGAGCCATGACTGACTCGGTGAGCGCATCCGGCATTAACCAAGACGAGCTCGACCCGGAGGTACGCCCGCAAGACGACCTCTTTCGGCACGTGAACGGCAAGTGGATCGCCCGCACCGAGATCCCGGCCGACAAAGCCCGCTGGGGCTCCTTCACGCTTCTCGCCGAAGAATCCGAGAAGGCCGTGCGCGACATCATCCTCGAGTCGCAGGCCGCCGAGCCGGGCACGCAGGAGCGCAAGGTGGGCGACCTCTACGCGAGCTTCCTCGACGAAGAGCGCATCGAAGCCCTCGGCGCCACGCCGCTGGCCGCCGACCTCGCCACGGTCGACACCATCACCAGCATCCCCGAACTGCTCAGCACCCTCGGCCGCCTCGAGCGCGCCGGGGTCAGCGGCGCCTTCGGCCTCTTCGTCGACAACGACCCGGGAAACCCCGAACGCTACCTCGTCATGCTGCAGCAGGGCGGCCTCAGCCTGCCCGACGAGTCGTACTACCGCGACGAGAAATTCGCCGACATTCGCGTCGCCTACCTGGCCTTTCTCGAGCGGATGTTCACCCTCGCCGGCCAGGACGACGCACCCGGGCGCGCACAGCGGGTCTTCGACCTCGAGACCGAGCTCGCCACCCACCACTGGGACAAGGTCGCCAGCCGCGACAGCGAGAAGTCGTACAACCTGCGCACCTGGGGGCAGGTATCCGCTCTCGCAGCCGGCGCCGACCTCGACCTGTGGCTCGACGCGCTCGACGTGCCGGCCGGTTCCTTCGACGAGGTCGTCGTGCGGCAGCCGAGCTTCATCGCGGGACTGGCCGAGTCCCTGACCGAGGACGCGCTCGAGTCGTGGACGGACTGGCTGCGCTGGCAGATCATTCGCTCGTCGTCGTCGTACCTGTCGGGCGAATTCGTAGAGGCCAACTTCGACTTCTACGGCCGCACCCTCAGCGGCACCCCGCAGCTGCGCGAGCGTTGGAAGCGCGGCGTCTCGCTCGTCGAGTCCGCGCTCGGCGAGGCCGTCGGCCGCATCTACGTGGAACGCCACTTCAAGCCCACCGCGAAGGAGAGCATGGACGTGCTCGTCGGCCACCTCGTCGAGGCCTACCGGCAGAGCATCCACGAGCTCGACTGGATGACCGAAGAGACCCGCGGCCGCGCCCTCGAGAAGCTGGAGAAGTTCACGCCGAAGATCGGCTACCCGGTGAAATGGCGCGACTACTCGTCGCTGCCGATCGTCGCCGACGACCTGCTCGCCAACGTGCAGGCCACCAACGACTACGAGTTCCACCGCGAACTCGGCAAGATCGGCAAGCCGCTCGACCGCGACGAGTGGTTCATGACCCCGCAGACCATCAACGCCTATTACAACCCCGGCTTCAACGAGATCGTGTTTCCCGCCGCGATCCTGCAGTTTCCGTTCTTCGACGAAGACCGCGACGCCGCCGCCAACTACGGCGCGATCGGCGCGGTCATCGGCCACGAGATCGGCCACGGCTTCGACGATCAGGGCTCGAAGTACGACGGCGACGGCCGCCTGCTCGACTGGTGGACCGAGGCCGACAAGACCGCGTTCGAAGAGCGCACCAAGGCCCTGATCGAGCAGTACAACGCGCTCCGCCCGGCGCAGATCCCCGACCACACCGTGAACGGCGCGCTCACGATCGGCGAGAACATCGGCGACC
Source organism: Cryobacterium melibiosiphilum (assembly GCF_003602235.1). GTDB lineage: Bacteria > Actinomycetota > Actinomycetes > Actinomycetales > Microbacteriaceae > Cryobacterium > Cryobacterium melibiosiphilum. Next base: position 16,772 of record NZ_QZVS01000086.1, read on the forward strand.
TCGGCGGGCTCTCCATCGCGTGGAAGGCGTACCTGCTCTCGCTGAACGGCGTGGAGCCGGCGGTCATCGACGGGCTCACCGGCGCCCAGCGATTCTTCTACAGCTGGGCGCAGGCGTGGCAGATGAAGCTGCGCGACGAGGAAGCCATCCGCCTGATCGCGATCGACCCGCACTCGCCGAACGAGTTCCGCTGCAACCAGATCGTGCGCAACATCGACGCCTTCTACACCGCCTTCGGCGTCACCGAAGCGGATGCCCTCTGGCTCGCCCCGGAACAGCGCGTCACCATCTGGTAGCACCGCTCGCTATGACCGCCCAGGATTCGCAGCGTCGCTCCCGCCATGTGGCGGCCCCGGTGGGCAAGCACCGGGGCACGGATGCGCCCGAAACCTTCGCGCGCGGATTCCACGCCCTCGGCGAACTCGCCATCGCCGGCGTGCAGGTGTCGGCGCGGGCGACCGACCTGGCGACGGGGCGGGTGCTGCTCTCGATCGACGACCACGTCGTGATGCCCACCGCGGGTGTCGGCACGGTGTTGCTGCTGGTCGAGGTTGCCGCGAAGCTGCGCGAGGCGGATTTCGGGGCGTACCCGATCCTCGACCGCAGCAACGATGACGCCGTCGGCCGGTCGGGAATCTGGCAGCACCTGCAGGCGCCGTCGCTGCCGGCGGCCGACCTCGCCGCCCTCGTGGGCGCGGGCAACGACAACCTCGCCACGAACGTGCTCATTCGAGCGGTCGGGCTCGCGGCGGTGCGCGCCCGCGCGGAGTCGCTGGGCCTGACCCGCAGCGGCCTGCTCGACCGGGTGCGCGACCACCGCGGCCCCGACGACGCCCCGCAGCTCTCGGTCGGCAGCGCGAAAGAGCTGACCTGGCTGCTGACCGCGCTGGCCCGCGGCGAGATCGTGGACGCCGACGTCAGCGCCCGGGTGCTCGGCTGGCTCTCACTCGGCACCGACCTGTCCTTGGTGGCCAGTGCCTTCGGACTCGACCCGCTCTCGCACCGGGAGCCCGACCACGGGCTGCTGCTCGTGAACAAGACGGGGGCGGATGCCGGCGTCCGCAGCGAGATCGGCCTGCTGCGCGGGCCCCGCGCCGGGGTGACCTATGCGGTCTCGATGTACTTCAGCGACACCACCCTGCACGCCCGCCTCGCGGTCGCCGACGGCTTCCGAGCCGTCGGCCTCGACCTGCTCGAGTACGTGCACTGACCCCGTTTCCCCATCCGCTGGTTGAGTAGCGGGCACGCCCCACGCCCGCGTATCGAAACCGGGCCGACCTCCAGACCGCGGGAGCGGCGGCACAGCACATCGCGGCACTCGTTCGGTCACGCGGCACTGGTTCTATCGAGTGCCGGCTCACGCAACGAGTGCCGTGACGGCCGACCCGCGGCATCCGCTGCCCGAAGAGCGCTAGTGCGGGTCGACCGGATGCTCCACGTAGCGCGGGCTCTTCGGGTTCATGACCGAATTGCGGCGGCCGTAGGCGAAGTAGATGACCAGGCCGATCACGAGCCAGATGCCGAAGCGCAGCCAGGTCTCCGGGTGAAGCTGCGTGATGAGAAAGAACGACGACAGCACGCCGAACGCGGGGATCCACGGCATCAGCGGCAGCCGGAACGTGCGCGGCACGTCGGGCCGGGTGCGGCGCAGCACGATCACGGCGACGCAGACCACGACGAACGCCGCGAGGATGCCGATGTTGGTGAGGTCGGCGATCAGCCGGATCGGAAAGACCCCGGCGAGGGCCGCGGCAGCGAGGCCGGCGATCCACGTGACGCGCGCCGGTGTGCCTTTCTTGTCGGTGCCCGAGAACCACGTGGGCAGCAGGCCGTCACGGCTCATCGAGAACCAGACCCGGCTGACGCCGAGCAAGAAGGTGAGCATCACGGTGAGGATCGAGATGACGGCGAACGCCGACAGCACGGTCGCGACCACCGGCAGCCCGACCGACTGGAACGCCACCGCGAAGGCCGCGGTCGGGTCGATGTCCTGCCAGTTCTGCATGCCCGTGAGCACGAGCGTCGCGAGCACGTAGAGCACCATGGCGATCGCGAGCGAGAGCAGAATCGCCTTGGGCATGTGCTTCTTGCCGTCTTTCGCCTCTTCGGCGGCGGTGCTCATGGCGTCGTAGCCGAACACCGCGAAGAAGACCGTGGCGGCGCCGGTGAAGACCGCGCCGAAGCCGTTCGGCAAGAACGGCACGTAGTTCTGGGTGTTGATGTAGAAGAAGCCCAGCACGATGATCGCGAGAATCAGAAACACCTTGAGCCCCACGGCGACGAGCTCGAAGCGGCCGAAGGTCTGGGTTCCGCGGCTCAAAATGAACGTGACGAGCACGCAGACCACGATCGCGGGCAGGTTGATCAGGCCGCCGTCGAGGGTGTCGGGGGTGCCCTGCATCCAGATCGGAACCTCGATGCCGATGCCGCCCATGAACTCGGTGAAGTAGCCCGAGATGCCGATCGCGACCACGGCGACGATCGCGATGTACTCGAGCAGCAGGTCCCAGCCGATGAACCAGCCCACGATTTCGCCGAGCGCGACATAGCCGTAGGTGTACGCCGAGCCGGCCCGCGGGATCATGCCCGCGAACTCGGCGTACGACAGGGCGGCGGCCGCGCTCGCGAGGCCGGCGATCAAAAACGAGATCAGCACGGCCGGCCCGGCACCCTCGCCGTCGGGTCCGCCGTTTGCCACGAGGCCGGCGAGGGTGAAGATACCGATTCCGATAATGCCGCCGACGCCGATTGCGGTCAGCTGCCAGAGTCCGAGGCTCTTGAACAGGCCGTTCTTGGTGGTTTCATCGCCGATATCGGTGATGGGCTTGCGCCGCATGATCGAAAACGGGCTGCGCTGTGCCGGGCCGTTGGCGGGTGTTGTGCGCTCTGACATCGTGCCTCCATCGGCAGCTTTCGACTCGAGGCCGAACCAATGGCCCTCAGGCGGGGGTCATGCATCGAGGGTGCCACAGAACCGCGATTTTGGGAACGAGCGGATGCGGGGGTGTCGGCCCTCGGGCATCCGCTCGCCCGCCGTCGCTAGGCTGAGAACACTGATGGGGAGGAGCTCGCTAGCCATGAATCGCGCGCGGCTGGCCGGCATCGCGGCGATCACGGTGACGTCGATCCTGTGGGGGACGACCGGAACGGCCGCGACCTTTGCGCCCGGCGTCGGGCCCCTCGCGATCGGTGCGGCCGCGCTCGGCGTCGGCGGACTGCTGCAGGCGGCCATCGCGGTGCCGGCGCTGAGGGCCGCGCGGCCGGCGTTGCGGGCGAACCGGGGCCTGATTGTGCTCGGCGCGGCGGCGGTGGCCATTTACCCGCTGGCGTTCTACAGCTCGATGCATCTCGCAGGGGTGGCGGTCGGTTCGGTCGTTTCCCTCGCGAGCGCGCCGCTGGCCTCAGGACTGCTGGAGCGCATCGTCGAGCGCCGGCGCTTGAGCCGCTGGTGGATGCTCGCGGCAGGCCTGGGCACGATCGGCGCCACCCTGCTGTGTCTCTCGAAACTGGCCGGGGGCGCCGGCACGGGCACGAGTGCGCTGTGGGGGATCGCCCTCGGGCTGGTCGCCGGAATCACCTATGCGTCCTACTCCTGGGTTGCCCACCGGCTGATCAACCGGGGAATCGACCGGGCGGCGTCGATGGGATCCGTCTTCGGACTCGGCGGCGCCCTGTTGCTGCCGGTGCTGGCCCTGACCGGCGCCCCGCTGCTCGCCTCGCCGGAGGCATTCGCGGTCGCGGCCTACATGGCGCTCGTGCCGATGTTCCTCGGCTACCTCTTATTCGGCTACGGGCTGACGACGGTGTCGGCCAGCACCGCGACCACGATCACCCTGACGGAGCCGGCGATCGCGACCGTGCTGGCCGTGCTGATCGTGGGCGAGCGACTCTCCGGCCTCGGCTGGATCGGGCTCGCTGTCATCGCGCTGGTGCTGGCCATTCTCGCGGTCGCGCCGAGCAACGACGACCGGCTGAGGCCCGCCCCACGCCTGTAGTTCGGCCGCGCGCGTGGCGAAAGGAGGACGCTGTGTCTGAAACCGGCCCAATCGTCCTCCCTACACCGACAGGGGAGTAAATCGTCCTCCCGTCGCCACGCGGCGCCACGGGCGGCTACGGGCGGCGCGGGCCGGTCCACTGGTTGGCGCGCTCGCCGGCCGCGGCCCGGGTTGCCGTCTCGAGAACGCGCTTCGCCCGGGTCGCCGGGGTCTTGGCCTGCACGATCCACTCGAGGATGCCGCGCCGCGCCGACCGCGGAAAGCCATCCCACCGGGCACGCGACCCGGGAAAGTCCTCGAAGGCCGCGGCCAGGTCGGGCGGCACGATCAGCTTCTCGACGTCGTCGAGAAGGGTCCACGACCCGTCGGCGACGGCGGCGGCGATGACCGCCTCGCCGGCCGGCATCATGAGGCCGGCCGCGCGCATCCGCTCGATGCGCAGCTTGTTCGGGGCGCTCCAGGCGCTGCCCCGCTTGCGGCGGGCGAAGTACAGCATGGTGCGGTTCTCGTCGATCTTGCCGCCCTTGCTGTCGACCCAGCCGAACGCGAGGGCCTCAGCGACGGCGTCATCGTAGCTGAGCATCGGCTTGCCGGCCGCTTTGCGCCACGTCACCAGCCAGACGGATGCCGCCACCTCGTGATTCTCGAGCAGCCACGCCCGCCAGGCGGCGCGGTCCTCGGGGTGCACCCGCTCAGCCTCCTCGCTCATGCCGCCGAGAATACCGCGCCGCGCGGTTCTAGGCTGAGGACATGGCCGAAACCTGCGTCTCCCGTGTGCCCGTCTTCTCCGGACTGTCTGCACACGACCAGGAACGGGTGGCCGGGGTGGCGCGCCCGACCCAGCTGCAGCGGGGCGAGGCCGCCTATGCCGCCGCCGACGATGTGGCGCAGCTGATCGTCGTGCACACCGGCCGGCTCAAGGTCTTTCGGGTCTCGGCTGACGGCTCGGAGCAACTCATCCGCGTTCTCGGCCCGGGCGATTTCACCGGCGAGACCTCGGTTTTCACGGGACAGCGGCCCGACGATTACGCCACCGCGCTCGAGGACTGCCGGCTCTGCGTGTTCCACCATGACGACCTGGAAGTCCTGATGATCACGCACCCTGGGATCGGCCTGCGGCTGCTCGCGACCGTGAGCGCACGCCTCGCCGACACGGAACACCGACTGAACGCGCTGACCTCGCGCGGGGTCGAAAGCCGCCTGGTCGACTACCTGCTCGGCCTGCCGAGCACCCGGCGCAGCGGCATCGCCACGGTGACCCTGCCGCTGGCCAAGAAAGACGTGGCCTCGCTGCTCGACACAACCCCCGAGAGCTTCAGTCGGGCCCTGAAAAGTCTCGCTGATCAGGGGCTGATTGAGATTGGTTCGGGCCGCGCGCTGTCGATCAGGCAACCCGGCCGGCTGCAGGATCTGGCCGACCCGGCCTGAGGCCTCGAACCCGGCCCGGGCCGAACAGGTGCCGGATGATGACCATGTCAATGCGCGCAGCCGAGACGAAGGGCTCGTCCCAGACCCGGGAGTCATCGGAGCCATTCGGGTTGTCGCCGGCCATGAAGTAGCCCTCGGCGGGCACGCGCCAGGTCTGGGTGTAGGCACCATGCAGCCGGGGGCATCCGTCGACGGACTGGCCGTTGACGAACAGGCGGCCGGCCTCGACCTCGACGAGGTCGCCCGGCACGCCGACCGCCCGTTTGATCAGCCGCAGCCCGCCATGGCGGAACACCGCGACGTCACCGCGCCGCACCCGTCCCGGGCTGACCGGTCGGGCGAGCAGCAGGTCCGAGTCGCGGTAGGTCGGGCTCATCGACTCACCGGCGACCCGCACCAGGCGGAACATGCCTCGGCCTAGTGTTCGTGGTGCGCGTGCTCGTGGTCTTCGCCCTCGGCGTAGGTGAAGAAGTCGACGTACGCGGCCAGGTAGCGACGGCCGGCGATCACGTCGTTCACGTCGAAGTCCTTCACGGCCAGCGCGGCCTGAAAGCGGGCGTCGAGTTCGGCGCGGCGCTCTTCGGGCGCCAGCGGCAGCAGGTGGGCGTCGGAGTTCAGCGCGAGGGCCTCGTCGGCGGCCGTGACAACCGGGTCGATCGCGGTGCCGACCGGCTGGATGCCGGTGAAACCGACGCCCTCACCCATACGGTGGATGCGCACGAGCGTCTCGAGAAAGTGTTGGTCGGCCAGGGCTGCGGCATCGGCCCCGAGGGTGCGCACGGTCAACGCCTGGGCGAAAACGCCCCGCAACTCGGCTTCACCCTCGGCGGGAATCCACTTGAGGGCGTAGTTGACGTTGCCCGTTTCGAGGGCCGTGCGGCCGTCTTTGACGGCCGGGCCGCCCGCGGTATCGCAGTGGGCCTCGGCGGTGACGGGGGCGAGTGCGGCCAGCTGTGCGGCGACGCGGGCGAGGATGCGGTTGATGAACAAGGTGTTCTCCTTTGCTTGAGTGGTTCCCAAGCTACGAGCATCCCGGCCCGACGTCCTTGACGCAGATCAAGTCGCGCCGAACAGGGCGAACTACGCGGGTGACGGATGCCCCGGGCCGGCCTGCACGGGCCGGCCCGGGGCATCCGTCGCAATGGTCAGACGATGACGAGTTCGGGGCCGGCGGCGCTCAGCCGGCGGGCCTGCCGCGGGTCGATGCCGCTGTCGGTGATGATCAGGTCGAACTCGTTCGCGTCGGCGACGTGGCAGAACGAGTTGGAGCCGATCTTGGTCGAGGTGATGGCGAGCACGCGGCGGCGTCCGCTGAGCATCATGGCGCGTTTCACCTCGGCCTCGTCGGGGATCGTGGTGGTGAGCCCGGCCTCGGCGGTCAGGCCGTTGCCGCCGACGAAGGCGACGTCGACGTTGAGCTGGCTGATGCGGGCGCGGGTCCACTCGTCGACGGCGCCCTGGGTGAGGCTGCGCACCCGGCCGGGCAGGGCGAGCACGGTCAGGCGGGGTTTCTGGCTGAGCAGGCGCACGGCCGGCAGGTTGTTGGTGACGACCATGAGCGAGCGGTCCTCGGGAAACATCGCGGCGATCACGAGGGTGAGCGCGCCCGAGTCGAGCAGCACGACGCCGTCGGCGGGAAGTTCTTCGAGCACGCGGCGGGCGATGCGCTGCTTCTCGGGGGCATCCTCGAGGCGGCGCTGGGCGAGGGCGATCTCGAACGGAGTGCTCTGGGTGAGCCGGGCGCCGCCGTGCTGGCGGCGAATCAGGCCCTGGCGTTCGAGCACGGCGAGGTCGCGGCGGATGGTTTCGCTCGTCACCTGCAGGGCCTCACTCGCGGCCGCGACGGCGATCTCACCGGTGCCGTGCTGCGCGAGCTTGATGATCGCGGCCTGGCGCTCTGCTGGGTACATCGATGTCTCCCGGGGGTCGGCGCTGCTGTGCGCTGACCCGAGACTATCAATTGCATGGGCCCGCGTGTGGGTTTGGCGGCCCAAAACCGACCATTCGGGCAAATTTGGTCACGCAAACATCACAAAGTCACAATTTGGGTTGCATAAACCACAGGTTCGGTTGATACTCGGTAAATACCAGTCCACAAGGACGTGTCGACGATGATGAGGTTTGAGATGACGAAGTCTTATTCCATGAAGAAGCGGGTACTGCTCAGCGCAGTGGCGTTCTCTTCGGTGGGTGTGCTTTTGGCCGGCTGTAGCGGAGCGGGCGCCGGCGGCGGCTCCGGACAAGCGGATGGCCCGGTCACTCTGACCCTCGCCACCGTGAACAACCCGCAGATGAAAGACATGGAGGAGCTCAAGGGCGCCTTCGAAGAATCCCACCCCGACATCACCGTCGACTTCGTGGCGATGGAAGAGAACGACCTGCGCGACGCCGTCACCAAAGACGTCGCCACCCAGGGCGGACAGTACGACATCGTGACCGTGGGCAGCTACGAAGTTCCGATCTGGGGCCAGAACGACTGGCTCGTCGACCTGGGCCCGCTCGCCGAGGCCGACGAAGCCTACGACGTCGACGACCTGCTGCCGCCCGTGCGCGAAGCGCTCACCGTCGATGACAGCCTCTACGCCGTTCCCTTCTATGGCGAGTCCTCCTTCCTCATGTACAACAAGGAGATGTTCGACGCGGCCGGCCTCACCATGCCGACCGAACCCACCTGGGACGAAGTTGCCGGCTTCGCCCGCACCCTCAAGACCGACGACGTCGCCGGCATCTGCCTGCGTGGCAAGCCCGGCTGGGGCGAGCTCTTCGCCCCGCTGACCACCGTGGTGCAGACCTTCGGCGGCAGCTGGTTCGACGAGGACTGGAACGCCACCGTCAACAGCCCCGAATTCACTGAGGCCGTCACCTTCTACACCGACCTGGTCGCGGATGCCGGCGAAGCCGACCCCGTCTCGACCGGCTTCACCGAGTGCCTCAACCTGTTCTCGCAGGGCAACGCGGCCATGTGGTACGACGCCACGAGCGCCGCCGGCCCCATCGAAGCGGATGATTCCGCTGTCGCCGGCAAGGTCGGCTACGTGCACGCCCCGGTGAAAGAAACCGAAGAGTCCGGCTGGCTCTGGGCCTGGAACCTCGCCATCCCGAACACCAGCACGCAGCAGGACGCCGCGTGGGAGTTCGTGAGCTGGGCCACCAGCACCGAGTACATCGACCTCGTCGGCACCACCCTCGGCTGGGAGCGCGTGCCCCCGGGATCGCGCATCTCGACCTACGAGAACGAAGAGTACCTCGCCGCGGCATCCGCTTTCGCGCCGATCACACAGGACATCATGCTCGCCGTCAACCCGACCCAGCCCGGCGTGAACCCGCAGCCGTGGGTCGGCATCCAGTACGTCACCGTTCCGGAGTTCCAGGACCTGGGTAACCAGGTCTCGCAGGACATCGCCGACGTCTTCGCCGGCCGCGACACGGTCGAGAGCGTGCTCGACAAGGGCCAGGAGCTGGCCACCGAGGTCGGCGACGCCCAGAAGTAGCTCCCGCACCTCGCACCTCCCGCACCACCAGCTCGACCCCGAGAGGGCCGTTCCCCCTGGCAACCCAACGGGAAACCAGGCGGAACGGCCCCTCCTCCCATCAGCATCGAGACGCTCCCATCAGCGTCATGAAAGTGACTTGAGACATGACCGCGACTGTGGCCCCATCCACAACGCCCCCGGGGGCTGAAGAGTCCACCCGGGCGATCCTCACCCGAAACGGCGGCACACGCGGCGGCGGCCGTCGCGGCCCGAAGCCCGAGCTCACCCCCGGCCAGAAGAAGGCCCTCAAGCTCGCCCGCGCGCTGGTCTGGCCCGCGATCGTCGTCGCGATCCTCGTGACGCAGATCCCGTTCCTGGTCACCATCTACTACTCGTTCCAGAACTGGAACCTGATGCGCCCCGGATCCCGCGGATTCGCCGGGTTCGACAACTACGTGACCGTCTTCACCGGCGGCGAGTTTCTGCAGTCACTGTCGGCCACCGTCGTCATCACGGGCTCCTCGATCGTGCTGTCGGTCATCTTCGGCCTCGGTATCGCCCTGCTGCTGAACCGCAAGTTCATCGGCCAGGGCCTGGCCCGCACGCTCGTGATCACCCCGTTCCTGATGATGCCGGCCGCGGCCGCGCTGATCTGGAAATGGTCCATGCTCGACGCCAACGTCGGCATGGTCAACTGGGGCCTCTCGGTCATCGGCATCGACCCCGTGCAGTGGAACACCGACAATCCGGCCCTGACCGTGATCATGGTGCTCACCTGGCAGTACACGCCGTTCATGATGCTGATCCTGCTGGCCGGGCTGCAAAGCCAGAGCCAGGAGACACTCGAGGCCGCATCCGTCGACGGAGCCGGCCCGATCCGCAGCTTCATCCACATGACCCTGCCGCACCTGCGCCAGTACATCGAACTGGCCGTGCTGCTCGGCGGCATCATGCTGCTGCAGGTCTTCGACCCGATCGCCATCATGACCCGCGGCACCGGCGGCACCAAGACCCTGTCCTACCTGCTCTACGAGCGGGCCTTCGTCGGCCTTGAAATCGGTGAGGCTGCCGCCTACGGCGTCGTCACCGTTCTGCTGACCATCATCGTCGCGAGCGTCGCCCTGCGCCTGCTCTTCAAGATCTTCTCCAGTGAAGGGGCCAAGTCATGACTTCTGCCACCGCTACCGCCACGCGCACCGTGCCCGCCCGCCGCCGCAACCGGCGCCTGCGCCACCGCGCCACGAGCACCGCCCTGACCGTCTTCACCTGGGTCGTCACCCTCGGCTTCTTTTTTCCCGTCGCGTGGATGGTCTTCACCGCCTTCAAGACCGAAGCGGCCGCGGCCACCAAGACCCCGACGATCTTCACGTCGCTCTCCTTCGACCGCTTCGCGGAGGTGCTCGACCGCGGCTTCGGTGTCTACCTGCTCAACTCCCTCACCGCGAGTGTCATGTCGACCGTCATCGTGCTGCTGCTCGCCATCCCGGCGGCTTACGGCCTGTCGATCCGCCCGATCATCAAGTCCCAAGACGCACTGTTCTTCTTCATCAGCACCCGCTTCATGCCGATTGCGGCCGCGATCATCCCGATCTACCTGCTGCTGCAGAACTTCGGCCTGCTCGACAACATCTCGGCGCTGAGCGTGCTCTATGTGGGCATGAACCTGCCGCTCGCGGTGTGGATGATGCGATCCTTCTTCAGCGAGGTGCCGCTCGAGATCGTGGAGGCCGCGCAGATCGACGGCGCGAACTTCTTCACCGAGCTCGTGCGGGTCGTGCTGCCGATCGTCGCCCCCGGCATCGCCGCGGCCGCGCTGATCTGCTTCATCTTCGCCTGGAACGAGTACTTCCTCGCCAACCTGCTCACCTCGACGATGGCCCGCACCACGCCGCCGTTCCTCGGCAGCTTCGTCGACGGCCGCGGACAGTTCCTCGCCGTGCTCTCGGCGGCCTCGACCCTCGCGGTGCTGCCGGTCGTGCTCGCTGGCTGGCTCGCCCAGAAGCGCCTCGTCACCGGCCTCGCCATGGGTGCTATCAAGTAGCACCCATCAGGCAACGCGCAATCCGCGCCATGATGAAGCAGCGCTGTGAACGCAGATGACGCAGGCAGGGGAGCCATGATGAGCAGAACTACAGAGGGCGAGCCGGTCGCCGGCGGGGCAGCGCCGGGCCGCCAGGCGCAGACCCGGCACGACCAGATCCTGGGCGTGCTCGCCCTCGCCGGTCGGGTCGACGTGCACGACCTGTCCGAATCCCTCGGCGTGGCCGAAGAAACGATTCGGCGCGACCTGCGCGTGCTCGAAGAGGCGGGGCACCTGCGCCGCGCCCATGGCGGGGCAATCCGGGCGGCAGACCCGGTGACGGACCCGTCGTTCATCACCGATCCCGAGCCATCCGCTCACCCGGTGGCCACCCTCGCCGCCCGGCTGCTGCCCGAACGAGGGGTGATCTTTCTCGACTCGGGGGAGATCGCCGAGGCACTCGCCGCCCTCGTGCCCGACGACGCCGAGCTCCAGCTCGTGACGCCGTCAATTCCGGTGGCGCTCATCGCCAGTCGCAATGGCGCACTCGTCGTCTACAACCTCGGCGGCACCGTCGACCCGGCCGACGATTCGCAGAGCGGGCAGTGGGCCCGGGAATCGCTCGAGCACATCCGCATCGATGTGGCCTTCATCACCGTGACCGGGGTGACGCGCGACGGCCACCTGTTGGCCGCCAATCCGAAGGCCGCGATCGTGAAGAGCGCGGCGATCGCGGCCGCCGAGCGCGTGGTGCTGATCGCCGACCGAGAGCACCTGGCCAGCATGGGGCTCGTGAAGTTCGCCCGGCTCGCCGATCTCGACCACGTCGTGGTCGACGACCGCACGACCGAGGCCGTGCTGGCCCTGGTAGCGGATGCCGGGGTGCCCGTGCTCATCGCCGCCAGCGCCGATCCTCACCACCTGAACGAGAACGACCAGCACCCGAACGACCTGCACCACACGGTGGACCCGACGCTCGTGGTCGACCTCAACCCGATGAACCCCTCGCTCGACTTCCCCAGCCCCGCCCACCAGAACCCCGCCCACCAGAAAGTGTGACCGCCATGACCGAGACGACCGAGACGACCGGCACGACCGCCGCTCCCCGCACGCTGAGCACCCTCGGCAACGAGACGCTCGCGGCCCTCGCGCCCGCCGCGCCCGAGGTGGCGCTGCCGGCCTACGACCGGGTCGGCCTGTCCGCCGGAATCGTGCACTTCGGCGTCGGCGGCTTCCACCGCGCGCACCAGGCCCTCATGATCGACGACCTGCTCGCGCAGGGCCTCGCCCGCGACTGGGCCATCTGCGGCGTCGGCGTCATGCCGAGCGACGTGCGCATGCGCGACGCGCTGCTCGATCAAGACGGGCTCTACACGCTCGTGGTCAAGCATCCCGATGGCCGCCTCGAGGCCCGCGTGATCGGCTCGATCATCGACTACATGTACGCGCCCGACGACGTGGAGGCCGTGATCGAACGCCTCGCCAGCCGCGAAGTGAAGATCGTCTCCCTCACCGTGACCGAGGGCGGCTACAACATTCACCCGGTCACCGGAGAATTCGAGCTCGACAGCCCGGCCGTCGCCGCCGACCTCGCGGCCGACGCCGTGCCGGCCACCGTGTTCGGCATCGTCGTCGAGGCCCTGCGCCGCCGACGCGCCCGCGGCGTCGTGCCGTTCACGATCATGTCCTGCGACAACCTGCAGGACAACGGCGGCGTCGCCCGCCGCGCCTTCGTCGCCTTCGCCACCGCGAAAGACGCCGACCTCGGCCTCTGGATCTCCGTCGCCGTGAGCTTTCCGAGCTCGATGGTCGACCGCATCACCCCCGTCACCACCGACAACGACCGCGCCCAGATCGCCGACACCTTCGGCCTCTCCGACCGCTGGCCCGTCGTCTGCGAACCGTTTTTGCAGTGGGTGCTCGAAGACCACTTCACCGATGGCCGGCCGCCCTACGAAAAGACGGCCGTGCAGCTCGTCGCGGATGTCGAACCCTACGAACTCATGAAGCTGCGGCTGCTCAACGCGAGCCACCAGGGGCTGTGCTACTTCGCACACTTGATGGGCTACCGGCTCGTGCACGACGCGGCCGCTGACCCGCTGATCGCCACCTTCCTGCGCGCCTACATGGACCGCGAGGGAACCCCCACCCTCAAGCCGGTGCCCGGCATCGACGTGGAGGACTACAAGACCCAGCTCATCGAGCGGTTCTCCAACCCCGGCGTGCGCGACACCGTCGCGCGGCTCTGCGCGGAGTCGTCGGACCGCATCCCGAAGTGGCTGCTGCCGGTGGTGCGCGAGCAGTCCGCCCGCGGCGGCGAGGTCGCCCTGTCGGCGGCCATCGTGGCCAGCTGGGCCCGCTACGCGGAGGGAACAGATGAACAGGGTCAGCCCATCGAGGTCGTCGATCGCATCAAGGACCGTGTCATGGCCAGTGCCGACGGCTACAGTAGCGACCCGCACTCCTTCCTGCGCGACGAGGATCTCTTCGGAGATTTGCTGAACGATGCCGCATTCGTGGCGGCCTACGATCGGGCGCTCGAGCTGCTGCACACGGTCGGCGCCCGGGCGACACTCGAAGAGCTCCTCAAGCCGTTAAACTGACCCGACAGTAGGGCGTCCACCAGCACGGGTTTCAAAGGGGAAAACAATGGCACCGAAGCGTCGAATCGTGGCGGGTGTCGACTCGTCGACCCAGAGCTGCAAGATCGTGACCGTGGACGCAGACTCGGGCGAGCTGCTGCAGCTGCGCAGCGCCCCGCATCCGGATGGCACGAGCGTCGATCCCGCCCACTGGTGGGACGCCTTCGTGGCCGCCGGCGGCACCGAGCTGGGCGACGCCCAGGCGCTCGGCGTCAGCGCGCAGCAGCACGGCATGGTCGCCCTCGACGAATCGGGCACCGCCGTGCACGATGCCCTGCTCTGGAACGACGTGCGCAGCGCCCCGCAGGCCGCCGCTCTGGTGAAGCAGTACGGCGCCGAGATGTGGGCCGACGAAATCGGCGTCGTGCCGGTCGCGTCGTTCACCATCACGAAGCTCGCGTGGCTGCACGAGAACCGGCCCGAACTCGCCGCGCGGGTCGAGCAGGTGCTGCTGCCGCACGACTGGCTGACCTGGAACATCCTCGGCCGCCCCTCCGAGGCCGTCACCGACCGCAGCGATGCTTCCGGCACCGGCTACTTCTCCGCCCACACCAACGAGTACCGGCCCGACCTGCTGCGCGCGGCGCTCGGCCGTGATGCCCGCCTGCCGCGGGTGCTGGCCCCGAACGAGCGTGCTGGTGTGACCCCGCAGGGCGTCATCGTCTCGGCCGGCGCCGGCGACAACGCCTCCGCCGCCCTCGGCCTGGGCATCGGCGAAGGCGACGTGGTCGTCTCGATCGGCACCAGCGGCACGGTCTTCGCGAGCACCGCCGCCCGCATCAGCGATCCGAGCGGCGCGGTCGCCGGTTTCGCGGATGCCGCCGGCGGCCAGCTCCCGCTGCTCGCCACCATCAACGGTGCGCGCACCCTCGTCGCGACCGCGCGCATGCTCGGGGTGGACATCGAGCGCTTCGGTGAGCTCGCCCTCGCGGCGCCGATCGACGCCGACGGCCTACTCATGCTGCCCTACCTCGACGGCGAGCGCACCCCGAACCTGCCCGACGCGACCGGGTCACTGACCGGCATGCGCCGGTCGACGATGACGCCGGAACACCTGGCGCAGGCATCCGTGCTCGGCTTGGTCTGCAGCCTCGCCGACGCGCTGGATTCCCTGCGCGGCCAGGGCGTCAGCGTGCAGCGCGTGATTTTGATCGGCGGCGGCTCGCAGTCGCCCGCCGTGCAGAAGATCGCCGCCGACGTGTTCGGCGTGCCCGTCGTGCTGCCGAAGCCCGGGGAGTACGTGGCGCTCGGCGCCGCTCGCCAGGCGGCCTGGGCGCTCGACGGCAGCCCCGACTTTCCGGCCTGGCCGCTCGAGATCGCCCGCGAACTCGAGCCCGCCGCCGGCGCCGCCGGGTCCGGCGGAGCAGACTGGGCCCTCGCCGTGCGCGCCAACTATGCCTCGAGCCGCGCCCACCTCTACGGCGTCTGACCCGCGCGAGCGGCGCCGCCGCGGGCGCAGCGTGCTCCTGTGACTAGACAGCCTCGCTAACTAGTGACACTATGTAGTGCATGGGAAGCACACCGAGATGACCGCGAAGCAATGGTCGAGTGACTGGATGCGCGCCGCCCTCGGGCTGTGCGTGCTGCGCACTCTCGCCGCTGGCCCGACCTACGGTTACGCCATCGCGGCCGCGCTCGAAGAGAGCGGGTTCGGCCAGGTCAAGGGGGGCACGCTGTATCCGCTGCTGACGCGCTTCGAAACAGCCGGCTGGATCGCCGTCGACTGGCGCGTCGGGGCGGGCGGCCCGGAGCGCAAATACCTGTCGCTGACGGATGCCGGACGCCGCGAATTCGAGGCCCAAACCATCGCCTGGCGTGATTTCACGGGCACGGTCTTCGCGCACCTTGACAGCATTGACCTGCCCAGCACCGCAGCACCGAAGGGGACGGACGAATCATGACCACTACCATCCGCGAGAACGAGAAGTGGCTCGAGATCCTCACCATCGAGCTGCGCCTCCTCGACGTCAATGGCACCCGCATCGGCGATGCCGTCGCGACGGCCCGGGAGTTTCTCGACGACTCGGGGGAGCGTGCCGAAGACTCTTTGGGCAGCCCGCAACACTATGCCGCTGAGCTGAACCTCCCCGCAACACCGGAGGCTGCGCAGGGCGTGCGCCGCGCCCTCGTGCGCAGCGGGTTCGGTGTGTTGGGTATGTTCGCGCTGGTCGAGTCGGTCGTTCCCCTCATGAACGATGAACCGGTCACTCTGGGCCCGGTGGTGCTCGCCATCTATCTAGTCGCACTGATCCTGATCGCGCTCCTGCCGAGCCTCGTCCCCGTCATGGCGAGGATGCGGCGGCGCGGCGTGATCATCGGAATCGTGACTGCGGCGCTGCTGGGCGGCACGATCCCCGCCCTGCTGGCGCTCTGGGCGGGCGATCGGGTGCTGCTCAGCCTGCCCGCCCTGCCGGTGGCGATCGTCGGCGCCGTGCTGCTGGTCGCGCCGGCCCTCTGGGGCCAGCTGCGGCACTCCGTCACCGATGACCCGATCATCGCCCCGGGCTCCACGCCGTCGCCACGCGCCGCGTTTCGCGCGCGGCTCTTCCTCGTCGTCACCAACTGGCTGCTCGTGCTCGGCGCCGTCGGGCTCTGTGCCATGCGGCTCCTGCTGGAGACGCTGACCCGCTGAGCCCACACCTGCAGAGCACCGTATGACCGAATGGAACGGACGAATCATGACCACCAACACCCGCGAAGCAGCGAACGAGGAGTGGCTGGAGAGCCTCATCATCGAGCTGCGCCTGCAGGGCGTCAACGGCACGCGCATCGGCGACGCGATCGCGAGTGCCCGGGAGTTCCTGGTCGACTCCGGGGCGGTCGCCGAAGACGCCTTCGGCAGCCCGAAGCAGTACGCCGCTGAGTTGAACCTTCCCGTCGAACCCGATGCCGACCAGGGCGGGCGTGGCGCCCTCGTGCGCGGCGCCATCGGCATGCTCGGCATGTTCTCGGTGGTCCAGGCGGTGATTCCGCTCGTCTACGGCGAAACGCTGACGGTCATCGCGCCGGTGCTCGCCATCATGGTCGTCGCGTTCATCGCCATCGCGTGCCTGCCGAGGCTCATGCCCGCCATGGCGCGGATGCGCAAGCGCAGCGTGTTCGTGACCTTCCTGCTGGGGGCGGCGCTGGGCCTGGTCACGACCGTTCCCGGTGTTCTGTTTGTGGTGTGGGCGGGCGACCGGATGGCCCTCAGCCTGCCGGCGCTTCCGGTCTTCATCGTCGGCGTCGTGTGCCTGATCGCCCCGGCGTTGTGGGGTCAGCTGCGGCACTCCATCACGGACGACCCGATCGTCGTGCCGGGTGTCACGCCGTCCGCCCGCAGCGCGCGCCGCACTCGCCTGTTCCTGGTTGTCATCAACTGGCTCCTCGTGCCCGTCACCGTCGCCCTGTGCGCGGTGGCCCTGTTGATGGACTCCTTCTCCCGCTGAGCGCGCCCAGTGAACCGGTTCAGCAGCAGCGACTCTGCGGGTTCCTGTCCTGGCGGTCGGTCTGGTCGCGCCAGAACTCCTTCTCGGTCATGACCTCATGGGCAGCGCACGACGGGTCGGCCGCGCGCGCGGCGTGGTGGGCGGCGTACTTCTCGTACGCATCCTCCCCGAGCATGCCCTTGAGATACCAGGCCACGCTCCGGGCGCCGCGCCGCACCGCGCCCACCACGCCGCTATTCATCAGTGCCCGGCCCGGGTGTACTTCTTCTCGGCCGGCAACGCGTCCCACTCGGCCTGCAGCTTCTTCTCCGGCGGGGTCACGAGGAGCCCGGCCGGCGCGAAGATCTGCGACTGCACCGCGGGGTCCTCGCTCGAGGAGTTCGCGTTGGTGCGATACGCCTTCCACGTCGCCTGAATCGCGGTGAAGATCACGATGATCGCGAGCGTGACGAACACGATCGAGAGCACGCCCTGCACCATCGTGTTGCGCACCACGGCTTCCATCGCCAAGACGGATGTCGCGGTGCCGAAGCTCGTCTCGCCCGCTTCGAGCGCCCCCGAGAAGGCCCGGTTCTGGGCGAAGTAGCCCACCGCGGGAACCGTGGAGAAGATCTTCAGGAACGAGGCCGAGATTGTGACGACGGCCGCGAACGCGAGCGGAAGCGCCACTACCCAGAGGTATCTGAACAGTCCACGCTTGGCGACGATCGCCATGCACACGGCCAGCGCGATTGCGGCGAGCAGCTGGTTGGCGATGCCGAACAGCGGGAAGAGCGTGTTGATGCCGCCGAGCGGGTCGGTGACGCCCATCAGCAGTACTGCGCCCCAGGCCGCGACCATGATCGCGGTGGCCGACCAGGCGCCGGGGCGCCACGAGGTGTTTTTGAACTTCGGGAAGAAGTTGCCGAGGCTGTCCTGCAGCATGAAACGAGCGACGCGGGTGCCGGCATCCACTGCCGTGAGAATGAAGAGTGCCTCGAACATGATCGCGAAGTGGTACCAGAAGCTCATCATCGCGGTGCCGCCGATGAGCTGCTGCATGATGTGGGCGAGGCCCACCGCGAGGGTCGGAGCGCCGCCGGTGCGCGAGACGATCGACTCTTCGCCGACGTCCTTCGCGGTCTGGGCGAGCAGGTCGGGCGTGATGTTGATGCCGGTCATGCCGAGCCCGTTGACGAAGGCCACGGCACCTTCGATGGTGCCGCCGGTCAGGGCGGGCGAAGAGTTCATGGCGAAGTAGAGGCCGCGGTCGATCGACAGCGCGGCGACCAGCGCCATGATCGCGACGAACGATTCCATGAGCATGCCGCCGTAGCCGATGAAGCGGGTCTGGCGTTCCTTTTCGATGAGTTTGGGGGTGGTGCCCGAGGCGATCAGGGCGTGGAAGCCCGAGAGAGCGCCACAGGCGATCGTGACGAAGAGGAACGGGAACAGCGTGCCGCTGACAACCGGACCGGTGCCGCTGGAGGCGAACTCGCTGACCGCCGGGGCACTGATCTCGGGACGAATGATGATGATGGCGACCGCGAGCATGCCGATCGTGCCGATCTTCATGAACGTCGAAAGGTAGTCGCGGGGGGCCAGCAACAGCCACACGGGCAGGATCGCGGCGATGAAACCGTAGATGATGATGCCCCAGGCGATGGTGACCTTGTCGAGCAGAAAGAAGGTCGAGCCCCACTCGGTGTCGGCGATCATGCCGCCGCCGATGATCGCGGCGATCAGCAACACGAAGCCGATGATCGAGATCTCGGTGATCTTGCCGGGCCGGAAGAAGCGCAGGTAGCAGCCCATGAACAGGGCGATCGGGATCGTCATGCCGACCGAGAAGACACCCCACGGGCTCTCGGCGAGGGCGTTCACGACGACGAGGGCGAGGATCGCGACGATGATGATCATGATCACGAGGGTCGCGATGAGGGCGGCGGTGCCGCCGACCACGCCGAGCTCGTCGCGGGCCATCTGGCCCAGCGACCGGCCGCCGCGGCGCATCGAGAAGTAGAGCACGAGGTAGTCCTGCACCGCGCCGGCGAGCACGACGCCGACGATGATCCAGATCGTGCCGGGCAGGTAACCCATCTGGGCGGCGAGCACGGGGCCGACGAGGGGGCCGGCGCCGGCAATCGCGGCGAAGTGGTGGCCGAACAGCACCCGGCGGTCGGTCGCGGCGAAGTCCTTGCCGTCGGCCTTGTACTCCGCGGGGGTCGCCCGGCGGTCGTCGGGCTTCAGCAGGTGCTTCTCGATGTAGTTCGAGTAGAAGCGGTAGCCGATGAGGTAGGTACAGATCGCGGCGAAGACGAACCAGATCGCGTTGACGGTCTCACCGCGCACGACGGCGAGCATGACCCAGCTGAGACCGCCGAGCAGCGAGATTCCCGCCCAGATCGCGATCTTCAGCGGGGTCCACTTACGGTCGTGGGCCTCGGTCTCGGCCGGGTCGACGGCGACCGCCAAGTCCCGAGGAATCTGCTTCAATACCAGTGAATCTCCGGTCGAACCTGTCGACCGATTGGACGTCGCGCCCATGTCTCCCCCTTGAGTGACCACGCAGTGCGGCCCTATTCCTGAGCCAACGTTAGTCCCGTGCCGCGGCGTGTGGGGGTTCGGGCGCGAATTCGTGACCGGGCAAGCGCGTAAAATAGAGAATCGCCATCCGGGCACTCGCCCTTCTCCCCTTCGACCATTGGAGCCACCGTGGCCGCGCCCACTCATCTTGATTCCGTCATCGCCCTCGCCCGCCACCGCGGCTTCGTCTTCCAGGCCGGTGAGATCTACGGCGGCTCGCGTTCCGCCTGGGACTACGGCCCCCTCGGCGTCGAACTCAAGGAAAACATCAAGAAGCAGTGGTGGCGCTCCATGGTCACCGGCCGCGACGACGTCGTCGGCCTGGACTCGAGCGTGATCCTGCCCCGCCAGGTCTGGGAAGCATCCGGTCACGTCGAGGTCTTCAGCGACCCGCTGATCGAGTGCACCAACTGCCACAAGCGTTTTCGCGCCGACCACCTCGAAGAAGAATATGAGGAGAAGAAGGGCCGCGCCCCCGAGAACGGCCTCGACGACATCGCCTGCCCCAACTGCGGCAACCGGCACACCTGGACCGAACCGCGCGCGTTCTCGGGCCTCTTGAAGACCTACCTCGGCCCGGTCGACGACGAGGCCGGCATGCACTACCTGCGCCCTGAAACCGCGCAGGGAATCTTCGTCAACTTCGCCAACGTGCTGCAGGCGTCGCGCTCGAAGCCCCCGTTCGGCATCGGCCAGATCGGCAAGAGCTTCCGCAACGAGATCACCCCCGGCAACTTCATCTTCCGCACCCGCGAGTTCGAGCAGATGGAGATGGAATTCTTCGTCGAACCGGGAACGGATGAGACGTGGCACCAGTACTGGATCGACACCCGCCTCGCCTGGTACACCGACCTCGGCATCAACCCCGAGAACCTGCGCCTCTTCGAACACCCGAAAGAGAAGCTGTCCCACTACTCCAAGCGCACCGTCGACATCGAGTACCGCTTCGGCTTCGCCGGCGGCGCCTTCGGCGAACTCGAAGGAGTGGCCAACCGCGGCGACTTCGACCTGTCGACGCACGCCAAAGCATCCGGTAAGGACCTGTCCTACTTCGACCAGACCAAGAACGAGCGCTGGGTGCCCTGGGTCATCGAGCCCGCAGCCGGCCTCACCCGCTCGCTGATGGCGTTCCTCGTCGACGCGTACCACGAAGAAGAAGTGCCCAACGCGAAGGGCGGCGTCGACAAGCGCACCGTGCTGAAGCTCGACCCGCGCCTCGCGCCGGTAAAGGCCGCCATTCTGCCGCTGTCGCGCAACGAGAAGCTGTCGCCGATGGCCCGTGAACTCGCAGCCCGCCTGCGCCAGTCGTGGAACGTGGACTTCGACGACGCCGGCGCCATCGGTCGCCGCTACCGCCGCCAAGACGAGATCGGCACCCCGTACTGCATCACGGTCGACTTCGACTCCCTCGATGACCAGGCCGTCACCGTGCGCGACCGCGACACCATGCTGCAGGAGCGCGTGCCGCTCGCCGAGCTCGACGCGTACCTCGCGGTGCGCCTGCGTGGCGCGTAGCCCGCTCTGAGTTACGGACAAAGCACCTTCATTGCGAGAATGAGGGTGCTTTTTCCGTACCTCAGCCGCCGGGCTTAGAGCGTCAGGTCGATCAGGGTCACGCCGCGGGGCGGCACGGCGGCGCTCATTCCGGCCAGGGCCTCGGGGGCGTCTTCCAGACGGATGCGCCGGGTCACCAGATCCTGCGGCCGCAGGGCCCCGCTCTGCACCAGGGCGAGAAGTTCGGGGTAGTCGTGGGCCGGCATCCCGTGGCTGCCGAGAATGGCCAGCTCGCCGGCGATGACGGCGCCGAGCGGAAGGCGGGGGTCTTCGGCGAGCAACCCGATCTGCACGTGCCGGCCGCGGGCCGCCAGCGACCTGATTGCGATGGCGACCGTGCTCTCCCGGCCGAGGGCTTCAACGCTCACCTGCGCGCCCGAACCTCCGGATGTCAGGGCCCGAACCTGCGCGATCACCTCGGCGTCGGTCAGCCCGGCCGAGTTGACGGTGTGTGCCGCACCGACCTTCGCCGCGGTTGCCAGGGCCTCGCCGCTGATGTCCACCGCGATCACGGTCCCGCCGAGCGCCGCCCCGATCATCACCGCGCTCAGGCCCACCCCGCCACAGCCGATCACCACGAGCGTTTCGCCGGCGGCGAGGTGCGCCTGGTGCACGAGCCCCCGGTAGGAGGTCGCGAATCGGCAGTCGAGCAGCGCGGCGGCCCCGGCGTCGAGGTCCTCGCCGATCGCGATCAGGTTCACGTCGGCGTTGTGCAGGGCGACTTTTTCGGCGTAGGAGCCCCAGTGGGTGAACCCGGGCTGGGTCTGGTTGCGGCAGACCTGCCCGTTGCCGCTCTCGCACTCCGGGCAGGCACCGCAGGCGCAGACGAAGGGCACGGTCACCCGCTGCCCGACACGAAAGCGGCGGACCTGTGCCCCCACCGACTCGATCACGCCAACCAGCTCGTGCCCGGGCACGTGCGGCAGGGCGATGTCTGAGTCGTGGCCCAGCCAGCCGTGCCAGTCGCTGCGGCAGAGCCCGGTCGCCTCGACCCGCACCACGACCCCCGCGGCACTCGCGACCGGGTCGGGCACTTCGCGCACAGTGGGGAGCACTCCGAACTCGTCAAACCAGACAGCCTTCATGGTCCCAGTCTGCCCGACCCGCGAGCGGCCCCACTCCGCGCGTCATGCTCTCGGCCTGAGGTGCGGACTTCGTGCCCTCCGCCCGTCAACGAGGGCACGTTTTCCGTACCTGAAATGGGGTGGCGGCTGTGCGTCAGCGGATGTCCAGGCTCAGCCTTGCTGAGGTACGGACTTCGTGCCTTCATCCCGCCAGCGAGGGCACGTTCTCCGCACCTCAGGCCTGAGCGGGCCGCGGGGCGCTGGGTTAGGAGGCGGCGGAACCTTCGCGGCCCGCGGCATCCGTTGCCGACGACGTGGACGCGCCGGCGGCCGGCAGCTCCACGTCGAGGTCGAACAGGGCCGACAGCCCCGTCAAAAAGTCGTCTTGGTCACCGCGGCGGGCAAGCTCGCGGGCCCGCACCATCGGGGTGTGCAGCAGCACGCCGGTCAGGTGGCGCAGGGCCGCTTCGGTGGCTTCGCTCGAGTCGCCGCGGCTGCGGGCCCGGGCGATCTCGGCGTCGCGCAGCTCGAACATGTAGTTGCGCAGCGCCACGACGGCCGGGGCGAGGCTCTGCTCTTCGGCGACGGCGCTGAACTTACGGGCCGCGCGTCCCACGATCTCGCGGGCCTCATCGTGCGCGTTGAGCTCTTCGAGTGGGGCATGGATGCTGATGGTCTCGAGGTCGAGCAGCTCGACTCCCGGCACCTCGATCACGTCGGGAGCCACGTTGCGGGGCAGGCCGAGGTCGATGATGAGCTGCGGCGGGGCCTCGGGGGAGGCATCCGCGGGGCAGAGCTTGGCGGCGGCGAGGCCGAGCGTCGTTTCGGGGGCGTCGGGGTTCAGACCGACCTGGGCGCGGCCGGCGCGGATGATGGCGGCGTCGATGACGTGGTCTTCGCGCAGCGTGCAGGTGACCACAACGTTGGCGCTCGCGACGGCGGCCGCGAACCCGTCGACGGGTACGGCCTGGATCCCGTGCGAGGCGGCGAAGCCGAGGGCGCGTCCCGAGGGGGAGTACACGCGCACGTTTTCGGCGCCGCGGTCGCGCAGGGCCGCGAGCGACGCGCCGGCGTAGCGGCCGGTGCCCACGAGCAGGATCTCGGCCTTCGACCAGTCGATGACCCGGCTTTCGGCCAGTTCGAGGGCGAGGCGCACGATCGAGCGCCCGGCGGAGCCGATGCCGGTGCGGTTCTTCACGCCTCGGGAGGTCTGCGAGGCCCGCTGGAAGAGACGCTCGAGTTCGGGGCTCGTGGTGCCGTCGGCGCGGGCCTGTTCGAGGGCGCGCCGCACCTGGCCGGCGATTTCGCCCTCACCGACGACGACGGATTCGAGGCCGCTCGTGACGGCGAAGAGGTGTTCGGCGACGTGGTTGCCGTGCACGAGCTCGAGGTTGTCGCGCAGGGTGTCGGCGCCGACGCCGGTGTTCGCGCTCACGGCGTCGATCGCGGCGAAGACGGCGGGCAGCGGCGACACGCCGAAGGGCTCATCGAGGTCGAGGTAAGCCTCAAAACGGTTGCAGGTGGCGACGATCACGGCGCCGCTCAGGCGGGCGTGCTCCTCAACCATGCGTGCGGCGGTGGCGCCGGCGCCCACAGAAAGCTTCTCCAGCACATCGAAGGTGGAGTTCTTGTGGCTCGCGGACAGACAAATCAGCACCATTCGATTCTACGACCCGTAGAGCCACCGATCGAGCCGATGCATCGGTGAACGTCGATGCAGTGCGGCGAATTCACCGCGAATCGTCGCATTCAGGGAAGTTTGGCAGAATCAAGCACGTGAACCTTGATGCGCAGCACCCCCTCAATACCGGACTCACCGCCGACTCCCGCCTCATTCAGGCCTACCAGGGCACGCGCCCCGCGGTCACCCCGGTCTGGTTCATGCGCCAGGCCGGTCGCAGCCTGCCCGAGTACCGCGACCTGCGCGTCGGCACCCGCATGCTCGACGTCTGCCTCGACCCCGAGCTCGCGGCCGAGATCACCCTGCAGCCCGTGCGACGCCACCACGTCGACGCCGGCATTTTCTTCAGCGACATCGTCGTTCCCCTGAAACTCGTCGGCGTCGACGTAGAGATCGTGCCGGGCAAGGGTCCCGTTCTCGGCAAGGCCGTGCGCACCGCAGCGGATGTCGCCGAACTCACCGCCCTCGACCCGGCCCAGCTCGACACCGCCCTCGCGCCGATCACCCTCGCGGTCAGGCGTGCGGTCGCCGAACTCGGCAGCACCCCGCTGATCGGCTTCGCCGGGGCCCCCTTCACCCTCGCTGCCTACCTCGTCGAGGGTGGCCCGTCGAAGGATCACATCCACGCCCGCACGCTCATGCAGGCCGATCCCGACGCCTGGGATGCCCTGATGAGCTGGACTGCCGACGTCACCGGCCGATTCCTGCGCGCCCAGGTCATGGCTGGCGCGAGCGCGGCGCAGCTCTTCGACTCCTGGGCCGGCGCGCTCTCGCTGCAGGACTATTCCCGCTTCGTCGCCCCCGCCTCGACCAAGGCGATCGCCCACGTGCGCGACCTCAGCTACGGCCTCGCGCCGGCAGCCGATGCGGCGACGGATGCCCCCCTCACCCACCGCAACGTGCCCATCGTGCACTTTGGCGTGGGCACCGGCGAAATCTTGAAAGAGATGCACAACATCGGCGCTGACGTCGTGGGCGTGGACTACCGCGTGCCCCTCGACGAGGCCAACCGTCGTCTCGGCGGAACGGTGCCGATCCAGGGCAACGTCGACCCGGCCCTGCTCGCCGCCCCCTGGCCCGTGCTCGAGGCCCACGTGCGCGATGTCATGAAGCGGGGCGAGTCCGCGCCCTCCCACGTCGTCAACCTCGGTCACGGCGTGCCGCCGGAGACCGATCCCGACGTGCTCGGCCGCATCGTCGAGCTCGTGCACACGGTCAGCGCCGGCGAATAGCCCATGTCTTCCTCCTTTTCGACCGGTGCCCGCGAAGGCCGCGGTATAACTCCTGCAGATTTTGGCGCGTCGGCGAAACGGCCGCGTCCTCGCGGGGGAGTCGTGGCCGACAAGATTTTTCTGCAGGAGTTATGCCGCCGACCCCGAGTTGAACGGGCAGGAAACCTCTCGTGACGACCCCTCCGGTTGACGTCATCGTGATCGGTGGCGGCGTCGCCGGCCTCGTCGCGGCCCGCGAATGCGCTCACGTCGGCCTCAGCGTCACCGTCATCGAGGCGACGGATGCCCTCGGCGGCCCGGTCGCCGGCCACGAGCTGGCCGGCCTCCACCTCGACAGCGGTGCCGAGAGTTTCGCCGTGCGCGGCGGAACCGTCAGCGCCTTCGTCGACGGCCTCGGCCTGACCGACCAGATCGTCGCCCCGAACCCGGCCGGAGCCTGGCTGCACCTGCCCTCCACCCCCTACTGCAAGGGCCCCACGACCGGCCCGGCCGCCGGGTCGGTGAGCGTGCCACTGCCCAAGGCCGGCGTGCTCGGCATCCCCGGCTCCCCGCTCGCCGACGACGTGCGCCGCGTGATCGGCTGGCGCGGAGCCCTCACGGCCTACCTCGACCGCATCAAGCCGGTGCTCACCATCGGCCGCGAGCACAGCCTCGGTGAACTCGTGCTCAAACGCATGGGCCCGCGGGTGCTCGAGCGCCTCGTCGAACCGGTCGCCTCCGGGGTCTACACGGCCTCGTCGAACGACCTCGACATCGATGTCGTCGCACCCGGCCTCAACAACGCGCTCACCACCGCCGGCTCGCTCTCCGGTGCCGTCTCGATGCTGCGCGGCGGCGCGGCCGCCGGATCCTCGGTCGGCGGCCTGCTCGGCGGCATGTCGACCCTTGTCGCGGCCCTCCGCGCCGACCTCGAGCTTTACGGCGTGGAGATCCTTACCGGAACCCGCGTCGAGCACCTCGCCCGCATCGACCCGGCAGCGTCTGCCACGACTGCGGCACCGGCCGCCGACCCGGCAGCGGTGTCCGCATCACCCGTGGCCTGGACCGTGACGCTCGCGGCCCCGGCCGCCGCCGGGGAGCCGGCCGGGGCATCCGTCGACGTCGCCTCTGCTGACGCCACCGACGCGGCCGGCCCCCCGGCCGCGCGCACCGCCCGCTACGTGATCGTGGCAACACAGGGCGCTCAGGCCCTGAAACTCATTGCCCCGCTCGACGGCGCGCACGCGGCGCTCAGCGACCTGGATTGGCCCGCCCCCACCGCCGTCACCCTGACGAGCCTCGTGCTCGACGCGCCCGCTCTCGACGCGCATCCGCGCGGCACCGGCGTGCTCGTCGCCGTTGATGCCCCCGGCGTCACGGCCAAAGCCCTCACCCACGTCACCGCGAAGTGGCCGTGGGTCGCGGCGGCCGCCGGCCCCGGAGTGCACGTCGTGCGCCTCTCCTATGGCCGTGCCGACGAGCCCAACCCCACCGACAATCTCGACGACGAGACCCTGCAGGCCCTCGCCCTGACAGACGCCGCGACGCTGCTCGGCGTTACCCTCGAGGCCGGCCAGGTGCGCGGTTTCGCCCGCACCGAGTGGCGCGACGCGCTCTCCCCGGCCACGATCGGCGCGCGCGAACGGGCCTTCCGGGTGCGCGAGGTCGTCAACGCCGCGCCCGACCTGGCAATCGCGGGTGCCTGGCTGTCGGGCACTGGGCTGGCGTCGGTGATACCGGATGCGATGGCTGCGGCCGCGCGCATCCGTCACGCCGCCCTCGGACTCGCCTAAACCCGCGCAAAGGGCCGGTCGGGGCGCATTCCATATAGCGCATATTCATGACAGTTACGTCGTGCGCCTTCAGGTGGTTCGGGGCTACTCTGTGGAGACGTGAACTCGAGGAATGGAGTGACAATGCGGGGAAAGCTTCTCTTTATCACCGGCGGACTTGTCGGCTACGTGCTCGGAGCTCGCGCCGGGCGCAAGCGTTACGAGCAGATCGCCTCCACCGCGAACAGCGTGTGGAACGCCCAGCCCGTGCAGCGCCGGGTCAACGAGGTGCGCGACTTCGCCCTCGAACTCGTCGGCGACGTGCCCTCGGTGCTCCTGACGGCGGGCAAGAAAGTCGTCAACAAGGCCACGAGTCCCAAGGCCGCGGCGACCAAGCCCGCAAAGCCGGCCACGCCCGACAAGGCGCCGCGCCCCACCCCCACGACCTCGTTCCCGGCGGCGCAGTTTCCGCCCGACGAGGCCGACCTGCCCAGCACGAACTAACCCGGGTTCGACCGAGTTACGCAGTCAGATCAACCCGCCACCGTATCGACGACACCGGAAGGGGAATCCGTGACTGGATTCAACCCCAAGAGCAGGCAATCCCTGTTTGCCCTGATCGGGGAGCTGCCCGGCCAGATCAGCGACCTTGTCAAGGCCGAACTCGACGCCTTCAAGGCCGAGTTCGCCAGCAAGGCGAAAAACATCGGCCTCGGCGCGGGGCTGTTCATCGTGGCTGGCGTGTTCGCGTTCTTCGCGACCGGCGTGTTCCTGGCCCTCGCGATTATCCTGCTCGCACTCGTGCTGCCGCTGTGGCTGGCCACCCTCATCGTGCTGGTGGTGCTCCTGCTGCTCGCGGCGGTGCTCGTGCTGGTCGGGGTCAACCGGGTGAAGGCGGCGACCGCACCCGACCCGGGCGGCGTGCACGCCAGCATCCGTCACGATGTCGACGCTTTTAAGGGAGTGGGCGAATATGAAAAATAGCAAAGCGGTAACACGCCGCACCGACGGTGTCGACCAGGTGCAGAGCTACACGAGCGGCGACGAGTCGCACTCGAGCAAGGCCGAGCTGCGGGCGAAGTCCGTCGAAGCCCGGGCCGCGCTGGCGAGCACGCTCGACGCGATCGAGTACAAGTTCAACATTCCCAAACAGCTGCGCATCACGCGCCGTCGACTCAGCCGATCCCTGCACGAGCTCGGCGAAGAGAACGGACTGGCCCTGATCGGCATCGCCCTGACGGCCGCAACGGTCGTCGGCACGGTCGTCTGGTTCGGCGCCAACGCCATCGTCACGGCCCGCGAGAAATAGCCTGTAAAACTGCCGCGAAACAGCCCCTTTCCACCCCCGGACGGGTCGAAACGCGGCCCGTATTTTGGTGCGCGGGCCAAATCGGAGCAGACTAGGGATTATGACTCACCCGGCTGCCGGAGAGGCAGTAAACACCATTCAGCCCGCCACCCCCATCGATAGCGAGACTCCCGAGGTTTCGCCGCAGGGATTCACCCTGTTCACCGTGTTACGCAAGGATCCGCGCAATCCCGACGACCTGGATGGCCGGGATGTCCCGCACGCGGTCAACGAACTTGATGATGTCATTGCCCTCATCGAGGCGGAAGGTGTCACGGTTCGTGGCTTCTACGACGTCTCCGGCCTGAAGGCCGATGCCGACGTCATGATCTGGACCCACGCCGACAACGCCGAGACCCTGCAGTGGGCCAACCGCGAGCTGCGCCGCAGCCGCTTGCTCAAGAGCCTGCTGCCCACGTGGAACGCCATGGGCGTGCACCGCGAAGCCGAGTTCAACAAACACCACGTGCCCGGATTCCTGCGCGGCGTCGAGCCCAAGGCCTGGCTGACCATCTACCCCTTCGTGCGCAGCTATGAGTGGTACCTGCTGCCGGAGGCCGAGCGCAGCACCATGCTCGCCGACCACGGCCGCAAGGGTGCCGCGTATAAGGGCGCCATCGCGAACACCGTGTCGTCGTTCGCCCTCGGCGACTACGAGTGGCTGCTGCCGATCGAGAGCGACGAACTCACCGAGCTCGTCGACCTCATGCGGGGCCTGCGCGACACCGAGGCCCGCCGCCACGTGCGCGAAGAGGTACCGTTCTTCACCGGCCGTCGCATCACGACCGCCGAACTGGTCGAGGTGCTGCAGTAATGGCCGAGTACGACGCAATCCTGCTCGCCGGTTTCGGAGGCCCTGAGGGCCAGGACGACGTGATTCCGTTCCTCCGCAACGTCACCGGTGGCCGCGGAATCCCCGAGGCCCGCCTCGAAGAGGTCGCCACCCACTACCGCCACTTCGGCGGCGTGAGCCCGATCAACGACCAGAACCGCGTGCTCAAGGCCGCGCTGCAGGTCGAACTCGACCGCCGCGGCATCAATCTGCCCGTGATCTGGGGCAACCGCAACTGGGCCCCGTACCTGCGCGACACGATCAGTGACGCCCACGACGCTGGCCAGGACCGCCTGCTCGCCATCGCCACGAGCGCCTACAGCTCCTACAGCGGATGCCGCCAGTACCGCGAAGACTTCGCCGCGGCACTGACCGACAAGGGACTGAACGATGTTGTGCACATCGACAAGATCCGCCAGTTTTTCGACCACCCCGGCTTCGTCACGCCCTTCATCACCGGTGTCACCCAAGGGCTGAAGGATGTCGCCGCGGCGATGCCCGGCATCGACGTCGACACCGAGGTCGAGATCCTGTTCTCGACCCACTCGATCCCGATGACCGACGCCAACAAGAGCGGCCCCGCCGAGCGCGGGTTCGGCGAGGGTGGCGCCTACGAGGCCCAGCACCGCGCCGTCGCCCAGGTCGTCATGGACGCCTTGGTCGAGCCCGGTGATTCGACGGCTCCCCTCAAGACGCAGTGGCAGCTGGTCTATCAGTCCCGCAGCGGCCCCCCGAGCATGCCGTGGCTCGAGCCCGACATCAACGATGCGATCGCCCTGCTGCCGGCCCGGGGCATCCGTGCCGTCATCATCGTGCCGCTCGGTTTCGTGAGCGACCACATGGAGGTCATGTGGGACCTCGACAACGAGGCGATGGAGACGAGCGAGAAGTTCGGCATCCACGCCGTGCGCGTGCCGACCCCCGGAGTCTCGCCCGACTTCGTGAACGGCCTCGTCGACCTGATCGAGGAACGTCTGAACGACACCCCCGACGCCGACCGCCCGCGGGCAACGAACCTCGGGCCGTGGTACGACGTGTGCCGCCCCGGCTGCTGTGAGAATGTGCGCCTCGGCTTCAAGCCCGCGCTCGCGGGGATGGCCCCGTGAGCGTAATCCGAGTGGGCACGCGCGGAAGCGCTCTCGCCCTTGCCCAGACCCAGACCATCGCCAACCGCATCGCGGCCTCCGCGGGCGTCGAGGTCGAGATCGTGCCGATCGAGACCCACGGCGACGTCTCGACCGAGTCGCTGGCAAGCCTGGGTGGCACCGGGGTCTTCGCGAGTGCCCTGCGCGAAGCCCTCGTGCGCGGCGATTGCGACGTCGTCGTGCACTCCCTGAAAGACCTGCCGACCGACCCTTTCCCGGGTCTCGTCATCGGGGCCACGCCCAAGCGAGCGGATGCCCGCGACGCGCTCTGCGCGCGCGCCGGCTTCACGCTCGAGTCGCTTCCCGACGGCGCCCGCGTGGGCACCGGCTCGCCGCGCCGCATGGCGCAGCTGCGCAAGGCCCGCCCCGACCTCGAGATCGTCGACCTGCGCGGAAACATCGACACCCGCCTCGGCCGCGTCGCGGAGGGTGACCTCGATGCCGTTGTGCTCGCCGCCGCCGGCCTCGGCCGGTTGGGACGCCTCGACGACGCGTCGACCGAGCTGCTCTCGCTCTCGGACTGGCCGACCGCACCCGGGCAGGGCGCGCTCGCCCTCGAGGTACGCGACGAAAAACTCGATCGCCTGCTGCACACGGCCCTCGCCGCGATCAACCACGGCACCACCGAGGGCGCCACGACCGCCGAACGGCTGGTGCTCGCGCACCTCGAAGCCGGCTGCGCCGCCCCCATCGGGGCGACCGCGGTCATCGACGACGGACTGCTCTTTCTCACGGCGACGGTCTACAGCCCCGATGGGCTGCGGTCCGTCACGAGTTCGCACGCCGCGACACCCGATTCCCATTCCGCGCTCCATCTCGTCGAGGCCGCGCGTGACGTGGCCGGGCGAGTCGCCACCGATCTTCTGGCCGGTGGCGCCGCCGAATTCGCACCGCTGAAGGTAAGTAAGTGACCGCTCGATTGCAGCCCAAAACCGTTCTCGCCAAGCCGCTCGCCGGCTGGAAAGTACTCGTGCCGCGCGGTGGTCCCTGGGGAGACCAGGTCGCCGCCAACCTGCGCGCCCGCGGCGCACAGCCGATCGTGGCCCCGATGATCAATTTTGCGCCCACGGATGATGCCCCCGCCCTTGAAGCGGCCCTCGCCCGGCTTGCGGCCGGCGACTTCGACTGGATGACCGTGACCAGCGCCACCACCGTCGACGTGCTGCAGTCGCACCGCGCGGTCGTCGCCCCCGGAACCCGCATCGCCGCGGTCGGCGAGACCACCGCCGCCGCACTCATCGCGGCCGGCTACCACGTGGACATCGTGCCGAGCGAGGACAACTCGGCCCGCGGCCTGCTGCTCGAGTGGGAGACCGCCACCCAGGGCGTCATCCCGCTCCGCGTGCTGACACTGCGCAGCGAGATTGCCAAGCCGCTGCTCAGCGAGGGCCTGCGCCGCGTCGGCCACGAGGTCGAATCCGTCGTCGCCTACCGCACCGTGGGCGTGGCCGTCAGCGACACCGTGATCGCCAACGTGAAGGCCGGCCTCGTACAGGCCGTGCTCGTCACGTCCGGCAGCGTCGCTCAGCAGGTCTTCGACCAGCTCGGCCCCATTCCCGAGCAGACCCTGGTGGCCTGCATCGGCCCGCGCACCGCGAAGGACGCGCGAGCGATCGGCCTGCGCGTCGACGTGATCGCCGACGAGCGCAGCGCCGAGTCCCTCATCGAATCGCTCGTGACCGCCGCGGAGGCGCACGCGCTCGCCGACCTCAGCTAGCAGGTGCGGGCATCCGCCTGTTCAAGCGGATTCCCGCGAAGCCGACTGACAGCCGCGCCCCAGCCACCGGGAGTATTTTGCGGGGATGACCGAGCAGCAGCCCTACCGTGTTGTGCGCGAATTCGACGATTTCGAGCTCCGCGAGTACCCCGCGCACCTGTTGGCCGAGGTCGTGACGGATGGCCCGTTCACGGACGCCGGCAACCGCGCCTTCCGACCGCTCTTCGCGTACATCAGCGGGCAAAACCAGTCCAGCCAGAAAGTCGCCATGACGGCGCCGGTGGTTCAGGCGGATGTGGCGGGTGGCTCCGAGAAGATCGCGATGACCGCACCCGTTGTTCAGCAGGCCGTGCAGAATGCGGCGGATGCGGCATCCGCTGAACGATACCGGGTCGCGTTCGTGCTGCCCGAGGGCATGACGATCGACACGGCGCCGCGCCCGACCGGCCCCGAGGTCACCCTGCGCACGGTGCCCGCGAGCACCGTGGGTGCGATCCGCTTCAGCGGCCGATGGACCGAGACCAGCTTCCAGGAGCACCTCGACCGATTGGCCGCGGCTGTCGGTGCGGCCGGGTTCACGATTGTCGGGCCACCGCGGTATGCCCGCTTCGACCCGCCGTTCAAGCCCTGGTTCCTGCGCCGCAACGAGGTGCTGCTCGACGTCGAGCCCGCCGACTGACCGGGAGTCACACGGGGGTGAGGTGCGGACTTCGTGCCCTCGCGGAGCGGACGAGGGCACGAAGTCCGTGCCTCAGGGCTGGCACTCGGGACAGCCGCACAGCCGCGCGGCGTAGTCTCTGAGAGTGACGAATCCCGTAATTCGCCCGCGACGACTGCGCACCACACCCGCGCTGCGTCGCCTGGCGAGCGAAACCCGTGTCCACCCGTCCGAGCTGGTTCTGCCGATGTTCGTGCGGGAGGGCAGCGAGACGGTTGCGATCACCTCGATGCCCGGCGTGGTGCAGCACAGCATCGACAGCGCGCGTCGCGCGGTCGTCGAAGCGGCCGAGGCCGGCATCGGCGGGGTCATGCTCTTCGGCGTGCCCGACGTGCGCGACGCGATCGGCTCCGGCGCGACCGACCCGAACGGCATCCTGAACCTCGCCGCCCGGGCCCTCGTCGACGAGGTCGGCGGCGCCCTGACGGTGCAGACCGACCTGTGCCTCGACGAATTCACCGACCACGGCCACTGTGGTGTGCTCGCCGCCGACGGCCGCATCGACAACGATGCCACCCTCATCCGCTACCAGGACATGGCCCTCGCCCAGGCCCGCGCCGGCTCCGACCTGCTCGGCCTGAGCGGCATGATGGACGGCCAGGTCGCCGCCGTGCGCAGCGCCCTCGACGCCGAAGGCTTCCAAGACGCCGCCGTGCTCAGCTACTCGGCCAAGTACGCCTCCGCTTTCTACGGCCCGTTCCGCGAAGCCGTGGCCAGCACCCTGGTCGGCAACCGCCGCACCTACCAGCTCGACCCCGCCAACGGCCGCGAGGGTGTGCGCGAAAGCCGCCTCGACATCGCCGAGGGCGCCGACATCGTCATGGTCAAGCCCGCCGGCAGCTACCTCGACGTGCTCGCCGCGGTCGCCGCCATGAGCGAGGTTCCCGTCTGGGCGTACCAGGTCAGCGGTGAATACGCCATGATCGAGGCCGCCGCCGCGCAGGGCTGGATCGACCGCCGCCGCGCCGTCGAAGAGTCGGTGCTCGGCATCCGTCGCGCCGGCGCCGACGCCGTGCTCACCTACTGGGCCGTCGAGCTCGCCACCTGGCTGAAAGAGGACCGCGCATGACCCCCACGCTCACCCACAACGACGAACTCTTCGACCGCGCCCAGCGCTCGATTCCGGGCGGCGTGAACTCGCCCGTGCGGGCCTTCCGCTCGGTCGGGGGCACCCCGCTGTTCCTGGTGAAGGCCCAGGGCGCCTACGTAACGGATGCCGACGGCCGCGACTACGTGGACCTCGTCAGTTCCTGGGGCCCCGCGATCCTCGGCCACGCCCACCCCGGTGTCGTCAAGGCCGTGCAGGACGCCGCCGCCCTCGGCCTGTCGTTCGGTGCGTCGACGCCCGGCGAGACCGTACTCGCCGAGCTCGTCAAGGGCCGCGTCGCTGCGGTCGAGAAGCTGCGCCTGGTCTCGACCGGCACCGAGGCGACGATGACCGCCATCCGCCTCGCCCGCGGCTTCACCGGTCGTGAGCTGCTGATCAAGTTCGCCGGCCATTACCACGGACACTCCGACGGCCTGCTGGCCCAGGCCGGATCGGGCCTGGCGACCCTCGCCCTGCCCGGATCGGCCGGCGTCACCGCCGCGACCGCCGCGCAGACCCTCGTGCTGCCCTACAACGATCTCGCCGCCGTTCAGGCCGCCTTCGACAAGCACCCCGGCCAGATCGCCGCCGTCATCACCGAGGCCGCCGCCGCCAACATGGGCGTCGTCGCTCCCGACCCGGGCTTCAACGCGGGCCTTGCCGCACTCGTGCACGCCGAGGGCGCGCTGCTCATCATGGACGAGGTGCTCACCGGCTTCCGCGTCAACCCCGGTGGCTACTGGGGGCTCGAGACGGAGGCCGGCGAGACCTACCGCCCCGACCTGCTCACCTACGGCAAGATCATCGGCGGTGGCCTGCCTGTGGCCGCCCTCGGCGGTCGCGCCGACGTGATGGACTACCTCGCGCCGCTCGGCCCGGTGTACCAGGCCGGAACCCTCTCGGGAAACCCGGTCGCCGTCGCCGCGGGCATCGCAACGCTGAACGCGCTCGACGCGGCCGTGTACGCGCACGTGGATGCGACATCCGCCCTGCTCTCCAACGCCGTGTCCGAAGCGTTGACGGCCGAGGGCGTGGCGCACAGCGTGCAGCGTGCCGGCAGCCTGTTCAGCTTCGTCTTCGGCCCGGAGGCGGCCGCGCAGGCGCCCCGCACCTACGCCGAGGTGCAGCGCCAGGAGGCCTTTCGCTACGGGCCGTTCTTCCACGCCATGCTCGACGCCGGGGTGTCGCTGCCGCCGTCGGTCTTCGAGGCCTGGTTCGTCTCGAACGCGCACGACGAAGAGGCCGTCGGCCGCATTCTCGAGGCTGTGCCGGGCGCCGCACGGGCCGCAGCCCGGGCCACGGCCGACTGATTCCCCCGGCGGTTCGCTCGTCGGAGCCCGCACCCTGCACGACTTCCACACCCGGGTCGTTACGGCTTTGTGAGGTTCCGACGAGCGGAAAGTCGGGCGACCGGGCAGACTAGAAGAATGGCTTCCCTGAGCGTGCACTCCGATCGGCTCGAGATCCGCCTGACGCGCGCCGAAAGGGCGTTATCGCGTCGCAAAGAGGACATCGTCGTCAATCGTGAGAACATCCGATCGGTGATCATCACGGAAGATCCGTGGATCTGGCTGCGCGGCATCCGCGCCCCCGGATCGATCGTGCCGGGTGTCGTCGCGGCCGGAACCTGGTCGTTCCACGGCGGCAAGGACTTCGTCGCCATCAAGCGCCAGCGCATGGCGGTGGTCATCGACCTCGCCGACGAAGAATTCTCGAGGGTCATCCTGACCAGCCAGTACGCGCCCGACCTGATCGCCTCGTTGAAACTCGAGCCGCGCGAAACCGCGTAAGGCAGGCCCGGCTAGGCGCGCACGTCGACGATGGTGCGGCCGTGGTGCTGGCCGGCCAGGATCTGCTGGGCCGCCAAGAGCGAATCGCCCAACGGTAGGGTCGTGGTCAGCCCGTCGAGCACGTCGAGGTCGAGGTCGCGGGCGAGTCGCGCCCAGGCCTGCTCGCGCAGCTCGCGTGACGCATCGACCGAGTTGATCCCGATCAGGCTCACGCCCCGCAGAATGAAGGGCATCACCGAGGTTGGCAGGTCGGCGCCCTGTGCCAGGCCGCAGGCGGCAACCACGCCGTTGGCGTGCATCTGCGCCAGGACGGATGCGAGGGAGCTGCTTCCCAGCGAATCGATCGCCCCGGCCCAACGCTGCTTCTGCAGGGGCCGTCCGGTGGTGGCGAGCACGCGGCGCTCGACGATCTCGGTCGCGCCGAGGCCGTGCAGGTAGGCGCCGAGCGCTTCGGGGCGCCCGGTGGTGGCGTGCACCT
The DNA here is from genome assembly GCF_003602235.1 of Cryobacterium melibiosiphilum. Taxonomy (GTDB): domain Bacteria; phylum Actinomycetota; class Actinomycetes; order Actinomycetales; family Microbacteriaceae; genus Cryobacterium; species Cryobacterium melibiosiphilum. The sequence goes on from NZ_QZVS01000086.1 coordinate 52,720, forward strand.
CGTAGCCGAGCCGGGCGAGCAGGCTGATGGCGATGCTGCCGACCCCGCCGGTGCCCCCGGTGACCAGCACCGGGCCGCTCGCGGGGGTCAGGCCGTTTGCGGGGGTCAGGCCGCCGTGTTCGAGGGCGAGCACCGCGAGCTGGGCCGTGAATCCGGCGGTGCCGATGGCGGCGGCCTGCACAGCGCTCAGACTGTCGGGCAGGCGCACGAGCGCGTCGCCGGCGACCCGGGCACGCTCGGCGAGGCCGCCGTGGTGGTTCTCGCCACTGCCGGCGCCGGTCAGGATCACCCGGTCACCCGGATTCCAGCGCACGTCGGCGCTGGCCTCGACGGTGCCGACGAGGTCGACGCCGGCGATCAGCGGCCAGACCCGGGCCACGCCCGGGCGCCCCATCAGGGCGAGGGCGTCCTTGTAGTTGAGGCTGGAATACTCCACGGCGATCGTCACGTCGCCCGGCATCAGGAAACCGTCACCGACCACGCGCAGTGCGGCGGTCTGCCGGGCGTTGCCCGCGGCATCCGTTGCCTTGTCGACGACGATGGCTCGAAATTGCGTCTCTGCACCCATGCCCCGTAGCCTACGGGCTGAGCCGCCTCGACAAAAGGCTAGGTCACGTCTCGTTTCCAGCTGGCGAAGTAGCCGCCGAGGGTCGCGACGAGGGCGTAGGCGAGCAGCACCAGGCCGCCCTGCCACCAGTCGAGGGCCGCCGCGGCGCCGCCGGTCGGGGAGGCCATGGTGAACACGCTCGCGCCGACGAGGGCGTCACTGGCCGCGCCCGGCAGAAAATTGCCGATGCGCGCGGTGACCTCGAGAAAGCTGGCCGCGAGCCGCAGCAGGGGTTCGACGAACTGGGTGAAGGCGAGCACGATCACGATCGAGGCGACCTGATTCGGCACGAGCACGCCGAGGCCGACGCCGATGATCGCCCACAGCCCCATCGCCAGCACCGTGCGGGCGATCAGGGCCCAGGTGGCGCTGTCGGTGAGCAGCGGGTCGACGTCGAAGGCGTTCATCACCGGGGCGCCGAGGCCGACGGATGCCGCGAGCGCCACGATCCCGAACACCGCGCCGACCACGAACAGCGCGATGACCTTCGCGCCGAGCACCTGGCCCCGCCGGGGTGAGGCGAGGAAGGTGGGGGTGAGGGTCTGGTGGCGAAACTCGCCGGTGGTGGCGAGGGCGCCGATCAGCACGGGGAACACGTAGCCGACCGAGCTCGCGAAGCTGTAGATGAGCGGGGGCAGGGTGCCGAAATCGGGAAGGCCGCCGCTGCCGCTCGAGCCGGCGGCGTCGGGGCTGATCGCGCCGGACGAGATGCCGGCGAAGAGCGCCGCGAGGCCGCCGGCGAGCAGGCCGATGTAGCCGAAGAGCACGAGCGCGAGAATCCACCACAGACGGGTGGTCAGCAGCTTGGCGAATTCGGCGGCGATGGTGTTGCCCAGGGTCGTCACAGCGTGTGTCCTTCCCCGACGAGGGCGAGGAACGAGTCTTCGAGGCCCGCCTTCTGCCGGTGCAGCGCGCTGACTTCGACTCCGGCGGCAAAAGCGAGGTGCCCGACCGAGCCAGGGTCGGCTGCGGCCACGAGCAGCCCGGTCCGGCCCACGCTGTAGGTGAGGCCCGCCGCGGTCAGCGCGGCGCCGAGGGCCTCGCGATCGGGGGAGTCCACGACGATCTGGGGGGCGGCATCCGTTTCGAGGCTCGCGAGCGGTCCGAGGTGCACGAGCGCGCCACGGGCGATGATGACGACGTCGTCCACGCTCTGCTGCACCTCGCTGAGCAGGTGCGAGCTGACCAGCACGGTGCGGCCCTCGGCGGCCATGGCCCGCAGAAAGCCGCGGATCCACTTGATGCCTTCGGGGTCGAGGCCGTTGATCGGTTCGTCCAGAACGAGAACGCCCGGGTCGCCGAGCAGGGCGTAGGCCAGGCCGAGGCGCTGGCGCATGCCGAGCGAATACCCGCCGACTCGCTGGTCGGCGTGGGCACCGAGGCCGACCTGCTCGAGCACCGCCATCACCCGGGTGCGCGGCAGACCGGCGGCGGTCGTGTACACGCCGAGGTGGTTGCGCGCCGAACGCCCGGGGTGAAAGCTGGCCGCTTCGAGGGCGGCGCCCACGGTGTGCAGCGGCTGCGGCAGGTCACGGTAGCGGATGCCGCCGAACGTCGCGGTTCCGCTCGTCGGCGCGACGAGGCCCAGCAGCATGCGCAGGCTCGTGGTCTTGCCGGCGCCGTTCGGGCCGAGGAACCCGGTCACCCGCCCCGGTTCCACCGTGAACGACAGGTCATTGACGGCGGTGGTCGCGCCGAAACTCTTGTGGATGTGGCTGAACTCGATGGTCGTGCCGGTGGGCATGCGGTCCCCTCTCGCCGAACCCCAGCCTATTGCTGGCAATGTCGGTGGCGCGAACTAGCATGTGCGGCATGACACGCACACGAGGCGCAGCAGTGGGGCGGGCGACTGGGCCCGCCCGCACGCGGGCACCGGGGCGGCCGGATTCCGGACCGGCGCCGCCGGACAAAGTCGCGGCAGCGGGTATCCGGGTGTCGTCGTCGACCGCGCTCGACGGGTTCTTCTTCGTCTTCGCGGGGTTGGCCGCGCTGTGGCTCGCGGTGCTGCTGCTCACCGAGAACTTCGTCTGGGGGTGGGGCACGATCTGGTTCGCGGTGGTCTTCTGGCTGCTGCTGGCCTACCTCGTACTGCCGCGCCTGCACCGCATCCTGACCTACATCTACGTTCCCGACTACTTCATCGGGCGGGCCCGCACGAGCGACGGACTGCTCGGCGACCCGGTCAACCTCGCGGTCAACGGCCCCGAACGTCAACTCCACGCGGTGATGACCGCGGCCGGGTGGATTCGCGCCGACGATGTGACGCTCCGCTCCGGCGTGAACATCGTGCGGGCAACGCTGACCCGCCGCAGCTATGCGCGCGCCCCGGTCAGCCCGCTGCTGTTGTTCGGCCGGGTGCAGGACTTCGCCTACCAGCAGGAGGTCGCGGACAACCCCGCCAAACGGCACCACGTGCGGTTCTGGCGCTGCCCCGACGGCTGGTTGCTGCCCGGCGGTCACGGCGTCGACTGGCTCGCCGCGGGCACGTTCGACCGCTCGGTCGGGTTTTCCCTGTTCACGTTCCAGATCACCCACAAGATCGACGCCAACACCGACATCGAGCGCGACCACATCGTCGCCACGGTGCGTGCGGGCAGCCCCGAGACCCGGGTCGAGCTCATCCGGGATTTCTCCACCGGCTACCACTCCCGCAACGGCGGCGGTGACAGCATCGAAACGGATGGCGACCTGCCGGTGCTGAGCCTGCCCGGCGCACGTCGACGGCGTGCCGGCCGAAGCCGCACGGGTCGAAGCCGTGTAGACCAACGCCGTGCAGGTCGGAGGCGGGCTGGCCGCCACCCCGCTGATCCGGGCGGTGTCGGTCGCCGCCGGGGCGGGGAGCAGTCCCGGCGCAGCCGCCGCGGCCCCCGCCCGCCCGCGATCATCGGCGGGGCGTTGCTGATTCTCACCCGGGTCGCGGCGGGCGTATTCACGATCGTCACCCTGCGACCCCAGAGTCTCACCGTTGACACCGGCCCGGACCCGCGGGCGGCCGAGGCGGTGCTGATCGTGTTCCTGAGCGGATACGGGGCGGTGCTGCAGGTTCAGCTGCTGTGTGTCTGGCTGGTGCTGCGCGGCACGAACTGGGCTCGGGTGCTGGCGATGGTCACGGCCACTCTGAGCATCGGGGCGTCGTTTCTGGACTACTGGAACGATGGCGCCCCGATCACTCTGGCAACGTCCCTCCCCGCGGTGACCGTGGACATCCTGATCCTCCTGGCCCTGTCGAGCACCGCCGCGCGCCGGTATGCGCGCCCCGATTCCGCGTGGACGGATGTCGGTGGCACGACGTAACATTTCGTAACAGAGGAACTTCTCGTTTTCGAGTCGGGACATCCGGCGGCGGGAAATCCGGGACGGATGCACCGAAATGATGAGCATGACCGCGAAAATGATGGACACCTCCATGACCATGAAGGGCATGCAGGCAATGGATGCCCCGGCCATGGGCGCCCTGGTCGAGGCCTGTTCTGCCTGTGAACAGGCCTGTACCATCTGTGCCGACAGCATGATGTCGATGGACATGATGGGCGCCGACATGATGCAGTGCCTGTCGATGTGCCTGGACTGCGCCGACATGAGCAACACGATGATGCGCCTGATGCTGCGGCCGTCGGGTTATGACATGCCGAGCATGATGGCCATGATGACGGCCTGCAAGACCATGGCCACCGCCTGCGCCGACTGCTGCACGATGCACGCCGAGATGAGCGAACAGTGCGCCCTGTGCGCCCAGGCGTGCATGCAGCTGGCCGAGGCATGCGAGGGCATGATGACCGCCATGAAGGCGATGTCCTGACCCGGCCGAGGGCCCACAGCTGAGCTGGCGGGCCCGGCGCCCGTCAGTCGATCGAGGGGTGGCCGGTGGCCACCAGAACGTTGAGGCGACCGGTCCCGCGGGCAAGCACGTGGTACACCCCGTGCACGGCCACGGGATCGCCTGCGCTCAGCACCTCGGCGAGGTCCTCGTGGTGCCAGACCCAGAGGGCGACGTCATCCTCGAGGGTGCGCAGGGCGACCCAGCCGTCGTGCGTGACATGCTCGACCAGCGCGTCGCGCCACTGGCTCGGCGTCGCGGCCGCGACCCGCTCCTGCAGAAAGCTGATGGCGTGGCCGGGCGCGGCCACGGCACAGGGCATGCCCGGTGCGTGGTCGCACTGGATCTGGCTCTGTGTGGTGGTGTTCAGCTCGGTCATCACATTCTCCGTGTTCGTCGTCTCGGGCGTCCGGTGTCGGGCATCCGCCGTGAATTTTCCTCAGCCTAGGTCGGTCGTGCGCCGATCGACAGGGAGCCTGTCACGCAAGGAAACATAGCCGGGCGTTCTCTTACGCCATGTTGCGGTGCCGCTGGCCGCGACCCCGGCAACGCCCTAGCGTCTAGGAATGACGACCCAGACATCCGCGCCGCGGCAGCAGCGCGACACCGACGCCCCGCGCGACGACACCGCGGACTGTCCGCTCATCCCCGTCGTCGGCGGAGACGTGCGCGTGCCGCTCGTGGACGGCAGCGAGACCCGCTACATCAACCTCGACTACGCCGCCTCGGCGCCCGCCCTCGAGGTCGTGGCCGCGCACATCACCGAGGTGCTTCCGCTCTACGCCAGCGTGCACCGCGGCGCCGGCTACGCCTCCCAGATCAGCACCGCCGTCTACGAGAACGCCCGCGTCGTGGTCGGCGATTTCGTCGGCGCCCGCCCCAAAGACACCGTCATCTTCACCCGCAACACCACCGACTCCCTCAACCTGCTCGCCTCGGTCGCACCGGGCGAGACGGTGGTTCTCGACCTCGAACACCACGCCAACCTGCTGCCGTGGCTCGGCGCGGCGTCCGGGGCCCGGGTGCTGCGCTCGGCCGCGACCCTGGACGAGACCCTGACGCTGCTCGACGCCGAGCTGACCGCCCGCCCCGCCGCGTTGCTCGCCGTGACCGGCGCCTCGAATGTCACCGGTGAGGTGCTGCCGCTGCGCCGCCTCGCCACCCTCGCACATCGCCGCGGCACCCGCATCGCCGTGGACGGCGCCCAGCTCGTGCCGCACCGCCGGGTCGACATCGCCGCCCTCGGCATCGACTACCTCGCCTTCTCCGGCCACAAAACCTACGCCCCCTTCGGCGCGGGCGTGCTCGTGGGGCGCAGCGACTGGCTCGATGCCGGCGACCCGTACCTGCTCGGCGGTGGCGCCGTCATCTCGGTCACCCTGGACGCGACCGAGTGGCGCGTGGGCCCGGCCCGCCACGAGGCCGGCTCTCCCAACGTCATCGGCGTCGCGGCCCTCGCGCGCGCCCTGCAGGAGCTCGACACGCTCGACCCGGTCGAGTGGGTCGCCCACGAGAATGAGCTGCGCGCGCGGCTGGTGTCGGGCCTCGAAGCGCTGCCCGGCGTGAGCACGTACCGCATCTTCCCCGACCTGGGCGATGCCGTCGGCGTGGTCAGTTTCAGCGTCGCCGGCCTCGACAGCCGCCTGGTCGCCGTGGTGCTCTCGGCCGAGTGGGGAATCGGCGTGCGGGACGGCAAGTTCTGCGCGCATCCGCTTCTCGAACGCCTCGGCGTGGCCGGCTCTGCCCTGCGCGCGAGCGTCGGCGTGGGTTCCCGGCAAGCGGATGTCGACGCCCTCCTGACCGCTCTCGCCTCCATCCTGGCGGATGGCCCAAGCGGCGAGTACGAGCTCGAGTCCGGCCACTGGCAGGTCGTGAACGACACCCGCCCCCGCCCCGACTGGGCGCCCGAGCTCGCCCCCGCCGCCGGCTACTACGGCTGCGCCGGCTAACAGGCGCGTTCCGTCGCGCCGTGCCCGGGAGCGCTTGGCTGGCCGGTCACGGACCGGGGTGCCAACTGCCCGCGCAGCGGCGTCCGTCGGTGGGCGTCGTCGAGCAGGGCGGGTAGTGCGCCGCTGCGCGGCAGGTGTGCCACCCGCGCAGCTCGAGAGCTGCCTCCGCAAGTCTCGCGCAGCGGCGCAGCCCCCGCGCAGTACCCGCGTAGCTCGAGGGCTGCCTCCGCAAGTCCCGCGCAGTGGCGTGGCGCAGCACCCGCGCAGCGTCACACACAACGTCCCCGAACCATTCGACGGAGTTCGGCCCGAAAAGCACGCGTTTCGGCCCGCAACCGCGTCGAAATACGCTCAACACCGTCGAATGGTACGGGGAGAGCGGCGGGCGTTAGTCGGCGCCGACGACGAGGGGCGCGTCGGCATCCGCTGCCCATTCGTTGAGGGAGCCGTCGTAGATGGCGACGTTGTCATGGCCGGACACGGTGAGGGCGAGGGCGGTCGCCGCCGAGGCGATTCCGCCCGAACAGTAGGCGACGACGCGGGCGCTGTCGACGACCCGTGCCACGCGGCTGGCGAGCTCGTCGCTGCGGTGGAACGTGTTCGTGGCGCGGTCGATCAACCGACCGGCGGGAACGCTGACGCTGCCGGGGATGTGCCCGCGGCGGGCCCGGTCGCCGGTCTCGCCGGAGTAGTCCTTGCCCGGGAGCGCGCAGACGAGCGCGGCATCCGTCTCGCCGGCGACGATCGTGGCCACGAAGTCCTTGTCGACCCAGAGCTCGGGGCGTGGCCTCGCGGTGAAGCCGGCGACCTCGCGCGGTTCGTTGTAGCCGGTTTCGGTGTCGCGGCCCTCGGCGCGCCATTTGCTGAGGCCGCCATCGAGCACGGCGACGTTGTCGTAGCCGGCCGCGCGGAACTGCCACCAGATGCGCGCCGCCCACTGGTTGAGTGAGCTGTCGTAGACGACCACGGTCGTGTTGTTGTCGATGCCGACGGATGCCGCCCCCTGCTCGAACAGGGCGGCATCCGGCCGGGCAAACCCGAACGATTTCGACGGGTCGCTGAAGACCTCGAACAGCTCGGCGAAGATCGCGCCGGGGATGTGCCCGTCGATGAGGTGCTCGTCGAGGCCGCTGAGGTAACGCGCCTGTCCGCTCGGAGTGCCGATCAGCACGACCGTGGCGTCGAGTACCACGAGCGAGTCGGAGCCCAGGTGGTCGGCGAGCCACTGCGTCGATACGAGCGGCCCCGGCACGAGGGTTGCGGGCGCGTCGGCCGCAACCGGAGCCGAAGGAGCGGTGGTCGCGGGTGCCGTGAGCGGAGGAGTCATGCCGCCACGCTAGTCCCGCCGTCAGTTCGCCCGTGGTGCTGCTGCAACGAGAGGTAACACATCGCGCAGCAACCCGCGCGTCCGCGAGTGGGCGCAAATCGCCCGATGAGGCACCGTCGTGACTCGCGAGTGGGCGCAAATCGCCCCATGCGCGCTCGTGAAGGGGCGTTTTGCGCCCACTCGCAAACGCCAAGGGCGTTTTGCGCCCACTCGCGCGGTGCCTAGGCAGGCGAGTTCGCTGCTCAGGCGTGCAGGGCGCAGGCGGGAGCGGCCACGGCGACGCACGCCGGGCAGGCCACGAGCTGCTCGCGGCAGGACGCGTCACGACAGTTCACCATGTTCTTGGTCGCCTCGCCGCAGGCGCGGCAGCGGCCGAGCACGGCAGCGTGGTCGCTGAAGTCGAGGGACATCCGCTGGTCGAAAACGTAGAGGGAGCCGTCCCAGAGGCCATCGTCGCCGTAGGCCTCGCCGTAACGCACGATGCCGCCCTCGAGCTGGTAGACCTCGTCGAATCCGCGCGCCTTCATCAACCCGCTGAGCACCTCGCAGCGGATGCCCCCGGTGCAGTACGTCACGACCGGCTTGCCCTTGAGGTGGTCGAACTTGCCGCTGTCGAGTTCGGCGACGAACTCGCGGGTGTTGCTCACGTCGGGCACGACCGCGCCGCGGAACCGGCCGATATCGGCCTCGAAGGCGTTGCGGCCGTCGAAGAAGACGACCTCGTCGCCGCGCTCGGCGACCAGTTCGTGCAGGTCGGCCGGCGCGAGGCGGGTTCCGCCGCCGACGACGCCGCCCGCATCCACCGTCAGCTCGCCGGGAGCGCCGAAGCTCACGATCTCGTCGCGCACCTTCACGACCAGGCGCGGAAAGTCGAGGCTGCGGCCGGATTCGTCGAGCCCGGAGCCCTCGCTCCACTTGAAGTCGATGTCCCGGAAAGCGGCGTAGTCGTGGGTTTTGCGGATGTAGCGCTTCAGGGCGGGCAGGTCGCCGCCGAGCGTGCCGTTGAGGCCGTCGGCCGAGATGAGGATGCGCCCGCGCAGCCCGAGCGACTCGCAGAGGTCGCGCTGCCAGAGGCGCACGGCGTCGGGGTCGGCGAGCGGCGTGAAGATGTAATAGAGCAGAATCTTCGCAATGGCCACTCACCGAGTGTAGGCGCGCCGCCGGTGACGGATGCCCGCACCACCGCCGTCAGGAACGCTGTCAGACCCGGCGGCTAGGCTTTTTGCAACCCGCTGGGCGTTCCCCGGCGCACCGATCGCAACCGAAAGGCACACGATGACTACCCCAGACCCCCTCGCCCGCTTCGGCGCCGTACCCCAGTTCACCCTCACGAGCACCGATATGACCGACGGCCAGCCGCTCGCCGCCGCGCAGTTCTGTGTCGACGCCGGCGGTCTCGGCCAGTCCCCGCAGCTGACCTGGTCGGGCTTCCCACCCGAGACAAAGAGCTTCGCCATTACCGTCTACGATCCAGACGCCCCGACCGGCTCGGGCTTCTGGCACTGGGCGGTCGGCAACCTGCCGGTCACGGTCACGAGCCTGCCGACGGATGCCGGATCAGCGCGGGTCGGAGCGTCCACCGGCGGCGCCCTGCCGCCCGAGGCCCTCGTGTTGCCCAACGAAACCCGCCAGGCCTCTTTTGCCGGCGCCGGCCCGCCCGAGGGCACCGGAACCCACCGGTACCAGTTCATCGTGCACGCCGTGGATGTGCCGGTGATCGAGATCGACCCGCAGTCCACGCCCGCGGTTCTCGGCTTCAACCTGCACTTTCACACCCTTGCCCGCGCCGTGCTCGAGGCCACCGGAACCTTCGGCGGCGCCCGCTGACCGCGCACTGACCCGAACCTGACCGAGCCAAAGAGGCTGCAGAACCCCCCCCCCCCCNCCCCCCCCCCCCCCCCCAAATGAGGTGTTCTCAGCTTGCTCACGGCCCCGAGGCCTACGGTCGGGAGGTGATCCAGACGTTGAATACACCCCAGCACCACCGCACCACCCGCCGCACGCCATGATCGGCAACTCCGTCGGCGGCGGCACCCTGCACTCCTATAAAGAGACCGCCCTCTCCCGCATCCCGGTCTGGTTCTGGCGCGCCATCATGCTGCGCGTCACGACCGAGGTGCACAAGTACAACCTCGAACCGATCAGCACCGTCGACTACCACCATGATGTCGACTACGTGGGCGACGGCATCCGCGACCACCGGCTCGACGTGCTCGTGCCGCGCGGGGCATCCGCTGCCGAGCCCGAATCCGACACCACCCAACTGCCCGTATACGTCTACTTTCACGGCGGCGGCTGGACCAGTGGCGACAAGGATCCGCTGACCAAGTACTGCGCGAGCCAGGCCGCCGAGGGCATGATCGTCGTCAACGCCAACTACCGCATGGCCACCCGGTTCCAGCTGAGCCACATGATGCACGACGGCAACGCCGTGCTCGACTGGGTCGTCGACAACATCGCCGATTTCGGCGGCGACCCGCGCCGCATCGTGCTGGGCGGCGACTCCGCCGGCGGGCACATCGCCGCCCTTCTGACGGCGGCCACGTACGATTCTGAGCTCGCTGAGCACTACGGCATCCGCCCGAAAATCGGCCCGGCCGATCTGCGCGGCCTCGTGCAGCACTGCAGCATCGCCGACGTCTCGGTGATGTTCGAGCGCGGCTTCGTGCTCAGCCTTAATTTTCTGCGGATGCTGCTGCCCGAGCGGGGCCGCGGGCTGCACCTGCGCACGGCGGCCCGGTTCATGTCGCCGATCGAATGGCTCGACAAAGGCTTTCCGCCGGTGTTCGTGAGCACCTCGGAGCGGGACTACTTCTACCGCGCGAATCTCAATTTCATCGCCGCCCTGCGCCGCAAGAGCATTCGCGTGGACACCGTGATCTACGCCCGCAACCGCGTGAACACCCGCCACACCTGGCAGCAGGACTCGAAGCACCCCGAATCGCAGGAGGTCTACCGCCGACTCGGCGCCTTCGTGCGTCGGGTCGCGGCTATCCCGGTCGTGCGGGCCCCGGTCGCCCCGCTCACCGTCATCGTCGCGGTGCCCTGAGCCCGAACCAGCACGGCTACGAGGTTGCGCCGGTCGCCGCGAGCGCGCCGCCGAGGCCGATCATCATCACGCCGCCGGTCGCGCCCAGGCGCTCCACCCTCTTCGGCGACGACGCGAACCAGTCCCGCGCCGACCCGGCCGCGAGGGCCCAGGTGCTGTCGCCGATCAGGGCGAGCACCACGAAGACCAGGCCGAGGGTCGCCAGCTGCAGCGGCACGGCCCCGGCCGAGTAGTCCACGAACTGCGGCAGCACCGCCACGAAGAACACGATCGACTTCGGGTTGCTGATGCCGACGAGAAAACCCTCGCGCAACAGCCGCCACGGCGACTTCGGCAGCATCGCCGCTCCGCTGATGCCCGAGGCCGTGCGCCGGTGCCGAATCGCCTGCACGCCGAGATAGACGATGTAGACCGCGCCGGCGAGTTTCACGATCAGGAACAGCACGGCCGACTGCGTCACGAGCGTACCGAGCCCGAAGGCCACCGCGATAATCACCGGAATCAGGCCGAGCGCGTTGCCCAGAACGCTCAGCAGGCCGCCCCTTTTGCCGAGCGCGAGCGACCGACCGATGACGAACAACACGGTCGGGCCGGGCAGCACGACGATCGCGATCGCGGCGAGCGAGAACGCGAGCAGGGTGGGAAGCGTGACCATTCCTGAATCGTAGACCCGCGCGGGCCGTGCCCAGCGAAAATTACCCATCGCGCGCACCCCCACAACCTGCTTGAATCGATTTCAGATTCCGGCGAATCCGTCGGGGCAGGCATATGCCGGCGGCCGAACCAGGCCGCCACACACCGGCAGCCACACGCAGGCAGCCGACAGGCCAGCGAGGAGCAGCATCATGAGCGACCCACAACAGTCCGCGTCGACGCCCGCATCCGGCGGCCCGTTGCATCCGGTGCCGACGGATGCCCCCGCCCCCGTCATCCACAAGGGCCTCGTCGGCGTCCCCGTCGACTACACCGCCATCTCCATGGTCAACTCCGACACCAACTCACTGCTCTACCGCGGCTACCCCGTGCAGCAGCTCGCCGCGCACTGCAGCGTCGAGCAGGTCGCCCTGCTGCTGTGGGACGGCGAGCTGCCGAGCCCCGAGCACCTCGCCGCGTTCGAGGCGGTCGAACGCGCCGACCGCGCGCTCGCCCCGAACGTGCGCCGCGCTATCGACGACCTGCCGCTCACCGCGCACCCGATGGACGTCTGCCGCACCGCGGTCAGCATCATCGGCGCCAGCGACCCCGACGCCGAGGACCCGTCGCCGGAGCAGAACCTGCGCAAGGCGCAGCACCTGTTCGCCCAGCTGCCCGCTATCGTCGCCTATGACCAGCGCCGCCGCCACGGCCTGCCGCCGCTGGAGCCTCGCAGTGACCTCAGCTACCCCGAGAATTTTCTCTACCTGACCCTCGGCGCGGTGCCCGAACCCGAGGTCGTCGACGCCTTCCGGGTGTCGCTGATTCTCTACGCCGAGCACTCCTTCAACGCCTCGACCTTCGCCGCACGGGTCATCACCTCGACCCTCGCCGACATCTACTCGGCGGTCACCGGTGCGATCGGGGCGCTCAAGGGGGCGCTGCACGGCGGCGCGAACGAGGAGGTCATGCGCACCTTCGGCCAGATCGGCACCCCCGACCAGGTCGAGGGCTGGCTCGAGGACACCCTCGCCCACAAGCGCAAGGTGATGGGTTTCGGGCACCGCGTCTATAAGCATGGCGATTCCCGGGTGCCCACGATGCACGCCGCGATGGTGACCATGCTCGAGCACTACCACCGGCCCGACCTGCTCGAAATGTACGACCTGCTCGAAGCGGGCATGGCCGAGCGCACCGGCATCAAGCCCAACGTCGACTACCCCACCGGTCCGGCGTACCACGTGATGGGTTTCGACACCGAGACGTTCACGCCGATCTTTGTCGCGGCGCGGGTGGTCGGCTGGACGGCCCATGTGCGGGAGCAGACGGCGTCGAACGCCCTCATTCGCCCGCTCTCGGTCTACACCGGCTACGAGCAGCGCGCGGTGCCCGAGTAGGGCGACCGGGTCGCAGAGACGATACCGCTAGTATCGGGCCGTGCATATGTTCTGGCGAACCCTCCTCCACTCGATCATCTCCCGTTTCGGCAAGCGGCTCGATCATTTCGAGGTGGCGCGCACCAACTTCATGACGCTGCCAACCGACCAGGACATCCTGCGGCACATGAACAACGGCGTCTACCTGTCGATCATGGACGTAGCCCGATTCGATATGCTGCACCGCAACGGCGTCTGGAAGATCTTCCAGGCCCGCGGCTGGTACCCCGTCGTGGTCGCCGAGACGATCAGCTTTCGCAAGTCGCTCACCCTCGGCCAACGCTTCACCGTGGAATCGCGCATCCTCGGCTTCGATGAGAAGGCCGTCTACGTGGAACAGCGTTTCGTGCGACCGGATGCCGAGGGCCGCCCCGAAATCTACGCCCAGGGTTTCATTCGTGGTCGATTCCTGAAGAGGTCCGGCGGCGTCGTCACGATCGACGAACTTCTCGAGGCGATCGGCGTCGCTCCCGACAACGTCACGGTGCCGGAGTGGCTGCTCAACTGGAGCGGCGACGTCACCATGCCGGCGACGCGCGCCCCCGCCCCGAGCCTCTGGCCCTAGCCGCCCCGCAGCATCCGCGGTCTGGGCTAGACGGCGGGGGTCGGCGCGAAGAGGCCGCGGTAGAAGTCCGAGTGCTTGGTGGAGTAGTGGCTCCACTCGGGCAGCGGACGCCCCGCCCGCACGGCGACCAGCCGGTCGAGGTAGTAGTCCCAGCCCGGCCCGACGGTGGCGGCTTCGGCGGCGGTGTGCAGGCGCTGGCCGAAGGTCAGGGTGGTCATGCCGTCGCCTTCGACGAGGTGAACGAACGCGTGCCAGGCCTTCGGGCCGGTGCCGAAGTCGCCGGCGAACCGGTGCGGGGCGACACACTCGCGAATGTTCACGTACTCCCACTCAGCCTCCTCTTCGGCGGTCATGCGAAAACGCACGGCGCCGGTGGTGGGGGAGCCGGTGTAGGTGCCGATCCACTTTTCGAGCTCGGTCGGGCGGGACAAGCTGGCCCAGACCTTTTCGATCGGCTCGTTGAAGAGCCGGTCGAACATGATGTACAGACCGTCCTCGCGCTGGGCGAGCCGTCCGGTGGGCTTGGCTGTCATGGTGACCTCCGCTGTGAGTGAAACCGCTACCCGTAGATTCCGGGCCTGATCTCAGGCTATTCCCCTTTGGGGTGCCGTGCCACATCCGTCGGGCCGAGCTGGTTTGCCAGCTGTTTACCTGCGCGCCATCGGGTCCCCCTATACAGGGGAGGCAGCCCACTTGCGACCCCTGGAGGACGAAAGCATGACCGCACCACAGCAGACATCCGCTTCACCGCAGTCGGAACCACCCGCCGCGCCGACCCGCCGCCGCACCGCTTTCGGGGCGCTCGCCGCCACGCTCGGTGTCGTGCTCGCGACCGGCCTGATCTCACCGATCGCCCCGACCGCGCAGGCCGCGGTCGTCGACTCGCCGATCACCGCCTCGAGTGAGACCGCCCGCCTCGAGCTCAGCCCGATCGGCAGCTATGACACCGGCGTCTTCGACCAGTCCGCCGCCGAGATCGTGACCTACCACGCGGCCAGCCAGCGCCTCTTCGTCGTCAATGCCGCCGCCGGCGCGATCGACGTCCTGAGCATCGAAGACCCGGCCAACCCGGTCAAGCTCACGTCGCTTGCCGCCGAGGGCGTCGTCACCGACGGTGGCGTCACTCTCCCCGCCGGCACCGCCGCCAACTCCGTCGCCGTGCGCGCCGACGGCCTCGGCGCCGCCGCGATCGAATCGCCGACGAAGACGGATGCCGGCTGGCTCGTCTTCTTCGACGCCAACTCCAATAACCCCGCCACCGCCGTGCTCGGCGCGGTCGAAGTCGGCGCCCTGCCCGACATGGTCAGCTTCTCGCCCGATGGCACCACCGCCGTCGTCGCCAACGAGGGCGAGCCGAGCGAAGACTTCAGCATCGACCCCGAGGGCAGCGTGAGCGTCGTGGCCCTGCCCGCGACCGTCTCCGCGCCGGTGCAGTCCGCCGTGGCGACCGCGAACTTCCACGCCTTCGAAGCGGGCGGCACCAAGACCCTGCACGACGACGTGCGCGTGTTCGGCCCGACCCCGCACGGCGATGACCTCCCGGTGTCGAGAAACCTCGAGCCTGAGTACGTCGCGATCGACGCCGACAGCGCGCTCGGCTACGTCGCCCTGCAGGAGGCCAACGCGGTTGCCGTCGTCGACCTCGCGACCGCCGAGATCACGGAGATCTGGCCGCTCGGCTTCCAGGACCACGGACTCGAAGGCAACGGCATCGACGCCTCGGACCGCGACCCAGAGGACGCGTCGACCATCAACATCCAGACCTATGAGGGCCTCAAGGGTATGTACATGCCCGACGGCATCAACGCCTACACGGCAACGGATGCCGGCACCGGCGCCGACGAGACCTACCTCGTCACCGCCAACGAGGGAGACGCCCGCGAGTGGGGCGACTACGTCGAGGGAACCCGCGCCAAGAGCCTTGAAAAAGACGACTTCCTGCCCGTCTGTGAGACGAGCCCCCTCTTCGACAAGCTCGGCGACGGCGACATGGGCCGTCTCAACGTGTCGGGAGAGAACGGCCTGAACGAGGCCGGCACCTGCTACGAGGAGCTGTACTCCTTCGGCTCCCGCTCGTTCTCGATCTGGGACACCGACGGTACCCAGTTGTTCGACTCGGGTGATGACTTCGAGCAGATCACCGCCGCCGCGAACCCCGAGTGGTTCAACTCCAACCACAGCGAGTCCAACCTCGAGGGCCGCAGCGAGGACAAGGGCCCCGAGCCCGAGAACATGGCCATCGGCGAGGTAGACGGCCGCACCTACGCCTTCATCGGCCTCGAGCGGGTCGGCGGCGTGATGGTCTACGACATCAGCGACCCGACCGCCGCGGTCTTCTCGACCTACATCAACAACCGCAACTTCGACATCTCCATGGAGCAGTCGGTCAAGGACGAGACCGACGAGAAGGACCTGCCCCTCGCGGGCGACCTCGGCCCGGAGGGCCTCGCCTTCATCTCGGCGACCGATTCCCCGACCGGTACTCCGATGCTCGCCGTCGGCAACGAGGTCTCCGGAACGACGAGCATCTTCAGCATCGCCAGTGTCATCCCGCCGACCGTGGACATCCAGGTCCTCGGCATCAACGACTTCCACGGCCGCATCGAAGAGAACAAGAACAACCAGGAAGCCGGAGCGGCGATCCTCGCCGGAGCCGTCGCCCAGCTGACGCGCGAAAACAAGAACACCGCGTTCGTCTCCGCCGGCGACAACATCGGAGCCTCGACGTTCACGTCGTTCTCCCAGCAGGATGAGCCCACCATCGACGCGCTCCTGGCCGCCGGGCTCGACGCATCCGTCGTTGGAAACCACGAGTTCGACATGGGCTGGAACGACCTCGACGGTCGCGTCACGGACTCCTTCGGTGACCCGCGCTACGCCCTCGGTGCCAATGTCTACGACAAGGGCACCAAGAACCCGGCGCTCCAGGAGTACTGGATCACCGAGATGGACGGCGTGAACGTCGGCTTCATCGGTACCGTCACCGAACAGACCGCATCGATGGTCTCGCCCGACGGTATCGCCGACATTGACTTCGGCGACCAGCTCGAAGCCGCCAACCGCGTCGCGACGCAGCTGAGCGACGGGGACGCCGACAACGGTGAAGCCGACGTCATCGTGCTGCTCACCCACGAAGGCAGTGCGAAGACCGACCCGGCCAGCGCCGTGGATGCTCGGGCCAGCTCGGCCGAGTTCTGCGCGACGATCGAGAACGAAGACACGCTGTTCGGCGAGCTCGTGCGAGACGCCCACCCGTCCATCAATGCGATCCTCTCCGCTCACACGCACTCGACCTACGACTGCAGCTTTGCCGTTGACGCCCAGGCCGTCGAACGCGCGGTGTTGCAGGGTGGCCAGTACGGCATGAACCTCGATCAGGTCACCTTCACGGTCGACACGAGCGACAACTCGGTCACCGCGGTGGACGGCAACGTTCTCAAGCTGCACGACGGCACGACCGGCAACTACCCGGCCGACCCCGACGTCGCCGCGCTCGTTGCGGACGCCGCTTCTGCTGCGACCGTCGTGGGCTCCCAGGAAGTCGGCGCGATCAGCGCCGACATCGCTCGCGCCGACGGCGGCGTCGACCGCGGTTCGGAGTCGTCCCTGAGCAACCTGCTCGCCGACATCCAGCTCTGGGCCACCTCCAACGACACGTACGGCGGAGAGAAGAAGGCCGAGATCGGCATCATGAACCCGGGCGGCGTGCGCGCCGACCTGATCTACGGCGAGAACGGCACGGTCACCTACAAAGACGTCGCCAGCGTGCAGCCGTTCGCGAACACCCTCGTGACGGTGGGACTGACCGGAGCGCAGCTGAAGTCGGTGCTCGAAGAGCAGTGGCAGCCGGATGGTTCCTCCCGCGCCAAGCTGCACCTCGGCCTGTCCGAGGGTTTCAGCTACGTGTACGACGAGGCCGCAGCCCGAGGTGAGCGCATCATCGAGATGAGCCTGAACGGCGCCACCGTCGACAGCGACCGTGTGTACACGGTCGTCACGAACTCGTTCATCGCCGCCGGCGGGGACAACTTCACGACGTTCCGGTCGGGCATCGACACGACCGACACCGGCCAGGCCGACCTCGCGGCGACCGTCGCGTACTTCGAGGCCTTCGACGTCGTCGAGCCCGCCGAGATCGGGCGTGCCACTCTCGCCGATGTCGACCCCGGCACCGACCCGGCCCCGGCGACGGTGACTCTGGGCTCCACCACGGTCACGGCAGGCCAGCCCATTACCGTGACGGTCGACGGACTCGACGCCGGGCAGCAGATCACTGCGACGCTGAACTCGACCCCGGTGGACCTCGGGACCTTCACGGCGAACTCGTCGGGAAACGCGTTCTTCTCGGTCACGATTCCGGCGAACACGGCCGCTGGCGCTCACACCCTCGTGATCAGCGCCAACGGTCTGACGTCGATCTCCGCTGCGCTGACCGTCGTCGCTGTCGTGCCGGACACTGACACCGACACGGACACCGACACCGAGATCGGTACTGGCACTGACTGGGCCGACGTCACCCTGGGTGCCGGCGTTATCCGCGCCGGACAGCCGCTTGCCGTCACCGTAGACGGCCTCACGGCCGGCCAGCAGGTCACGGCAACGCTGAACTCGATACCCGTGCACCTCGGTGATTTCACGGCGAACGCGGCAGGGGTCGCGAAGTTCACCGTGACGATTCCGCTGGATACCGCCGTCGGAGCCCACCACATCGTGATCAGTACCACTGGTCGCGCCGACATCAGGATTCCGGTCACGATCACGGCCTCGGCCGTCGGTTCGACAACGGAGCTGACCACGGCCGGCTTCGAGCTGGCCCCGTCGGCGCTCGCCGCCGGGCTGCTCCTGCTGCTCGGAGGCGCGCTGCTCATCGCACGCCGCCGCCGCGGGGCCGCCACGGCCACGTAGCCTGCATCACCTGCATCACCTGCATCACCTGCATCACCTGCATCACCTGCATGAAAGCGGATGCCTCGCGGCTCGACACGATCGAGGCGGGAGGCATTCGTTTCGCGCGTTCGGGGAGGGTCGTGAATGCCGAAACCTGTTTCCATCCCCGTGAGTGGGCGCATATGGCCCCTTCAGTTTCGTGAGTGGGCGCCGATAGCCCCATGAACCCGATCCATGGGGCCGTTTGCGCCCACTCGCCGGGCGCGATACTGCCCATGGGGCCATGTGCGACCACTCGCGTCAGCACAGGTGCCGGGATCGCGGGCGAGCCGAGCGCTGGTCGCGGGCGAACGGGTGGGGCGAGCGGATGCATCCGCCGCCCGGGTCAGTCGGGCGGCGGGAGCGGATTCGTGACCGTAGGGGCGGCGACCTTGGTGACCGCGCGGGCGAGGGCCTCGCGCACAGCGATCACGCCGGGGCGGTTCGCACTCGACCGCCGGGCCGCGCTGAACAGGGTGCGGTGTGGGGCGCCCGGCAGGTGCAGCAGGCGCAGCGCGGGCGCCTTGCCGGCCCAGACCAGGTCGGGCAGCAGCCCCACGGCGTTGCCCGACTCGATGAACCGGATGTGCGCCATCAGGTCGGCGGTCTCGAACCGCACATCGGGCTCGAACCCGGCCGCGCGGCACAGCTGCGTCGCCCACTCGCGGCTGGCGGTGCCGCGGGGTTCCATCACCCACGGCAGGGCGGATGCGTCCTCGAGCGTGTCGAGGCCGCGCAGCCGGTCGTACCCGGCCGGGGTGTCGAGGCCGCCCGGCAGGGCACCGGCCGGGCGGGGCGGGGCCGCGAGGCGCAGGGCATCCGTCGCCAGGTAGACCCGGTCGAGATCGGGCCAGTGCGCGCGGGTGTGGCCGGGATACTGCTCGGCGAGCACGAGGTCGAAGTCCCGCGCCGAGACCTCGAACAGGCCGCGCTCAGGCTCCCGCTCGGTGATCTCGATGCGCAGCGCCGGGTAGTCCTCGGCGAGGTAGCTGAGCGCCCGGGGAATCAGCGCGTGCGCCGCAGACTGGAACACCGCGACCCGCACCGTGCCCGACACCGTCGTCAGCGACGCGGTGATCTCGGCCTCGGCACGCTCCAGCCGCTCGAGCAGGTGGGTGGTGTGCTCGACCAGGATCTCGGCCTGCGGGGTGAGCTGCACCCGGCGGCCGACCTTGTGCAGCAGCGGCACGCCGACCTCTTTTTCGAGCAGCGCGAGCTGCTGCGAGACCGAGGAGGGGCTGTAGGCGAGGGCCTCCGCGACACCGGCCAGGGTGCCGCGAATCTTCAGTTCGCGCAGCAGGCGAAGACGGCGCACGTCCAGCATCCACTCACCTCCCCGCAACCAGTCAGCAACAACCCAGCAACACCCACCCATTCATCAATAATCCTAATGAATACTGTGCATGAACAATCGCTTTTATTTAACCTTCCTGCGCCCGCAGACTGACAGGACACACTGACGTACACACAGGCGCCCACGGCGAACGAAAGGCTAGTCTCGTGACCATGACCAACCCCATTTCTTCCCGCACCCAGCACGACCTGGGCGCTCCCGTTGTTGCCCTGGTGCGGAAGTGGTTGGCCGAAAGTTCGACGATTCCGACGGATGCCTCCGCCGAACGCCTCGCGGGCGTGCTGAAAGACCCGAACGGCCTCGATTTCACCGTCGGCTTCGTCGACGGCGTCATGCGCCCCGAAGACAAGATGGTCGCCGGCTACAACCTGCAGAAGGTCGCCGGCATCGCCCCCGAATTCCTGCCCGGCTACATGAAGGCCGCGATCGGCCTCGGCGGCGTGCTCGGACCGGTGCTGCCCTGGGTCGTCATTCCCGCCGCGCGCACCGTCTTGCGCCAGATGGTCGGCCACCTCGTCGTCGACGCGACCCCCGACAAGCTCGGCCCGGCGATCGCCGCCCTGAGCGCCTCGGGCAACCGTCTTAACATCAACCTGCTCGGCGAGGCCGTGCTCGGCGAGAAAGAGGCCGACCGTCGCCTCGCCGGAACCCGGGCCCTGCTCGAACGCCCCGACGTGGACTACGTCTCGATCAAGGTCTCCTCGATCGCCAGCCAGATCTCGATGTGGGCCTTCGACGAGTCCGTCGAACGCATCGTCGCCCGCCTGACCCCGCTGTTCGAGGTCGCCGCGAACTCGCCCACCCCGAAGTTCATCAACCTCGACATGGAGGAGTACCGCGACCTCGACCTCACCGTCGCGGTCTTCGAGCGCCTGCTCGACCAACCCCAGCTCGCGAAGCTGGAGGCCGGCATCGTGCTGCAGGCCTACCTGCCCGACGCCCTCGGCGCCCTGCAGGGCCTCACTCACTGGGCGCAGGGCCGCCGCGCCTCGGGCGGAGCGCCGATCAAGGTGCGCGTCGTCAAGGGCGCCAACCTCGCCATGGAACACGTCGACGCCGCCGTGCACGACTGGCCGCTCGCGACCTTCGGCACCAAGCAGGACACCGACACCAACTACAAGCGCGTACTCAACTGGGCCTTGACCCCGCAGAACACGGATGCCGTGCGCATCGGCGTCGCCGGACACAACCTCTTCGACGTGGCCTGGGCACACCTGCTCTCCGTTCAGCGCGGTGTCGACGACCGGGTCGAGTTCGAGATGCTGCTCGGCATGGCGACCGGCCAGGCCGCCGCCGTCAGCCGCGACGTCGGCAAGCTGCTGCTCTACACCCCGGTCGTGAACCCGGCCGAGTTCGACGTGGCCATCAGCTACCTGATCCGCCGCCTCGAAGAGAACGCGAGCCAGGAGAACTTCATGTCGGCCGTGTTCGAGCTGACGGCGCAGCCGGTGCTGTTCGAGCGCGAGAAAGACCGCTTCCTCGCCTCCCTCGACGCCCTCACGACGGCCGTTCCCCGCCCCAACCGCCGCCAGGACCGCGCCGCGGCGAGCGAGCTCCGCGCCCGCGAGCTCAAGCTCGCCAACGAGCCCGCCGCACCCGTCGCCGAGATGGACTCCGACCTGACCGGGCTGCTGCTCGGCCTGACCCGCGGATCGGTGCCGCTGCACCACGGCTTCCACAACGAGCCAGACACCGACCCGTCGCTGCCGGCCAACCGCGCCTGGGCGCGCCGCATCCTGGGCCGGGTGGAGACATCCGATCTCGGTCGCGACACGATCGCCGCCGCCCGCATCGACTCCGTCGGTTTTCTCGACGGCGTCATCGACACCGTCGTGCGGGCCGGCACCGTCTGGGGCGCCAAGACCGGCTCCGAACGCGCCGCCGTGCTGCACCGCGCCGGCCTCGCGCTGGCCGGAAACCGTGACCGCCTGATCGAGGTGATGGCCGCCGAGTGCGGCAAGACCATCGCCGAGGGTGACCCCGAGGTCAGTGAGGCGATCGACTTCGCGCACTACTACGCCGAACGCGCCAAGGACCTCGACCGTGTGCAGGGCGCCACCTTCGTGTCCTCCAAGCTCGTCGTCGTCACCCCGCCGTGGAACTTTCCGGTCGCCATCATCGCCGGCGGCATCCTGGCCGCCCTCGCCTCCGGCGCCGGCGTCATCGTCAAGCCCGCCACCCTCGCCCAGCGCAGCGGCGCGATCGTCGTCGAAGCACTCTGGGAGGCCGGCGTTCCGCGCGAACTGCTCTACCTGGTCGACTTCAAGGACCGCGCGCTCGGCACCCACCTGCTCTCGCACCCGGCCGTCGACCGCGTGATCCTCACCGGCGGCTACGAGACCGCCGAGCTGTTCCGCAGCTTCCGCACCGACCTGCCGCTGCTGGCGGAGACGAGCGGCAAGAACGCCATCATCGTCACCCCCTCGGCCGACTTCGACCTCGCCGCGGCCGACGTGGTCAAGAGCGCCTTCGGGCACGCCGGGCAGAAGTGCTCCGCCGCGAGCCTGCTGATCCTGGTCGGTTCCGTCGCCCGGTCCAAGCGCTTCATGGGCCAGCTGGTCGACGCCGCCACCTCGCTCAAGGTCGGCTACCCGAGCGACCCGACCAGCCAGATGGGCCCGATCATCGCCCCGGCCGAGGGCAAACTGCTGCACGCCCTGACCACCCTCGGCGCCGACGAGGAATGGCTCGTCGAGCCCAAGCAGCTCGATGAGACCGGCACGCTCTGGTCGCCCGGCATCCGCATCGGGGTCGAGCCCGGTTCCTACGCCCACCTGACCGAATTCTTCGGCCCCATGCTGAGTGTGATGCACGCCCGCACCCTGGAGGAGGCCATCCGCTTGCAGAACGCGGTGGACTACGGCCTGACCAGCGGGCTGCACTCCCTCGACGCCGATGAGCTCGCACTCTGGCTTGAGACGATCGAGGCCGGCAACCTCTACGTCAACCGCGGCATCACCGGCGCGGTCGTGCAGCGCCAGCCCTTCGGCGGCTGGAAGAAGAGCGCGGTCGGCCCCGGCACCAAGGCCGGCGGCCCGAACTACCTCTACGGCTTCGGCAGCTGGGTCAGCGAGCCGGGCCGCAACAGCTCGACGCTGCACCTGCGCGGCCTCGACAGCCACGTGACCGACGTCATCGAAGCGTCCCAGACGGTGCTCGAATACGCCGACTTCGACGTGCTGCGCCGCTCCGCCGTGAGCGACGCGCTCGCCTGGCGCGAGGAGTTCGGCACCCGCAAAGACGTCTCGGGCCTCGGCCTCGAGCGCAACGTCTTCCGTTACCGGGCTCTGCCGGTGACGGTGCGGCTGACGGATGCCGGCACCCTCTCGCACCTGCTGCGGGTGCTGGCCGCCGCGACCCTGTCGCGCTCGAAGTTCCAGGTGTCGAGCTCGCAGCCGGTGCCGCTCAATGTGCGCGCCGCGCTCGAAGCCCGCGAGGTGCCGATCATCGTCGAGGGCGACACCGAGTGGCTCGAACGCGCCGCCAACGGCGGCATCGAGACGACGCGGGTGCGGCTTGTCGGCGACCCGATGCTCGGGGCCGGGGATGAGGCATCCGCCCTCGCCGCCGCCCTGGGCGGACGCCCCGATATCGCCGTGTACGCGCACCCGGTCACCCAGGCCGGCCGCGTCGAGCTGCTGCCGTTCCTGCGCGAGCAGGCCATCTCGATCACGGCGCACCGCTTCGGCAACCCGAGCACGCTCTCGGACGGCCTGATCTAAGCGAAGCCGGAGGGCCGGCCCCTGCGGGGGCCGGCCTGCGCCGAGCGGGCGCACAGCCGAGCGGGCGTACAGTTGTGAAACGAGCACGGGCCGCTATTCTGGGTCAGTGCTCGGGGCCGGGCCGCCAGTGCCGGGGCACACCGGTCACAATTCGATAAGGGAATCACAGTTGAATGGAAACGCGACGACTCGGCACAGCAATGTCGCTCTGCTGTCAGTAGCCAGCACCATCGCGCCGCGTATCACCACCTCGGAAGAGATCGACCGTCAGTTGCAGCCCGTGCTGAGCCGGCTGCGCCTGCCGAAGCGTCTGTTGCAGCGGGTCGCCGGAGTGCAGGAACGCCGAAATTGGAACCCTGACCAGGGTTTTGATGACGCAGCGGTCTCGGCCGGCAAGCGCGCCCTCGCCCAGGCGGGCATCGATCCGTCTCAGGTCGGGCTGCTCATCAACACCTCCGTCACCCGCAAGCACCTCGAACCCTCCGTCGCGGTGCGCATCCACCACGGCCTCGGCCTGCCGTCCTCGGCCACCAACTTCGACATCGCCAACGCCTGCCTGGGCTTCGTCAACGGCATGACCCTCGCCGCGCAGCTCATCGACAGCGGCCAGATCACGTACGCGGTCGTCATCGACGGTGAAGACGCCGACGAGATCCAGACCAACACCATCGACCGGCTCGGGCGCGAGGGCATCAACCGCACCGACTTCATGAGCGAATTCGCGAGCCTCACCCTCGGCTCCGGCGCGGCGGCGGCCGTGCTCGGCCCGGCGGATGCCCACCCCGAGGGCCACCGTATGCTCGGCGGCGTCACCCGCGCGGCCACCGAATTCAACGCCCTCTGTGTCGGCAGCGTCGACGGCATGTTCACCGACGCCCGCGCCCTGCTCAAGGGCGGAATGGAACTCGTCGTGTCCGCCTGGACCGAAGCGCGCCGAGACTGGAACTGGTCGAACATGGACCGCTACATCGTGCACCAGGTCAGCGACGTGCACACCAACGCGCTGCTCAAGGCGACCGGCATGGACCGCAGCAAGGTTCCGCTGACCTACCCGACCTACGGCAACGTGGGCCCGGCCTCGATCCCGATCACCCTCGCCCAGGAGGCCCCGGCCCTCGCCAGGGGCAACCGGGTGTTGCTGATGGGCGTCGGTTCGGGCCTGAACACCGCGATGATGGAAATCCTCTGGTGATTTCGGTTTCCCGCACGTCCCGGCGACTTCCGCGGGCGGCCTCGCTGCGCGCCCCGGCAGCACTGCCGCCGACCGGGCTGCCGGGACTCGTACCCGAGTTCTCCCGCCTCGTAGAGGTGCCCGAAACCAGCCTCGCCGCGACGGGTTCGACCCTCGCCGTCACCCGCACCTGGCACCTGCTCGACAACGGCCCCGAACTGCTCTCGCAGGGCACCCCGATTCTCGGCACCGTGCTCTGCGTGCACGGCAACCCGACCTGGTCCTACCTCTGGCGTGACCTCGTCGCCCAGGCGACGGATGCCGCGGCCCTGGCCACCGGCACCGGCCCGGGTGCAGGCGCGCCCGGCGCCTGGCGCGTCATCGCCGTCGACCAGCTCGACATGGGCTTCTCCGAGCGCACCGGCGTGGCCCGGCCGCTCGCCCGCCGGGTGCGGGACCTCGCCGACCTCACCGACGCCCTCGGCCTCGAAGGCCCGGTCGTCACCTTCGGGCACGACTGGGGCGGATCCATCTCGCTCGGCTGGGCCGTCGACCACCCCGAACTGCTCGCCGGCATCATGCTGCTCAACACCGCCGTGCACCAGCCGGCCGCGTTCCCGGTGCCCGCGCCACTGCGCCTCGCCCTGCGTCGCTCGGTGCTCGGCACGGCGACCGTCGCGACGCCCGCGTTCCTGGCCACGACCCTGGCGCTGGCGCATCCCTCGCTCGCGCCTGACGTGAAGGCCGCCTACCGCGCGCCGTATCGCAGTGCCGCCCGACGCGGCGGCATCGGCGCCTTCGTGGCGGACATTCCGGTCGCGCTGACACACGAGAGCCGGCCCGAACTCGACCGAGTGGCGGAGGCGCTGCGCGCGCTGACCGTTCCGGCGCTGATGCTGTGGGGTCCGCGTGACCCGATTTTCAGCGACCGCTACCTCGACGACCTCGTCGAGCGGATGCCGCACGCCGACGTGCACCGCTTCGAGGGCTCCGGACACCTTGTGATGGAGGACTCGCCATACGCCGCGATGGCGCTCGGCTGGCTCGGAGCGCGCGTGGCGCCGGGCGTCCCGACCGCCCCGGCCGCCCCGACCGAGGCCGCGGCGGTCGCTACGACCGCCCCGGTGACCGGAGCTGAGGCATCCGTCGCCGGCGACCCGGCCGCGATCGCCTACCGGCCGCTCTGGCACTACCTCGACGAGCTGCAGGGCAGCGACGAGACCGCGCTCGTGGACATGAACCCGGGCGCCGCGGCCACCGGCCCGCGTGTCGTGACCTGGCGGCTGCTGTCGCGCCGGGTGCGGCAGATCGCCGCCGGCCTCGTGAGCATCGGCGTGAAACCGGGCGACCGGGTGTCGCTGCTCGTGCCTCCCGGCGCCGACCTCACCGCGGTGCTCTACGCCTGCGTGCGCATCGGTGCGATCGTCGTCGTCGCGGATGCCGGCCTCGGCCTGAAGGGGCTGACCCGCGCCGTGCGCGGCGCCCGCCCCGACCACGTGATCGGGGCCGCCCCCGGCCTCATGGCCGCCCGCGCGCTCGGCTGGCCCGGGCAGAAGATCGCCACCGCGCGCTTCCCGGCCGCGGTCGCCCGCAGCCTCGGCGTGAAGCACACCCTCGCCTCCTTGATCGCGCGGGGGCGCGCCACCGGCGCCGTGCTGCCGCCCGAACCCGCGCCGACCGACGTCGCCGCGGTGCTGTTCACGAGCGGATCCACCGGCCCCGCGAAGGGCGTCGTCTACACCCACGACCAGCTCTCCAAGGTCAGCTACGCCCTGTTCACGCAGTACGGCGTGGGCCGCGGCACCGGCCTCGTCGCCGGCTTCGCCCCCTTCGCGCTGCTCGGCCCGGCCCTCGGCGCCCGCTCGGTCACCCCCGACATGGACGTCACCTCGCCCAAGACCCTCACCGCGACCGCCGTCGCCGCCGCGGTCGCCGCGATCGATGCGACCGTGGTCTTTCTCTCACCCGCCGCTCTCGCCAACGTCGTCGCGACCGCCGACGCCCTCAGCGCGGCCGACCACGCGGCCCTCGCCGGGGTGCGGAGCTTTCTCTCGGCCGGTGCCCCGGTGTCGGAGCCGCTGCTGGCCGCCGCCGCGCACCTGATGCCGGGAGCGACCGCGCACACCCCGTACGGCATGACCGAGGGGCTGCTGATGGCCGACATCACGCTCGAGGGCATCCGCGAGGCGAGCGCGCCGGCCGTGATCCCGGTGACGGATGCTGCGTCCGAGTCCCCGGCCGCCCCCGGCGGAGTCTGCGTCGGCACGGCCACGGCGACGACGCGCATCCGGATCAGCGCGCTCGACGCTGCCGGGCTGGCCGTCGGCGAGCTGAGCGAAGCATCCGGTGTGACCGGGGAAATCGTCGTCTCGGCCCCGCACGTGAAGGACCACTACGACCGGCTCTGGTCGACCGACGCAGCCTCCAAGCGCGGCGCGCCCACGGGGGAGCGCTGGCACCGCACCGGCGATGTCGGACACCTCGACGAGGCCGGCCGGCTCTGGGTCGAGGGCCGCATGCAACACCTCATCGTCACCGCCGAGGGCGTCGTGACCCCGGTCGGCCCCGAGCAGCGGGTCGAGTCCGTGGCCGCCGTTGCTCGCGCGGCGATCGTCGGCGTGGGCCCGGTCGGCACCCAGCACCTGGTCGCCGTCGTGGAGACCGTCCTGCCGTCGCGCCGGGTCGCACTCGCCGGCGCGGACCTGGCCAGCGCGGTGCGGGCATCCGTCGCCGATGCCGGCGGCCCCCCACTCGCCGCCGTGCTCGTGGTGCCGCGCCTGCCGACCGACATTCGCCACAACTCCAAGATCGACCGCAGCAAGCTCTCCCGCTGGGCCAGCGGCGTGCTCGCCGGTGGCCGGATGCGCCAGCCGTGACCGACTCAGAGGCCCCCGACGCCCCCGTGCCCGCCAAACCTGCGGCCGCCAAGCCGCGCGCCGCCAAACCTGCGGCCCCCAAGCCTGTGGCCCCCAAGCCGGCCGCAGCCAAGCCGGCGGCACTCAAGCCCGCGGCCGCCAAACCGCGTGCCGCCAAGCCGGCCTCCGCCAAGCCCGCGTCCGCCAAGCCTGCTCGGGTGAAGTCGCGCGCGGTCAAGCGTGCGCCCCAGCTGCGCGTGTTCGTCACCGGGGCGAGCGGATTTCTCGGGCGCGCGGTCGCCGCCGAGCTGGTGGCCGCCGGCCACGACGTCACCTGCTTCCAACGCCGCGCCTCGGGCGTCACCGGCGCGACGGATGCGCTCGGCTCGATCACCGACGCCGCCCGCGTCGCCGCGGCCATCGCCGGGCACGACGCCGTCGTGCACCTCGCCGCCAAGGTGTCCCTCGCCGGGGATCCCGCAGACTTCGAAGCGGTCAACGTCGGCGGCACCCGCATCCTGCTGGCCGCGGCGACGGATGCCGGCGCCTCCCGCTTCGTCTATGTCTCCTCGCCCTCGGTCGCGCACGCCGGGGCCTCCCTCGTGGGCCTTGACGCCCTGCCCGCCGACCCCGAGCATGCGCGCGGCGACTACGCCCGCACCAAGGCCCGCGCCGAGTTGCTCGCCCTCGCCGCCGACTCCGAGGCCCTGCGCGTGGTCGCGGTGCGCCCGCACCTGGTCTGGGGACCCGGCGACACCCAACTGGTCGCCCGAATCGTGGAGCGCGCCCGCGCGGGCCGACTGCCGCTGCTCGGCCACGGCGCCGCGCTCATCGACACGACCTATGTCGACAACGCCGCCTCGGCGATCCGCGCGGCCCTCGATCGCGTCGATGCCGACGGCGCCCACGGCGTGCATGGCCGGGCATATGTGATCACCAATGGGGAACCGCGCCCGGTCGCCGAACTTCTCGCCGGCATGTGCCGCGCGGCGGGCGTGCGACCGCCCGCCTGGCGAGTGCCGGCATCCGTCGCCCGCGGTGCCGGATCGCTCATCGAAGCGGGCTGGCGACTGCGTCCCGGAGTCGACGAACCGCCGATGACCCGGTTTCTCGCCGAACAGCTCTCGACCGCGCACTGGTTCGACCAGCGCCGCACCCGTGCCGACCTGCGGTGGATGCCCGCCGTCTCCCTCGACGAGGGCTTCGCCCGCCTCGAGCGCTCCTACCGCGGCGCCTGACCCGACGCGCCCCGCCGGTGGCTGCGCAGTGAGGGGAGCGTGCGGCATCGGTGGGAGGAAGAACCCAGGGCGCCATCACATGCGGGGTGCGTGGGGAGGGCTGACGTGCGTCGTCGTGGGTCGGGTGCCTGGGTCGGGTGCTCCCGTGAAGTGGCAGAGATGACCCCTTCGGCTGTGGGGAGGAGCGTGGGAGGAGGCGTAAGGAGGATCAGCGTCTGTTCCCCTGTGAGCCATGGGGCATTCTGTGACACCTCGTGAGCGAAGTGTCAGAGATGGCCCCTTCGCGGGCGTTGAAGGGGCATTCTGTGACACCTCACGGGGCGATTTCCGCGTGATGGGGCATTCTGTGACACCTCGTGAGCGAAGTGTCAGAGATGGCCCCTTCCGCACCCGGTTGGCCGGAGGTCAAGGGGCGTTCTGTGACGCTTGACGGGGTCAAGGGGCGATCTGTGACACCTCGTGAGCGAAGTGTCAGAGAAGGCCCCTTCGCGGGCGTGACCTGAGTCCCGGCTCGGTGGCCCAGATGTCGCGGTCAGCGGATGCCGAGGGCCGCGCTCACGACGCGCAGGGCCTCGTCGGGGGCGACGCCGAGTTGCACGGCCCGATCGGCGTACGCTCGCGCCGCGACCTGCAGGTGCCGTGCGGTCGCGTCGCCGGTCGCTGAGACGAAGGATCCGTTGCGGCCCCGGGTCTCAATGACCTCGTCCTGTTCGAGCTCGCGATACGCGCGGGCGACCGTGTTCGCGGCCAAGCCCAGGTCGGCGGCGAGTTTGCGCACGGTCGGCAGCTTGTCGCCGGCCGCCATCTCGCCCGAACGCACCGCCGCGATGACCTGCGCCCGCAGTTGCTCGAAGGGCGGGGTCGACGACGTCGGGTCGATGACGAGCATCAGCGCGCCGCGCCCCGTGCGACCGCGTCGGCGTAGTCGGCGGCAGCCTCCGGCCATAGCCGTCGCAGGTAGTATGTCGTGGCCCGGCGGCGGTTGATGACCAGCACGAACACGATCAGGGCCGCGACGACCCCGAAGAGTGCCCAGGTGACAAAGTTGCCCAGCCCGGGCGTCAGGCCCAGCGCGAGCAGGGTGGCGCTCAGGCTAGCCATACCCAGAGTCGTGGGAATCTCGATCGTGCCGCGCAGCGCAGCGCTGCGCAGGGCGTCGTCCCAGGTGAGTTCGGTGACGGATGCCGCCGGCTGGCCGCGACGCACCAGCTCGGCTCTCGCGAACCGCGACGCGACGACGGCAGCGATTGCGGTGGCGGTCAGCCCCGCCGCCAGACCAAGAGATGGCAGCCCCGCGGGGGAGGCCAGGGCGACACTCCCGAGCGCGCTGAGCGCGATCAGCACGGTCACCGCGGGCGCCCACAGCTGCCAGGGTGAGACATAGTCGGCGACGGTCGGAATCGTTGAGCGCGCGAGTCTCGGCTGGTCGGGCACCGGCCTGAATGCGCCCCGCCACTCCGCGACAGCGAGGCCGAGCACGGCACCGAGGCCGATGATGGCCACCAGCACGATCCCCGACCAGGTGACCGTGGCCCCGGTGATCGACCAGAGACCGATACCGACGACGGAGGTCATCGCCCCGATCGTGTAGCCCCGTTCCCGCGCGGTGAGGCGTCGGACCAGTGCCGGCCTGACCTCGGCGGTCAGGGCCAGTCCGGACTCCCGGGCGAAACGGTCAAGAGCGCGCACCTGCGGCTCGGCACGAAAAGTCCTCGCGAATTTGAGGCTCAAACTGAGCAGAGCGATCATGACGGCCGCGAATGTGTACCAATCCATCTGACCCCTACCTTTGTACTGTGTTTGTACCAAGGTAGCACGCGGTCGTTGGTCCGCGGGCAAGCGGTCAGGCTCGGGCGCGCTGCCTCAGGGCATCCGTCACCAGCGCGAGGGCTTCGTCGGGGCTGACGCCAAGTTCGTGGATGCGCACCGCGAATGCGGTCGCGGCCAGCTCGGCGTGGCGGGAGGCCGTATCGCCGGTCGCGGCGATGTACGAGCCGGAGCGGCCGCGGGTCTCGATGACCCCGTCGCGCTCGAGTTCGCGGTAGGCGCGGGCGACGGTATTGGTGGCCAGTCCGACATTGTCGGCGAGGCCGCGCACGGTCGGTAACCGGGTGCCGGGTTCCAGCCGACCCGAACGCACCGCGTCAAGAATCTGCAGGCGCACCTGTTCGAATGGCGGGGTCGCCACAAGCGGATCAATGTTAAGAAAGGTCTCTGGCACGGGCACTCCCTGGGACGGCGACTTCGCCAGTGTGCCAACACTCGGCTCTTGGCGCAACCACCATTGTGACCGAATTTCTGGCACCCGAACGGGGGGCGCGCCGGTGTGAACCTGTGTGGGCGCTCGGTAGGCTCGATCCATGACGTTGCCCGAACCGTGGTCGACCGCCGGGTCTACCCTCGTCGGGCTCGGTCCCACCCTGCTCGGAGTGCTGTTGCTGGTGCTGCTCGCCGGCCTGGTTCTGCGCGGGTATCGCACGCAGCATCCGTGGGCCCCGGCCCTCGCGCTGCTGCGCGGAACGCTGCAGCTCGCGGCGATTAGCCTGATCCTCAGCGGCATCATCACCAACCCGTTCTGGGTCGGTATCGGCCTGGTCGTGATGTTCACCGCCGCGGTCGTGACCGTGACCCGGCGCATCGGCACCAGCCGCCAGCACTTCGCCTGGGTCGCCGCGGCGATGGGCGCTGGCGTCGGCGCCACCCTCGTGATCGTGTTCACGACCGGGGCGATCGAGTTCTCCCCGCGCTACGTGCTCGCGATCGGCGGCATCATCATCGGCAACGCGATGTCGATCGCCACGCTCAGCGGTCGCCGCTTTCGCGAGGGCGTGACCGAACACTGGGACGAGGTCGAAGGCTGGCTCGCCCTCGGTGCCCGGCCGCGCCAGGCCACCCGTGAGCTCGCCCGCCGGGCGGTGTACTTCGCGATGATCCCGTCCACCGACCAGACCAAAACCACCGGGCTCGTCACGTTGCCCGGGGCGTTCGTCGGCGCGATCTTCGGCGGGGCGTCGCCGCTCGAGGCCGGGAGGTTTCAGATCGTGGTGCTCGCCGGCATCCTCTGCGCCGGATCGATCGCCGCCGTCACGCTGCTGCACCTGCTCGCCCCGGTGCGTCAGAAGCCGGTGCCGCAGACGGCCTGACCCACGCCGATGTGCTGCGCGCTCTACTCTGTCGCCCGGTGGATCAGCCGTGACAGCACGATCGCGCTGCGGGTGTGGTCGACGTTCGGCGCCAGGCGCACCTTCTCGAGCGCGGCCTCGAGCGCCGGGATGTCACGTGCTCGAATGTGCACCATCGCGTCGGCGCTGCCGGTGATGGTGCCGGCTTCGACCACCTCCGGCACCCCGGAGAGGATGCGCAACAATTCGTCGGGGGCAACGGTTCCGCGGCAGAACAGCTCCACGTAGGCCTCGGTGCTGAGGCCGTCGACGGCCGGGTCGACCTGGATGGTGAACCCGCGAATCACGCCGTCACTCACGAGCTTGTCCACCCGCCGCTTCACGGCCGACGCGGACAGCCCCACGACACCGCCGATATCGCCGTACCCGGCGCGGGCATTTCGGCGAAGCAGGTCGAGGATTCCGCGGTCGAGGTTGTCCATTCAGTGAGTCTAGGGGGCAGCCCGACAGATCGTTGCGCCAAGGCGCAACATTACGCAGAAAAAGTGCGCAACCCGGCGTGAAACGTCGATTCGGGCTGTGTGAGACTGGGAGCGGCGTCCCGTCAGTTTCTGCCGGGCTCTCGTGAGCGACCTGGTCCGCCATTAACCCCGACAACGGATGCTCGGCATCCGCTGGAGAAGGAGACCGCATGTCGACCACCCTCGACGAACTCGCCACGCCCCGCGTGCCGGTTCGCACCCCCCTCAAGCGCACCGTTCTCATGTGCAAGCCCACCCACTTCACCGTCGTGTACCGCATCAACCCCTGGATGGACCCGGCTCTGCCGACCGACACCGCGCTCGCTGTGGCGCAGTGGCAGACCCTCTACGACACCTACGTCGGCCTCGGCTACGAGGTGCACCTGATCGACCCGATCGCGGGCCTGCCCGACATGGTCTACGCGGCCAACGGCGGCTTCGTGATCGACAACATCGCCTACGGCGCCAAGTTCACCCACCCCGAACGCCAGCCCGAAGGCCCCGCCTACATGGAATGGTTCGGCGCGAACGGCTTCGACGTGCGCGACCCCGCCGAGATCAACGAGGGTGAGGGCGACTTTCTGCTCGTCGGCGACGTCATCCTCGCCGGTACCGGCTTTCGCAGCGCGTCGGACAGTCACACCGAACTCGGCCGCATCTACAACCGCCCGGTCATCACGCTGAACCTCGTCAACCCGAGCTTCTACCACCTCGACACCGCCATCGCCGTGCTCGATTCCGGTACCGCTGCGGGCGGCGGCGAGATCGCCTACCTGCCGAGCGCTTTCGACGAGGCCAGCCTCGCCATTCTGCGCGAGCGTTTTCCGACCGCGATCATCGTTTCCGAAACGGATGCCGCGATCCTCGGCCTGAACTCCTATTCCGACGGCTACAACGTCGTGATCGCCTCCCGCGCGGTCGGCTTCGAACAGCAGCTGCGCGAGCGCGGCTTCAACCCCATCGGCGTCGACCTGTCCGAGCTGCTGCTCGGCGGCGGCGGCGTCAAGTGCTGCACCCTCGAGCTGCGGAGCTGATGATGACCATTCCCCTGACCCACGCCCTGCCCGCCGAGGCAGAGCCGACATCCGCTGCGCAAGCAGCTCTCATCGGCCTCGAGTCCGAACACGCCGCCCACAACTACCACCCGCTGCCGGTCGTCGTCGCGACCGGGGACGGGGCCTGGGTGACCGACATCGACGGTCGCCGCTACCTCGACTGCCTCGCCGCGTATTCCGCGGTCAACTTCGGGCACTCGAACCCGGTGCTGCTGGAGGCCGCCCGCGCGCAGCTCGGCCGGATCACCCTCACCAGCCGCGCCTTCTACAACGACCAGCTCGGCCCCTTCGTGACCGCACTGGCCGCGCTCGCCGGAAAAGACATGGTGCTGCCCATGAACACCGGCGCCGAGGCCGTCGAATCCGGCGTCAAGGTCGCCCGCGCCTGGGGCTACCGGGTCAAGGGCGTCGCCCCCGACCGGGCCAACATCATCGTCGCCGCCGGCAACTTTCACGGCCGCACGACGACGATCATCAGCTTCTCCGACGACGAATCCGCCCGCAAAGACTTCGGACCGTTCACCCCCGGATTCCGCACCGTGCCCTACGGCGACGCGGCCGCCCTCGAGGCCGCGATCGACGAGAACACCGTCGCCGTGCTGCTCGAGCCGATCCAGGGCGAGGCGGGCATCGTCGTGCCGCCGGCCTCGTATCTGCCGGCAGTGCGCGACATCACCACCCGCCACAATGTGCTGTTCATCGCCGACGAGATCCAGTCCGGCCTCGGCCGCACCGGCTCCACCTTCGCCTGCGACCTCGTGGGCGTGGTGCCCGACCTGTACCTGCTCGGCAAGGCCCTCGGCGGCGGCATCGTGCCCGTCTCCGCGGTCGTCGGCAACGTCGACGTGCTCGGCGTGCTGCACCCCGGCGAGCACGGCTCGACCTTCGGCGGCAACCCGCTCGCCGCGGCGGTCGGCCTCGCCGTCGTGCGGATGCTGGACACCGGCGAGTTCCAAAAGCTCGCCCGTGAGCGTGGCGCGCGCCTGCACGCCGGCCTCAGCGAACTCGTCGGCCACGGCGTGATCGCGGTACGCGGCGCCGGGCTCTGGGCTGGAATCGACATCGACCCGGCGCTCGCACCCGGCCGGGTCGTCTGCGAAGCGTTGCTCGCTCGCGGCGTGCTGGCCAAAGACACCCACGGCTCGACGATTCGGCTCGCCCCGCCGCTCGTCGTGAGCGACGAGGACATCGACTGGGCCGTCGCCCAGCTCGCCGCGGTGCTCGCCGAGCTCGGCGCCTAGCCCGGCCGCGGCATCCGCCTGACGCGCCCGGCGCGGTCGAAACCCCGAAAAAGCACGATCCGGGCAGGAACAACCATGTTTTTTCGCGGTTTCAGCGCGGCCCCGGGTGACGGCGCGTGACACGGGCCTGATCGACCTGCCGCCCGCCCCGTAGGC
Source organism: Cryobacterium melibiosiphilum (assembly GCF_003602235.1). Taxonomy (GTDB): domain Bacteria; phylum Actinomycetota; class Actinomycetes; order Actinomycetales; family Microbacteriaceae; genus Cryobacterium; species Cryobacterium melibiosiphilum. The sequence goes on from NZ_QZVS01000086.1 coordinate 87,464, forward strand.
TCACAGCATGTACACCGACATGTCCGAGGCGAGCCTGCAGACGCATCGCAGCACGCAGACCGAGCCGCACGACTTCGACGCCTTCTGGGCCGAGACGCTGGCCGCGGCGGAGCGGCACCCGCTCGCGGTGACCGCAATGAAGGTGACGGATGCCCCGGGCTCGGCCGCGCTCACCACCCTCGACGTGTACGACGTCACTTTCACCGGTTTCGGCGGCCAGGCGATCAGCGCCTGGCTGCGGGTGCCGGCCGGAACCACCGAACCGCTGCCGGCCATCGTGCAGTTCCACGGCTACGGCCGCGGACGCGGACAGGCCTTCGAAAACCTGCTCTGGGCATCCGCCGGGTACGCGCACTTCGACATGGACGTGCGCGGCCAGGGCTCCGGCGGCACCACCGGCGTCACCCCCGACAATGACGGCGGGGCGGGCACCGGCCCGCAGGTTCCGGGCTTCATGACCCGCGGCATCGAAGCGCCGGGCAGCTACTACTACCGCCGCCTCTACACGGACGCCGTGCGCGCCGTCGCTGCGGCCCGCGCGCTCGACCTCGTCGACGAGGCCCGGGTCGCCGTGATGGGCACCAGCCAGGGCGGCGGTATCGCGCTCGCCGTGGCCGGGCTCGTGCCGGGTCTCGCCGCGCTCGTCGCCCGGGTGCCGTTTCTGTGTGACTTTCCGCGGGCATCCGTCATCACCGACGCCATGCCGTACCGGGAGATCGCCCAGTACCTCGCCGTGCACCGGCTGAGCGTCGCGACCGTCTACGAGACGCTGAGCTACTTCGACGGCGTCAACTTCGCCAAACGGGCCACCGCTCCCGCCGTGTTCACCGCCGGCCTGATGGATGCGATCTGCCCGCCCTCGACGGTGTTCGGCGCGTTCCACAGCTACGCCGGGCCGAAAGACGTGACGGTGTGGCAGTACAACGGCCACGAGGGCGGAGCCTGGGAAGACGACGCCCTCGCGCTGCGCGCCTTCGCCGCGCACCTGAATTGAACCGCGCGTCAACCATGGCGCCTCTGCGGTTCTGTTGAGTCACAACCTGGATCGCGGCTTCGCGGTGCATCCCTTGACGCTCGCCGAAGTCCTGACAGGCGGCGTGCGCCTGGGGCGGGCGAGCCAACTGCTGGCTGACCTCACCGATATGGGCATCGGAGCGCTCACGCCCGCTCGCGACGAGCCCATGCTCCTGGCCGAGCTGCGCGTGACGACCGGCTTGAAGATGCCGGACTGTTGTGTGCTGGTCGCCGCTCTGCAGGAGTCCGCCCCGCTGGCAACCTTCGACGCCGCGCTCGCCCGCGCCGCGGTCGCGCTCGGACTGCGCGTCGTGCCGGCGTAGATGCCGGAATGCACGCGGTGTTCACCCGAGCCGAAGGCTCTGTCCGTTCTGGTACCAGACTGGTATTATTTCGCCATGGCGATGACGGTGAGAATCCCAGAGGCGTTGGACCGCCAGCTCGAGACGCTGGCCGAGGCGCAAAAGATTTCCAAGCACGCCCTGTTGCTGCAAGGTGCGGCACTCGTGGTCGAGCAGTACTCCCGCCGCACCGAGATCGATTCCGCGATTGACTTCGTAGTCAGCCATGACGCCGCTTTGCTGAAGAGGCTCGAAGACTCATGACCCGATACCTGGGGATGGCCGACGCCCTCCAGGTCACCAAGCGCTACGGATTTCACGTGCGTGACGCGGGCCTTCTCGCGTCGGCGCTGGCTCGCCCCTCCGCCTCGATGTTTGATACGGATGCCTATCCGACGCTGGACCGCAAGGCCGCGGCGCTGATCGAATCGCTGGTGCGCAATCATCCGCTTGTCGATGGCAACAAACGTACCGGGTGGACTCTGCTCGTCGCGTTCCTGTGGATCAACGGCTTTGCGCACAACTTCAGCACGGACGAAGGCTACGACCTCGTCGTCGGCGTCGCCGAGGGTCGAATCGAGCTCGACGAATCTGAGCGACGCATCCACGCGCACCGCGTCGACCGCCCGCGCGAGTGAGCAGTTTGTGCACTTACCGAGCTCGGGAAGTGCAGAAACTGCTCACTCGCGAGAAACGAAGTGCTACTTGACGGTGACGGGCGTGCGCACGGTCTCGGCGGCGGCCACGATCGAGGGGGCGACCGGCTGCAGGCGGGTGAGCTGCGTGACGTGGCCCGGGGTGAGCTCCTCGAGCGAGTTGACGCCGAGCAGCCGCATCGTGCGCGAGATCTGATCCGACAGAATCTGGATCGTACGGTTCACACCCGCCTCGCCGCCCGCCATCAGGCCGTAGAGGTAGGCGCGACCGATCATCGTGAAGCGGGCGCCGAGGGCGATTGATGCGACGATGTCGGCTCCCGACATGATGCCCGTGTCCAGGTGCACCTCGGTGTGGTGCCCCACCTCGCGGGCGACGTCGGGCAGCAGCCGGAACGGGATCGGCGCCCGGTCGAGCTGGCGGCCGCCGTGATTGGAGAGGGTGATGCCGTCGACGCCGATGTCCACGAGGCGCTTGGCGTCCTCGAGGTTCTGCACGCCCTTGACGACGACCTTGCCGGGCCACTGCGCCTTGATCCAGGCGAGGTCCTCGAAGTCGACGGTCGGGTCGAACATGGTGTCGAGCAGGTCGGCGACGGTGCCGCTCCAACGGTCCAGGCTCGCGAACGACAGTGGTTCGGTGGTGAGAAAGTTGATCCACCATTCCGGGCGCGGCAGCGCGTTGGCGACGGTTCCGAGGGTGAGCTGCGGCGGAATTGAGAAGCCGTTGCGCTTGTCGCGCAGGCGTGCGCCGGCGACGGGCACGTCGACCGTCACGAGCAGGGTGTCGAAGCCGGCCTTCGCGGCCCGCTCGACGAGTGCCATCGAGCGGTCGCGGTCCTTCCACATGTACAGCTGGAACCAGTTGCGCCCGTGCGGGTTCGCGGCCTTGACGTCTTCGATCGAGGTCGTGCCCATGGTCGAGAGGGCGAACGGGATGCCGGCGCGGGCGGCGGCGTGGGCGCCGGCGATCTCGCCCTCGGTCTGCATCATGCGGGTGAAGCCGGTCGGGGCGATGCCGAAGGGCTGGGCGACGGGCGCGCCGAGCACGTCCCAGCCGGTCGACACGTTCGACACGTCGCGCAGGATCGACGGGTGGAACTCGATGTCCTCGAAGGCCTGGCGGGCCCGGGCGAGCGAGATTTCGGCTTCGGCGGCGCCCTCGGTGTAGTCGAACGCGGCCTTCGGGGTGCGCTTCTTGGCGATCGTGCGCAGGTCCTGAATGGTCAGCGCGCCGTCGAGGCGACGCTTCTTGGCGTTCAGCTCGGGCGACTTGAACTGCATGAGCGGAGCGAGGTCTTTGATCTTCGGGATGCGTCGTTGAACCATGTCGGTGTCCTGTCTGTCGTAAAGGGTGGCGTGCGTGGTGGTTGTTACTGCGCGATGGGTGAGGTCAGTTGGGATTCGGCGTAGTACCCCGAGATGTGGCTGTGCACCGCAGTTCGCGCCCCGTCGGGGTTGCCCTCGGTGATGGCGGCCAGAATCTGCCGGTGCTCGAGCTTGAGGCGAGCGGATGTCGCAGGCCACGACACGAGGCCGGCCAGCCCCGCGCGCACATAGCCCTCGATCGCACTGCGGAGCCCCGCCATCGTTGCCGTGATCACCTGGTTGCCGCCGGCCTCCGCGAGCGAGAGGTGGAACTGGGCGTCGAGGGCGAGAAACTCGGCCTCGGTGAGTTCTGGCCGATCCATCGCATCGAGCAGGACGACGGATTCGGCCAGGTCGGGGCATCCGACGTCGGTGGCGTCGGGGTCCCACGTCTGGGCGGCACGACGGCCGGCGCAGCGCTCGGCGAGCTCGGACACAACCGACCCTTCGAGAACGAGGCGGGTTTTCACGACGTCGGCGACCGGAAACCCCTGGGCGGCGACCTGCAGGCGCATGAGCGCGGACATGCCGCCGCCGGGCAACGCGACGATGATCGCGCCCGATGACGGGCCTGAGCCGACGGCCGTGCGGATCAGGCCGAGCACCTCGAGCACCCGGATCGCTTCACGAACGCTGGAGCGGCCGACGCCGAGTTCGGCGGCGAGCTGGCGCTCGGGCGGCAGGTGATCGCCCGGGCCGAGGCGGCCGCTGAGCAGATCGAGCTCTACACGGTCGAGCACGGTCTGCCAAGCACGTCGTTCGATCGTGTCGGTCACGGCGCTGTCGGTCACGGCGTTGTGGGTCAACGTGGGCTCCTCGGCGGTGAGTTTGGCGTGTGGTCTGACCACTAGTGGTCTGACCACACCTTACACGGAATCGCCCCTCCCGTCGAGACCGAGCCGCCATACTCAGGGTCAGGCCCGGAACTCGTGCTTCCCCCGACCCGCACCAGAAAGGCTCCCATGCCCGACCAGCCGGCTCCGTCTCTGATCGACCTCGTTCTTCCGACCGGCCTGGGAGGCAGTCCGGGGCTGAAGGCCGTGCTCGGCGTGCCCGCCGGTATGGGCCCGTGGCCCGGAGTCGTGCTGGTGCACGAAGCCTTCGGCCTCACCGATGTCATGCGCCGTCAGGTCGCGCGCCTCGCCGACGCTGGCTATCTCGCCCTCATGCCCGACCTCTTCACCGCGGGCGGCGCCCGCAAGTGCCTGGTCAGCACATTTCGTGCCCTGGCGGCGGGCGAAGGCCGCGCCTTCGTCGACATCGAGGCGGCCCGACAATTTCTCCTCGACCGCGACGACACCACGGGCGCCGTGGGCGTCCTCGGGTTTTGCATGGGTGGGGGCTTCGCGCTGGCGGCCGCCGCGACGGGGTTCGCCGCGTCATCCGTGAATTACGGCCGCCTGCCCGCCGACCTCGACGCGGCCCTGGAGGGAGCCTGCCCGATCGTTGGCAGCTTCGGAGGCCGCGATCGCTCGCTGCCGGGAGCGGCGGCCACACTGCGCACAGCCCTGAACCGTCGCGCAATCGCCAATGACGTGAAGGAATACCCGACCGCGGGCCACGCCTTTCTCAACGACGCCGAGTCCGGCCCGGCCGCCCTGCGGTTCGTTTTCAGGCGGATACTCGGGGCCGGCCCCGATCCGCAGGCCGCCGCCGACGCGTGGCTGCGCATCGAGGCCTTCTTCGACGAGCACCTAGGCGGGCAGGCTCCCGACGAGGTCCGTGAGTGAGCGGATGCTGACGGTCGGCTGCGCGAAGTAGCCCGGGTAGGCGCTGCCCGCACGGTTCAGCCACGCCGTCTGCAGCCCGGCCCGGGCGGCGCCGTGGATATCCCACGGGTGCACGGCCACCAGCATCACGTCGCTCGGCGCCACTGCGAGCGTGCCGACGGCGTACTCATAGGCGCCCGGAGCCGGTTTCCAGGCCGGAGCGTCGTCGACCGACAGGACTCGCTCGAAGGCGTCGCGCACACCGGCTGCACCGAGCAAGGTCTCGGCGACCCGGGCGGCGCCGTTGGAGAGGGTCGCCAGCCGCAGCCCGGCCTCCGCCAGGGACGCGAGGCCGGCGGCGACGTCGGGGTGCAACTCCAGGGCGCCAAAGCCCGTCATGACGTGAGCCACGGCCTCGTCGGCACCCCGGCGCGACGGCAACTCGCTGAACTGGCGTCGTAGGGAGTCGGTGGCGATCTCGCCGAACGATGCCGGGCTGCCGGCCGCGGTGAGGGCGAAGCCGTCGCGCAGCACCCCGGAGAACCAGAGGGCTGCGAGGTGGGCGGGCGCACCGACAGCCGTGAACCGATCCGCGAGGGGAGCCATGTCCGACAGGGTCTCGTTGACGTCGAAGAGGATGACGCGGGGTCGGGTGAGCATGGAGCCTCCTGCGGGGCGGTCGGGGACGGCCGGACGCACCGTTCCCGACGAACCGTAGCATCCGTCGTCGTGTGCCGCGCGCCCGACCGCCCGCTGGACCTAGTTTTCGGGCCGGTCGCGCTCGATCGGCTGGGTGTCGTAGCCGCCCGCCGGCGCATTCTGGGCACCAGCGCCCGCCATGCCACGGGCGTGGGCACCCTCCGACCAGGTGTCGGCCGGCTGTGCGCCGGTCTGCTCGCCCGCCCCGGCGAGCCCCTGTGAGGCCTCGAGCACGATCATGAACTCGCGCATCCACGCGGCGTTGTCGGGCCAGGCCCGCCCGGATACGAGGTTGCCGTCGACAATGCCGGCCCCGTTCTCGAAGGTGCCGCCCCCGAGCTCCACGTCGATCTGCAGCGCGGGGTAGGCCGAGGTCGTGCGACCGTGCAGCACGCCAGCCGCCGCCAGCAGCAGGGGGCCGTGGCAGAGCGCGGCGACCGGGGCATTGGTTTCGAAGAAGTGCCGCACGATGCGCTTGGCGTCGTCGTCGTTGCGAATGTATTCGGGGGCGCGGCCGCCGGGCACGACGAGGGCCACGTAGTCCGACGGGTCCACGTCGCGAAAGGCCACGTCGGCCGGCCAGGTGTGGCCGAGTTTCTCGGTGTAGGTGTCGAAACCGTCGACGAAGTCGTGCACGACGAACTGCAGGCGTCGCTTCTCGGGGGCGGCGATGTCAACCTCGTACCCGGCCTCCAGCAGGCGTTGGTACGGGTAGAACACCTCGAGCGTCTCGGCGGCGTCCCCGGTCAGGATGATCACTTTGGGCATAACAAACCTCTCCGTCTGGTGCAGTCGGTCCGTGGTGCGGCTGGTGGTGGTGCCGCGCCCAACACCCTTGACCCGAAGTGGCCCGGGGGCAACCCCCGGATCGGAATGCCCGACCTGGGCGCTACCCGGCGGCCGGGCGACCCAACACGACGTTGAGCGGCTCCTCGCCGCGCTGCATCCGTTCGATCTGAGTGCGCAGAAGCCGCACCATGCGCGGCAGCATCGCGGTCGATGCGCCCCCGACGTGCGGGCTGACCAGCACATTCGGCAGCGCGAAGAGCGGATGCCCATCGGGCAGCGGCTCCGGATCGGTCACGTCGAGCGCGAGCCGCACTCGGCCGCTGCTCGCGTGCGCCAGCAGGGCGTCGGTGTCGGCGACCGGCCCGCGCGCGATGTTCACGAGCAGGGCGCCGTCGGACATGCGTGACAGGAAGGCATCATCGACCAGGTGGTGCGTTTCGGGGGTCAGCGGCACCGCGACAACCACGATGTCGGCCTGCGGCAGCAGATCGGCGAGGTCTGCGAAGGCGTGCACCCGACCGTTCTCATCGTCGCGGGCGGTGCGCGCGACCCGCACGATGGTGGTCTCGAAGGGCAGCAGGCGCGCCTCGATCGCCCGGCTGACGCCGCCGTAACCGATCAGCAGCACGGTGCGGTCGGCAAGGCTCGCGTGCTGCCGGGCGGGTCGGCTCCACTGGCCGGCAGCGGCAGCGCGCACGAAGTCCGGGAGGCCACGCTGCGCCGCGAGGATGAGCGCGACCGTGAGCTCGGCGGTCGAGGCCTCGTGCACCGTCGCCGCGTTCGCGAGCACAGTGCCGGTCGGCAGCACCGCGTCGGCGCCGTCGTAGCCGATCGCCTGGCTCTGCACGAGGCGGGTCTGCACTCCGGCGAGGTGGGCGAGCTTCTTCGTGGCGCCCATGTAGGGCATCACGACGAGGTCGATCTCGGGAACCGGCGCCGGGCCATCCATCGCCCACTCGATCAGATTGACGCCGTCGGGCAGCTGCCCGAGCGCATCACGCAGAACACGGTCGGGCACGCTGACCAGGATTCGCTCGCTGCTGATTCGCTCGGGGCTCATCGGTTCAGTAGTCATCCCTCGAGCCTACGTGCCGAGCTCAGGCGTACTGGGCGTCACCGTTGCCGAAGCTCCAGTTCTCCTTCACGACCTCGACCAGGCCGATCACGACGTCCTCACGGCGGATGCCGGCGTGCTCGTGCAGCCCGTCGGCCACCGCCCGGTAGAAGGCCTGCTTGAGAACGGTCGACCGGCCGGCGTTGAGGGTGACCTGAATGATGACCGCGGCATCCGTTCGCGAAATGCCGAGGTAGCCCGGGTCGATGACGAGCCGCCCGGGGGCGTGCTCGGTGATCACCTGAAAGTTGTCGTGCTCGGGCACGTTGAGCGTTTCGACGAGGGCACGGTAGACGACCGCGCTCACCGCGCCGAGGTAGTCGGCGGAGTTTCCGGCGGGCACGTCAATTCGTACGAGAGGCATAGCTTCAGAATATCGCGGCGACCCGCTCCGCTACGGTTCCGGCTCGTACCGCCTCGGGGGGTACGCTCGGGCGACGAGCGCGCGCAGGGCCTCGAGATCACCCGTGACAAGCCCCTGTGCCCGGGCCTGCACGAGCACGTTGCCGATCGCGGTCGCCTCGACCGGCCCCGCGAGCACCGGCAGCCCGGTCTGGTTCGCCGTCAGCTGGCAGAGCAGCTCGTTCTGCGACCCGCCGCCGACGATGTGCACCCGGCGGATGTGCGCGCCCGACAGCTCGCCCGCCGCCCGCAGCGTGCGCGCATATGCCGCGGCGAGGCTCTCGACGATGGTGCGCACGAGGGCGACCGGCGAATCGGGCGGCGTCACGTCTCGGTCACGGCACCACTGCCGGATGCGTTCGGGCATGTCGCCGGGCGGCAAGAACCGGGGATCGTCCACGTCGAAGACCACGACCGGGCCGGTCAGGCGTGAGGCCTCGGCGAGCAGGGTCGGCAGGTCGAAAACGGTTCCGGCAAGCTGCCAGGTGCGCAGCGACTCGCTCAGCAGCCACAGCCCCATCACGTTGCGCAGGTACCGCACCCGGCCGTCGACGCCGCCCTCGTTGGTGAAGTTCGCGGCGCGGCTCGCCTCGCTCAGCACCGGAGCGGCCAGCTCCACCCCCACAAGCGACCAGGTGCCCGACGAGATATACGCCGACTCCGTCGTCATCGGCACCGCCACGACAGCGGAAGCCGTGTCGTGCGACCCGACGCTCGTGACCGAGAGCGCGTGGTGCGCCCCGATCTCCGTCGCGACCCGGGCCAGCAGCGGCCCGACCCGGGTTCCCGGGTCGACCAGCCGCGGAAACAGGGTGCGCGGCAGGCCGAGCCGCGCGATGAGGGCGTCGTTCCACTCGCCGCCCGCCGCCAGCAGGCCGGTCGTCGACGCGTTGGTGCGCTCGGCGACCCGCTCGCCGGTCAGCCAGAAGGTGATCAGGTCCGGAATCAGCAGCATGGTGTCGGCGTGGCCGAGGTCCCCGCCGAGCCGGTCCGCCGCGAACTGGTAGAGCGTATTGAACGGCAAAAACTGCAGGCCGTTCTCGCGGTAGAGCTCGGCGGGGGAGACGAGGTGGTGGGTCGCGGCGACCCCGGCCGCGGTGCGCTCGTCACGGTAGTGCACGGGGTTGCCGAGCATCCGCTCGCCGCGCAGCAGGGCGTAGTCGACGGCCCAGGAATCGACGGCGATGCTCGCGAGGTCGGGTTCTTCGCGCACGGCGACCCGCAGCCCCTCGAGGGCGCCGCGGTAGAGCTCGAGCACGTTCCAGTGCAGTCCGTCGATGGTGCGCACCGGGTTGTTCGCGAAGCGGGCGACCGGGCGCAGGCGCAGCTCGTTCGTCCCGACGTGGCCGAGCATGACCCGGCCGCTGGAGGCGCCGAGGTCGATCGCCGCGACGGTGCCGCCGCCCCCGGTCATCGCAGGAAGGCGGCGGCGACGCCCGCGTCGACCGGAATGTGCAGCCCGGTGGTGTGGCTGAGGTCGCTGGTGCAGAGTACGAAGACCGCGTTGGCCACGTTCTCCGGCAGCACTTCGCGCTTCAGCAGGGTGCGCTGGGCGTAGTACTTGCCCAGGTCTTCCTCGGGCACGCCGTAGACCGCGGCACGCTTGGCGCCCCAGCCGCCGGCGAAGATGCCGGAGCCGCGCACGACCCCGTCGGGGTTGATGCCGTTGACCTTCACGCCGTACTCGCCGAGCTCCGCCGCGAGCAGCCGCACCTGGTGGGCCTGGTCGGCCTTCGTGGCCGAGTAGGCGATGTTGTTCGGGCCGGCAAACACCGAGTTCTTCGACGAGATGTAGATGATGTCCCCGCCGAGTTTCTGGTCGATCAGCACCTTCGCCGCGGCCCGGGAGACCAGGAAGGAGCCCTTGGCCATCACGTTGTGCTGCAGGTCCCAGTCAGCCACGGTGGTCTCGAGCAGCGACTTCGACAGCGAGAGGCCGGCGTTGTTGACCACGAGGTCGAGGCCGCCGAAGGCGAGCACGGCGGCGTCGACGCTCGCCTGCACCTGGTCTTCGTCGGTGACGTTGGCCTGCACACCAATTGCGACGTCGGTGCCGCCGATCTCGGCCGCCGCGGCCTGGGCCTTGGCCAGGTCGAGGTCGGCGATCACGACGCAGGCGCCCTCGGCGGCGAGCCGGGTGGCGATGGCCTTACCGATGCCGCTCGCCGCTCCCGTGACGAGCGCGACGCGAGTGGCGAGCGGCTTCGGGGCGGGCATCCGCTGCAGCTTGGCCTCCTCAAGCGCCCAGTATTCGATGCGGAACTTCTCCGCCTCATCGATCGGCGCGTAGGTCGAGAGCCCCTCGGCGCCGCGCATCACGTTGATCGCGTTGAGGTAGAACTCGCCGGCCACCCGGGCGGTCTGCTTGTTGGCGCCGTAGCTGAACATGCCCACGCCCGGAACGAGCACCACGAGCGGGTCGGCCCCGCGGATCGCCGGCCAAGGTCCTTCGGTGGTCGAGCTTGTCGAGACCCGGTCGTAATAGGCCTGGTAGTCGGCACGGTACTCCTCGTGCAACTCCACGAGACGGGCGAGCGATTGCTCAACGGATGCCCCGCTCGGCAGGTCGAGCAGCATCGGCTTGACCTTGGTGCGCAGAAAATGGTCGGGGCAGCTCGTGCCGAGGGCGGCGAGGCGCGGGTGCTCGGCGCGGGAGAGAAAGTCGAGCACCTCGGGCGCATCGGTGAAATGACCGACCTTGGGGGCATCCGTGGAGACGAGGCCGCGGATGGTGGGGGCAAGCGCGGCTGCCTTGGCGCGGCGTTCCGCCTCGGGCAGGGGTGCGAAGCCGTCGAGCAGTGCACCGAACGGCTCCGCCGAGGAGTGTTCGGCGATGTATGCGGCGGCGGTGTTGATGATCCAGAGCGAATTGGCCTCAGCCGCGTCGCTCGTGTCGCCCCAGGCGGTGATGCCGTGGCCGCCGAGGATGCAGCCGATCGCCTCGGGGTTGGCCTCCTTGATGGCGGCGATGTCGAGGCCGAGCTGGAAGCCCGGGCGACGCCACGCCACCCACGCCACCCGACCGCCGAAGATCGTGGCCGTCAGCGCTTCGCCGTCGGCCGCTGTGGCGATGGCGATGCCGGAGTCGGGGTGCAGGTGGTCCACATGGGCGGCGTCAACGAGCGCGTGCATGGCGGTGTCGATCGACGGCGCCGCGCCGCCCTTACCGTGCAGGGTGTAGTCGAAGGCGGCCACCATCTCGTCTTCGCGGTCGAGCCCGGGGTAGACGTTCACGAGGGCGCGTAGCCGGTCGAGGCGCAGCACCGCGAGGCCCTTCTCGGTGAGTGTGCCGAGGTCGCCGCCGGAGCCCTTCACCCAGAGCAGTTCTACGGGGTCGCCGGTGACCGGGTCGGTCTCTGAGCCCTTGGCCGAGGTGTTGCCGCCGGCATAGTTGGTGTTGCGGGGATCGGCGCCGAGACGGTTCGACCGGGCGATGAGTGCTGCTGCTGCGGGGTTGGTCATGACAATCTTTCTCTACGCGTGAAGCGGATGCGAAACGGTCGGGTCGTTCGTGCGACGGGCTACGCGCCCCAGCCGGCTTGGTGGCCGCCCACGCGCTCCGTGGCGATGCGGGCCTGGTACCCGGATGCCGCGTAGGCGGCCATCGGGTCGCCGGCCAGCCCCCGACTCTCCCGCCACGCCGCGAGGTGCGGGCGCACGTCCGTGTAGAAGGCATCCATCAGAATGCCGTTCGCGCCGAGCACGTCGCCGGCGTTCTGCGCGGCGAGCAGGGCGGGGGCGTCCACGAGCAGGGCGCGGGCGGTCATTTCCTGAACGTTGAGCACTGAGCGAATCTGGCCGGGGATCTTGTCCTCCACGTTGTGGCACTGGTCGAGCATGAACGCGACGGTGGAATCGGGCCCGTAGCCGCCGCCGCGCACGACCTCGTAGAGGATGCGGAACAGTTGGAACGGATCGGCGGCGCCCACGATGAGGTCGTCGTCGGCGTAGAAGCGGGAATTGAAGTCGAAGGATCCGAGCTTTCCGAGGCGCAGCAGCTGGGCCACGATGAACTCGATGTTGGTGCCGGGGGCGTGGTGGCCGGTGTCGAGGCAGACACTCGCCTTCTCGCCGAGGGCCGTCACCTGGGCGTAGCTGGTTCCCCAGTCGGGAACGTCGGTGTGGTAAAAGGCCGGCTCGAAGAACTTGTACTCGAGCACCAGGCGATGGTCGTCACCGAGGCGGGCGTAGATCGTGGTGAGCGATTCGGCAAGCCGGTCCTGGCGGCCGCGGATGTCGCCCTGGCCGGGATAGTTGGTGCCGTCGGCTAGCCAGATCTTGAGGTCGGTCGATCCCGTCTGGTGCATGATCTCGATGCACTCGAAGTGGTGGTCGATCGCTTTCTGGCGCACCGCGGCATCCGTATGGGTCAGACTGCCGAACTTGTAGGCGTCGTCCTGGAAGGTGTTCGAGTTGACCGTGCCGAGGGCGAGGCCGAGGTCGCCGGCGAAGCGGCGCAGTGCGGCGTAGTCGTCGACCTTGTCCCAGGGAATGTGGAGGGCGACCTTGGGGGCCAGGCCCGTGAACTCATTCACCTGGGCGGCGTCGCTGATCTTCTCCTGGATCGTGCGCGGTGTGCCCGGGGTACTGAAGACCTTGAACCGGGTTCCGGAATTGCCGAAGGCCCAGGACGGAAGCTCGATGGCCTGGTTTTCGAGCTGGCTGGCGATGGAATCAAATGCGGGCATCGTGGTCACTTCTCTGTGAGATCGAACGAGTGAGGTCGAACAAGGGGGCGAACGCGGCGAGGGTGTCAAAAGTGTAAATGAATCGTTTCAATATTGTCAAGGTTGGAGCGAATCCAGTTGGTCTTCAAGGTGGAACACCTCGGTCAGCTGCACGAACCCGGCGTCGGGGGCGCCATCAAGGTCGACGAAGAACTCACCCATCTCGGCCTGCCAGCGCGCGTTCACCTCGGTCGCCGCCATACCCGCCTGCGCGGCCGCCAACGAGTCGGTCTCGAAATAGCCGATCAGCAGGCCGTCGGCACGCAGGAACAGCGAGTAGTTGTGCCAGCCGGTGGCTTCGAGAGCGGCGAGCATGTCGGGCCAGACGGCGGCGTGCCGGCGGGTGTATTCCTCGATGCGGTCGGGTGCGACCTGGAGCTGAAAGCAGACGCGCTGCATGACTACGGCCTTTCGAGGGAGTGGCTGGTGAAGGAAACGTGGCGGTGCTCGATGCCGAGCAGGCTCGCGGCGGCGCCGAAATCGGCGGCGCGGTGGCCGAGGCTCAACGCCCAGTGGTGGCCGATTCCGGTCTGGCTCCACTCATCGACCCAGACGCCGGGATCGATGCCGAAGTCGACCCGGGAGGTGGTATTCCCGATGGCGAGCAGGGGCCCTGGCACAACCTCGCCCTCCGCGGTGATGAAGATGTAGCTGCCGTCGGGATCCTGCCCCACGCCGAAGGTGGTGACCGGGCCGGGCCGCACGTCGAACTCGACCGACACACCCCAGCCGCGCTTGCCGTGGTAGACACCGAGGCCGCGCAGCAGCGGCTCCCGAGCGCTCACCGCGAGGTGGGCGGGGCCGTCGTGGCCCATTTCGACCACGCCGTCGAAGAAGTTGAGCGCCTGGATCTCCGTGAAGGAGCCGCCGGCGCCGATGGCCTGGCTGGCGAGCATCGCAATGGAGGTGCGCAGCTCGTATTCGCCGGCCATCGGGATTCCGCGCGCGGTCAGCAGTGAGGCGCCGAGGATCATGCCGGCGCCGAGCCGTTCGTGCTGTTCGCCGGCGAGCCCGCGGTGGTAGTAAGCGACGGAGTCGAGGTCGAAGTCGGCGACGAGCCGGTCGAGACCGACCGACACTTTCGCGCCCCAGGTGAAGTCCTCGTCGTTGACGGAATCGTCGAGGTGGAACAGCTCGGAGGCGAGGTGCCTGCGGTCGCGGATCTGGGCATCCGTCACCGCGTCGACGCGTACGCGCAGGTCGTCGAATTCGAGCACCTCCACGTGCGAGCCGAAGGTCGTCGAGACACTCGTGAGGTCGGTGGAGACGTCGAGCATGCCGGGGTAGAGGTGGCCCATGAGGCCGTGCCGGGCGGTGCGGAGGGTGGCGCGCACGCCGGCCGCGTACACCCAGCGCGTGATGCGCTGCCAGGCGGCCTCCTGGCGCAGGTGGCCCGAGACCGAGCGGAACGGGATGCCCGCGCGGCGAAAAACGTTGGCGACCTCGGGAACCGGGCACTGGCCGCAGTAGGCGAGCCACTTCCCGGTGTCAAAACTGGCGTGGTCCATGGCTTCGCTCGGCTGCAGGTCGATCACGAGCACCGGGGTCTGCGCTTTCTGCGCGATCGGCAGCACCATCGAGGAGGTGAGGTAGGTGGCCAGAAAGATCACGATCAGGTCGCAGTCGGCGACTCGCAGCTTTTCGGCGGCAACCCGGGCCTCGGACGCGTCGGAGACGAAGCCGGCATCGACGACGTCGGCGTCCAGACGCCCGAACCGCTCGGTCACGTAACGGGCCGAGGACTGCAGTAGGGGCAGCAGTTCGGGAAATTGCGGCCAGTAGGCGCCGAGACCTCCCGACACGAGGCCGATGCGGGTGCGTCGGCGCTGTTTGGGTTCGAGCAGCCGCAGGCTTGCGGGCAGGGGATCGGTCATGGCTGGCTCCTCCGAGTGTTCCGGGCGCGCGGTGATGCGGGCGTGGGGCGCCGACGCTGAAGCGGATGCCGCGGCATCCGCTTCAGCGTCGGCGGACGATCGACTAGAAGTCGTAGTCGTCGATGTTCTCGCTCGTGAACGTCGTCGGCGGGCCGACGATGACGATGCCGTCGGCGCCGACCTCGCGCTCGCCGAGTTCGCCGGCCTCGAAGGTGTCGCCTTCGGCGCCGGTGATGGTGCCGTCAGCGAGGGCCTTGCCCGCGAAGGCGGCGACGTAGCCGAGCTGCGCCGGGTCCCAGAGCGCGAAGGCACTGACGGTGCCGTCCTTGACGAACGGGCGCATCTCGTTCGGCAGGCCGAGCCCGGTGAGGGCGACCTGGCCCTTGTACTGCGAGGTGGAGAGGTAGCGTGCGGTGGCCGCGATGCCGACCGTGGTGGGCGAGATGATGCCCTTCAGGTTCGGGTAGGCCTGCAGCAGTCCCTGGGCCTCCTGGAACGACTTCGTGTCGTCGTCGTCACCGTAGACCTTCGTCACGAGGGTGATGTCGGCGTAGTCGGGGTTCGACTCCAGCTCCTCCTCGATGAACTTGATCCACTCGTTCTGGTTCGTCGCGTTGGCCGTGGCCGAGAGGATCGCGATCTCGCCCGAGCCGCCGATCTGCTCGCTCATCAGCTCAATCTGAATCAATGCGACGTCTTTGGCGACGACCTGGCTGATGAACACGTCGCGGTATTGCGGGGCGGTGTCCGAGTCGAAGGCCACGATCTTGGCTCCGGCCGAGCGGGCTTCCTCGAGGGCCGGGCCCACGGCATCCGGGTCGTTGGCCGCGATCACGATGACACTCGTGCCGGCCTGGGTCTCGGCATTGATGAAGGACACCTGGCTCGACGCGCTCGCCTCGAGTGGTCCGACGACCTCGGTCGCACCGAAGCCGGCCTCTTCGGCGCCGGTTTCGCCGCCGCCGAGCACGACGTCGGTGTACGGATTGTTGAGCTGCTTGGGGATGAAGGTGATGCTCAGGTCGCTGCCGTCTCCGGCCCCAGCGGTTCCTCCGCCATCGGCGGCACAGCCGGTCGCGGCGAGGGCCACGGCGGCGGTCAGGGCTGTGAAGGTCAGAAGGCGGCGGACGGTCGTGCCCGTGCCCGTGCCCGTGCGATTGCGGATGAACTCCATTGTCGTGTCCTTATCTTTCGTTGGGTGCAGTGCTGGTTGTGTGCTTACGCCGGGTGCGGTGGCGTGGGGGGTCCCGAGGCGGATGCCTGAGGAAGACTGCGGCGTATTCGCCGGTTGTGCCGCCATCGTGAAACGGCGCTGAAAATGCTGGGTGCAACGACCGAGATGATGAGCAGCGTGCCCGTGACGATGATCAGGATCACGTCGGAGATGCGACCCAGGCGCAGGGCGAAGTTGATGGTGCCGATCAGCAGTACGCCGGCGATGACGCCCGGAATCGATCCCTTGCCGCCAAAGATCGACACGCCGCCGAGCAGTACCGCCGCGATCACGGTCAGCTCGAGCCCGCTCGCGTTGTCGCTGCGGGCGCTCGAATAACGCAGCGTCCAATAGATGCCGGCAAGGGCAGAGACTGTTCCTGAGCCGACGTAGAGCCAGAACTTGGCCCTGGCGACTTTGACACCCACGAAGGTCGCGGCTTCTTTGCTGAAGCCGAGGGCGTAGAGGCCGCGGCCGAACGGGGTGAGGTGCAGCAGCACGCCGAAGACCACGGCCACGATGACGACGCCGATCATGATCGTGGGGATTCCCGTCGCGCCGAGCTTCGAGGTGAAGAATGTGGTCAGCGCGGGCGGAAAGTCGGCCACGGCATTGTCGCCGATGACGACGAGGGCCAGCCCGCGAAACAGCGCCAGGGTGCCGATCGTGACGGCGAGCGAGGGGAGCCCGACCACGGCCACGAGGAACCCGTTGAAGGCTCCCGCCACGATTCCGACGAGGAGACTGACGACGAGGACGGTTTCGATCGGCATCCCGGCATCCCAGAGCACGCCCATCGTTGCGCTGGTCAGCCCGACGATGCTGGCCACCGAGAGGTCGATCTCCCCGGTGATGATGATCAGGGTCATCGGCATCGCGATCAGCAGCACCGGAATCACATCGAGGCCGAGGAATCCGATGGTCACGGGTGAGGCAAATCGCGGGATGAACAGGCAGGCGTAAAGAATAAAGGCGAGCAGCGCGTAGATCATGATGGCGTCGCGGCCGAGCAGGATGCGCGCCGCTCCGGTGCGGCCGGTGGCCTCGGCACGGAGCACGGTGCTCGTGTCCAGCGCCGGGGTGGGGCGTTCCGGGGTCTTCGTGGAGAGGGAGTTAGACATCTCTGGCCTCACTGAGTCGGAGTTTCTTCGCGGTGCGCACGGCGGCGATGCGGTCGATGATGATGGCGGCGAGGATCAGCACGCCGACAATGGCCTGCTGCCAGAATTTGTCCACGCGCAGGGCGGTCAGCGCGCTCGTGATGGTGGTCAGCAGGATCGCGCCGAGGGCAGCCCCGACGACGGTTCCGCTGCCACCGAAGATGGCGACCCCGCCGACGACGGCCGCAGCGACGACATCCAGTTCGAGGCCGGTACCGGTCGTGGCGCCGACCGAGTTGAATCGGCTCGCGTAGAGAACCCCGGCGATACCGGCGAGCACCCCATTGGTGAGAAAGGCGAGAAAGACCCGCCGGGCCACGGGAATGCCGAACAGCTTCGCGGCGTCCGGGTCGGAGCCGATCGCGTACAGGTCCCGGCCCGGGCGGGTACCGACCATGTAGATGGCCACCACGGCCACGACCAGCAGGGCGATGAGCGTGATCAACGGAAAGCCGGCCACGGTGTCGACCGACAAAGCCCCGAAGGCGTCGGGACGGTCGCCGGCGAAGTACTGGGTGCCGCCGGCCCAGGCATTGTTCAGCCCGCGGTAGATGTACAGGGTGCCCAGGGTGATCACGAGCGCGGGAACCTTCGCCACCGTGACGAGCAGGCCGTTGATGGCACCGAGCAGGGCACCGAGGGCCATGCCGGCGAGCAAGACGACCACGATGGGGATGCCCGGCACGGTGGCGAACAGGGTTCCGGTCGAGAAAGCGACCAGCCCCAGGATCGAGCCGACCGAGAGGTCGACGTTGCGGGTGATGATCACGAGCGCCTGGCCGACCGCGAGAATAATCACGATCGTCGAGTTGAGCAGCAGGTCCTTGACGCCCTGGGAGCTCAGGAACAGGGGATTGGCGAGGTACGTGACCGTGACGAGTGCAATCAGGGCGATCGTGACGGGCAACTCGCGCAGGCGAAGCACGGTCGCGAGGCGCGCGGCCGGGGTCGGGCCCGCGCTCGGTGGCGCATCCGCTGGCCGGGTCGGGGTGGCGGTCATCTGGTGCGCTCCTCGGTGCCTGTGGGTAACTCGGTGCCTGTGGGTAACTCTGTGCCTGTGAGAACCTCCGTGCCGGTGAGCAACGCCGAGGCGGTTGCGGCGTGCATGACGGTTTCGGGGGTGGCCTCGGCCCGGTCGAGTTCTGCGCTGATGCGGCCCTCGTGCATCACGAGCACCCGGTCGGCCATGCCGAGAACCTCGGGCAGCTCGCTCGAGATCATCAGGATGGCCATGCCCGCTCCGGCGAGGTCGGAGATCAGCCGGTGCACCTCGCTCTTGGTGCCGATGTCGATGCCGCGGGTGGGTTCGTCAAGGATCAGAAAACGCGGCGCGGTGGCGAGCCACTTCGCCAGCACGACTTTTTGCTGGTTGCCGCCGGAGAGGGTGGAGACGGCGTATTCCTGGGATCCGGTTTTGACCTGCAGTTTCGCGGTCCACTCCTCGGCGGCGCGGCGTTCGGCGCCGGCGTTGATGATGCCGAAGCGCGCCAGCGAGTTGCGCAGGGTGAGGGCGGCGTTGTGGGCGACCGAGAGGTCCATGACCAGGCCCTGTTTGCGGCGGTCTTCGGGCACAAAAGCCATGCCGGCGTCGATGGCGGCCTGCGGGTCACGACCTTTGAGCGGCTTGCCGAGCACCTCCACGGTTCCTCGGTCGTAGGGGTCGATGCCGAAGATGGCCCGGGCGACCTCGGTGCGGCCGGCGCCGACCAGGCCGGCGAGGGCGACGACCTCGCCGGCCTTGACCTCGAAACTGATGTCGGCGAAGACGCCGGCGCGGCCGAGGCCGGAGACCCGCAGCACGGTGTCGCCAAGCTCAGCGACGACCTTGGGGTAGAGCTGGGCGATGTCGCGGCCCACCATCTCCCGCACGATCTTGTCGATCGTGACCTCACTCGTGATGTGGGTGTTGATGTAGCGACCGTCACGCATCACGGTGATGCGATCGCAGAGCGCGAACACCTCGTCGAAACGGTGGGAGATGAAGAGGATGCCTGCTCCCGCCGCGCGCAGGCTGCGCGCGACCGTGAACAGACGCTCCACCTCGATGCCCGAGAGAGCCGCGGTCGGCTCGTCCATCACGAGTACCTTCGCATCGAGCGAGATTGCTTTGGCGATCTCGATGATCTGCTGGTCGGCGATGGAGAGTCCTTCGGCGACTCGGTCGGGGTCGATGCGCACTCCGAGGCGCTCGAACAGTGCCCGGGCCTGGCCGCGCATCGCAGCGCGACTGATCAGGCCCAAGCGGCCCTTCGGTTGGCGCCCGACGAAGATGTTCTCGGCCACCGTGAGGTCGGGAAACAGGGTGGGCTCCTGGTAGATCACCGAGATACCGGCGGCTTTGCTGTCCGCTACGGTGCGGAAGGACACGGGCTGTCCGCCGACCTGAAAGTCCCCGGCGTCGGGCTGGTGAAAGCCCGCGAGGATCTTGACGAGCGTCGACTTGCCGGCCCCGTTCTCGCCGACCAAGGCGTGGATCTCACCGGGGAGAATCTCAACGGTGCCGTCGGCGAGGGCGACCACCGGGCCGAAGGCCTTGGCGGCGCCGTGCAGGGCGAGCACGGGGGTGGGGGTGCTGGGCATCAGCAGTCGAGCCTCCTCGTTGAGGGTGAACCGGGGTGGTGAAAATTCCGGACTGAATCGTTTCACAATGTAAATCTTGACGATCTTAGAACGGTTATGCGTCCGGCGTCAACGATTCGTGCCCGGCAATCTGAAGATTGAAATCTGAATGAGACCGTCGAGTCGTTTCACTGTGACCCGATCGGTGATTCGTTTCATTTTGGCCGCGAGTCGGAATACACTCGGGGCCGGAGTAAGGGTTCACCGACGGCCCGGGAGGAGTCACGATGGCGATCAGCGTGAAAGACGTGGCCGTGGCCGCGGGGGTCTCGGTGGGAACCGTCTCCAACGTCTTGAACCGCCCAGACAAGGTCTCGGCGGACACCGTCGCGCGCGTGCAGGCCGCGATCGCCGACCTCGGTTTTGTGCGCAATGACGCCGCCCGCCAGCTGCGCGCCGGCCGCAGCCGCAGCATCGGCCTCGTCGTGCTCGACGTGGGCAACCCCTTCTTCACCGATGTCGCCCGCGGCGCCGAGAATCGCGCCGCGGAGTCCGGACTCGCCGTGCTGCTCGGCAACAGCGACGAAAACGTCGAACGCGAGGGCACCTACCTCGACCTCTTCGAGGAGCAGCGGGTGCTGGGCGTGCTCGTGACCCCGGTCGGCGACGTCGCCGACCGTCTCACCCGGCTGCGGCTGCGCGGCACCCCGACCGTGCTCGTCGACCGGCAGACGGATGACCTGAATTTCTCGTCGGTCGCCGTGGACGACGTGGCCGGCGGACGCCTCGCCGCCAGTCACCTGATCGAGGGCGGCCGCAGCCGGCTGGCCTTCGTGGGCGGGCCGGCCAGCATCCGCCAGGTGGGCGATCGGCTGCAGGGCGCCCGCGCGGCGGTCGCCGAGCATCCCGGGGTCTCGCTCGAAGTGATCGATACCGAGTCCCTCAGCGTGCTGCAGGGACGCGTCGCGGGAGAGGGCATCCGTGCCCGGCCGGCGGCCGAGCGCCCCGACGCGGTCTTCGCGGCGAACGATCTGCTCGCGATGGGCGTGCTGCAGGCGCTCAACATGCAGGGAGACGTGCACGTTCCCCGCGATGTCGCGCTCATCGGCTACGACGACATCGCCTTCGCCTCCGCAGCGGTCGTGCCGCTCTCGTCAATCCGCCAGCCGAGCGTGCTGATCGGCTACACTGCGCTCGACCTGCTGCTGCGCGAAGCGGATGGCGGCCCCGGCTTCGCGCACGAACACATCGTCTTCGACCCCGAACTGGTGGTGCGCGACTCGACCCGGTCCTGACCCGGCCCCGGGGGCACTCGTCCGGGGGATACCCGAGAGTATTCTGAAGGGATGAGTACGACCTCCGACGAAGCCAAAGCCCACCACGAAGACACCGGATTTCTCGGGCAACCCCGCTCCCTGGCCCATATCTTCGGCGTCGAGATGTGGGAGCGCTTCTCCTTCTACGGCATGCAGGGCATCCTGCTGTTGTACCTGTACTACTCGGCGGCTGACGACGGCCTCGGCATCCCGCAGGCCACCGCGGCGGGCATAGTCGGCGCCTACGGCGGTGGCGTGTACCTCTCCACGATCCTCGGCGCCTGGGTCGCCGACCGCCTGCTCGGCTCGGAGCGGGTGCTCTTCTACAGCGCCATCGTCATCATGCTCGGCCACATCGCTCTGGCCCTGCTGCCCGGCGTCATCGGCCTGGCCGCCGGCCTCATCCTGGTCGCGGTCGGCAGTGGCGGGCTCAAGGCCAACGCGACCTCCGTCGTCGGCACGCTGTATTCAGCGGATGATCCCCGTCGCGACGCCGGGTTCTCCATCTTCTACCTCGGCATCAACCTCGGCGCGTTCTTCGGACCGATCCTCACCGGCCTCCTGCAGACCACTCTCGGCTTCCACTACGGCTTCGGCCTCGCCGCGGTGGGCATGGCGATCGGGCTCACGCAGTACTCCTTCGGGCGTAAGCGCCTGCCCGAAGCGTCCCGCGTCGTGCCCGATCCCCTGCCGCGGGAGCGCTACAACCGGTACATCCTCATCGCCCTCGTCGCCGTCGCGATCATCGTGGTTCTGGTGATGACCGGTGTCATCACGGCCTCCAACCTGGTCACGATCGTGATCGGGCTGACCATCGTCGCCACGATCTCGTACTTCATCGTGATACTCACCAACCGGCAAATCAGCACCGTCGAACGCAAGCGCGTCTACGCGTTCATCCCGCTGTTCATCGCGAGCGCCGCGTTCTGGTCGCTGTACCAGCAGCAGTTCACCGTCGTCACGATCTACGCCGACGAACGCCTCAACCGCGACCTGTTTGGCTGGGAGATGCCGGTCTCCTGGGTGCAGTCGATCAACCCGGTCTTCATCATCGTGCTGTCTGGCATCTTCGCCGCCATCTGGACCAAGTGGGGCACCCGTCAGCCGTCCACCCCGGTGAAGTTCGCCTTCGGCACCGGCATCATGGGCATCGCGTTCCTGCTGTTCCTGCCCTTCGCGGGCGGAGCGGCGAACTCGACCCCGCTGTTGGCCATGGTCGGCATCCTGCTCGTCTTCACCGTCGCGGAGCTGCTGCTCTCCCCGGTCGGACTCTCGGTCGCCACGAAACTCGCGCCCGTGGTCTTCAAAACCCAGATGGTGGCGCTGTTCTTCCTGTCCGTCGCGCTGGGCTCGGCCGTGTCCGGCCTGCTCGCCGAGTGGTACGCGACCGTCGACGAGACGCTGTACTTCGGCGTGCTCGGCGGCATCGCCATCCTCCTCGGTGTGATGCTCGCGATCGTCGCCCGCCCGGTGCTGCGCCTGATGGGCGGCGTGCGCTAACGCGAGCTGGTGCCCTCGACGACCGCGATCTCTCGGGTCGCGGTGTCCACGGCCTCCGTGCGGTCGGCAGCAGTGCGGTCGGCAGCGGATGCCGCGGCGGGCCCCGTCGAGGCCGCCCCGCGGCCGTCACCGGCGTGCAACAGCTGCACCCGCGGCGAGGTGCGCAGCCGCAGCCGCAACCGCAACTCGCGGTAGCGGATCATCCAGTACAACAGGGCGGCAGCGGCCAGCAGACCCGAGGCCGACGCGAGGCCGAGTGCCCAGCGGGGGCCGAAGGCATCCGCGACCCAGCCGACGAGCGGAGCACCGAGCGGGGTTCCGCCGACGAAGATGGCCATGTAGAGCGCCATGACCCGGCCGCGCATGTCGGCCTGGGTGGTGGTCTGCACGTAGGCGTTCGCCGTCGTCATCAGCGTCAGCGACGACAGGCCGACGAGGGCGAGGGAGACCGCGAAGCTGCCGTACGTGGGCATCACAGCGGCCAACGCACAGGAGACGCCGAACAGCGCGGCCCCGATGATGATCATGCGCAGCCGGGCCTGACTGCGGCGGGCGGCGAGCAGGGAGCCGACCACCGCGCCGATCGCCATGATCGAGCTGAGCAGGCCGAACTCGGTGGCGCCCTTGCCGAACTCGATCGTCGCCATGGTCGAGGTGAAGATGGCGAAGTTGAGGCCGAAGGTGCCGATCAGGAACACGGCGACCATGACGACCATGATGTCGGGGCGGCCGCGCACGTACCGGAATCCCGCGGCGAGCTGTCCGCGCTCCCGGCTGACTGGCGGCTGGCGGCGCAAAAGGTGGGTGCGCAGCAGCATCATCGCGAACACCGTGGCGGCGAAGGTGACGGCGTTGATCATGAAGACCCAGCCGGCGCCGACGGCAACCACGAGCAGGCCGGCGGCGGCCGGTCCGAAGAGGCGGGCACCGTGGAATGACGCCGAGTTCAGGGCGACGGCGTTGCTGAGGTTGTCCTCCGAGACGAGCTCCGAGACGAAGGCCTGACGGGCGGGCGCGTCGATCGCGGCGACGACGCCGAGCCCGAGGGCGAACAGGTAGACGTGCCAAAGTTCGGCGATGCCGGTCACGGTCAGGATTCCGAGTCCGAGGGCCAGCAGGCCCATGAGCGCCTGCGTGAGGATGAGCAGTTTGCGCCGGTTGAACCGGTCGGCAATGAGGCCGGCCCACGGCATCAGGATGAGCATCGGGCCAAGCTGCAGGGCCATGGTGATGCCGACCGCGGTCGCGTTGTAGTCGGTCAGCTCGGTGAGCACGATCCAGTCCTGGGCGGTGCGCTGCATCCAGGTGCCGATGTTCGAGACGAGGGCCCCGGCGAACCAGATGCGGTAATTGATGACGCTCAGGGAGCGGAACATGGCACTCAACTGTTGGCGAGCTCCTTCATGATCGAGGCGGCGTCCGCGAGGGTCTGGCGCTGCGCGGGGGTGAGCAGAATCAGCCGCTGGGCGAGCCAGGCCTCGCGGCGTTTGCGGGTCTCCCGCATGATGTCGAGGCCGGCCGCCGTGGCCGTGAGCACGACCTTGCGGCCGTCGTCGGCGGCGCCGGACCGGTCGACGAGGCCCGCGGTGACGAGGGCATGCACGGTGCGCGTCATCGACGGCGGGGTCACGTGCTCGTGTTCGCTGAGTTCGCTGAGCGTGAGCGGGCCTTCCACGAACAGGCTGCCGAGGGCCGAGAACTGGCTCGCGCTGAGCTCGTTGTCGGCTTTCTCCTGCCGCAGGCGGCGCGCCAGGCGGCCGTTGGCCATGCGAAAGTCGTGGCTGAGTTCGGCCACGGTGCTCTCGTGGCCGGGGGCATCCGCCGAGTGGTGGGGCGCGGTGTCAGTGAGCATCTATTTAGCGTAGCAAATTAGTCTTGCTAAGTATTCCCTGTTTTTGCTATTCCCCGGGTGGGCTACGAGGGTACAGACTGGCCTCGTGCCCACCTACACCGATGTTTACGGCGTCACCATCACCTATTACGTCTGGCCGGTGGATGCCCCGCGCGGCATCGTGCAGATCGCCCACGGCGTCGGCGAACACGCGTTGCGCTACGCCGCGCTCGCCGAGGCGCTCAACGCGGCCGGCTACACCGTCTATGCCGACGACCATCGTGGTCACGGCCAGACCGGACTCGGCCAGCACGGCGGCGACCATACCCGCCTCGGGCGGCTCGGTGTTGGCGGGGTGCGGGCGGCCGCGGCCGGTGTGCGGCAGCTGAGCGGCATCATCCGTCGCGCAGAGCCCGGGCTGCCGCTGATTCTGTTGGGGCACAGCTGGGGGTCGTTCCTGGCCCAGATGATCATCAACGAGCACGCAGGCGAGTACGACGCGGTGGTGCTCTCGGGCACTGCGTACCGGTGGCCGGGGTACATGGACGCGGGAGACCTGAACCGCAGGCACAAAAAGCTCGGCACGACCGGAATGGAGTGGCTGAGCCGTGACCCCGCGATCGCCGCGGCGTTTGTCAGCGATCCGCTGACCACGGCCACGCCACTCGCGAAGCTGTTCGGCCTGCGCGAGGCGGCCCGGCTGTTCGGCCGGCCCGCCCGCGGGCTGCCGACCGCACTGCCGCTGCTGATGCTCGTCGGCGGCGACGACACCGTCGGCGGGGAACGCAGCGCGGCCCGGCTCGCCGAGGCCTACGTGGCCCGGTCGGGGCTGCGCGACGTGCGCCTGGTGGTCTACCCGGGCGCCCGGCACGAGGTGTTCAACGAGACCAACCGCTCGGAGGTGATTGCCGACCTGCTGCACTGGCTCGACGAGCACCTGCCGGT
This sequence comes from Cryobacterium melibiosiphilum, assembly GCF_003602235.1. GTDB lineage: Bacteria > Actinomycetota > Actinomycetes > Actinomycetales > Microbacteriaceae > Cryobacterium > Cryobacterium melibiosiphilum. The sequence goes on from NZ_QZVS01000086.1 coordinate 112,681, forward strand.
CGTGCCTGCTGCCGCTCGTGACGAAAAGCGGACGGATTGACGCGAAGTCGCTGGGCAGCGGATGAAACGGGCCCGTCTGGTCGCGCCATCCGCTTTTCGCAGGGGTGGCGGGGGTGGCATCCGTCGCCCGGCCGGGCGATTAGGCTGGCCCAATGCACGGTGAATATAAGGTTCCGGGCGGCAAACTTGTCGTCGTCGATCTCGACGTGGTCGATAACACGATCACGAACTTCGGGCTGGCGGGGGATTTCTTCCTCGAACCCGACAGCGCGCTCGACGACATCAACGAGGCCGTGAACGGGCTCCCGGCCGACAGCGACGCCGCGAGCATCACTGCCGCCGTGCGCCGGGCGCTGCCGGTCGGGGCGAGCCTGCTCGGCTTCTCGCCGGAGGCCGTCGCCGTGGCCGTGCGCCGCTCCCTGGCCCGCGCCAGCAGCTGGCGCGACTACGACTGGCAGATCATCCACTCCAAGCCGGTGCCGCCGGTCATGCAGATGGCGCTCGACGAGGTGCTCGCGACCGAGGTCGGCGAGGGGCGCCGCCAGCCGACCCTGCGCATCTGGGAGTGGAACGAACCGGCCGTCGTGATCGGCAGCTTCCAGAGCCTCAAGAATGAGGTCGACCCCGAGAACGCCGAGAAATTCGGCTTCACCGTCGTGCGCCGCATCAGCGGCGGCGGCGCGATGTTCATGGAGGCCGGCTCCGTCATCACCTATTCCATCTACGCGCCGACCGACCTCGTGCAGGGCATGAGCTTCGCCGACTCCTACGCCTACCTCGACGAGTGGGTCATCACCGCCCTCAAATCGCTCGGCATCGACGCCTATTATCAGCCGCTCAACGACATCACGAGCCCGAAGGGCAAGATCGGCGGCGCCGCCCAGAAACGCCTCGGCAGCGGAGCCGTGCTGCACCACGTCACCATGAGCTACGACATGGACGGCGAGAAGATGGTGCAGGTGCTGCGCATCGGTCGCGAGAAGCTCAGCGACAAGGGCATCACGAGCGCCGCGAAGCGGGTCGACCCGTTGCGCAGCCAGACCGGGCTCAGCCGCGCCGAGATCATCGACACGATGAAGGCGACCTTCGCCGGGCTCTACGGGGCGACCCCCGGCGACATCACCGCCGAGGAGTACGCCAAGGCGACCGAGCTGGTCGCCACCAAGTTCAGCACGGATGCCTGGCTGACGCGGGTTCCCTAAGCCTGAACCTCAGGCAGATGGCGGGCATCCGCTCTCGATGAGTTTCGAGCGGGGTTAGCGGCCGCGGGTCAGCAGGTCCTGGTATTCGGCGTGCTGGTCGATCCAGTGCGCCACGTAGGGGCAGTCCGGCACGACAGTGAGGTCGGTGCGGGTGCGGGCGTCGTTCAGTGCCTGTTCGATCAGGATGCCGGCGAGCCCCTGATTGCGGCGGCTCGGGTCCACCTCGGTGTGGGTGAAGTGCATGTTCTGGCCGGACACCCAGTAGTCGGCGAGTCCGACCGTCTCCCCAGTAAGGGTCAGGATGTACCGGGAGTCGTTCTCGTCGTGCCGCACGACCGCGCCGGAGGTGGTGGGCGGGGTCGTAACCGGGGTTGGTGTCGATTTTGTCATCCGCACAGACTATGCCGCCTGACAGAATGGACGAATGCCAACCGCGTGGTCACAGACAAGTCCCAGCCGGGTGATTCACGCCGACAATCTCGAGATTCTGCCCCAGCTCCCCGACTCGGCGTTCACCCTGATCTACCTCGATCCCCCCTTTAATACCGGTCGCAGCCAAAAACGGCAGTCCACGACGTCGGTGCGGTCCGCCGGGGGAGCGAGCGCCGCCGGCACCATCACTGGGTTCAAGGGCCAGCGCTACGAGCGCATCAAGGGCGACCTGCTCGGCTACGATGACGCCTTCGAGGACTACTGGGCCTTTCTCGAGCCGCGCCTGATCGAAGCGTGGCGCCTGCTCGCCGAAGACGGCACGCTGTACCTGCATCTGGACTACCGGGAGGCGCACTACGCCAAGGTGCTGCTCGACGCCCTCTTCGGCCGGGACTGCTTTCTCAACGAGCTCATTTGGGCCTACGACTACGGCGCCAAATCGAAGAGCCGCTGGCCCACCAAGCACGACACGATCCTCGTCTACGTGAAGAACCCGCAGGCGTACTACTTCGATTCGACAACCGTCGACCGCGAGCCGTACATGGCTCCGGGGCTGGTCACGCCCGAAAAGGTGGCCAAGGGCAAGCTGCCGACGGATGTCTGGTGGCACACGATCGTCTCGCCCACCGGCAAGGAGAAGACGGGCTATCCCACCCAGAAGCCGGTCGGCATCCTTCGCCGCATCATCCAGGCCTCGAGCCGCGAAGGCGACTGGGTGCTGGACTTCTTCGCCGGCAGCGGCACGACGGGTGCCGTCGCGGCGGCCCTCGGGCGGCGATTCGTGCTGATGGACCAGAACCCCGAGGCCCTCACGGTGATGCGGGCCCGGTTCGCGCTGCTGCCCGAGGTGGAGTTCTTTCCGGCCGGGCTCGATGGCCCGGTCGAAGCCCCGGGCGGCGCCGCGGCATCCACCTCAGAAAGCGCTGGTTTCGTATCCACAGGCCCCGCAGGCAGACTGGTTTCATGAGATTTCGCGTATTCACCGAACCCCAGCAGGGCGCGACCTACGACGACGTGCTCGCCGTCGCGCAGGCCACCGAACGCCTCGGTTTCGATGCGTTCTTCCGCAGCGACCACTACCTCGCCATGGGTGACGGCTCGGGCCTGCCCGGCCCGACGGATGCCTGGACCACGCTGGCGGGGCTGGCCCGCGAGACGACACGCATCCGCCTGGGAACGCTCGTATCCTCCGTCACCTACCGCCCGCCGGGAATCCTCGCCATCCAGATCGCCCAGGTCGACCAGATGTCCGGAGGACGAGTGGAGCTCGGGCTCGGCACCGGCTGGTTCGAGAAAGAACACCTCGCCTACGGAATCCCGTTCCCACCGAAGCGCTTCGGCATGCTCGAGGAGCAGCTCGAGGTCATCACCGGGCTGTGGAAGACGCCGCTCGGCGAGACGTACAGCTTCGCCGGGGAGCACTACACGCTGATCGAGTCCCCGGCGCTGCCCAAGCCCACGCAGGCTCGCGTGCCCGTGATCGTCGGCGGTGGCGGCGCCCGCCGCACGCCGGCGCTCGCCGCGCGCTTTGCGACCGAATTCAACCTGCCCTTCCCCGAGTTCGCCGATATTGCCGGCAAGTTCGCGGGCGTGCGGGCGGCCTGCGAGGCCATCAACCGCGACCCCGATTCGCTCGTCTACTCGACGGCGCTCGTGACGGTGGCCGGGGCGACCGAGGCCGAGTTCGCCCGCCGCGCCGCGGCGATCGGCCGCGAACCCGAGGAACTGCGCGCCCACGGCCTCGCGGGCACCCCCGCGGAGATCGTGGACCGCCTCGGAGCGCTCGCCGCCGACGGTGTCGAGGCCGTCTATCTGCAGATCATGGACCTCTCCGACCTCGACCACCTGGAGTTCCTCGCCGCCGAGGTCGTGCCCCAGCTCGCCTGACCCGCGCCGCGACATCCCGCGTGTGAGCACCTGGGCCCTCCCCTCGCGCGTGAGGCGCACCCATCGGCTCACCCACGTCAGGGCTCAAGGGGCCATCTCTGACACTTCGTGCGCGAGGTGTCACAGAATGCCCCATGACGCAGAGGGCGACGCGACCTGGCCACCCACCAAGGGGCCATCTGTGACACCTCGCTCGCGAGATGTCACAGAATGCCCCATCAAACGACAATCCCCCCGCGAAGTGTCAAAGAACGCCCCTTCAGTCCCGTCCAAGGGGCCTTCTTTGACACTTCGTGCGAGCCAAGAGGCCATCTCTGACACTTCGTGCGAGTGGGCGCAACTGGCCCCGTGGCTTTCGCGAGTGGGCGCATGTGGCCCCTTGAAGCGAGTTCACGGGGCCATATGCGCCCACTCGCGGCCGCGGAATCACCCCCTGCGTCAGTCGCGGACCGCCCACGCAGCGGGACCGCCCACATATTTGCTGCAGTTCACCGTCTGCGGAACCGCACCCGAGCGGGTGAGCAACCCCGCTACGCCGAGTCCCGCACCACGAGCGCCGTCGGCAGCGACGTCACCCGCTCGACCGGCACCCCCTCGATGATCTTCACCAACACCTCCGCCATCATCGCGCCGAGCTGCGCGGCCGGCTGGTGCACCGTCGTCAGCGCCGGCGTCGCGGTGGCCCCGAAATAGTCGTCGTCGAAGCCGACGACCGCGATATCTCCGGGAATCCGCAGCCCCCGCTCGTGCAGCACCGAGAACGCGCCCGCGGCCATCTGGTCGTTCGCCGCGAACAGCGCGTCGATCGGCCCGCCCCGATCCAACAGTCGCCGCATGGCCGCCGCGCCCGACGCCGGCGAGAAGTCGCCCAGCTCAACCATCGCGTCGCTGACCCCGGCCCGGCCGAGGGCCTGCCGCCAGCCTGCGAGCCGGTCGACGCCCGGCGGCATGTCCTGCGGCCCGGCGATCGTCGCGATACGGCGCCGCCCGAGCGAGAGCAGATGCTCGGTCGCCGTGATCGCGCCGGCCACATTGTCGACGTCGACGTAGTAGCTGCCGTTCTGCTCGGCGAGCGGCCGCCCGCCGAAGACGATCGGCAGCGCCTGGCCGAGGTGGGCATAGGAGTGATCGCCGCTGTGATGCGACACCACGATCGCCCCGTCGACGTTACCGCCGAGCAGGTAGCGCCGAGTCTTCTCGGGTCGCCCCTCCGACGAGATGAGCATGTTGAGCGTGTAGTCGGTTTCGGCCAAGAACAGGGCGATGCCCTGCACGACGGATGCGAAGAAGGGGTCCGCGAAGACCTTGGCCGTCGATTCCGGCACGACGAGGGCAATCGCCTGGGTGCGGCGGTTCACGAGTGACCGCGCCGCCCGATTGGGCACGTAGTTCAGTTCGGCGATCGCCGCCTGCACCGAGCGTGTGATCTCGGGGGTCACCTTGGGCGAGTCGTTCACAACCCGCGAGACGGTCGCCCGCGATACTCCGGCGAGCTCGGCGACCATCTCGAGCGTCGGCATCCCCCGGGCAGCGCCCGAGCTCGCGCCCGTGACTGGGGCCGCGCCCGAGCCCGAAGCCGCGCCCGCTGCAGAGGACTCCGCCGCCGTCATGGCGCTACCCGCCGCTACCCGGCGACCGGCGCCGGCTCGCGCGCGGCCTCGATCAACCGGGCAAAGGTGAGCCCGCTGTCCTTGACCGTGCGTTCAAGCGTGTCATAGTCGACCCGCACGATGCCGAAGCGCTTGCCGTAGCCGTAGGACCACTCGAAGTTGTCGAGCAGCGACCAGACGAAGTAGCCGCGCACGTCAGCGCCGTCGGCCATCGCCCGGGCGACGGCTGCGACGTGGTCCAGGATGTACTGCGTGCGCTCGAGGTCGTGCACCGCGCCATCCGCTGCCACGGTGTCGTCGTAGGCGGCGCCGTTCTCGGTGATGTACAGCGGCGGCAGGCGGTAGTACTCCTCGCCGAGGCGCACCAGGAGGTGGCGCAGCCCCTCGGGGTTGACCTCCCAGTCCATGGCCGTGCGGGGCAGGCCGCGGCTGGGGAAGGTGATGTATTCGCTGCCGACAAAGGGCGACCCGACCGGGCGGCTGGCGCCGCCGGAGTGGCTGTCGGCGTCGCCGCCGTCGCTGGCGACAAGCGGATGCCCGCTCACCGAGTCGTCGTGGTAATGGTTGACACCAAGAAAGTCGATCGGGGCGCCGATCGTCGCGAGGTCGCCGGGCTGGATGAGCGCCGCCTCCCCGTTCGGCCCGGACGCCTCGGACAGTCCGAACGGCTCGAGGTCGCGCAGGGTGTCGGCCGGGTACGTGCCGCGCAGGATCGGGTCGAGGAAGATGCGGTTCGCGAGGGAGTCGAGACGGCGGGCGGCCTCGACGTCGACCGGGTCGGTCGGGTCGCGCGGCACCGCGTTGGTGAGGTTGAGGGTGATGCCCACGTGCTCCGCACCGAGGTCCCGCAGCGCGAGCACGGCCCGGCCGTGGGCGAGGTGCTGATGGTGCACGGCGGCGATCGCTGCCCGGCCGTCCTGCCGCCCGGGGGCGTGCACGCCCGAGGCGTAGCCGAGCAGGGAGGAACAGAACGGTTCATTGAAGGTGGTCCAGTGGGTGACCCGGTCGCCGAGGGCGGCGTAGACATCCGTCGCGTAGTCCACGAACCGGGCAGCGGTGTCGCGGTTGGCCCAGCCGCCCTTCTCTTCGAGGGCCTGCGGCAGGTCCCAGTGGTAGAGGGTGAGCCAGGGCAGAATTCCGGCTTCGAGCAGCTCGTCGACGAGCCGGGAGTAGAAGTCCAGGCCCTCGGGGTTCGTGGCGCGGTCACCCGGGCGCACGCGCGCCCAGCTGGTCGAGAAGCGGTAGGAGCCGAGGCCCAGCTGCTTCATGAGCGCCACGTCGGCCGGCATGCGGTGGTAGTGGTCGTCGGCGGTCTCGAGGTTCTCATCGCCGGCAACCGCTCCGGGAACGCGGGCGAAGGCATCCCAGATGGAATCCTCCTTGCCACCCTCGTGGCCGGCGCCCTCGACCTGGGCTGCGGCGGTCGCCGAGCCCCAGATGAAGTCCTGCGGCCAGTCGAACGTCGTCAATGGAACCGGCGCGTGTCGTGAAGTGCGTGTCATCAGCCTTTTACCGCTCCCTGCATGATTCCCGAGATGAGTTGTTTGCCGGCGATCAGGAAGAGCACGAGCAGCGGGATAGTTGAGAGGATAGCCCCGGTCAGCACCACCGAATAATCGACGTACCGCGCGGACTGCAATTGGCTGAGCGCCGTCTGCAGGGTCGGGTTCGACGAGTTCAGCACCAGCAGCGGCCAGAGAAAGTCTGTCCACGCCGTCATGAAGGTGAACAGCGCCAGAATCGCCATCGCGGGCCGGGCCGCCGGCAGCGCGACGTGCCAGAATGTGCCGATCATGCTGGCCCCGTCGACCCGGGCCGCCTCGATCAGCTCGTCGGGAATCACGTCGACCAGGTACTGCCGCATGAAGAACACCCCGAACGCCGTGACCAGGGTCGGCACCACAACCGCGCCGATCTGGCCCGTCCAGCCCCATTCCCGCATGAGCATGAACAGTGGGATGATGCCCAGCTGGGTCGGGATCGCCATCGTCGCCACCAGTACGACCATCAACGCGGTGTTGCCGCGAAAGCGCAGCTTCGCGAAGGAATACCCGGCCAAGGTCGAAAAGAAGACGACCGAGACGGTGATTACGCTCGAGATGATCAGGCTGTTGCCGAGGGCGAGCCAGAACGGCACGCTGTCGAGCACCTCGCCGACGTTGATCCAGAACCGGCCGCCGGGCAGCAGCGGCGGCCAGGTGTCGCCGCGCGCTGAGCTCTCGCTCGACCCCATCACGAACGACCACCACAGCGGGTACGCGGAGCCGAGCAGAATCGCGGTCAGCAGCCCGTAGACGAGAAATCCGGGTCGGGCGTCGATGCCGACCGCTCGTGAGCGGCGGCGCGGTTGTGCCCGGCGCGGGGTTCGGGTGAGCAGCGTGCTCATGAGTGGTCCTCCATTCGGTCGGCCGGTTGCCCCTTCAGCTGCGCCAGCCGACGACGGATGCGCCGGGTCGCCCGCCGGGATTCGGCCGACGAGATGCGCCGCGCGATGAAGAAATTCAGCGCTCCGAGCCCGACAATGATCAGGAACAACAGCCACGCGATCGCCGAGGCCTCACCGAAGTTCTGCCGAAAGAAGGCCATCTCCCAGAGGTAGAGCACGGTGGTCTGAAACTGCCGGGCCGAGCCGCCGGCCGTCACCGGGTCGAACAGGCGGGGCTCGGTGAAGATCTGCAGCCCGCCGATGGTCGAGGTGATGATCACGAAGATCAGCGTGGGGCGGATGCTCGGCACGGTCATCGAGAAGAAGCGCCGCACCGCGCCGGCCCCGTCGAGGGCCGCCGACTCGTGGATGTCCCGGGGCACGGCCTGCATGGCCGCCAGCAGGATGAGCGCGTTGTAGCCGGTCCAGCGCCAGTTCACCATGGTCGCAATCGCCAGGTGGCTCGGCAGCTGCTCGGTCTTCCACATCACCGGGTCGAGCCCGAGGGCGCCGAGCACGTTGTTGATGAGCCCGTACTGCTCGTTGAACATGTTGGTGAAGATCAGCGACACCGCGACCGGGGTGACGATGTAGGGCAGCAGCACGCTCATGCGCCAGAAGGTCTTGCCGCGGATGTTCTGGTCGAGCACGGCCGCGATCAGTACCGCCGCGACCAGCTGCGGAATGCTCGAGAGCACGAAGATGCTGACCGTGTTGAACAGGGAGTTCCAGAAGAACCGGTCCCCGAGCACGGCGGCGAAGTTGTCGAGGCCGACAAACTCGCCCTGGCCCTGCAGCAGCCGCCAGTCGAAGAGGCTCACCACGAAGGTGTACCCGAGCGGGAACAACCCGACGAGCCCGAAGAGCACGAAGAACGGCGCGATGTAGAGGTACGGCGAGGCCTTCACGTCGAGGCGGCTGAGCCGTTGCTTGAGCGGCGAGCGAGCGGATGGCGACGCGCGGTCCGGCGCGGCGGCATCCGTCTCTGGCTTGGTCGCCCTGGGGCGGCGGGGCCGGCTGAGCGTGACCGACATGGGGTCCTTTCCGAAGGGTGAGGGCAGAGGGTCCGGGGGCCGGCACGCGGCCGGCCCCGGGGGAGCGGCTGACTGAATTGACGAGCTACTGGTCGACGAGCTCGTCGGTCAGTTTCAGGGCCTCGGCCCAGCCGGTTTCGGCGTTCAGTTCGCCGGTGTCGACGCGGTCGAGCACGGCCTGGAACACGTTCTCCTGTATGACCGAGTCGTTGGGGCCCTTGAACTGCGCCTCCACGCCCTGAGCGCGCTCCGCGAGGATCGCGCCGACCGGGGCACCCTGGAAGAACTCGTTCGGGGTGGCGTCGGCGGCGAGGGTCTCCTGCGCCTCCGTCGTGCTCGGGAAGGTACCGGCCGCCTCGAACTGGGCCACCTGCTGGGCCGGTTCGGTCAGCCACGCAGCCAGCTCGGCGGCCTGCGCCTGGTGTTCGCTGGTGGCCGGGACGGCCAGGAACGCGCCGCCCCAGTTGCTCGCGCCGCCGGGGAACACGTCGGCGAAGTCCCAGCCGGTGGCGGCTGAGCCGCCGCCGCTTTCGGTGTTGCCCTGCAGGACGCCGAGCATCCAGCCCGGGCAGACGAAGGTTGCGAAGCTGCCGTCGACGAAGCCCTTGCCGCCGCCCCAGTCCCAGCGCGCCTGCTGGGCCGAGAGGCCGTCGGCCACGCCCTGGGTGAGCCAGCCCCAGCGCTCTTCGAGGTCGGCGTTGCCCTCGATGTTCAGCTCGCCGTCGCTCGTGTAGTAGCCCTCGGGCAGCTGGTTCACCATGGAGTTCCAGACGAAGCTCGGCTGGTCGAACCAGGCCTTGCCGGTCGCGGCCTGGTACTGGCGGCCGAGGTCGAAGTACTCCTCCCAGGTCGCGTCGTCGCCGCCGAACAGTTCGGCGACGGATGCCCGATCGCTCGGCAGTCCGGCCGCCTCGAACAGGGGAGCGTTGTAGCAGAGGCCCTGGGGGCCGATATCGGTGCCGTAGCCGATCAGGCGACCGTCGGCATCCGTGCCCTGGTCGAGCTTCCACGGCACCCAGCGGGAGGCGATGTCGGCGCCGCCGAAGTCGTTCAGGTCGACGAACTGGTCGGAGACCTCCATGACCGAGCCGAGCCAGCCCTCTTCGAGGGCGACGACGTCACTGACCCCGGAGCCCGCGGCGAGCTTGGTGAACAGGTCGGTGCGGGCGTTGCCGCCGGTGTCGATGTTGGTGGCCTTGATCGTCACGCCGGGGTGGTCGGACTCGTACTGGGCGTAGAGGTCGTCGTAGCCGAAGGTGCCAAATGTCGTGACGGTGAGTTCGGTGTCACCCCCGTCGTCGGAGGCATTTCCGGCGCTCGTGCAGCCGGTGAGCAGAAGGCCAATTGCGGCTGCGCTGGCGATACCGGCGACAGCGGTGGTGCGTGAAAACGTCACGGTCACTCCCTTGTGTGCGTGTGGTGCTGTGAATGATGGGTGAGCTGAGAGCGCTCTCACCAGCCGTGGTGAGAGCGCTCTCACGATGTTGTAGACGACAATAAACGCGCCTTCGGGCGCTGTCAAGAGGTGCCGAAAACCTTCTCGAGCGGCCCCGGGCACACAAAAACCGGAAGAAACACCCGCTGGGCGGGGCTTCTTCCGGCTGTGGTTAGTGAGGGTCGGGCCTAGCTCATCGGACCTACTTGGAGACCGGCAGTGCCGCGATGGCGTCCTCGACCTCGAGGTAGCCCTCGAGCAGGTGCAGCGTCTGGTGCACGCCCGTGCCGGAACGGATGAGCTCGGCGAGTACCGCGGCGACGTCGGCACGCGGCACGGTGCCGCTCTTCTCGACGGATCCGGGCACGGTGTGGTCGGGGCCGGTGAGCTGCAGCTGTACGAGTCCGGTACCGTCGGCATCCGTGAGGCCGCCGGGGCGCACGATGGTCCAGGCGAGATCGCGGGGCTTGAGGTCGTCTTCGGCGGCGAGCTTGGCCTGGAAGTAGGCGAGCATGCCCTCGTCGAGTCCGACGGGGAGCCCGCCGCCTCGAACGAGGTCGTTGCCGGTCGAGGAGATCTGGATGAAGCGCCGCACGCCGGCGGCTTCGGCGGCGTCGGCGAGCTTGACGGAGCCGCCGAAGTCGACGGTCTGCTTGCGGGCGTCGCCGCTGCCGCCTCCGGCGCCGGCCGCGAAGACCGCCACATCGAATCCGGTCAGGGCGGCGGTCACCTCCGCAACCTCGGCCGTTTCGATGTCGAGCACAACCGGGGTCGCGCCGTCGAGCATGAGGTCAGCACCCTGCTCGTCGTTGCGAATCAGGCCGGTCACCTCGTGTCCGCCTGCCACCAGCTCCCGTGTCAGAAGTCGAGCGATTTTTCCATGTCCACCTGCTATAAGAATGCGCATCTGTACTAAAACAAGGCGCACCCCCCAAACATTCCCGCCCCCCGCTCACACTCTCCGCGAGTGAGCACTTTCTGCACTTAAACGACGCGGGAAGTGCAAAAATTGCTCACTCGCGAAGGGGGGTCGCCCTTGCTGCCTCTGCGGCCTCGTTTGCGGCCTCCTGCATCGCCGAGGTCTCGCGCAGCGGCGGCGCCTTCAGGAAAAAGCTCAGCACGAAGGCGACGGCCACGACCGCGAGGCCCACCCAGAACACCGTCACCGTGGCATCGCTGAAACCGACCAGGAACGGATGCGTGAGCCGGCCATCCGCTCCGTTCAAAAACGAGGTGTCCCCGTCGAGGGCGCCGCCGACCGCGCTCGGGTTGCCGAGCAGGTCGAGCACCGCGGCGTTGGCCGGGTCGGCCTGTACCGCGGGGTCCGCGGCGGCGGCCCGCACGCCGGCGAGGGCGGCCGGGTCGCTGAACGCGGCCTGAAGCGTGGTCGGGATGCGGGTGAAGAGCACCGAGAAGAGCACGGCCGTGCCGAGCGTGCCGCCGATCTGGCGAAAGAACGTCGACGCGCTCGTCGCCACGCCGATGTCGCGGGCCCCGACCGAGTTCTGGCTCGCGATGGTGAGCGTCTGCATCAGCTGGCCGAGCCCGAGGCCGATGAGCAGCATCCCGATCATGGTGAACCACACCGGCCGGTCGGCGGTGGCGAAAGTCAGCAGCAGGAACCCGGCCGACATGAAGCCGGTGCCGATGGTCGGGAAGATTTTGTAGTGACCGGTGCGGGCGATGATCTGGCCGCTCGCAATCGAGGAGATCATGAGCCCGCCGATCATCGGCAGCATGAGAAAGCCGCTCTCGGTCGGCGTGGCGCCGTTGACGAGCTGTAAGTAGAGCGGCACGGTCATCATGGCGCCGAACATGCCGAAGCCCACGAAGACGCCGAGCACGGTCGCCATCGAGAAGGTCGCCGAGCGAAACAGCTTCAGTGGGATCAGCGCGTCGTCGCCCATCGCGCGTTCGGCGACGATGAACAGGACGATACCGACGATGCCCACGCCGTAGCAGGCGAGGGCCAGCGGTGAACCCCAACCCCAGGTGCGGCCCTGCTCGGCGACGAGCAGCAGCGGCACGGCGGCCATGACCACGGTCGCCGCGCCCCACCAATCGATGCGCACCGGCCGCTTCGTGTGCGGCACGTGCAAGAACTTCAGCACGATGGCGAGGGCGACCAGGCCGATCGGAATGTTGATCAGGAACACCCAGCGCCAGCCGGTCACGCCCAGCAGGGTGTCGCTGCCGGCGAGCACCCCGCCGATCAGCGGCCCGATCACGCTGGACACCCCGAATACGGCCAGAAAATAGCCCTGGTATTTTGCGCGTTCGCGGGGAGCGAGCATGTCGCCCATGATCGTGAGCGGCAGCGCCATCAGGCCGCCGGCGCCGAGCCCCTGGATCGCACGGAAGACCGCGAGCTCGTACATCGAACTGGCCATCCCGGCCAGCAGTGACCCGATCAGGAACACCGTGATCGCGATCAGAAACAGCGGCCGACGGCCGAAGATGTCGCTGAGCTTGCCGTAGATCGGGGTGCTGATGCACGACACGATCAGGTATGCGGTCGTCACCCAGGCCTGCAGCGCCATGCCATCGAGGTCGTCGGCAATTGTGCGCATCGACGTGCCCACGATGGTCTGGTCGAGTGCGGAGAGGAACATGCCGGCCATCAGGCCGAAGATGACGAAGAGAATCTGCCGATGGTTCATCAGCGGGCGGTGGTGACCGGGGGAGTGGATGAAGTTTGCATCGAGTGCAAAGTTACACCGACCGCAAGCTGCTGACAAGCATTCGGGCAGACCCGCGCGACCCATGTCGAGGGCTTCGCCACACGCGGGGTGACGGATGCCCCGGGCCGGCATCGCGGGTTAGGCTCGGCCTGTGCCCACCCACCGCCTCCTGCTCGGCCTGGTCCTCGTCGTGCTCGCCGCCGGCGCCGTCGGGGTCGGCGCGATGACCGCCGCATCAACGGCGACGACCGAAGCCGACCGGGCCGCGGATGCCGCCGCCTCCGCCGCGGAGCGCACCGCGGCGCAGGCCGACCGCGACGCC
>NZ_QZVS01000085.1 GCF_003602235.1 Cryobacterium melibiosiphilum
CCGCCGCCGACGCGATCCTGGTCGGCACCGGCACCGTGCTCGCCGACGACCCCGCACTCACCGCCCGCGACGCGGCCGGGGAGCTGCTGCCCAGCCAGCCGATCCCCGTCGTCGTCGGCCGGCGGGCGACCCCGGACACGGCCGCGGTGCGGCGGCATCCGCGGGACGCGCATTTTTACGCGACCGACGACCTCGCCGCGGTGCTCGCGGACCTGGCGGCCCGGGGCATCCGTCGCGTGTTCATCGAGGGCGGACCGACGCTCGCGAGCGCGTTCGTCGCCGCCGGCCTCGTCGACGAGTACCTCGTCTACCTCGCCCCGACGCTGCTCGGCGGGCCGCGAGTCGCCCTCGGCGACATCGGCGTGGAGACCATCACCGGGCAGCGACGCCTCGCCATCGACCACCTCGAGCAGCTCGGCGACGACGTGCTCATCGTGGCACGGCCGCGGCCCCTGAGCCCAATCTCCCCCAGTTCCAGTTCCACTCGCATCTCGAAGGGCGCCTGAATGTTCACCGGAATCATTGAAGAACTCGGCCGCATCGAACGCGTCGACCACACCAGCGACGCCGCCCGGCTCACCGTGCGCGGCCCGCTCGTCGTCGACGGGGTCGGCCACGGCGACTCAATCGCCGTGAACGGCGTCTGCCTGACCGTCGTCGACCGCACCGACAGCACCTTCACGGCCGACGTGATGGCCCAGACCCTGTCGATGTCGACCCTCTCCGACGCGATCGCCGGGTCGCCGGTCAACCTCGAACGCGCCGCCCTCGTCGGCGACCGCCTCGGCGGCCACATCGTGCAGGGCCACATCGACGGCACCAGCGAGGTACTGAGCGTGACGCCCGGCGAAGCGTGGCGGGTGCTGCGGTTCAGCCTCAGCCCGGCATTGGCCCCGCTCGTCGTGGGCAAGGGCTCGATCGCGATCGACGGCGTCTCCCTCACGGTGAGCAACATCAGCGCCGCGGATGCCCCCGCCCAGTGGTTCGAGGTCTCCCTGATCCCCGAGACCCTCACCGCCACCACCCTCGGGGCCCTCATGCTCGGCGACCACGTCAACCTCGAGACCGATATTCTCGCCCGCCACGTCGAGCGGATGCTGGCCCTCGCCGCCGTACACGCTGTCCCCACCATCCCCACCGGCCCCACCATCCCTGCAACACCTAGGAGCGCATCATGAGCCTCACCGACATCCCCACCGCACTCGAGTCACTGCGGCTCGGCCGGCCGGTCATCGTCGCCGACGATGAGGGCCGCGAGAACGAGGGTGACGTGATCCTCAGCGCCCAGCTCGCCACCCAGGAATGGCTCGCCTGGACCATCCGCGTCTCCTCCGGCTTCGTCTGCGCCCCGATGACGAACGACATCGCCGACCAGCTCGATCTGCCGGTGATGGTGCTCGACAACGAAGACCCTCTCGGCACCAACTACACGGTGAGCGTCGACGCCGCCGACCGGCTCTCGACCGGAATCAGCGCCGCCGACCGCGCCCACACCCTGCGGGTGCTGGCCAACCCGGAGTCGGTGCCGTCGAGCCTGCACCGGCCCGGCCACATCCTGCCGCTGCGCGCCCGCGACGGCGGCGTGCGCGAACGCAGCGGCCACACCGAAGCGGCCGTCGACCTGATGAAGCTCGCCGGCCTCGTGCCGGTCGCCGCGATCTGCGAGATCGTCGCTGACGACGGCGAGATGATGCGCCTGCCCGGCCTGCTCGAACTCGGCGAGCGCGAAGGCCTCGACGTGATCACCATCGCCGACCTGATCGTCTACCTGAACGAAAACCACGGCGACGAACCGCTGCCGTCCATCAGCCCGATCCAGGAGAGCCCGCGCGTCGACTTCGAGGTCGAAACCACCGTGCCCACCCGGCACGGCAGTTTTCAGGTGCGCGCCTACCGCGACCGCATGACCGGCGCCGACCACGTCGCGCTCGTCTCCGGTACCCCGGTCAACGGCGCGCTCGTGCGGGTGCACTCGGAGTGCCTCACCGGCGAGGTCTTCGGCTCGCTCAAGTGCGAGTGCGGGCCGCAGCTCGACGCCTCCCTCGAGGCGATCCAGGCCGAGGGCGGCGTGGTCGTCTACCTGCGCGGCCAAGAGGGCCGCGGCATCGGTCTCATCAACAAGCTGCGCGCCTACGCCCTGCAGGAGGACGGCCTCGACACCCTCGACGCGAACCTCGCGCTCGGCCTGCCGGGCGACAACCGCGACTACAGCGCGGCGACCAGCATCCTCGAAGACCTCGGCCTCTCAGAGGTGCGCCTGCTCACCAACAACCCCGAGAAGGTGCGCCAGCTCGAAGCCCGCGGCGTGAGCGTCACCGAACGAGTGCCGCTCATTGTCGGAGTCGGCAGCCATAATGAGGGCTATCTCGCCGCTAAACGGGACCGGATGGGTCACCACCTCGCCGCCGCAGACATACTTAAGGGCCAGGACAGCTTGAAAGGACAGACCGTATGAGCGTTGAAGGCGTACCCGAGATTGAGGTGGACGGCACCGGACTCACCGTGGTCATCGTCGCCGGAATGTGGCATGACGTGATCACCGACGGACTGATCGCCGGAGCGACCCGGGTGCTCGAGGCATCCGGTGCCCGATTCTCGCTCGTGCGGGTGCCGGGCAGCTTCGAGCTGCCGGTCGCCTGCAAGGTCGCCCTCGACAACGGGGCCGACGCGGTGGTGGCGCTCGGCGTCATCATTCGCGGCGGCACCCCGCACTTCGAGTACGTCTCGAGTGCGGCGACCGATGGCCTCACCCGCGTCGCCCTCGACGCCGGCAAGCCGGTCGGTTTCGGAGTGCTGACCCTCGACACCGAGCAGCAGGGCCTCGACCGCGCCGGCCTGCCCGGCTCGAAGGAAGACAAGGGCGCCGAAGCGGCGAGCGCGGCGCTTGCGACCGCCCGGGTGCTGCTCGGCCTCGCCGGGCACTAGCCCCGGCCGGTGCGCGGGGCTCCGCGGGGCCAATAGGCTGGCTGCATGGAACTTTTGCGTCAGATTCTGCTCATTCTGCACTTCGTCGGCCTCGCCTCCCTGCTGGGCGGGTTCCTCGTACAGACGAAGGCGATCGCCGCCGGCAAGGGCACGATTGTGACCTCGATGTTCCACGGCGCCCTCACCCAGCTCGTGACGGGCATCGCCTTGGTCGGCGTGATCCAGATGGCGGCGCTCGGCTCGATCGACAACGGCAAGATCGGCGTGAAGCTGCTCGTGCTCATCGTCATCACCGCCCTCGTCATCGTGTACCGCAAGAAGGCGACGGTGCCGTCGTGGGCGTTGTGGTCGATCGGCGGCCTCACCCTGGCCAACGTCGTGATCGCGGTGCTCTGGCGCTAACCCGACCCACCGCATCCGCTTACCCGAATCTCGCGAGTGAGCAAAAAGTGCACTTCCCAGCCCCGGGAAGTGCAAAAACTGCTCACTCGCGGGACGGTAACGGGGTCAGAGCTGTGTGCCGAGGGCGTAAGGTGCTGGAAGGCCTCCACAAGTGGCCGTCCATTTTCGCGTTCCACACCCCCAGCCTGTCTGTCTGATCGACGTTCGCATTCCGTGGCCCGCACCAGCGCACGCACACACGGAGTTGTGAGACCATGTCATCCCCCACCACCTCGGCGACGACGCCGGGCTCCCCGACCGGCGCTGCCGGCGCCCCGGCCGCCCCCGTCAATCCGAAGAGCCGCGTCATCATGGCGAGCCTCATCGGCACGACCATCGAGTTCTACGACTTCTACGTCTACGCGACCGCGGCCGTACTCGTCTTTCCGCACCTGTTCTTTCCGACCGGCAATGAGACCACCGCGCTGCTGGCCTCCTTCGCCGTCTTCGGTGCCGCGATGGTCGCCCGCCCGATCGGCGCGCTGTTCTTCGGCCACTTCGGTGACCGCAACGGCCGCAAGGCCACCCTTGTCGGTGCGCTGCTCACGATGGGCATCGCGACGTTCCTGATCGGCCTGCTGCCGACCTACCAGATGATCGGCTGGTGGGCCCCGTTCATGCTCGTCATCCTGCGCCTGGCCCAGGGCTTCGCCCTCGGCGGCGAGTGGAGCGGCGCGGCCCTCGTCGCGACCGAGAACGCCCCGGTCGGCAAGCGCGCCTGGTACGGCACCTTCCCGCAGGTCGGCGCCCCGCTCGGTTTCATCATCGCCAACGGACTGTTCCTCGGCCTCGCGCTCGCGTTGCCCTCGACCGACCCGACCCGCCCCTCCGAGGCGTTCCTCGAGTGGGCCTGGCGCATCCCGTTCCTGTTCTCCGCGGTCATGGTCATGGTCGGCCTCTGGGTGCGCCTGCGCCTCGTCGAGAGTGAAGCGTTCACCAAGGTCGTCAAGACCAAGCGCGTCGAAAAGCTGCCGCTCGCCGCCGTGTTCAAGTCCAACTGGCGCGAACTCATCCTCGGCACGTTCATCATGCTCGCGACCTACGTGCTGTTCTACCTGATGACCACCTTCACCCTCGGCTACGGCCGCGCGGCGACGGATGCCCCGGTGCCCGGCCTCGGATTCAGCTACAACAACTTCATCCTGATGATGATCCTCGGCGTGGTGTTCTTCGGAATCTTCACCCTCGCCTCCGGCCCCTGGGCCGACAAGCACGGGCGCCGCAAGACGCTCATCATCGTGACGATCGCCATCGTCGTCTTCGGCCTGCTCTTCGTGCCGCTGCTCGGCGCCGGTTTCTTCGGCGTGATGTTCTTCCTGATCCTCGGCTTCTCGTTGATGGGCATGACCTTCGGCCCGATGGGCGCCCTGCTGCCGGAGCTCTTCCCGACCAGCGTGCGCTACACCGGCTCCGCTTTCGCCTACAACATGAGCTCGATCCTCGGCGCAGCCGTCGCGCCGTTCATCGCGATCTGGCTGTGGACCCTCGGCGAGGGCAGCCCGTTCTGGGTCGGCGTGTACCTCTCGGTGATGGCCGTCATCACCCTGATCGCGCTGATCCTCAGCCGCGAGACCAAGGACCTCGACCTGCACCGCTAAGGTTCCGCACCTGCAGCATCCGCTCCCCCTCGCCATCTGCGAGGGGGAGCGTCTGCGTTCAGCCGAGAATCTTCAGTCCAGGAAAAGGGCGCGCAGCCGCCGGGTCGTGAAGACCAGCCCGATCACGATCATCACGGCGTAGTAGAGCACGTGCCAGAGCATGCCGAGGTCGACCATGCCGGTCGTCAGCCCGCGCACGAGCTCAACGCCGTGCCAGAGCGGCAGCGCCTGGATCACCCACTGGATGCCCTGTGGGTAGACGCTGAGCGGATAGAACGTAGCCGAGAACAGGAACATCGGCAGCAGCACGAAGGTGATCCAGTCCATCTGCTGGAACGTCTTCATGTAGCTCGTGACCGCCATGCCCACGCTCGCAAACCCGAACGCGATCAGCAGCACCGCCGGCAGCGCGAGCAACGCCCACCACGACAGGTTGAGGCCGAGCGCCTGCATCACCACCAAAAACCCGGTCGCGTAGAGGAGCCCGCGCAGGAGCGCGAGCGAGATCTCGCCGAGCGCGACATCCAACGGGCCGAGCGAAGTCGACAGCATGCCCTCGTAGAGCCTGGCGAATTGCATCTTGAAGAACACGTTCCAGGTCGAGTCGTAGATCGCCCCGTTCATCGCGGCGACCGCGAGCAGCGCCGGCGCGATGAAGGCCGCATAGGGCACGCTCTGGCCGTCGTCGGTCTGCACCTGGCCGATCAGCGCGCCGAGCCCGAGGCCCATCGACAGTAGGTAGAAGATCGGCTCGAAGAACCCGCTCACCACGACGAGCCAGTTGGTGCTGCGGGTCGCCCGCCAGCCTCGTGCCATCACGCTGCGCGCGTTGCCCGCGTAGAGACCGCCAAACGGGCGCGGGCCAGCCGATGCCGCCGCGCTCGATGGTGCCAGGCTCGGGTTCGTCGTGCGCTCGCCCGCGGTCATATATTCAACCGCCGCAGCGTCAGGCGGCGTGCCCAGATCCAGCCGGCCGCGAGCAGGACGACGAGGTAGACCACGTGCACCAGGCTCAACCAGATGGGCTCGGCCATGCCGTAGGCGAACACCCGCGACAGCTCGGTGCCGTGCCAGAGCGGGGAGATCCAGCCGATCCACTGCAGGTAGCCCGGCAGCACGTCGAGTGGAAAGAAGGTGCCCGAGAACAGGGTCATCGGCAGGATCACGAAGCGCTGCACCATGGCGAGCTGGCCGGTGTCGTTGGTCAGGGTCGCGGTGTACCCCATCAGCACGGCGCCGAAGGCGAGGCCGGTGAGCAGCGCGACGAACACCGCGACAAAACCGAGCGGCCCCGGAACCGCCCCGAACAGCAGCATGAATGCGTAGTAGATGGCGCAGGTCAGCAGCATGCGCGCGGCAACGGAGATGACGATTCCGTTGATGATCTGCCGGGGCTGGATCGAGCTGGCATTCATGCCGAAGAACACCGGGTTCCACTTGAATCCGAGCATGATCGGATAGGTGAACTCTTCTGAGGCGACCGAGATGGCGCTGCTGGCCAACAGTGCCGGTGCGAGAAAGGCCAGGTAGCTGACCCCGTTGACGGCGTCGGCGCCGAGGTTGCCGTCGACGAGGGTCGCGAGCCCCACGCCCATCGCGTAGAGGTAGACGATCGGGTTGCCGATCGCGGTGAACAGCACGGTCTGCGCGTAGGAGCGCATGACCCGAAACCGGTGCTCGGCCACGTACCAGGAGCCGTAGCGGCGAGTGCGCGCGGCCTGCGCGACCGCCGCGGCCACGGTTTCGGACCGGGCAGCAGACGCGGCGGGCACACGGATGCCGTCGGCCGGCTCGGTCGCGTCGGCGCCGCCGGCCGCTCCTCCTGGCTCGGGCGCGCCGCTCATTCGATCAGGTTTCTGCCGGTCAGGCGCAAAAACACGTCTTCGAGGCTGGAGCGGCGCACGAGGCTCGTGATCGGGTGCAGGCCGACCGCGGACATCCGCTCGAGCTCGCGTTCCCCGCTGTCGCTGTAGACCAGGATGCGGTCGGGCAGCACCTCGACGCGTTCCCCGAACGCTGCGATGCGCTCGGCGACCTCGGCGTTCTGGGTGGAACCGAACCGAACCTCGAGCACCTCGCGGGAGGAATAGCGGCGAATCAGGTCCGCCGGCGATCCCTCGGCCATGATGCGGCCCTTGTCGACCACGACGAGGCGGTCGCAGAGCTGTTCGGCTTCGTCCATGTAGTGGGTGGTGACGAGCAGCGTGGTGCCCTGCTCCTTGAGGCGGAACAGGCGGTCCCAGAGAATATGGCGGGCCTGCGGGTCAAGTCCGGTCGTGGGCTCGTCGAGCAGCATCATGCGCGGCTCGTTGATGAGCGCCCGGGCGATGGTCAGCCGACGCTTCATGCCACCGGAGAGGTCGTCGACCTTCGCGTTCGCTTTGTCCTCGAGCTGGGCGAATTCGAGCAGTTCGTCGGCGCGGCGGGCGACCTGGGCGCGCGGCAGGCCGAAGTAGCGGCCGTAGACGAGCAGATTCTCGCGCACCTTCAGCTCGGTGTCGAGGTTGTTCTCCTGCGGCACGACGCCGAGTTGCGAGCGGATCTCCGGCCCGTACCGGTTGGGGTCGAGGCCGAGCACGCTGAGCTCGCCGCTCGTGCGGGTCGACACCGCGCCGATCATGCGCATGGTCGTGGACTTGCCGGCTCCGTTCGGGCCGAGCAGCCCGAAGGACTCCCCGGCGGCAACCTCAAAGCTGATTCCGTCGACGGCCACGAAGTCCGTCGACCCTCTGGCGGCCTTCGACCCCGTGACGGCATAGCTCTTGACGAGATTCTGGGTGGCGATGACCGGCGCTGGCACGGTTCTAACCTAGACCGCCCCACCGACTGTCGTGTTTCGGCCGCATCTCATCTCGGCTCCCGGCGGTTAAGATTGGGCAGTGACTACCGCTACCCGAAGCGCACGCGCTTCCGACGCATCCGCTGCCCCGACACCGCCGAAGCCGAAGCCGGCCCGCGGCGGGCGGCGCGGGCGCCCCGAACCCGTCGGCCCGCGCGCCACCTTCGGCCAACTGATGCCCTACCTGCTCGAGCACAAGAAGGTGCTCAGCGTCGTCATCGTGCTCAGCGTGCTCGGCGCGGCCGCGAGCCTCGCCCAGCCGCTGCTCGTCAGCCAGGTCATCACCCTCGTCGGCGACGGCGACCCGCTCGGCTCCCTCGTCGGCGCCCTCATCGCGCTCGTCGTGATTTCCGGCCTGATCAGCGGATACCAGCACTACCTGCTGCAGCGCACCGGGGAGGGCGTGGTGCTCTCGAGCCGCCGCCGCCTCGTCGGCCGCCTGCTGCGCCTGCCGATCAGCGAGTTCGACACCCGCCGTACCGGTGATCTCGTCTCCCGCGTCGGCAGTGACACCACCCTGTTGCGCGCGGTGCTCACCCAGGGGCTCGTGGAGGCGATCGGCGGCAGCCTCACCTTCGTCGGCGCACTCATCGCGATGCTCATCATCGACCCGCTGCTGCTCGGCCTGACCGTGCTCGTGATCGCCGTGTCGGTCGTGACAGTCACCCTGCTGTCCAAGCGCATTCGAGTGGCGAGCCTCGCCGCGCAGACCAAGGTCGGTGACCTCGCCGCGAGCGTCGAACGTGCCATCAGCGCCATTCGCACCGTGCGCGCGTCGAACGCGACGCAGCGTGAAGTCACGGTCATCGAAGAGGATGCCCGTGGCGCCTGGCGGATGGGCATCAAGGTCGCCAAGATCAGCGCCCTCGTCGTGCCGATCGCCGGCATCGCGATGCAGGTGTCGTTTCTCGTGGTGCTCGGCGTCGGCGGATTCCGCGTCGCGAGCGGCGCCATCGAGATCGCCGATCTGGTCGCGTTCATTTTGTTCCTGTTCATGATGATCATGCCGCTCGGCCAGGCCTTCGGCGCGATCACCTCGGTCAACTCCGCGCTCGGCGCGCTCGGCCGCATCCAGGAGATCATCGATCTGCCCAGCGAAGACCAGTTCGACCGTGACATCCTGCCGCTCGCCATCACCGTCGGCGCCGCGAACGATGCCGTCAACCCCGAAGAACCGGCGATCGAGTTCGATGACGTGCACTTCGGGTACGCCGCCGCCGTGGCGCCCACTGCCGGAGCCGATACCGATGCCTCCGATACGACGACGGATGCCGCGGCCAGCTCCCGCGCGGCCGTCGCCACCGGTGCTGCTCCCGACTCGGCTGCTCCCGACTCCGCTGCTCCCGACTCGGCTGAGCCGGCCGATGAGCCCGCCGAGAGCCGCGCCGTGCTGCACGGCGTCTCGTTCAGTGCCCCGCGCGGCCTGCGCACCGCGCTCGTCGGCCCGTCGGGCGCCGGCAAGAGCACGATCCTGGCGCTGATTGAACGTTTCTACGATGCCAGCGCCGGCACGGTGCGGCTCGGCGGGCTGGACATCCGCGCCCTCGACCGCACCGCGCTGCGCTCGCAGATCGGCTACGTCGAGCAGGATGCCCCGGTGCTCGCCGGCACGATCCGCGACAACCTCACCCTCGCCTCCCCCGACGCGACCGACGAGGAGTGCATCGCGGTTTTGCACGCGGTGAACCTCGGGGAGGTGCTCGAGCGCGATCCGGCCGGGCTCGGGGCATCCGTCGGCGAGCAGGGCGTGAAGCTCTCCGGTGGCGAACGCCAGCGGCTCGCGATCGCCCGGGCGTTGCTGTCGGCGCCGCCGATTCTGCTGCTCGACGAGAGCACCTCCAGCCTTGACGGGGCGAACGAGCAGCTGATGCGGGCCGCGATCGACGCCGTCGCCGAAAACCGCACCCTCATCGTCATCGCGCACCGGCTGTCGACCGTCGTCGACAGCGACCAGATCGTGGTGCTCGACCACGGCAAGGTCGTGGGAACCGGCACCCACTCGGAGCTCGTCACGTCGACGCCGCTCTACCGGGACCTCGCCAAGCACCAGCTGCTCGTTTAAGGGTGGGCCGGCTCGTTCTCGTCGAGCAACGCAAGCAGTTTCGTCGTCGTGCGCCAGTTGCGCACGGTCATCTGCGTGAACATGGGCATGCGCATAAGGCGGGTGATGCGGGTCTTGCCGGCCAGGGCCGCCACCCGGGAGAAGTAGATCACGCCGGGGCCGAGCGCCACCGAATCCACGCCCTCGCGGAGTTCGGGCAGATCGGCGAATGTCGCGTCGGCGTCCAGGGGAGCTTTAAGGAAGTAGGCGTCGCTGCGCAGTTCCGCGGACCCATGGTTGGCCGGCGCGGCGGCGATGATCGCCGCGAATTCGTCACGCGAGCGGATGATGACCAGGATCGGAATCTCGAACCGCTCCGTGAGCATCCGCTCGACGGCGTCTTCCAACCCCGCGCCGCGCACGGCATCCGCCGCACCAGCATCCGCCGTGAACAGCACGTTACCGCTCTGGATGTAGGTGCGCACGCCGCGATACCCCGCGTCGCGGAAGCACTCGGCGAGAGCGGGCATGCCGATCAGGTTGCGGCCGCCCACGTTGATGCCGCGGAGCAGCGCCACGTACGCCGGCATCAGTGGCTCCGTTCGCGGGCGTGCCCGGCGGCCAGCAGCTCAGTCATGGACCAAGCCTACGTGGCACCCTCCGCCGTGACTGCTTGCCTGTTTTCGGCCGAAACCGATGGTTACGAATTCTTGACGTCTCGGCGGGCTGCGTGAGCCCAGAGTGCAGCTGGGCTACGTTGCCTGCATGGGATCAGGGTTTCAGATCAGAAACGTACCGGAGGAGACGCATCGGATTCTGAAAGCCCGAGCCGCCGCGCGCAGAAAATCTCTCAACACGTATCTGCTGGAGATCCTCGAGCGCGAGGTGGCGCGGCCGACGCTGGGCGAAATTCTCGACCGAGCTGCCCGCGAGGCCGTACTCGCCGAGGCCGCCGAGGCCGCCGAGGCCGCCGAGCGTGCAGGGGCCGCTGCGGTGGAAGCGCTCGACGAGGCCTAGGCAGGATCCCGAAGCCACCGGCCCAGGCGCAGGTCTTCACGATCAAGCCGCCGCATCATTCGTGCACGATCTTTCAGGCGCCCCCGCGTTGGGCGAGGTTGACGGTGATCCGATTCGTCATGGAGCGCAGCCGCTCACCGCGCGCGGAGTTCCCGGTAAAGGTCACGGCCGCATGTCCGAATGCGACGCCCGCACCGACGGATGCCTGCACGTCGGCAAACACCACCTCCACGGTGTCGCTGCCGAGGCCGCCGAACCAGCCGATCACCATCGCCCGCTAGGCGCCCTGTCCGGCGTATCCCCACTGTCCCCACGAGTCACAGACGATCACGTCGTCCTCATACAGCGCCACGAACGCGTCAACGTCCTGATCTGCGGCCGCCGCCACTAAGGCGTCGAACGCCCGCGTCACCGGGACCTGCAGGCACCTCCGTCGGTTCGCCACCCGTGCGCTCCCCCACACAGCGGATGCGCAGCGCGTCCGCAATTTCTACTCTGGTAGCAGGCACACAAATTGGAGAGTCGAGGACCGGACCATGCGGAGCGAATTCCTGGCACAGATCTTTGGGGACAGAGTGGATCCCCGGCTCAGGCTCGAGAAGATATTCGGAGGTACGTCGACCGCCGCCGGGCCGCCGACGCCCGCTCGCGCGTGGGCAGTCCGAATCCTCGATGAAGCGGGGATCGACCCCGCCCTCGACGAGCTCGCAGCCATCAGATGCCTCCTCGCTGCCGAGCCTCGTCTCACCCTGCGGCCGGCTGTCTACCTGGCGAAGGTCGCACGGACCAACTGAGTCCACAGCCACGTCACTCGCAAGCGATCCCTCCACAGGTAGGGTGCGGCACGGAGTTTCGCTGAAGCTGAGGTTTGCTCCGATAATGTCGGAGGTTGCTGAAACGCTGAGGTCATGGACAACCTCGAAGCTACCTTCAGTGACATGACTCGGTGTTTGGACCGGGCCGCGCTGTCGGCTGCGTCGTTCACGTCGCTCTCGAATGAGCAGTCCGAGCAGGCCCACCGGCTGATCGCCGGGTTCCAGCGCCGGGTCAATCTGATCGTGGCGCTCTCGGCGGCGAACATCGGCGCTCGTTCCGATTACACGCTCGGCCGCGAGGGCCTGGCCCGCCGGCACGGCTTCAACAGCCCGGAAGAGTTCGTGCAGAGCCTCGGTGGCGGCGGAGGCGGCACCAAAGCCGACGCCCGAAAGCTGATCGAGGCCGGCACACTCGCCGCCGCGACCGAAACCGCCCGCGAGCGCCAGAAAGATGCCGACGCCCTGGCACTCGAGTTCCCTGACCTCCCGCCCGTCGAGGTTGACCAGCCGTGGTTCGCTCCGCTCGGCGAGGCCGTCGCGCAGGGCGTGTTCACGGTCGAGGCCGCCACGGCCATCCGGCGCGGCCTGGGCGAACCCGCGATCGGCGTCACCTCGGACATGCTTCGCGCAGCGCTGATCGTGCTGATCCCCGAATGCGCCAGCCTGAACGCCGACCGGGCCTCGCAAGCGGCCCGCCTCATGCGCGACCGCATCGACACCAACGGCATCGCCAGTCGCGCCGACGCCATGCGCGCCCGGCAATACCTGAGAGTCAACGACCGACCCGACGGCATGCTCCACGGCGAATTCCTCCTCGACCCCGAAAACGGCCAGTTCATGCGGTCATTCCTGCTTCAGGTCGTCGGCCCCCGCCTCGGCGGCCCCCGCTTCACCGAAGAAGGCGCCAAAGCCCGCGCGCAGAGCATCATCGACGACCCCCGCTCCACCGACCAGATCGCCGCCGAGTCCCTGATCGAAGCCCTCGAAGTCGCCGCGAAAGCCGACCCCGGCACGGTCTTCGGACCCGTCGGGCCCAGCGTCAAAGCCGTCTTCGTCGTCCCCGACGACGCTGACACCACAGCGGGCAACACGGACACGGCCCCCACCCCCGACACCGGCACCGGCACCGGCACCACCGGCATCCGCACCACCAGCACCAGCACCACCAAGAGCCCGGCCACCAACGAGACGGGCACCACCGACACCACCGACACCGCCGACACCGCCGACACCGCCGACACCGCCGACACCAATATCTCCGCTGTCGCAGACGCCACAGATCTCCCCAGGACCACCGCGGTCCCCACCACCACCGATACCGGCGGCACCCGCGCCGACAATGGACTGCTCTTACCCGGCGGCGGCACGTACTTTGCCAAAGACAAAGCGACGAGCAGCCAAAACCTCACCTGGGGACTGAATGACGGGCTCCTCGAAGGCACCATCAACCCCGCACCCGAAGCCACCATCGCCCGACTCATCTGCATCGGCGGCTTCACCCCCATCCTCTTCACCACCACCGGCCAACCCCTCGACGTCGGCCGCACCCAACGACTCTTCACCGCCACCCAACGCGCCGCCCTCGCCATCCGCGACGGCGGCTGCATGATCCCCAACTGCCACAGGCCCCCCAGCTGGACAGAAACCCACCACCTCCACGGCTGGGCCGGCAACAACGGCCACACCAACATCGACGACGGCATCCTCCTCTGCAAACCCTGCCACCTCCGCCTCCACAACGACGGCTGGACCATCACCCGCACCACCACCCCCGACGGAACCGGCCACGAATACTGGCTCATCCCACCCACACAAGCAGACCCCAACCACACCCCAATCCGACTGCTGAGCAAGACCGCACTCCACCTCACATCACCCTTCCAACGGGATCCCCTAGATCACCTAGATCACTGAAATCACTGAAATCACTGAAATCAGTGAAATCAGTGAAATCCCTGAGGCGATGTCCCGACAGAGCCCCGGCGGCGGCCGTCCCTCGTCCGCGGCAACGGCCATTTCGCCACTGCCATCTCCTGCGTTACTGCCGTCTCCTGCGTTACTGCCGTCTCCTGCGCTACCGCCGCCACTGCCGCCGGCTGCCCTCCTGCCCTGTCGTATCTGCCGCACTTACCGCCGCCTGCTGCCGCCGCCGCCGCTTCCGCAGCTGCCGCATCTGCCGCCTCCCGCTTGGCAGACCCCCTGAGCTGCCGCCGCCTTCTTCGGCCGCCTTCTGCATCGCGCCGCATCTGCCATATCTGCTGCCTCTGCCGCCCCCTGCGCGGACTCTTTCGTCGCTACCGCTACTGCTGCCTGTGTTGCGCGTCCCCGCCGCCGCGTCTACGGCCGCCACCGCATCCGCCACAAAAGCTTAGGAAAGCTTCAGGGCTTCTACGGCCGGTTTGCGCGGGGGTAGCGCAGGGTGACGAGCTGGAAGGGGCGCAACTCGAGCGTGAGGTCGGCGCCCAGCTGGGCTTGGAGCGCGACCGGGCGGGGAAGCGGGCGTTCGAGCAGGTCGGTTTCGTGGGCATCCGCTGCCTCAAATGTGCGGGTGACCCGGGCCCGGGACCGTGAACCGTGCGCCTCGTAGAGCCGCACCACCACGTCGCCGCCGCCGTCTTCGGCGAGCTTGACCGCCTCGACGACGACGGCCGGGTTGTCGACCTGCAGCAGCGGCACAATCTCGGTGGAGCCGACGCCGGCGACCTCCCGCAGGGGCAAGTTGAGCCGGTAACCCTCAGCGACGGCATCCGCGATCGTCGCACCAATGCGCACCGCCACCCGAAACTCGTGCGCGCCCCGGTCGGCGCCCGGGTCGGGATAGAGCGGCGCGCGCAGGAGTGAGAGCTGCACCGTTGTCGTGGGTCGGGCATCCGGCTGCGGGGCCTGCGCCCGAAAGATCGAGTGCCCGTAGACGGCGTCGTTGGCGATCGACACCCCGTAGCCGGGCTCGCCGACGTGCACCCAGCGGTGCGCGACGGTCTCGAACCGGGCAGCGTCCCAGGAGGTGTTGACATGCGTGGGCCGAAACACGTGCCCGAACTGAATCTCACTCGCCGCCCGCTCGGCGAGCACGTCGAGCGGAAAGGTGAGCTTCAGCAGCTTCTGGCGCTCGTGCCAGTCGATCGCGAAGTGCAGGTCGACGGCACGGCTGTCGGCTTCGAGGGTCACCGTTTCGACGACGGTCGACTCCCCGAAGCGGCGGGTGATGCGCACGGCGGCGGCCAGTGGATGCCCCGTGTCGACCGGCTCGACGGACTCCGCGGCCGTGAGGTCGGTCACCGTGTGGCGGTAGTGGGCATCGATGTCCCACGCATCCCACTGGTTCGGGGTATCCCGATAGAGCTGCAGGACATTGCCGCGGGCACCTTCGGGGACGAGTTCGCGGTAAGCGTGCAGGTCGAGCAAGGAGGCGAACAACCCATCTGTGTCGATCGTGACGGCGACGTGGGCGTTGCGCAGAATGAGGCCAACCGGAGTGGACTCGATGGTGGCTGGCGGGTGCTGCGTCGTAGCCCCGTTGCCGCCACCGGCGGTGCTCGGGCCGTAGGCTGGGCCCGCGCCAGCGCGGGCACCATTGCCGGCCGAAACGCTGGTGCCGGCGGCGGCACCGAGCGCGGGCACCCCGTTCAACGGGTAAGGGCCGGAATTCAGCAGGGCCGTGCTCTGGCCGGTCCCGGCCAGGGCGCGCACGGCGTTCTCGATGAGGGGGGTGAGCATCCGCTCGACGGCCGCGTACTGTCGCTCGGCCTCTTGGTGCACCCACGCGATCGACGAGCCCGGCAGGATGTCGTGGAATTGGCCGAGCAGCACGGTTTGCCACGCCCGCTCGAGCCCGTCGCGCGGGTACTCGGCGCCGGTGCGCACGGTCGCGGTCGCCGCCCAGAGTTCGGCCTCGCGCAGCAGATGTTCGCTACGGCGATGGCCCCGTTTGGTGCGGGCCTGGCCGCTGTAGGTTCCGCGGTGAAACTCAAGGTAGAGCTCCCCCGACCAGACCGGCGGATGCTCGTACTCGGCCTCCGCCGCCGTGAAGAACCGCTCCGGGCTCGACAACTGCACGGTCGGAGAGCCCTCGAGGTCGGCCGTACGGGCAGCCGCGGCGAGCATCTCCTCGGTCGGGCCTCCCCCGCCGTCGCCCCAGCCGAACGGCACGAGCGAGGTGTTCGCGTGGCCTTTCTCGGCGAACAGGCGCTCGGCCCGGGCCAGCTCAAGCCCGGACAGCTGGGCGTTGTAGTCGGCGACCGGTGGAAAATGCGTGAACAGTAGGGAGCCGTCGATACCTTCCCAAAGAAAGGTGTGGTGCGGAAACCGATTCGTGTCGTTCCACGACAGTTTTTGGGTGAGAAACCAGTGCGAGCCGGCGGCCCGCACGATCTGCGGCAGCGCGGCCGAGTAGCCGAAGGAGTCGGGCAGCCAGACATCGAGCGGCTCGACACCGAACTCCCGCAGGAAGAATGCCTTGCCGTGGATGAACTGGCGGGCGAGGGATTCCCCGCCAGGCATGTTGGTGTCGGACTCGACCCACATGCCTCCGGCCGGTACGAACACGCCGCTCGCGACGGCCGCTCGCACCCGCTCGAACAGGGTCGGGTAGTGCTCTTTCAGCCACGCGTACTGCTGCGCGGACGAGGCCGCGAAGACGAACCCGGGATTGCTGTCGATGAGGGCGAGCACGTTGGAGAAGGTGCGGGCAACCTTCCGCACGGTCTCCCGGGTCGGCCAGAGCCAGGCGCTGTCAATGTGCGCGTGACCGACGGCGTGAACCCGGTGGGCGCTGCGACTCGCGGGGCTCGCGAGAACGTCGGCGAGGGCCGCCCGACCGGCGGGGGCCGTACCCGAGACGTCGTGCGGGTCGACCAGGTCGGCGCAGCGCTCGAGGGCGCGCAGCAGGTTCGCGCGCCGCGGCGAAGCCTTCGGCAGTTCGCGGCGCAGGCCGTCGAGGGTCCAGACATCCTGCAGCAGCTGCCACACCGGCACGTCGCGCAGGGCCACATCAGCCTGCCGCAGCACGTAGAGGGGCTCGTCGCCGGCGGTCGCCGGGTCGCCGAGAGCGGTCGGCGTGAAGCTGAAGTCCGCTGCGATGTTCGGGGTCGCGGCGGCCTCGACGTAGAGGTCGACTGTGCGGCCGGTGATCGGCACCGAACGATTGAGCGACTCGAGCCCCTTGATGATCGTGCCGTCGGCGGAATAGACCAGCCCCTCGGCCTGGAACCCCGGTGCTCCGAGGCTGAAACCGAGGTCGATCAGCACTTCCACGACGACTTCGGAAGCGGGCCCGGCATCGGCATCGGCATCGGCATCGGCATCGGCCAGTGCTGCCCATTCCTCGGGCACCGTTCCCGTGACGTGGAACCACACTGTTCCCCACGGGCGGCCCCACGACTCGCCCGCACCGAACGACGTGAACGGCTGGCGAACAGCCTCGGAGAAGGGAACCAGGGCATCCGTCACCGGGCCCGGAACGCCCCAGGCGGTGACGGTGAGGGGCACCGCGGCGCGGTGCACGGCCGGCACCAGCCGCTCCCGCACGAACCGGATGAGACGGGCTTCTACGTTGACGCTGTCGTCATGCATGCCAGCATCCTACGGCCCGCCTCCGCCGCGCACACCACACGCAAGCGACCCCGCCACGGGAGGTGACGGGGTCGCTGTGGTGCTGTCGTGCGCTGCCCGGATAGTGCCGGGCAGGTGGAGCAGAGGGAGAGCGGGTCGTTCCCGGCGCGGCCTCGGCGTTAGTCCTTGAGGTGGTAGCGCACGCTGGCCAGCTCGGCGAGCAGGGCCGGCGGCACACGGTCGCCGAACTTGTTGAAGTATTCCTCGGTGAGGTCGCACTCGGCGAGCCAGGACGCGGGATCGATCGCGAAGAGCTGCTCGAGGTCCTTCTCGGAGAGGTCGAGACCCTCGACGTTCAGGCCATCAGCGGTCGGCAGCAGGCCGATCGGGGTGTCGCGGGCTTCGGCCTGGCCTTCGAGGCGGCGCACCATCCACTCGAGAACACGAGAGTTCTCGCCGAATCCGGGCCAGATGAAGCTGCCGTCTTCGTCTTTACGGAACCAGTTGACCTGGAAGATCGCGGGAGCCTTCGTGCCGAGGGACTTGCCCACCGCGAGCCAGTGCGCCCAGTAGTCGGCCATGTTGTAGCCGCAGAAGGGCAGCATCGCGAACGGGTCGCGGCGCAGCTCGCCGACGGTTCCTTCGGCGGCGGCGGTCTTCTCGGAGCTGATCGTAGCTCCCATGAAGACGCCGTGCTTCCAGTTGCGGGCCTGGGCGACGAGCGGCACGTTCGTCGCGCGGCGTCCACCGAAGATGATGGCGTCGATCGGCACTCCGCCGGCCGCTTCCCAGTCGTCGGCAATCGACGGGCACTGGGCGGCAGCGACGGTGAAGCGGGAGTTCGGGTGGGCGGCGGGGCGGCCGGACGCGGGCGTCCAGTCCTTGCCCTGCCAGTCGATGAGGTGTGCGGGGGGCGTGTCGGTCAGCCCTTCCCACCAGACGTCTCCGTCGTCGCGCAGGGCGACGTTGGTGAAGATGGTGTTGCCCCACATGGTGGCGACGGCGGTCGGGTTGGTGGTCTCACCGGTTCCGGGGGCGACTCCGAAGAAGCCGGCCTCGGGGTTGATGGCCCAGAGACGTCCATCTTCACCCTGGCGCAGCCAGGCGATGTCGTCACCGATGGTCTCGACCTTCCAGCCCGGGATGGTCGGCTGCAGCATCGACAGGTTCGTCTTGCCGCACGCGCTCGGGAACGCCGCAGAGACGTGGAACACCTTGCCCTCGGGTGAGATCAGCTTGATGAGCAGCATGTGCTCGGCAAGCCAGCCCTCGTCGCGGCCCATGACGGATGCGATGCGCAGCGCGAAGGACTTCTTCGAGAGCAGCGCGTTTCCGCCGTAGCCGGAGCCGTAGGACCAGACCTCACGGGTGTCGGGGAACTGCACGATGTACTTGGTGTCGTTGCAGGGCCATTCCACGTCGTCGCGCTTGACGCCGTTGGCGTCGACGAGCGGGTAGCCGATGCTGTGCACGGTGTGCACCCACGGGTCGCCGGCTTCGATCATGGTGAGGATCTGCTCGCCCATGCGGGTCATGATGCCCATGTTGAGCACGACGTAGGGGGAATCGGTGATCTCGACACCGAGCTGCGAAATCGGGCCGCCGAGCGGGCCCATCGAGAACGGCACGACGTAGAGCGTGCGGCCGCGCATGCTGCCGGCGAAGACACCCTGGAGTTCTTCGCGCATCGCGGTCGGTTCGGCCCAGTTGTTGGTGGGGCCGGCATCCGCTTCATCGTTGCTGCAGATGAAGGTGCGGTCTTCGACGCGGGCGACGTCTTTCGGGTTGGTGCGGGCGAGGAAGCTGTTGGGGCGCCATTCCGGGTTGAGGCGGATGAGCTTGCCTTCGGCGACCAGCTGGCGGCTGAGGATGCTCGCTTCACGCGGCGACCCGTCGCACCAGACGACTGCGTCCGGCTGCGTCAGGCGGGCGATTTCATCGACCCAGGCCTGCAGGTTCGGGTCGGTACTGCCCGTGCGCTTCGGGCTCAGGGTCTCGGGGGTGTGTACGGGGGGATTCGTGAGGGTCATGTTGGGACCTTTTCTGCCGCTCGGCTTCGATGGAGACGCGGGGTCTACGTACGCTGAAGTTGCTGTACTGAAGTTGCTGGTGACCGTAATTTCTTGCGGTAAGACCAGAATGCTCCCCCCAGCACGGGTCAACCCTCGAATTCCATAGTTAAGAATGGCAATTCTTTAGATAAAGTTAAGGAATGACGCCTCAAGCCTCCGATCTCATGACACTGGGTCATCGCATCCGTCACTTTCGTACGGAGAAGGGCCTGACCCTCGACCAGCTCGGCAGCGAGTCTGGCCTCGCCGGCAGCCAGTTGTCGCTGATCGAGAACGGGCGTCGCGAGCCGAAACTGTCACTGTTGCAAGACCTGGCGGCGGCGCTCGGCGTGGAGCTCGGCGAGCTGCTCAGCCGCGAACCCCCGAACAAGCGCGCAGCTTTGGAGATCGAACTGGCCCGCGCGCAGAAGAACCCGCTCTACGGCGCACTCGGCCTGCCGATCGTCAAGGTCACCAAGGGCATGCCGCTGCCGGCGATCGAGTCCCTGCTCGGCCTGCACCGCGAACTGTCCCGGCGGGCGAGCGAAGCGATCGCGACCCCGGAAGAGGCACGGCGGGCCAACACCGAGCTGCGTGAGCGGATGAGGGACGAGGGCAACTACCTGCCGGCGATCGAGCAGCTCGCCGAGGACCGGGTGCGGGCATCCGGTCACACCGTCGGCGCCCTCACGCACCGCGAGGTGAGCGTGATGGCCGAGCAGCTCGGCTTCAGCCTGATCTACGTGAACGACCTGCCGCACTCGACCAGGTCGGTGACCGACCTCGTGAACGGGCGCATCTACCTGCCGCCGGCGTCCATTCCGGGCGGGCACGGCCTGCGGTCGATGGCGCTGCAGGCGATCGGGCACAGGCTGCTGCAGCACGAACGTCCGGGCAGCTACGCCGAATTTCTGTGGCAGCGGCTGGAGATCAACTACTTCGCCGCCGCCGCACTCATGCCCCGGGATGCCTCGCTCGCTTTTCTCTCGAACGCGAAACGCGAACGGGAGCTCTCGGTCGAAGACTTTCGCGACGCCTTCGGTGTCACCCACGAGGCCGCCGCGCTGCGGCTGACCAACCTCGCCACCAGCCACCTCGACATGACGCTGCATTTTCTGCGGGTGAACGGTGACGGCGCCCTGCAGAAGGGGTACGAGAACGACGGCCTGCCGCTGCCGGTCGACGTGACCGGGTCGATCGAGGGCCAGTACGTCTGCAAGCAGTGGAGCGCCCGCAGCGCGTTCACGCACACCAACCGCACCACCGAGTTCTACCAGTACACCGACACGCCTGCGGGCACGTTCTGGTCGGCGACGCAGACCGGCGCGACGCCGGCCGGCGAGTTCTCGATCAGCGTCGGGGTGCCGTTCGCGCAGGCGAAGTGGTTTCGCGGCCGGGAGACGACGCAGCGGTCGGTGTCGACCTGTCCCGACGAGTCGTGCTGCCGCCGTCCCGACGGTGCCATGGCATCGCGCTGGGCCGGGCGGGCGTGGCCGAGCGCGCGGCTGCACGCGCACGTGCTGTCGCCGCTGCCGAGCGGCACGTTCCCGGGCGTGGACGACACCGAGGTCTACGAGTTTCTGGAGGCCCACGCGCAGGAGTAGCGCGCGGCCCCGGCCCCTCCCCGTGACCGGTGGATACCCAGCCTCCAGCACTACGCTCAAACAAGTTGGCGCCTTTTCGTTGTCCTTTCGGACCACGCGTCAACGTATGTGAACACCCTGAATGGAAGTACATGAGCGCCCCCGGTGACGCCCTTGTCCGTTTCGTGATGCCTTCGGGCATGACCAACACCGCTCGGGGGGTGAAGTGATGGAAATTCTCGCTCTCATCATCGGCGTGATCCTGATCGCAGCCTGTGGGGCCTTCGTCGCGGCCGAGTTCTCGCTGATCACGGTGAACCGCAACGACGCTGAGGCCGCTGCCGAAGGCGGTGACAAGCGCTCGCAGGGCGTGCTCAAGGCCATGAAGACCATGTCGACGCAGCTCTCCGGAGCCCAGCTCGGCATCACCGTCACCAACCTCGGAATCGGTTTTCTCGCCGAGCCGGCCATCGCGAACATTGTCGACGGCCCGCTGCTCAGCCTGGGGCTGTCCGAAGCCGGCGCCACCACCGTCTCGGTGACGATCGCCCTCGTGCTCGCAACCGCGCTCACGATGATCTTCGGTGAGCTGATCCCGAAGAACCTCGCCATCGCCCGGCCCCTCGCCACCGCCCGCGCGGTGCAGGGCTTCCAACGGGGCTTCACCACGAGCACGGCCTACCTGATCCGCCTTTTCAACGGCACCGCCAACCGCGTCGTGCGCCTGCTCGGCTTCGAGCCGCAGGAGGAACTCGCCTCGGCCCGCTCCCCCGAAGAGCTGCTCGGCTTGGTGCGGCACTCCGCCCGACAGGGCGCCCTCGCCGTCGACACTGCCGAACTCGTCGAGCGCTCCTTCGCCTTCGGCGACCGCCGCGCCAACGACGTCATGACCCCTCGCGGCCAGATCCTCAGCCTCGACCCCGACGACTCGGTGCATGAACTGCTCATTCGCGCCAAGGCGACCGGACATTCCCGGTTCCCGATCATCGGCGGCGACGGCGAAGGCACCGTGCTCGGCCTCGTGCACGTGCGCCATGCCCTCGCCGTGCCCTACCTCGACCGCGACCGGGTCACCGTCGGCCAGGTCATGGGCCCCGTCACGACCGTGCCCGACACCGTCGAACTTGACGGCCTGATGGACACGCTCCGCCACGGCGGCCTGCAGATGGCCGTGCTCATCGACGAGTTCGGTGACACCGCCGGACTCGTCACCCTCGAAGACCTCGTCGAAGAACTCGTCGGCGAAGTCCGCGACGAGCACGACCCCGTTCAGGAGACGATCACCAGCGACGCCGACGGCGCCTGGGACCTCGAAGCGTCCCTGCGCCCCGACGAAGCGAGCCAACACCTCGGCGTGCTCGTGCCCGAGCATGAAGAGTACGACACCCTCGCCGGGCTCGTCACCCTCGAACTCGGGCGCCTCGCCCGGGTCGGCGACACGATCGAGATCACGAGCGCGGATGTCCCCGGGGAGCCGGCGAGCCGCATCCGCTTCGACGTGACCGCGATGGATGACCACCGCATCGACCGGGTGCGCATCCTGGTGCACACGATCGACCCTGACGAAGACCCCGACCACGAACACGGCCCCACAGCGGCCTCGACCCTCGAACGAACGGAGCGCCACTCATGAGCACCACTGCAGGCTTGCTCCTGACCGTCGGGCTGTTGCTCGTCAATGCCTTCTTCGTCGGCGCGGAATTCGCGCTCATCTCCGCCCGCCGCACGATCGTCGAACCGAAGGCCCTCGCCGGCTCCCGCGCCGCGAAGATCACCCTCAGGGCCATGGAAAACGTGTCCCTCATGATGGCGGGCGCTCAGCTCGGCATCACCATCTGTTCGCTCGCCCTCGGCGCGCTCAGCGAGCCGGCCATAGCGAGCCTGCTCGAGGGCCCGTTCGCCGCGATGGGTGTTCCGGAGGCTTTCGTGCACCCGATCGCCTTCGCGATCGCCCTGTCGCTCGTGACCTACCTGCACGTCGTGTTCGGTGAGATGGTGCCCAAGAACATCGCCCTCGCCGGCCCCGAGCGCATGGCCATGCTGCTGGCGCCGCCACTCGTGGCCATCGTGACCGTTCTCTTTCCGCTCCTGTGGGTCATGAACGCCATCGCGAACGCGTTCCTGCGTCTGATGAAGGTCGAACCAAAGAACGAGGTGACCAGCGTCTTCACCCGCGACGAGGTTGCCGCGCTCGTGGAGGAATCCCGCCACGGCGGCATGCTCGACGTCAACGACGAGAAGCTGCTGCTCGGCGCCCTCACCTTTGAGGAGCGTGACGTGTCGAGCGTCCTGATTCCGCTGCTCTCGCTCACGACGCTTTCGGCGGATGTCACGCCCGCCCAGGCGGAGGCCGTCGCGATCGGCGGGTTCTCCCGTTTCCCGGTGCGTGCGGAGGACGGAAGTCTCGTCGGCTACGTCCACATCAAGGACCTGCTCGAGATCGAGGCCGAGCGCCGCGAGCTGCCGATGGATCCCGCTCTGATGCGCTCACTGCCGGATGTGCACATGCACACGCCGCTGCGCCAAGCGCTCACCGCGATGCAGGGGTCAGGCGCACACCTCGCGCGCGCGATCGACGCGGACGGCGTCACCCTCGGCATCCTGACCCTGGAAGACGTGCTCGAAGAGCTCGTCGGCCAGATTCGCGACGACAGCCGCAGCCTGAAGCTCGGCTAGGCGCCTCGGCCGGTCGGCCCTGCGGGGTCGGCCGGGATCCGGCCGCCGTGCGGCCCAGCCAGGTTGTGATTGTGCCGGACGATCAGAAGGGTCAGAGCCGCCACGGGGATCAGCACCAGCAGCAGGCTCCACCGGCCGGCGACAGCAATGGTCTGGCCATGCCCGAACGTCAACAGGGCCAGACCGAACAACCGAAGCGCGACGCTGCCCCGCGGCGCATGAGCCGCAGTACTCCAGAACGGGATGCGGATGCCTCGGTTGAGTCGACTCGTGCGCTGCAGCCCGTAGGCGAGAACCGCGCTCCCCGCCACGATCAGGAGCACTCCGCCGATGAACCCATTCACTGCGTGCCCCCTGAACCCGATCCCGTTTGCCCGGTTTGCGTAATGTCCAGCCTACAACCCAACCGGTTGGATTGTTAAGCGAGCACGTGAACCGGCACGAGGGCGGACCCGTGTTAGTTATGGCCCGGTCAGGGCGTGTCGGGGGCAAACTGGGCGATGGACGCGGCGACAGCCGCCGAGAGCTCGATGGCGCTGGCCGTCTCGGACCGCTCCACCGCCACCGCCCAGGCGTCGATCGACAGCCGGGCGAAGCGCTGCATGCCGGGCGACGCCTCCCAGTGGACCGGATCCTCGACGAAATCCCCGGCGAGGAACAGGCCCAGCCCCACGACGCTCATCTCCCAGGCCGGTGCCACAGAGAGCGCCCCGGCGCCGCTGCCGGCCATCGTCAGCGGCACGGTGTGCTCGAACGTCAGCGTGGTGCCGCCGTTCACGCCCGGGTCGAGCCGGGCTACGACCACGCTGCTCGGGCCGCCATAGCTCACCCGCAGCACCCGACCGGGCACGCAGGCGAGCACCGCGCCGCCCGCATTGCCCGCGAGCTGGAAGGTGCCACCCACCTGCAGGTCACCGGTGACGGGGAGGAACCAGCGGGCCAGGGCGGCAGGGTCGGTGAGGGCGGCCCAGACATCCGCCGGTAGCGCCGTGTAGTGGTGCACGAGCCGCACCTGCACGGCGGGCTCGCCGCTTCCCGGTGCCACAGCGACCGTGCGCTGGGTTTCGTTGAGCTGGATGTCGGGTGACATGGTCTCTCCTACTTCGGTTGCATGCGAATGGCGCCGTCGAGTCGAATGGTTTCCCCGTTGAGCATGGGATTGTCGACGATATGCCGCACGAGGGATGCGTATTCGGCGGGGTCGCCCAGACGCGACGGATGAGGCACCTGAGCCCCCAGGGAGTCCCGCACCGCGGTCGGCAGCCCCTGCAGCATGGGGGTGTCAAAGGTTCCCGGTGCGATGGTCATCACCCGAATGAAGGACGGCGCAAACTCCCGGGCCAGGGGCAGGGTCATCGCGGCGACTCCGCCCTTGGACGCGGCGTAGGCAGCCTGGCCAATCTGCCCGTCGAAGGCGGCGACGGATGCCGTATTCACGATCACGCCGCGTTCGGCGGCTCCCTGCCGGGCCGGGTCACCGACCGGTGCGGTTTTCATCATGGCCGCGGCGGCAAGTCGGGTCACGTTGAAGGTGCCGACGAGGTTGATGCGGATCGCCCGGTCGAAGTCGGCGAGCGGCATTGGTCCGTCGCGGCCCACCGTGCGGGCTCCCGGAGCGATGCCGGCACAGTTGACGACGATGCGCAGCGGCCCGAGCAGCACGGCGGCGTCGACGGCGGCCTGCACGTCGCCGGCGCTCGTGACATCGCCGGGCACGAACTGGGCGCGGGGGTGGCTGGTGCCGGGGTTAATGGGTGCCGCGGGGTCGCGCGGCACCACCGTGGTGCTCGCGCTGGATCCCGCGGGGACGTGCGCGGCGGCGCCGGCACCGGCGTTGAGCCGGTCCGCAATGGCCTCACCGGGGGCGCCGGGCAGGTCGAGCAGCACCACGTGGGCGCCGGCGGCGTGCAGTGCGGTCGCGGTGGCCAGGCCGAGGCCGGAGGCGCCCCCGGTGACCAGGGCGGAGCATCCGTTGATGATCATGAGAGCCTTTCGATCAGCGTCGCGTTGGCCATGCCGCCGCCCTCGCACATGGTTTGCAGACCCCAGCGGCCGTCGGTTGCTTCGAGCTGGCCGAGCAGGGTGGTGAGCAGGCGGGTTCCGGAGGATCCGAGGGCGTGGCCGAGCGCGATGGCGCCGCCGCGCGGGTTGAGCCGGGCGGGGTCGGCGTCGAGTTCCTGCTGCCAGACCAGAGGCACGCAGGCGAAAGCCTCGTTGACCTCGTAGGCGTCGATGTCGTCAATGCTGAGGCCGGCGCGGGAGAGGATGCGCCGGGTGACGGGAATGACCCCGGTCAGCATGAAGAGCGGATCACTGCCGGTGACCGCGAAGCCGTGAAACCGGGCCCGCGGGGTGAGTCCGAGTTCGGCGGCCCGGGTGGCGCTCATGATCAGCGTCGCCGAGGCGCCGTCGGTCAGCGGAGACGAGTTGCCGGCTGTGGTGTGCCAAGCCAGATCGGGGTAGCGCTCGGCGAGCCGCTCGGTGCGAAAGGCGGGTGACAGCCCGGACAGGCTCGCGTGCGACGTCGCCGGGCGGATGGTCTCGTCGTCTTCGATCGGTCGGCCGTCGGGCGCGTCGACGGGCACGATCTCGGCGGCGAAGTCCCCGCGTTCGGTCGCGGCGGCGGCGAGCCGGTGTGACCGGGCGGCGAAGGCGTCAAGCTCGTCGCGGCCCAAATGCCAGTGGTCGTTGATGAGCTCGGCGGATACGCCCTGATTGACAAGGCCGTCTGGGTAACGATCGCGCATCCGCTGCCCGGCGGGGTCCTGTTCCCCGGTGCCGTAGCCCGAGATCGACGATCCTAGCGGTACCCGGCTCATCGACTCCACACCGCAGGCGATGACCACGTCGTAGCTGCCGGCCATCACCCCCTGCGCCGCGAACGCCACGGCCTGCTGGCTGGAACCGCACTGGCGGTCGATGGTGATGCCCGGCACGCTGTCGGGAAACCCCGCACTCAGCAGCGCGGTGCGGGTGAGGTTGTAGCCCTGCTCGCCGACCTGGCTGACGCAGCCGCCGATCACGTCGTCGATCAGCGCCGGATCGAGGTCGTTGCGGGCGACGAGTTCGCGCAGCACGGTGGCGAGCAGATCGGCCGGGTGAATGCCGCTGAGGGCACCGCCGGGCTTGCCGCGCCCACTCGGGGTGCGCAGAACGTCGATGATGACAGCCTCATTGCTCATGACTCCACCCTACGGCGATCCCCTGACTATGCCCAGAAACCGCCGGAATCAGCCGGAGCCGCGGGCGCGTCAGACGAGCGAACAGCCCGCCAGAACAGCCGGTCTGATCAGCCGGGCTCTTCAGCCCGGCTCTTCGGCCCGCACGTTCAGCCCTTCAGGAGGACAGCGCCCACATCGCCACCGCGCTCGCGGCGGCGACGTTGAGGGAGTCGATGCCGTGCTTCATCGGAATCTGCACCACGCTGTCGCTCGCTTCGAGGGCCTCGGGGGTCAGGCCTTCTCCCTCGGCGCCGAGCAGCAAGGCGAGTTTCTCGTGGTCGTGGGCGGTGAAATCACGCAGGCTCACGGCATCCGCTGACAGGGCGAGGGCGGCGACATGAAAACCATGCCGTGTGAGCAGCGCGCGTGTTGACGTCCAATCACCGACCCGAGTCCAGGGCACCTGCAGCACGGTACCCATCGACACCCGAATCGCGCGCCGGTAGAACGGGTCGGAGCAGCGCGGAGTCACGAGAATCGCGTCAGCGCCGATCGCGCCGGCGGAGCGAAAGATGGCTCCGACATTTGTCGGGTCGGCGACGTTTTCGAGAATCACGATGCGGGTGGCCGTGCTGAGCAGCGCGTCGGCGTCGGGCAGTTCGGGCCGGTGCATCGACGCGATCAGGCCACGGTGCAGAATGTAGCCGGTCAGTTCGGCAAGCAGCTCGCCCGGTCCCACGAACACCGGAATGTCGGCCGCGTCGGGCCCGAGCACACGCAGGGCTTCCTCGGCCGTGCCGCCGAGCGCCAGCACCGACCGCGGGCGGTGCCCGGCGCGCAGTGCCCGCTCGAGCACGAGCGCGGATTCGGCGATGTAGAGGCCGTGCTCGGTGCCGCGGGCCTTCTTGAGGGCGACATCCGTGAGGTGGGCGTAGTCGACCAGGCGCGGGTCACTGAGGTCGGTGATGGTGATGACGGGCATCCGTTCAGCTTAGTTCCGGGCCCACACCGTGACCCGGCCGGGGTGTCGGGCCGGGGTGTCGGGCCGGAGAGGCAGCTGACTCACCGGCATAACTCCTGCAACCCGGCCGACGGATGCCGCGGGTCGCCCGTCTTTCCGGGCCACCCGCGGTTGCCGTGCCGCGAAGTGCAGGAGTTATGCGCCGGTGCCTGCCGCCCCCGACTCGCCGTGAGGCCGGAGGGCTCTGCGGCCGTGCGGCCGGCGAGGCCCGTGAGGCCGGTGAGGCCGGTGAGGCCCGTAAGGCCGGTGAGGCTAGTGGTGGTGGCTGTGATTCTTGTGGTGGCCACGGTAGCCGTGGCCGCGGTGGCCGTTCTTCTGCTTGTCGGTGGCGACCGTCTGCACCGCGAGGTTCAGGCTGTCGTCGCTGAGGCTGCCCCAGGCGTAGACGATGGTGTTGGTGCGCTTGGCCACGTCGACGTCGGCCGGGCCGATCAGGGGCTCGGTGGTTCCCGCGGCGGCGACGGCTGCCGAAATCACCCCGGCCGGCAGCGCCAGCACGGCTTCGTGCGGGTTGACCAGGCCGGAGACGGCGGCGGCGCCGCCGGCAAGCACGTCGACGGCCGGGGCCGCGGCGATGTGACGCACGGTGAGGCGGCCCTCGCCGCGCTTCAGCCGCGAGGTGTCATTGGTGAACAGCGTGGCGGTGGGGGCGCCGGCCTCGGTGAGGTGGGCGGCGACGGTGTAGTCGGTGCCGGCGGTGAGGGTGAGGTCGACCGGGCCGATGGCCGGGGCGCTGGCGTCGGCGGCATCCGCTGCCGTGATGGCGACGGTGTAGGTGCCGGCCGGCAGGTCGAGGGGGCCGGCGAAACTGCCGGGTTCGAAGTCATCGAGGGTGAGTTCGTTGTTGACGTAGACGTCGACGACGAGGCCCGGCACGCCGTGGAACACCGAGAGCTGGGCCTCCGGTCCGTGCTGTCGGGGGCCATCGTGGGCCTGGGCGGGGGCGAAGCCGGCCAGGCCGACGAGGACTCCGGCGGTGAGACCGAGTGCGAGGGTCTTCGGGAGGGTGTTCTTCATGGGATCTCCAAAGGTCGAAATCGATGAACGAGCGGGTCGAAAGAACCACTCACCCACTGACTTCGCGCCCCGGGCTGGTTTCGGATGCACCACGGAGAATGTTTCCTGATTATTTCTCAAGAGTTGGGCTAGTGCAGCCGGTGGTCGACAAAACTCAGCCGCGGCCCGCGGCGGGGCTTCAGGGTAGCCCCGCCCGCCTCGAGCAGTCGGACAACGCGGTATCGATGCGGCTGCCA
Organism: Cryobacterium melibiosiphilum; assembly: GCF_003602235.1. Lineage (GTDB taxonomy): Bacteria > Actinomycetota > Actinomycetes > Actinomycetales > Microbacteriaceae > Cryobacterium > Cryobacterium melibiosiphilum. The sequence continues at coordinate 28,972 of NZ_QZVS01000085.1, forward strand.
TTTCTGCATCGCGACGATCATCTCGGTGTCGGTCATATCCCGACCGAACAGGGAATGCCCGATCATGTTGGACAGGTGGAAGTCGCCCACGGACAGCGCGTCGGCGTCACCGAGGGCCCGCTGGGCGACCTCCGCGGCCGTCCAAACCCCGACTCCGGGCACGGTGCGCAGCCGTGCGGCCGCCTCCGCCGGGCTGAGGTTGACCCCCGACTGCAACTGCCGTGCCACTTGGAGGGCCAGCATCACCGTGCGGGACCGCCGCGGATCAACCCCGGCCCGGTGCCATTCCCACGACGGAATGAGTTGCCAGGCCCGGTTCGACGGACCCACAACCATGTTGGCGGGCGTCGGACCGGGTGCCGGCGTGCCGTGCGCGCGCACGAGGGCTCGCCACGACGCGGTCGCCTGCACGCTGATCACTTTCTGCTCGAGAATGGCGGGAATCAGCGACTCCAGCACGAGCCCGGTACGGGGAATGCGCAGGCCCGGAAACCGGCGGTGGGCATCGTGCAGCCGCGGATGATCGGCGACGAACCCGGTCGGGTCGTCGGCTTCTCCCACCAGGGCGGATGCCGCAGCGACCGCCGCGTGAGCTCCCTCGCCCCAGGCTTCACATCTGAGGGTATGCAGGTCGTGCTGCGTGAACCGCATCGAGGCCGGTCCTTCGACCGTGAGCGTCGTGCGCCAGACGGCGCCGTCGGCCGCGACCTGGTGGGTCGGGTCGGTGGCCCCGCGGCCGAGCCGCGACAGCGTCAACTGCATGTCGGTGGCAAACGCCGGATGCCACGTGGTGGCGGCATCCGGCGTCGCCCCAGCCTCACTCGGCGCCGCCCGGGCTCCGGCGCCGGAGCGGGCGAAGCCGCCCGCACCGGAACTGAGCTGTTCGGTCATGGTTTGTCTGCTGCGCGTGGGTATCGCGTGCTGCCCGTCGCGGCTAGACCGTGGCGGGGTCGGGCGTCAGGGTGTACTTCGTCGAGAGGTACTCGCGAATGCCTTCGAGTCCGCCCTCGCGGCCGAGTCCGGACTGCTTAACTCCGCCGAACGGGGCAGCGGCGTTGGAGACGACGCCGGTGTTCAGGCCCATCATGCCGGTCTGCAGCCGATCGATCATGCGCTGTCCCCGAGCGAGATCGGTTGTGAACACGTAGCTGATCAGGCCGAACTCGGTGTCGTTGGCGATGCGCACGGCATCCGCTTCGTCGGTGAAGGTCGTGATCGCCAGCACCGGGCCGAAGATCTCCTGGGCGAGGATGTCACTGCCGGCGGTGACCCCGCTCACGACGGTCGGGGCGTAGAACGTGCCGGGGCGCTCGAGCGCCTGCCCGCCGGTGAGGATCTCGGCGCCGCGGGCGACGGCATCCGTCACGAGGGCGTGCGCCTTCGCGACGGCGGCGTCGTTGATGAGCGGGCCGATGTTCACTCCGGTTTCGGTGCCGCGGCCGACCTGGAACGTCTTCACCCGCTGGGTGACCCGGCGGCCGAATTCGGCGGCGATCGACTCCTCGACGATGAACCGGTTCGCGGCCGTGCAGGCCTGGCCGATGTTGCGGAACTTGGCGATGATCGCGCCGTCGACGGCCTTGTCAAGGTCGGCATCGGCGAAGACGACGAAGGGGGCGTTGCCGCCGAGTTCCATCGAGGTGCGCAGCACGTTCTCGGCGCTCTGCTTGATCAGCAGCTTGCCGACCGGGGTCGAGCCGGTGAAGCTGAGCTTGCGCAGCCTGGGGTCGGCGATGATCGGGGCCGAGACCGCGCCGGACTCCGACGTGGTGATGACGTTGACGACGCCCTTGGGCAGGCCGACCTCTTCGAGCAGGGCGACGAAGGCGAGGGTGGTGAGCGGGGTCAGCTCGGCGGGCTTGACGACCACCGTGCAGCCGGCGGCGAGCGCCGGGGCGATCTTTCGGGTTGCCATGGCGAGCGGAAAATTCCACGGCGTGATCAGGTAGCAGGGGCCGACCGGGTGCTGGCTGATGATCATGCGGCCGGTGCCCTCGGGGTTGGCGCCGTAGCGGCCGCTGATGCGTACGGCCTCCTCGCTGAACCAGCGCAGGAATTCGGCGCCGTAGGCGACCTCGCCGAGCGCTTCGGGCAGGGGCTTGCCCATCTCGAGGGTCATCAGCAGTGCGAAGTCGTTCTTGCGCTCGGTGAGCAGGTCGAAGGCACGGCGTAGCAGTTCGGCGCGCACGCGCGGCGGTGTCTGAGCCCAGTCGTCCTGCGCGGCGACGGCGGCGTCGAGGGCGGCCGTGCCGTCGGCGACGCTCGCGTCGGCGACGCTCGCGAGCACGGTGCCGGTCGCCGGGTCGATCACGTCGAGGGTACGGCCGGCGGATGCCGCCACCCACTCTCCTCCGATGAACAGCCCGCTCGGGACCCGTTTCAGCAAGGCAGCCTCGGCGGCCTGCGCCGTGGTCACGTTGTTCGTTTCTGCGCCTGTTATCGCTGTCATGTGGACTCCCTACCGTTGCCTGCGCAAACTTCGCCGCACGTGTCGACACACCAGTCGGCGCACGTTTCGACGCGCGTTTCGATTCGACGGGCACACCGCCCGTCTCGTTGACGCTAACAGCCTAACCGGCACCACCGACATCGCCCGCCTGTCGCCGCAGGCGCACGGATTTCGCCGCCCCGGCGATCCCGAGGCACGTCCGGGTCAGCTGGCAACCGCACGCGGGACAAGCTCGCCGCGCACGATCGAGTCCCCGGAGTGCGCCGGGTCCCCATCGCTCGCCTCTGCGGAGACGTCGACAACCGAAAACTCGGCGAGATCGACGGCATCGGGAACCACGAACCGGCCGGTGTCACCGGTCAGCAGGCCGAGGCTGACAAGACCCGAGGCGTCGGGGGTGAGCAGCCAGACCTCCCGCAGCGGTTCGTCGCCCGGAGTCGCCGACGGCGCGCCGACGCTGAGCGTGACGGTCACCTCCCGCGGCCCGTCGGCTGATCGGGCGACGGATGCCTCCCCACTCGCCGTCCAGCCCGGCAGCGGGTCGAGCGTCCCCTGTGCGAGCAGTTGCTCGCGGGGAGCCGGCCACCACAGGGAGGCGGAAAGGCCGACGGCGAGGCCGACCGCTGCCGCTGCGGCCACCGGAACCCAGCGAAGCCGGTGCTGCCGCGCGGGCCGACCATCAGTGAGAGCGGTCACGGGCGCGTCGATGGGCGCGACGACAGGCCCGAGGGCACTGTGTCCGGGGTCACCAAGTATGGGTAGAACCCCCACGGGTTCACCCAATCCGGGCACAACCGGTACGGGCGCACCCGGTCTGGGGGCGACCGGTCCGAGGGCGTCCGGTCCGGGGGCAACTGCTCCGGCGGCCTCCGGTCCGGCGGTGGCCGGTCCGGGCACCGCTGCCACGGAGGCGGACAGCCCGAGTTCGGCGTGGATCCCCGCCCAGACCGTGGGGCTCGGTGTGAGGAGGTCAAGCGGAATGGTGCGACCGAGGTCTACCGTTCGGCGCAGTTCGGCGAGCTCACGGGCACAGTCCGGGCACTCCGCGAGGTGGGACGAGACATTCGCGCCAGCCGGAGCATCCGTCGCCCCGGTGCCGGACAGCGCGATCAGCGCGAGGTCGTCGGGATCAATGTGCGCCATCGGTCCCCTCCAATCGGGTGCGCAGATGGTGCAGGCTGCGGCGAATATGGCTCTTGACGGTGCCGAGCGGCAACCCGAGGCTGTCGGCGATCTGCACCTGGGTGAGGTCGTCGTAGAAGGCGAGGCGCATGACCTGCTGCGGAATCGGCTCAAGCCGCTCCAGGGCCTCGCCCATCATGACGCGGTCCGCCACCTGGTCGCAATCGTCGGGGCTGGTGAGGTTCACGTGTATGGCGACCGCGTTCTCGACGCGGCGCTGACGGGCCCGGCCGGCGTGGGCATCCGCGATCGCGTGCCGCGTGATACCGACCAGCCAGGCCGGCAGCCGCGACCGGCCGGGGTCGAAGCCGGCCCGCCCCCGCCATGCCGCGATGAAGACCTTCTGGGTGACGTCTTCGGCGTCGGTGACGTCGCCGAGGGAGCGCAGCGCGAGAGTGAAGACGAGGGCCGACCAGCGACGGTATGCCTCGGCGAGGGCCCGCTCGTCGCCGTCACGGAACCCTGCGAACAGGCGGGCATCGTCGTCGGTCTCGTCGGCACGGGTCACGGCGGGCGGTGTCCTCCGGGTTGGGATTCGTGGCGCGGCTGTTCGCACCGTTTGTGACCGGGCGGCAAGACTCGCGTCGCTCAGCATAGTGAGTTCCTCCCTTCCCTACCCCTGCTTCGCCGCATCTGCCTCATTCGGAGGCACCCGCCCGGGCAATTTTGCCAGCGAGAGAGCTTTCCACCGAGAAGGTGAGGGGCTTCAGGCGAGAAAGGTCAGCGCGGCATGCTTGAACTCGCGCGCGGTGAGCGCGTTGATGTGCGTGCGGCCGGGCAATTCGAGGTAATCGGCGCCGCGCGCGGCGGCGAGCTCGGCGGCTCCGACCGGGATCGCATCCGCTCCCCCGGCCACGAACAGCTGGCGGATGCCCTCGGGCACGTCGAGCGTCGCGCCCGCGACTCCCTGCACGCACGCGATGAGAGCCTGCCGGTCGGCGCCCGCCGCGATGGCGGCGCCGAGCACGGCGGCGATCGTGGGGTCCTCGGCACCGGGCCTCAGCTCTCCGTGGGTTGCGAACCGGTTGACGGCATCGAGATCCCAGGTTTCGAAGAGTTCCAGCGGGCCGGCACCACCGAGCACGAGTGCGCCGACCCGATCGGGCGCGAGCCGGGCCAGGGCCGCCGCGACGCGGGATCCCATCGAATACGCGATCACGTCGGCCTGCTGCAGTTCGAGGTCGTCGAGCACCGCGACGAGGTCGGCCGCAAGCTGCCGGGGCGCGTAGTCCTCGCCGCGATGCGGTTTGTCACTGCGGCCGTGGCCGCGCAGGTCGGGGGTGATCACGCCGCGCCCGGCCGCGGTCAGCGCACGCACCCAGCCGGGCGTGTGCCAGGTGACGGATGCCGTCGTCGCGAAACCGTGAACCAGAAGGATCGGGCGCTCCCCGGCGACAAAGTCGTAGGCGATGCGCACACCGTCCAGCCGCCGCACAACGCTCCCGGAGCCCCCAGTCGTGGCCGCAGCGGGGGTGGCCGCGGCGGGGGTGGCCGCAGCGGCGTCGCGCGCTGCGACGGTGCCTGCGGCAATATCCGCACCCGCACCCGCACCCGCGGCAGTACCACCCTCACCCGCAGCGGCACCCGCCCCCGCACGCGCAGCACGACTCGCCGGCGGGGCGCCGGCGTTCGGGATGCCCGCTGCGACCGCCGTCATTCCGTGTCGGCGGCTGTGTCGGCGGCTGTGTCGGCGGCTGTGTCGGCGGACATTTGGGATGATGTTCCGGTCGAGCTCGCCCCCGATCCGCCCGCCGCCGAGCTGCCCGTCGAGTTGTCGTGCGCGCTCGCGGACGTGTCGGTCGCGGCGCCCGCGGGGCCGCCCGCCGCGGTATCCGCTGTCGACGGGCCGAGCACGTCGGAGCTGGCGAAGACGGCCCCGGCATGGGCCATCTCGGCGAGCGCCGTCGCGGTCGATTCTGCCGCGACCCCGGCGACCAGGTCGGTGAAGACGCGCACGTGCTGGCCGTGTTCGAGGGCATCCAGCGTCGATGCACGCACGCAATAATCGGTGGCGAGGCCGACGATGTCGATCTCGGCGACCCCGTTTTCGCTGAGCAGCGTGGTGACCGTCTGCCCCGCTTCCGTGATGCCCTCGAAGATCGAGTACGCGGGTTTGCCCTGGCCCTTGCGAATGTGGAAGGTCACGGCATCCGTCGCCAGGGCCGGGTGGTACTCGGCGCCGCCGGTGCCGGCGACACAGTGCACGGGCCAGGTCGTCGCAAAATCGGGCGCGGTATCGCGGGCGAAGTGGCCGCCGTTGTCGTTGCCGATGTCGTGCCAGTCGCGGCTCGCGAACACGAAACGATACTCCTGCGGATGCGCGCGCAGCAGCGCCGTGATGCCCGCGGCAACCGCCGCACCGCCGTCGACGCCGAGCACGCCGCCCTCGGTGAAGTCGTTCTGAACGTCAATGATGAACAGGGCCCGAGTCATGGCACTCCTTCAGTCGTGAACGGTCGCGGTCGTGAACAACGTGCAGTCGTGAACATCGCTGGTTCTGCGATACCGCTAGTTGTTGGACAGGTTATCGCCGCAACGGTAGAAGCCGGCGGTAATCGTGTCGATCGCCTGCTTCGCAGTGTCGCTCACGTCGCCGAGCGCGTACACCGCGAACGTCAACGCGGTGCCGTCGGCGGCGTGCACGATGCCGGCGAGGGTGTAGCCGGTGGTGATCCAGCCGGTCTTGGCGAAGACCGCCCCGTCGGCGACGCCATTGTCGCCGGCGAACCGGTCGCTGTAGGAGAGCGATCCGCTCGGGCCGCCGGCCACCGGCAGCCCGTCAAAGATCACCCCGAGGTCTCCCGCGCGGGCGTCGATCTGCTGGAACAGCTCGGTCAGGTAGGCCGGCGGCACGGCGTTCGCGGGGCTGAGGCCCGATCCGTCGGCGATGACGAGGCCGGTGGTGTCGATCCCGTAGGGTGCGAGGCCGCCGACGATGCCCTGCTGTAGCGCCGCGAACGTGGTGCCGGCGCCGGACTGCACGGCGACGAGTCGGGCAAGCATCTCGGCAATCGTGTTGTCGGAGACGATGAGCGACTGTTGGACCAGTGTGGACACCGGCTGCGATTCGGCGCTCGCGAGCGGCGCCGCCCCGACCGGCGCGGCCGCGCGGGTCACGCTGAGGCCGGCGCTGGCGCCCGCGCTGGTGAGTGCGTCGGAGAACGCCTGCCCGGCGCGCGCGATCGGGTCTTCGCTGCGCGGGGAGGTGCTGCGGGCCGGGTTCTCGCGGTCGCCGTCGACCTGCAGGGCGGTGATCTCGGGCATGTAGCCGAGGGCGAGTTCGCTGCGGGCCCAGCCGGCATCCCAGCCCGGGCCGTCGAACAGGGTCGAGTCGAGCACGAGGGAGGTGATCGGCGTTCCGGCGCGCGCCGGGTCGGCGTTCCACGCGGCGACGGTCGCGCTCGCGAGGGTGTCGAGGTGCGCGGCCCCGGTGTAGAAGGGTTCCTGACCGCTCGGCAGCCGGGTGAGGGTGAGGTCTCCGCCGCCGACGAGCACGACCTGGCCGGGTTCGGCCCCGACCATCACGGTCGTCGTGGCGCGGTAGTCGGGCCCGAGCACACTGAGTGCGGCGGCACTGGTCAGCACCTTCATTACGCTCGCGGTCGCCCCGGGCGTGGACCCGCCGCGGTCGAAGAGCACCTCGCCGGTCGCGGCGTTGCGCACCTGGCCTTGAAAGTTCGCGAGCCGCGAGTCGGTGGCGAGGTTTGCGACGGAGCAGGTGCGCAGGCGGCTCGCGGTCGTCGCCGCGGCGGGCACCGGACGTGCGGGCGCTGGGGTGACTGTGGGCGTGGGCGTCGAGGTGTCACCGGCGGATGCCGCCCCCGGCTCCCCGGAATCAGCCGCGCCCGCGGTCGCCGCGCCCCCGACGGCTGCGCCCCCGACCACTGCGCCGGTCGCCAGCAGCGCGAACACGGTGGCCGCGGCGGCGATCACCCAGCCGCGACGGTGGCGTCGAAAGTGTGCTGCACGGGACTTCTGCGATGGCGATGTCCTGGGCTGCAGAGGCTTGCCGGGCGGCGCGGCGGACGGTGTCGAGGCCGCTGGGGGCGGAAAACTGGGGTCGCGCGGGGGTTCCAATTCGGGCACCCAAGTATTTTACCTGCCCGCGGCATCCGCTGCCTGAGAGACCTACTCCCCCGGATACCGCAGCCCGATCTGCGCCCGCACGGCGTCGAGGCCCTGCATAATCGTCACCGATTCCTCGGGCGGCATAACCACGCTCGAGACCGAACCGGCTCGGATCAGGCGCTCGATTTCCTGCGCCTCACAGTACATGCCCCGCCCGGTCAGCTCCCCCGTGACGAACGTTTCGAGCAGGTCGCCCGTCGCCGAGTAGACCCGAAACGTGGTGGGCGAATACCAGACCGCGTCGATCTCGATGCGCCCGAGGCTGCCGATGATCACGGCCGTGTTCGGCCCGACGCTGTCGCTCACCGAGACCGTCGACGCGATCGCCCCGCCCGGGTAGCGAAAGAGCGTGGCGACGTGGGCATCCGCGCCGGTCGGCTTAAACGTCGCCGTCGCCAGAATAGACTCAGGAACCCCGAACAACGACGACGCGAACGAGAGCGGGTAGATTCCCAGATCGAGCAGCGCGCCTCCGCCCAGCTCGAGGGCGTTGAGCCGGTGCCCAGGGTCGGCGGGCAGGCTTTGGCAGTGGTCGGCGATGAGCGTGTGCACCTCACCGATGGTTCCGGCGGCGAGGATCTCGCGGATGCGCACCATGTGCGGCAGAAACCGGGTCCACATCGCCTCCATGACGAGCAGGTTCCTGCCCGTTGCGAGATCGACGATCGCCCGGGCCTGCTGCGCGTTCAGCGCGAAGGGCTTCTCGATCAGCACGTGTTTGCCGGCGTTCAGCGCGAGGCGGGCATTGGCCTCATGAAACGGATGCGGCGTCGCCACGTAGACGACGTCGACCTGCGGGTCCGCCACCAGCGCCTCGTAACTGGCGTGCGCGGTGGGAATGCCGAACTCGTCGGCGAAGGCGGCCGCGGCACCGGGGGTGCGCGACCCGACGGCCTGCACGGTGTGCCCGTTTTTCACGAGGTCGTCGGTGAAGGCGTGGGCGATGCCGCCCGTGGCCAGGATTCCCCAGCGAATCTGTGTGCTGCTGTTCGGCTCAGTCATGACGTGAGCCTACCCACTCACACCGGTCTCTCTCGCGGCCTTGACGACAGGCGCTCGGGGCGGGTTCACGATGCCGAAGCCCGACACCACGCCGCCGAGCATGAGCAGCACCCCGGTGACGATCACGGCCCGGTGCAGGCCGTCGAGGTCGAGCTCGGCGCCCACGATGACGCTCGCCGACGCGATCGCAATGAGGCCGGCAACCCGCGACACCGCGTTGTTGACCGCGGAGGCGATGCCCGCCCGGCCCGGGTCGATGGCGCCGAGAATCGCGCTGGTCAGTGGGGCAACCGTGATCGTGAGACCGAGGCCGAAGATCACGACCCCCGGAAATACCTCGGACCAGTAGAGCGCGTCCGGTCCGATCCGCAGCATCACGATGAAGCCGGTGCCGGCGATGATCGGGCCGATCGTCATGAACAGGCGCGGGCCGATGCGCCCGGCGAGGGTGCCGAAGAGGCCCGCAAGCAGAATGCTGAAGATCGTCACCGGCAGCAGCGCCAGCCCGGCGAGCGTCGCGGAGTAGCCTCCGACCTGCTGCAGAAACACGGCCAATACGAAACTGCCCAGGGAGAGCGCGCTGTAGATGAAGGTCGTCGCGACGTTGCCGACCCAGAAGTTGCGCACCGAGAACAACCCGAGCGGCATCATCGGCTGCGGCGCCCGGCGTTCCCAGAACAGAAACCCGACAAACGCGGCGACCCCGACGATCGCCGGCGCGAGGATCACCGGACTGGCCCAGCCGAAGTTCGCCTGCTCGATGAGCGCGAAGACGGGCAGCCCGAGGCCGAGCACCCCGAGAACCGCGCCGACCACGTCGACGCGAGCGCCGGCATCCGGTGCCCGGTCCTTTGGCAACCGGGCGAGCAGCAGAAGCGTGACCGCAATCGGCAGCACGTTGATGGCGAACACCAGCCGCCAGGAGGCGAGGTCGACGAGCAACCCGCCGATCAGTGGCCCGGCGAGGAACGCGGTGCTGGTGAACGCGGTCCAGGAGCCGATCGCCTTCGCCTGTGCGGCACCGCTGAACGTCGACAGGATCAGCGCGAGCGAGCTCGGCACGAGCAGGGCGCCGGCGACTCCCTGAAGCCCCCGAGCCACGATCAAGACGGATGCCGTGGGCGCCGCCGCGCACAGCACGCTCGTCACGAGAAACCCGACGAGGCCCCAGAACAGCACCCGCTTGCGGCCGAACGCGTCGGACAGCGACCCCGCGAGCAGGATGATTGCGCCGAGGGTGATCAGATAGGCGTCGACAACCCACTGTTGGGTAGCGATACCGCCGCCAAGGTCACGCGTGATGGCCGGCAAAGCCACGTTGATGACCGTGCCGTCGAGAAACGCGATGAACGAGGCCAGCACCGCGACACCCAGCACCAGCCGCTGGGCGCTGCTCGGCGCGGAACCATGGGATGTCGTCATGTCCCCAGCTAACCCCGGTTTGGGCTCCGCCGCACCCGATACCGACTTCCTCGACGGGGCGCTGCCGGCTGAGTGGTGCTGCGGCTCAGAGGCGCTGCCGGCTTAGTGGTGCTGCACGCCGGAGGCGTTCAGGCGCAGGCGGGCGGCGCGCTGAACGAGCACGGACACATAGGCGCGAATCGGACGACCCTCGAAGCGCACGTGTTCGTCGTGCACGACCTGTTCGATCTCGGCGCGCGGGCGTCGGGGAAACTTCTCGGCGAGGGTGTTGACGACCTGAGCGATGGCACCTTTTTCATCGATTTGTTTCATATTTGATTGTGTCCTTTAAGTCCCGTTGCGGGCAAGCCGACTCCCGCGTGTCGTCCACCCCCAGTTGGGGTTGACCTCGCCCTGCTCAGACCACACGCCTCACACCAGGTGGTGGGTGCGTTCGAGGGCAGCGCCCTCGACGTCGACGTTCGGCAGGAGCCGGTCGAGCCAGCGCGGCAGCCACCACGCGGCCTCACCGAGCAGGTGCATGAGGGCCGGCATCAGCAGCATCCGCACCACGAAAGCATCGAGCAGCACGCCAACGGCCAGGCCGAAACCAAGCGAGCGGATGATCGTCGATTCAGAGAAGATGAACCCCCCGAACACGGCCACCATGATCAGGCAGGCAGCGATCACGACCGAGCGCCCGGACCGGAAGCCCTGCGCCACCGCGAGCCGTGCCGGCGCTCCGTGCACGAACGCTTCCCTCATCCCCGAGGCCAGGAACAATTGGTAGTCCATCGCGAGCCCGAACAGGATGCCGACGAGGATGATCGGCAGGAAGCTCAGGATCGGCCCCGCCTGAATGCCGAGCAGCTCGGCGCCCCAGCCCCACTGGAACACCGCGACGGTGGCGCCGTAGGTCGCGAACAGCGACAGGATGAACCCGCCGGTCGCGATCAGCGGCACCAGCAGCGAGCGGAACACCAGGATCATGATCAGCAGCGAGAGGGTCACGACGACCACGAGGTAGAGCGGCAGCACGTCGGCGAGGGACTCCGAGATGTCGATGTTGCTGGCCGCCTGACCGGCAACGCCGAGCTCGATATCGCTGTCCGAGCCGATGCCGCCGGTGCTGATCGGCGGCAGGTCCCGTAGCTCACGCACGAGGGTTTCGGTCGAGACGCTGTTCGGACCCTCCTCCGGCTGCACCACGAAGGCGGCGAGCTGCTGGTCCTCGGAGACCGCGATCGGGGCGACGGCCGCGACATCCGCCTGGGCGCCCAGAGTGCGCGCCACGAGGGCCTGCAGCTCGAGCTCCTCGTTCGCGGACAGGTCGCCCGGCAGGGCGGCGGTCACGAGCAGCGGGCCGTTGGCACCGGCACCGAACTGCTGCTCTGTCACCGTGAAGGCTTCCTGCGAGAGCGATCCGGCGGGTTCGGAGGCACCGTCGGGCAGTCCGAGGCGCAGCGAGAGCGACGGGATGGCGATCGTGAGCAGTGCTGCGACGGCGAGCACGATCGTGACCACGGACCGCGTCGTGGACATCGCCTTCACGGGCTTGGTCGTCAGGGCGGGCAGGCCGATGCGGGTGCGAGCCTTGCGGCCGAGTAGGCGACGCCCGAGCAGGCCGAGGATCGCGGGCGTGAGGGTGACCGCAATGAGCACGGCGACGAAAACGCTCACGGCGCCGGCGGTTCCCATCAGCGCCAGGAACGGCACACCGGTCACGTTGAGGGCCAGCAGCGCCACGACCACGGTCGCACCGGCGAAGACCACGGCGTTGCCGGCGGTTCCGTTGGCGAGCCCGATCGATTCCTTCGGGTCGGCGCCCTGCAGGAGCTGCTTGCGATGGCGGTTGATGATGAAGAGCGAGTAGTCGATGCCGACGGCGAGCCCGAGCATGACGCCGAGAATCGGGGTGACGGATGCCATCTGCACCAGCCCCGAGAAGGAGAGCACGGCCATGGCGCCGACTCCGACGCCGAACAGCGCCGTGACGATCGGCAGGGCGGCCGCGATCACGGAGCCGAGCATGACCAGCAGCACGATCGCCGCGATGATCACGCCGATCAGCTCGCCGATCCCGAGGAGTTCAGGCACGCCCTGCGCGATGTCGGTGGAGAATGAGACACTCACTCCGTCGATCGGTTCGGACTGGAAGTATTCGAGCACCGCGTTCTTGCTCTCCTGCGCGAGCTCGAGGCGCGGCTCGGAGAAGGCCAGGCTCACGAGCGCGGTGGAGCCATCCGCTGACACCTGGCCGATGCCGGACGCCAGGTCGAGCAGTTCGGCGCCGAATGATGCGGTGGTCGCCTGGGCCTCGAGGTCGGTGAGGGAATCGGTCAGGACGGTCTGCTGCGCGTCGATTTCGGCGAGGCCGGCGTCGAGCTGAGCCTGCTGGGCGTCGAGCTGGTCGGTGGGGAAACCGGCCTCAACGGCCTGGGCGCGGCCCTGGTCGAGCTGCGCCTGGGATGCCTCGAGCGCGGTGCGGCCAGCGTCGAGCTGGGCCTGTCCCGCGTCGATCTGGGCGCGGCCGGCCGCGATCTGGGCCTCGCCGTCAGCGAGCTGGGCGGTCTGGTCGGCACGCTGCTGCTCGCTCGTGAACGGGTCGGTGATGGTGGCGATGTCCGGAAGGGTGCTGCCGCCCGCGGCGAGCGCGCTGATGCCGGCGCGCTGGGTCGCGGAGAACTCTGAGCCGTCGGTCGTCGTGAAGACGACGGTTCCGGAGGCGCCGCTGGTGTCGGGGAGCTTGTCGGCGAGCTGTTCGGTGACGGCGCCGGAGGCGGTGCCGGGGATGTCGAAACTCGAGCTGAGTCCGCCGAAGCCGACCAGGAACCCGCCGACCGTCAACGCCAGCACGGCGATCCAGGCCGCGATGACCGTCCACGCGCGCCGCGCCGCGAACATGCCTAGTTTGTACAGCAGCTCAGCCATCTGGGTGATCCCTTCGATCCGTCTCCTAGAGAATACGCTACGTCTCGTCTAGTCCGTGACCTAGGATGACATTATGTCTGCACATCGTCAGGGTCCCGTGCGCAGCGAAGCAGCCCGGGTCGCCATCCTCCAGGCCACGGCCCGACTCTTTGCGGCCCGCGGCTACGACCACCTCACGATGGAGGGGATCGCCGGCGAGGCCGGCGTCGGCAAGCAGACCATCTATCGGTGGTGGCCCTCGAAGGGCGCCGTGGTCGCGGACTGCCTGCTCGACGGCCTGCTTTTTCCCGAACAATTCGCGCTGCCGAACACGGGCGAACTGCGCGAGGACCTCGCCACCTGGCTGCGCAACATCTTCGGAGTGCTCGAACATCCGTCGGGTGAGATGCTGATGCGCTCGCTCATCGCCGCGGCCGCCGAGAACGCGGACGTTGGGCTGCGGCTCTACGACAGCCTCGGCACCGGATCGACGCTGAACGCCCGACTGCACGAGGCGGTTAGCCGCGCCGAGCTGGAGGGCGACACGCCCGTCGAGCAGGTCGGCGACGCACTGGTGGGAGCGGTCGTGATGCGTGCCCTCAGCCGCCTGCCAACCCCCGCCGGGCTGCCCGAACAGCTCGTGGACGCGGTGCTCGGTCGTTCGGCGACCCTGCGGCCCTGACCTCAGGCCGGAATGTTGGGCGCCCGGCCGATGGGGTGCCCAGCAGGGTGCAGGCATGAAAAAAGGACCGGGGCCAGAGGCCCCGATCCCGGTGATTCCGATGATTGCGTGGAGCCGCCTGTCAGAATCGAACTGACGACCTTCTCATTACGAGTGGTGAGTTCCGTATTTACGAACCCCCTAGTTGCCCGGAATTACGCGGCCAAGCCCCACACAGATACCCACTGATATTGCATGCAATATCTAACAATGGCTACCCAATGGCTACCAAAGTGCTAGGTTTCAGACGTACCAAAAAAACGAGGCCGCCAGGGATGCAACCCTGACAGCCTCAGCCCCACCCCGAATTCCACTACAGGGAAGGAACACCATGAACTTTACCGCTACTCGCACAGTCCGTCGCGGTTCGGTCACCAGAAGACTTGAGGCAACGGGGCGCGCGGCTACATGCCGCCGCAACATCTCTCTCGGGAAACTGACCACTGCTGAATGGACTGCTCATTCAAGAAGAAGACCGCACGCCGGATGACCGGCACGAACGGGGAACGATGGCACCGCCGCAAGGACCAAACCGTCACGCAAAAGGGGAGGGGACAACATATCGAGTCCCCAAGGACCCGAAGCTGCCGCTCAAGTACTGGGTAGCGGCGATCGAGCTCCCCTCCCCCGACGGCGCACCCCGCAACCGCGTCACCCGCAAGCGCAAGACCGAGGGGCTCGCGAAAGAGCAGCTCACCAAACTCAAGCGCGAAAAACTGAAACACGGCACGATCAGCACTTCGACCATGACCGTCGCCGAATGGCTCGCGGAATGGCAGGAAGAATGGATGGATGTACGCCCAAAGACTGCGGCCGGGTATCGGTCGAGCATCAAGGCCCACATCATCCCGAGCATCGGCAAGAAACGGCTCGACCAGTTGACGCACAACGACGTACGGAAACTGCACCGCGACATCATCGCGAAGGGCCGCGTCTCATCGACGGCGCTCTACGCGCACAATGTTCTCTCGTCCGTGCTGAAGGATGCCGCGCGCGCCGGAAAGGTCACTGAAGTTGCTACCGACCTCGCGAAAAAACCTCGTGTCACGGCTTCGTCGCTGAGCGTGATGAGTGTCGAGGATGCGATCGCCGTTCTGCGGGCCACACAGTACGACCGGCTCGGCGCCCGTTGGTGGGCCGCACTGTTCACAGGAGCGCGACAGGGCGAAGTTATCGGCCTTGAGATCGACCGTGTGCTGCCCAACGCGCTCGACCTCTCCTGGCAGCTTCAGCGGCTCTCGTGGCTGCACGGGTGCGACGGCGACTGCGGCAGGAAACGAGGCACTGACTGCCCTGCTCGCACCCTAAAAGCGCCCGCAGACTGGGAGCACCGCCACGTGACAGGTGGGCTCTGGCTTGCGCGGCCCAAAAGTGACGCCGGCAAACGAATGCTGCCGCTTGTGGAGCCGCTGCGAACCATCATCATGCAACGCCTCGTGGCATCCTCTGGCGAGCCGAACCCCCACGGGCTAGTCTGGACCGCCGAACCCAAGCGCGACCGCCACAGCCGCGAGCTGCCTCTCGACGGCGCACCGCTTGATCCTGGCCCCGACTCAAAGGCATGGGATGCTCTGCTCAAGCGCGTGGGAGTTGCCGACGTGCGCCTGCACGACGCCCGCCACGTGACCGCCTCGCTGCTCAACCGCGCCGGGGTGAATCAGGCTGCCCGCATGGCGATCCTCGGGCACAGCTCGCCCGCCATGACACAGCACTACACCGACGTGGATATGCAGCAGCTCAGCGCAGGCATGACCTCTATGTCAGCTTTTCTTTCTCTGGACGCTTAGCTATGTCCGACCCTCGACGTAGGGTGAACGTATGTTCGAGTAATCCGCTCGACTGGTTTCATTCAAAGGGGAAATTCCGTGTCGAAGATTGGTTATACCATCACTCAAGCCGCAGATGCCGCCGGCGTCACTGTCCGGATGATCGAAGTCGCTGTGCGCGCAAAGCAATTGAAGGCCCACAGAGTTGAAGGTCAAGCGGTGATGCTCAAAGATGACATCACCACATGGCTGCGCGGCTTCCCTAGCTGGGATTAGAGCGGCTTCACGTCCCACTCAGGCTCGACGTGACGGCTCGCAGTCGCCGCGTCGGCCTGGGCTAGGGTTGCGAGGAAGTCGAGCCCGAGGGCCCAGCAGATGCGCTCTAGGTCTTCCATGTCAATCTGCTTTGTGCCGGCTTTGATCTTCTGCACCTGAGGTCGTGATATCCGCCCTTCGCCGATCGCCCGCGAAAGCGCGAGGTCGTTAATCTTCATGCGCGCCATCCTCTCTCGAATGATCGTCGCTATCTCTTGTGTGAGCGGCCCAGGCGCGCTCTTAGATCCACCAGCCATAACCGGATTGTCGCACAGATAGAGCGAATACTGCACAAGTTGTGCGCTCTGCTCCAAAAGTGTGTAGTGTGTTCCACATGGAGCAAATACAGCACGACCCAAGCCTCAGAAGAGCGAGGATAGCGGCCGAGGTTCGGTCGGAGCTCGCCATCCAGAAGAAGACACGCGCGGCCCTTTCGCTGGCTGTCACCATGTCCACCTACACCCTACGCAGACGCCTAGATGGGATCCAGCCGTTCACAATGGACGAGCTGGACTCCACTACGCGGTTCCTCGGGATCTCACTCGCCGACTTCGTGGCACGAACCGAAGCGGTCGCATCGTGAGCCACATTCCCTTTGGCCCGTCCAACAGTTCCCCGGCCCCGGTGGCCTACAGCATCCTCGACGCAGCTTCGGCCGTTGGAATGAGCGCGCCGTCGTTCAAGCGAATCCTTGCAGCCGGCGACATCACTCGCCGCTACCCGAACTCGACCCCGATCATCTCGCATGCCGAGCTTGTCGACTGGGTTAAGTCGCTGCCGGTCGATAAGCCGGTGCGCTCATGACCGCCCTCGACATC
Organism: Cryobacterium melibiosiphilum; assembly: GCF_003602235.1. Lineage (GTDB taxonomy): Bacteria > Actinomycetota > Actinomycetes > Actinomycetales > Microbacteriaceae > Cryobacterium > Cryobacterium melibiosiphilum. The sequence continues at coordinate 45,664 of NZ_QZVS01000085.1, forward strand.
TTCACCAGCGGCGACACGCTCGTCATCTCATCCGAGACAATCGCGGATGGGTCCGGCGTCCAGCACAAGAACGTGCTCGATCTTATCGACGCCAACCGGGCCGACTTCGAGGACTTCGGCTTGGTCGCGTTTGAAACGCGAGCAAGATCAGCGGGCCAGCACGGCGGTGGCGTCACGCGCATCGCTCTCCTGAACGAGCAGCAGGCGACCTTGCTGATGACGTTCCAGAGAAACACCGAGTTGGTTCGCGGATTCAAGAAGGCTCTCGTTCGGGCATTCTTTGACATGGCGCGGCAGACGGTTGTGGCGCCGGCTGAACTCACTCGGATGCAGATTCTTGAGCTGGCGATGGAGTCGGAGCAGCGGGCGATCGCAGCTACCGCTCGCGCCGAGGTCGCGGAAACGTTCAAGGAAGCGATCGAGCGCAATGACGGACTTGTGCCGCGCGAGTTCCACAAGCACTACTTTCCCGACGTGAACGAGAAAGCATTCTTCGACCTTCTCTACACCCGCAGCCTGTTGATCAACCAGCTCGGTAAGGGTACGCGTCGTGAGAACGGCACTTGGCGTGACGGCTCCCAGCACGGACACCCCGGATATCAGGGCAAACGATTCTTCTACCTCGATAGCGGAGTCAATCAGAAGACTGGTTACCGGTACGAGCAGACCCGCGTTCGCCCTGGCGACCCTGAGGTTGAGCTTGTCCAGTACCTCACCAAATTGGGGCTCGTTCCTCAGACCGTTTCTAAGGAGCTTGCCCGTGTCTAAGCCCGTCTTTCTGTTCCGTGCCGTCACAGCGCGGCCCCTCCTCATCGAGCACGACGGCGTTGAAGATGTGCTTGCGCCGGGTTTTGTGATCGGTCGCCAGTCCGGCTACCTGTCGCGCTCGTCCGCGAAGGCTGTTGCTTTCCGTAACCACTTCGCCTTCGACGAGTTCGAAGTCATCCAATCTGAGCCGGTCCGATTCTTGACCGCCGCCGAGAAGACCGAGAAGCGCATCGCCGAGCTTGAGGCTGAGCTGGCCTCGCTGCGAGTGCCAGAGAATCACGGTCGCTCAATCCGCGATGACGTCGATGCGAGACAAGCGGGCATCTGGCCCATCTAGCCAGCCCGTAACACCCCCATTTCTTGGCCGTCCCCGGATGGCCTAACCACTGGCGTGCCCGAACGCCACCAGCTAGAGCATCGCACGCGCGGATTTCGCTAAGCGTGCGACCGACGGGTTTGAGAACACGAGCACGCCCAAGCCAGGGCCTGCGCCACATAGTGAGCCGGATTGAAAGCTAAGTCGCTGTAGGACCGGTTGAACGCTGAACGCCACCGCACTCGCTCACCGACCCTCTCAAGGGCAGCGAGTACGGCAACGCGCACACTCCCGGTTCGGTCCGGGGTGCGCGGCCTGTCTCACGACGGGCACATGGACGGGTAGCCCAACGGTAGAGGCGAGCTGATAAGGCACCGAAGTGCAGGTTCGAATCCTGCCCCGTCCACTCACCAACAGAAGGAGAAACACATGATCGAAGAGCACGTCTACAACGAGAACATCCGAATCGCCGCCGAGAAGCTGCGTGAAGCGGCCGACACGATTGACCCGCCCGAAGCGTCACTTACGGACAAGCTCATCGCATTCCACGCCGACCTGATCACGGGCGGCATCCCCGAAAACGTCGCGGCGACCTTGACGAGTCAGCTGCTCGCGGGCTACCTCAACGACCAGATCGAACTGGCATGAACGTCTTCGCCTGGATCGCGGTCGCGTGGCTTGCATACGTGGGCCTCGTGGCCGTCGCGAACGTGGGCAAGCCGAAGGATGTCACCACTCCCGGTGTTGCGGTCGGCGGAGTCATCGTGCAGGCAGCGGTCATCACGCTGATCGTGCTCGCCACGACCACCTAGCCCCACCCGGGGACTGGCCCGCATAACCCAGTCAGCGGCGCGTCCGTTATAGGAGTGTCCGGGTGGACAGATACACAGCAATCCCGGCGTCGCACTTAACCGCGGGATCGGTGGGGTCAGGGATCACGGCAGCAGGACGGGGCAGGACCTCGACACCGGATGGAGAGCCGCCACGAGGGTACTCCGGACCTCACCCTCATCCCCGATTCGGCGGGACAAACCCACCAAAGAATGTCACGAAAGGACATCGCATGTCAGACAAGAAGATCAGCCCCCGCAAGACCCGCAACACGGCGGCGAATCAGGCACAGCACGCGGCCAACGTGGCACTGGTCGCCGCGCTGGGCATCCCCGCAGCAACCAGCGAGCACATCAAACTGCGCCGCGACGGCAAGGGCAACAGCTACCAGGTGACGACGACGAAGCGGGTTCGTGAGTCGAAGCTGCTTCGCAAAGCAGAACGCGAGCGGCAGCGAACTGCGGAATCGATTGTCCGGGAGGTCAAGGCGCGAGCAGAAGACGCCGCGACTGAAGCCGAACTCGTTGCGACGGTGCGCTGATGCCTAGCGATGACTTTGGGCATGCGAGCATCCTGCCCTACCGCGTCCGAGTCGCTGGCAGCACGGTCGCCGCGTTCGACAACTTCGCCGATGCCGCCGCATTCGCCCAGCCGCTGGTGCGCGATCACGGAGCCGCCGAGATCGTGTTCAGCCTGACGGCGATCTGATGCCGACGAGCTTTCCCACCAGCGATGACAAGGCGATGACCGACGCCGTGAAGGCAATCGCGGCGATTGGTGCCGACGTGACGATGCAGACCACCGAGTTCAAGGGCTCAGTGGCTCGCACGGTGACGATCACCTGGATCACCCACACGACACAAGGCCGAATCCTCTAACGAAAAAGCCCACCCGCACGAACGGATGGGGCACAACACAGAAACGAGATCCAATGCCCAATCAGACTACCGGCCGGCACGATTGCATAGGCCAGCGCATGAGCACCATGTACGACGCAACCCCGCCCGCCCCGTGGCAGCTTGACCAGGACCGCGGCGAACTGCACGGCCTCGACCGTCTCGAGGCTTACGGTTCCGCCGAGTACGCGCAGCATCACCGGGCCACTTACCCGCCGATCACTCGCCGACCGGTTCAGCCCCACCAGCCGATCATCGCGATTCAGCCGGCGCCCGAGTTGCCCTCGGATCGGGTCGCCGCTCGCCGTCACCGTTCCCTGTTCAACCTGCTGACCGTCTCTTTCCTGTTCGCCGTCACTGTCGGCCTCGCCGTCCTCTTCATGGTCGGGATGGTGCGCTCATGACCGCCGTAATCCGTCACCCGCGCCCCACGCATTGTGCTGGGTGTGGCCGTCGTGCACGAGGCGGCAAGCAGCTGCTCAAGGATCACCCCGGGACCGTCGCGCTGACCTCTTCGACCGAGTGCGCACGCTGCCGGTACCGCCAGGCACACCCGGCCCGACCGGTCATAGCGGTCATCGCAGGCCCGAAGCCGAAGACGCTCGATGAGCGGCGCGCAGATCAGCGCAAGGGTCGCAAGTCCTCTACTGACGCCTTGGCTATCAGCTATCTCTTGAATCCTGCGACTCCTGAGGAATACGCCAAGGTCGCGCCGTGGACCGCACTATTCGCCAAGCCCGGGTCCGACGTCGCCGCGATGCTGGGTGCCGCATGAGTGCCGTTGACGCCAAGCACCTTTGGGAGTTCGATCACCCCTATTACTGCTCACAGGGCTGCTACTACACCAAGGGCACCGACTGGGAAGAGGTGCACCGCGACTGGGAAACATGGGCAGACTTCGCGGAATCGTGGGGCGACAGCGACGAAGACTACAACCTGCTGTTCCGCTGGGACTGGAAACGTTCAGACCCGGACCACTACGCCTTTGAGCGTACTGAAGACCCGGCGTTTGAGATGCCCGCCGACCATCTCGAACTCTTCTACATGCTTCAGCGGAAGGCCAAACCGTTCAGTCACATAATCACGGTGACCGAGACCGACGAGCCTGCCGTGCGCGAGTGGCTGACCAAGAAAGCCGAGCACATGCGCAAGGTCTGGGAGCCGCTTCTGAACGCAGGGTGCGCCGCATGAGTGCCGTTGAGGAGATCCAGGCGGCGATTGAGAAACTGACGGCAATCAGGCGTGACTCCGGTCTTGTTGTGCAGTGCTCTGATCCCGAAGACGTGTGCTTTCGAACGGATGATGACACTGACGCGGACGGCAACGGGTTCTCATTCGGCGTCATCGTGGGGATTGATGATACGGACATAGCAGAAGGCATCGTCACCCTGCACCGCACCATCGACGCGCAACTGGCGATCCTCAAAGACCTGCTAGCCGAGGCTGTGGAGGGCGATGCGACACTTGGTGGCTCGCTACAGGCAGACGACTTCATTGGGTCTACGTCGGCAGCAATGATGGCACTCGCCCGCGCAATCAACGGGGCCGCCTAATGGGCAGCATCTTGTCCACGAAGCCATGGGTAAACGAATCCACGGGGAAAGTCGGACGCGCAATTTACTGGGAGCTGACATGCGATCTATGTGGCGGATTCATATCTGCCTACATCGCTAAATCGAAATCCCTTGTCTGCCCAAATCGGGCAACAGACGAAGCCTTTCATCGATTCAACTGCGCCGGACCCGCCGAATGAGCGCCCTCGTGTACGCGACCCCTGCAGTCGGCTGGTCCTGCTATTCCTGCGGCGCTCACGGCGAACTGAGGGCCGCACAGCACCGGGCCGCGGTCGATGCTGAGGCGGCAACTCACGTGTGCCAGCCATCCGAGCCGCCGTGCTAAATCGCCCTCAACCCCTCCCAGTCGCAACTCCCGGCGATCTCGTCATGGTCTGGGGGCTGTATCCCAGCCGTGAGGAATGGGAACGCACCGGGTGGCTCATCCGCTCCGATCCCGCCTATGTGGTGATCGCCTCCCATCCCGACGACGACGGCAGAGCGGGCCACTTGAACCGTCCTGACGACTGGCTCAGAGACACATGGCGGGCCGAAAAAGTAAGCGTCATCCGCATGACCGAACGCACCGCACCTACAGAGAAGAGAAACGCATGACGAATTCATTCACCATGACCCGAGTGGATGCGAAGCGACTGGCGCAAATCGCCTTGTCGGCGGCATCCAAAGATGATGTCACCCCGGTAATTTGCGGGGCGCTCCTGACCGTATCGAATGGTGCCCTCCGCACGACATCGACCGACCGTTACCGCGTGCACACGGCGCTAATCGACATCGAGGGGAAATCCGAAGATCACGAGTTCATTATTTCCCGGTCCTCCCTCGAATGGCTGGACAAAAACGTCGGCACGTTCGGATCATTTCAGGCGCACAGGCAGCGCGTCACGATCACCACGAACCTCGATGCGCTGAACATCACGGTGCGCGCGTCCGACCTTCCCGAAGCTGAATCGGTTTCATGGAGTGGGCGCACGACGAAGGGCAACTTCCCGCCCGTTATCCGGCTGATTGAGAAGGCTAGAGAATCCGAGCCCATCTCCGCCGAAGCCTCATTCAGGCTCGAATACCTCGCCAAGGCCAAGGTGCTCTCCCATCTCGGAGACGCCCCGCTCATTCGATTCACGGTCTCCGAGAATCCGAACAAGCCCGGCCCCGTCTACTTCGCATTCTCATCGGCAGGCAAGGTCTACGCCGAAGCCATCATTCAGCCCAACCTCAACCTTTCCTAAGACAGAGAAGAGCAGCACATGACACAAACATTCAAGGCCACCAACTTCAAGCGACTTATCGGGGAGGCCACCATCACCCCGAGCGGCAATGAACTCGTGGTGCTCGCCGGGAAGAACAAGGCGGGCAAATCGAGCTTTCGGGAAGCGATGCAGTCGCTCCTGAAGTACGCGTCCAAGCTCATCCCCGACCCGATCCACGAGGGCGAGACCGAATCCCGCGCCGAGTTCATCGACACCGAGTTGGGCGTGAGACTCCTGCGGGTGTGGAAGCGCAAGGCAGACGGCACGATCACCTCGACCTTCAGCGCCTACGCCCTCGACGGCGCCAAGTACCCTTCAGCGGTCGCCCTGGTCGCCGAACTCACGGGCGGCATCCTGCTCGACCCGAGCGAGTTCGTGAACTTCGATGAAAAGAAGCAGCGGGAGGAGCTGCTGCGACAGGTTAAACTGCCGTTCGACATCGACAAGCTCGCCGCCGAACGCAAGGGCATCTTCGACGGCCGCACCGACAAGAATAATGAGGTCAAGCGACTCGCCGCGCAGCTCAAGGGATTCGCTGCCCTCGACGCGAACGTGCCGACCGAGCAGCTTTCGGCCGTGACGCTGTACGCCGAGATGGACGCGATCCGCACGAACAACGAGCACGTGGAGCAACTGCTCGGCGCGCACGAGGTCGCCGTCAACGCCCTCGAAGCCGCCACGCACGCAGGCCGCGCAGCATCCGCCGCGCTCGACAAGGCACGCGCCGACCACACGGCCGCACTCGCCGCCGAGAAAGCAGCCAGTGAGGCCAGCGCGCAGGGCCAGATCCAGTCGACGGATGCCGTCACCGCGCAACTCGCCAGTATCGATGAGACGAACGAGAAGGTGCGCGAACAGATCGCCCGCGCCGCACTCGCCGACGAACTCGACACCAGCACGGCACAGGCTGACGGGCTCACCTCGAAGCTCAACGCGATCGACAAGCGCAAGACAGACGGACTTGCCGCGGCGAAGTTCCCCGTCGAAGGCCTGAGCGTCGATGAGAACGGGATCACGGTCAACGGCCTCTCGTTCCTGTCGCTCTCGGAAAGTGAGCAGCTGTGGGTGGCGCTCCGAATCGCGACGGCTGGCAACCCGAAGCTGAAGCTGATCTTCCTGAAGAACGGCGATGCATTCGATGACGAGACCCTGGCGAAGGTTCAGGAGTACGCCGCCGAAAAGGGTTGGACGATCATCGCCGACCGGGGCCGCGACAATTCCAACGACTTCGGCATCGTGTTCGAAGAGGGCATTCTGGCGGTGTCCAAGTGACCGCCACGAGAACCTCGATCCTGCCCGCCTATATCCGTAAGGGCGACTTGATCCGCAAGGAATACACAGAGCCGTATTGTGCGACTCACGCCCTCGAATACGTGGCCGCTTGGAACGAGGACGACAGGCCACCGAGCGACAATCTCGCTCTCGCCTCATTCTTCCTGCTCTCCCGCCCGGTGTCGCCCGTGGTGCTGCCGACTGTGCCGGGGATTTACGTGGACAAGGATGGCTGCCCGTGGGTACTGCATAGGGAGATCCCGAACATGCCGCAGCACTGGACTGAGGACAGGGAATTCATGGCAGATTCGGAAGCCCTGTATCTCGCCCCCTTTACCCGCCTGCGCCCCGAGTCCGACGTCGCCGCCGAGGTTTTCAGCACCCTGAGTGCCGAGTTCGCTTGGCTCTTTGGCGATGACGCACTCGGAACCCGCAAGATCCGCTTCGAAGAACTCGCCGCAAAGTGGGCCACCAAGTGACCCTCCGCGTATCCGACACCATCCCAGCGCTGGTGTTCCTCGCGCCCCCTGCACCCCGCAAGAACGACGAGACGGAGACCGAATGACTGACCCGCTTCACGAAGCCCGCGACCAGATCGAAACGGTCAAGGGGATGAGCGACTACATCACGACAGCCGACAGACTCGCGATCGCACAGGCACTCGCCACGATCGCAGTTGCCGAGGCTGCACGGGATCAAGTCGCCGCGACAACCGGTATGGCAGAAAACGTCGGCCGGCTGGGTGACCTGCTCGCCATGATCGTCAGCAATGAAGCAGTCATCAGAACCGAGAGTGCCTCGTGACGCTCGGCAGCATGGAGGGGATGGGGGCGGCGACTTATGCGGTCGACGCCGGCGAAGTGCTCATGCGCTTCACGATCCCCGGCAACCCGCGCCCGAAGGAACGCCCACGGCAGGGCAAGGGTCGCACCTACACGCCCGCAGGGACCGTGATCGCCGAACAGTCCGTGCTTGCCGCTTTCGACGCCGCATATCCCAACTGGGAGCCGGTCGCGAAGGTAATCAAGCTCGACCTGAAAGCAAGCTTCTACCGCGACTCACACCGACTCGTGGACGTGGACAACCTCGCCAAGCTCATCCAGGACGCGCTCAACAAAAGAGCGTTCGTGGATGACTCGCAGGTGTTCGACCTGCACGGGCACAAGTGGTTCACGACGAAAGACCGCGCACGTACTGAGGTCGTAATCACCCGCGTGGACAGCGACCGGATCGAGGCCGCGTGAACGTCGGCACCCGCGTCAAGTTCACCAACCACATGCCCAACCGGCCCGGCGCTGAATACGACGGGCAACAGGCAACCATCACCATCGGCAACCACGGCGAGTACGTCATCCGTTTCGATGACGGCAAGTCGATCTATGCCATGCACAGAGAACTGGAGCCCGCGTGATCATACTCGGTCGGTGGGCTCCTCTGGGCGGCACGTTCAAGATCGGCGTGCCGAGTCCTGGCGACCTCATCGCAATCAACTTCCGCACCCTGAGGCACAAGGCGTGGAGGGTCGCAGAGGTCTCTCCGCACGAAGACAATCGGGCCCGCGTCATCTTGCGGCCCAATGGCCCCACGTTCGACTACGCGCAGTACAACGTGCTGATGGATATGGGCAAGCACGCCACCTACTACGAACTCACCGATCATTACCCGGTGTGCGTGAAGTGTGGCGACCTGTGCCCCTGCTCTGATCAGTGGTCGGAGTCGCAAGCAGCGGGCGAAATGAAGCGGGCAGAGCGCTACGAAGTCGCCGGCGTCTGCCCTGCCTGCCAGCAGCCGGTGTCATCCCGGCAAAAACACATCACGTTCGACCTGAACGTGGTCAGCCCGATCGGCCCGCCCGTCACATTCCACATGAAGAACAGTTGCTGGCGCTCAGCGATCGACTACGACAAAGCGGTGGCGAAAGCGACGGACACCAAGCCGAAACTCTCGTGCACCGGGCATCTCATCCAGCACCACGACGACAGCTATTCGTGCTCAGAGATGGTCGAGTGCCCGGGATCTGAAATGAGCCACGGCCACTACGCGCGCTGCTACGTGTCCGGCATTGCGTGCAATCACCTCCCATGCATCGAAAGGAACAACCGATGACTCCAAACCCCACCCAAGAAGCACCCACTACCCCCGCTGAGATTGACTTGCAGCGGGGGTTCGCAATTGGCGGCGACTCAGGGCCCCGAATCGTCTACGACATGCCCGAGACGCCGTACCACGCACACCCGGCGCTGTCATCGACTCAGGCGCGACTACTGCTCGACTCGCCCGCCAGATTCCACTACTCGAAGACCCATCCGCAAGGGCACAAGGATGCTTTCGATCTCGGCACGGCGGTGCACACGAAAGTGCTGGGGGTCGGCAGTCAGGCAATCGCCTACCCCGACGAGCATCTGACCCCTTCGGGCATGGTGTCATCGAAGGCCGCAACGATCGAATGGGTCGCCGAGCAGCGCGCGAACGGGCTCATCGTCCTCAGCGCCGACAAGCTCGCCGAGGTGAACGCGATGAGCGAGGCGGTTCTCGCGCATCCCACGGCAAAGATCCTGTTCGAGCAGGACGGCAATTCCGAAGCGTCGATCTTCGCCACGGACCCGGAGACGGGCGTGGAGTTGCGCGCCCGGTTCGACTTCCTGCCGAACCTCGCGAACAACCACCCGATCGCGGTCGACCTCAAGACGACGGGCAAGTCGGCATCCCGTGAAGGGTTCGAGAAGTCGGTCGCATCGTTCGGCTACGACGTGCAGCAGGGTCACTACCTGCCGACGCTCGAGCTTGTGGTCGGACGCGAACTGCCCATGGTGTTCGTCGTCGTGGAGACCGCCGCGCCTCACCTGGTCGCAGTGCACCAACTCGACCAGCTCTGGCACGAGATGGGCATGACGAAGGCCCGCAAGGCTCGCGAAATATTCGCCGAGTGCACCGCGAATAACGAATGGCCCGGATACCCAACGGGCGTTGAACTCATCTCGCCGCCGACGTGGGCGGTCTACCAGCACGAGGAGAAATACGCATGAGAAGTGAGAAGGAAATCCGCGACGCGATCGAGGCACTGGAGGGCGACCGGCAGGCGCTCCTCGACTTGCCGGATGACGCGTTGCATGCACGCCGAATGATCAGCGTGACGAGCCGAATTGATGAACTCAAATGGACACTTGGAGACAAAGAATGAGCGACATCGCCCTACCCAACCAGTCCCGCCCCGCATCCCAGGGAACGGTCATCGAGCAGACACGAGCCGCCGCGGAAGTCGCAGCAGCGGTCAGTGTGGCCCGGAACTTCCCGCGGGCCGCCACTGCTGCCACGGAGCAGATGCGAGAGCTGTGCAGCCGCCTGAGCGTCGCGAATCGTGCTTTCTACGAGGTGCCGAACCGTGGCGCTGGTATGTCGGTGCACATCGCCCGCGAACTCGCCCGAATCTGGGGCAACCTCGACTACGGAGTTCGCGAACTGGGCCGCGACGACGCAAGCGGCATGTCCGAAATGCAGGTGTGGGCGTGGGACGTGGAAGCCAACGTCAGATCCACCCGCTCATTTTTGCAGCCACACGCAAAGTCGCTCAAAGGTGGCAAGCGTCAGGCACTCACCGATCTGAACGACATCTACCTGAACAACCAGAACACCGGCGCTCGCGCGGTCCGGGAGTGCCTGTTCACGGTCCTCCCCGGCTGGTTCATGGCCGACGCCGAAGCGATCCTCCGCAAGACGTTGGAGCACGGCGACGGCAAGCCGATCGAGGAGCGCCGCGCCGACGTGATCAACGCGTTCGTAGGGCTGAATGTCAGCCAGAAGAAACTCGAGACCCGGCTACGCGCCCCGCTCGCGAAATGGTCACCGAGTCACATCGCTGAGCTTGGCCGGGTGTACCAGTCGATCACTCAGGACGGCATCCCCGCCCGCGAATTCTTCCCCGAGGAAGCGGTCGCGGTCATGGCCGCTCCGGCCGTGGCTGAACCATCCGAGTCGCCCGCCGACCCCATGCAGCGCACCCCGGAGGAGCAGGCCGAAGACGCGGTGGCCTCATGAAGCCGCTGAATGAGGTGGTCAGCAACGTCCGTATCAGCTGGAACGGTGGCCGCAACGGCTGGCATTCGTTCTTGATCGGGGCGGCAATCATCCCGCATCGTGACTATTCGGCTGGGAAGCGGCTCGACACGACGCTCCACCTGTACTTGGGCCTGTGGGTGCTCGCTGCAACCGTGAAAACCAAGTACGGCAGGAAAGTCGCATGACCGCCCCCACGATCACAGTCGACCCCGCAACCCTCACCCCGCACGAGGCTGTCAACCTCGCGTCGAAGCTGCTGCAATTCGCGACGCAGGCGAGAGTGACGTGAGGCGCCGAACCATCCTCCCGAAGTCCCCGAAGACCGCCCCGAAGACGTTCACCAATACGGCCCGCGCAAAGCTGCACCGTCGGCAGGGCGCTATGTGCCCGTGGTGCGGTCACGGCCTCGACATCGAAGACATGCACGCCCATCACCGGCTGCTCCGAGGCCAGGGCGGTACCTGGGATCTCGCGAACATCGTCGGGCTTCACGCGGCGTGTCATGACCTGCAGCCGGGGTCGGTGCATCAGGAGCCGGCGAAGGCGTACCGGCTGGGATTCATGATCCGCACGAAGCTGCTCACGCCCGCACAGATACCGATCTACTCGGCGGCAACTGCGGGATGGCTGCTCGCTGACGGCGACCTCTATCAGGACGCGCTGCGGGCCGAAGCTGCCGAACTGATCGCGCTGGCGGGGGTGGCGCCGCGATTGACCGCGCCGCCCTACTCGCCCACATCAAGAAACGCGCGGACGCTCAGGGCTCACTGCCCGCGGCTGCCGTGCTCGACGCGCTCGTGACGGCCATCGTCCGGGGCGACTTCGACAAATCGAAAGGAGGTGAAAGTGGCAAAAACACGGATGCTCAAGCACGACCTGAGAACGTCCGAGAAGGTCGCATCATGGCCGATTGAGATCAGGTTCTTCTGGGTGCTGCTCTGGGGCTACGTAGACGACCACGGCAAGGGAAAGGACAATCCGCTACTCGTCAAGGCCGACTGTTTCCCACTGAACCCCGAGATCACGGCGGAGGTCGTGGACGGGTGGCTGTGGCGACTATCGGCCGAGGATGTCGTGGCGCGATATTCGGCAGGCGGCACGGATTATCTGGCCGTCGTCAACTGGAAAGAGCACCAGAAACCACCGCATCCGACCAAGGATATTCTGCCCGGTCTCAACGATCCAGACTCCACCCGGAGAGAGCTTCATGCACCATGCATGAAGGATGCAGGAAAGGTTCATGCATCACTCACCCATGGGTTGGGTTTAACTGGGTCTGGGTTTGGGTCTGGGTTTGAGCAGGAGTCATCACCTGCGGCGATGGTGAGAGTGAAGCTGAGGCTGTCGGAAATCTTCGATGACGCCTACTCGCACTGGCCGAAGAAGACCGAGCGCAAAGCCGCTTTCGAGAAGTTCGAGACTGCCTCGAAGCGGATGCCACCCGACGAGCTCGCAGCGCACATCATGCGATTCGGTGACGCCTACCTCGCGACCACGGAGAAGAAATACACCCCGGCGCTCGGGGTCTGGATCGGTCATGAGCGATGGACCGACGAACTACCGACGCGCGCCGAGCCTGACCGCAAGCCGACCCGCAGCGACGAGAACCTGGCATACGTCCAGAGCCTCTACCGCGACGACCAACCCGGCCAGATGGAGATCGAACAATGATGACGAAAAAGGAGATCGGCCACCTGCTGCTTCTGGCGAGTGGCCTAGATCGGTTCGTGATCGTCAATGACGTGACCACGGATGCGTGGCTGCGGGCATTGCAGGATGTCGACGTGAACCTCGAGCAGGCCAAACAGGCTTGCGTGAATCACTACACCGGCCCGGATGCTGGTCGCCAGTTCACCGTGGCGCATGTCGTCGCGCTGGTCACGGTCGACAACCGCTCGAACCTGAACGCGATCGAGGCCGACGTGAGATCGGCCAAGGCGCGCGGGCTCATCGAGAAGTCATGGCCGAGCCGCAACCTGCTGCCGCCTGACATCCGTGACGCGCTGTTCACGCTGCGGGAGTTCGAGCGGCGGGCGGCGACTGACCGGCTGGCACTCGATGAGGGCGACGGGGTGCCGGCTGATGTCGGGACCGTGGGGAGGTCGTTGTGACCGACACCCTGGCGAACTTCCTGGACAACGTGACCCGGGCCAGCGCGGAGGCCGAGCGTTTCCCGCCCCTGGATGTCGTCCGCCGTGAGCGGTTCTCGGGCGCCGATCATCGGGCGATGCTCGCGGTCCACGATCTGGAAACTGCGAAGTTCGCGGTGGCTTTGCGCCGGTCGTGGGTGGCTGCGGGCCCAACTTCTGCGGTCATGGCATCCCGTCGGGCTGCCCACGGAATCAACGAGAAAGGAAACCATGACCGCCAGAGTGCTTGAAACCAAGAACGGCCTGAACGAGATCGGCTGCAACGACTGCCCGGAGTTCGCGGATGTCGCGCGGGGCCAGTCGTCAACGATCGACGCATGTCGCCATCACGACCGCTGTTTCCACCCGCAGATCGGCAATGCGAAGGGCGGGCCGAAGACTCGGAGTCTCACGGATGCGGGCTGGCTGGCCTCAGTACGCCCGCCAGCCGCGTAGCAGCACAAAAGCACACGAGTGCCCGCCCTGACAATTTGAGCGCGTCAGTCGGGCGCACAGCGATTCACAACGAACAAGAAACGAGCACCTAAATGGCCGCCGACTACACCCCCAAGCTCGGAACGATCCTGATTCCCGGCACCCCCGAGTACGACGCCGCAGTCGCAAAAATCCAGGCTGCCGCGAACACGATCACCAACAACGAAAAGAGCATCTAGATCATGGCAATCATCAAGATTCAGGGCACCGTCGGCAGCATCTTTCAGGACGGCAAGTGCGTGAAGCTCATCGAGAAATCGACCAGCGGTGACAAGGAATACACGAGCCGGTACACGGCGTGGTTCGACCAGTCGCCGGGGCTGTCCGAGGGCGATCACGTCAACGTCTCCGGCTTCTTTTCTGTCAAGCAGGGCAAGCCGTGGCAGGACCGCGACGGTAACGAACGCCAGTCCATCGACGTGAACGTGAACAAGGCGCGAGTCGACACGGGCAAGGGTGAGGAATCGCAGCAGAACACGCAGCAGAGCACGCAGCAGTCGCCGCCCGCGGATGACCCGTGGCCCGCGACTCAGCCCGCATCGAGCCCCGCGACTGAGCCCGACTGGATCTCCCAGTCCACGCCTTTCTAGCCCATGACCACCGAATGGCGTTCCAAAGCCAACTGTCTCGGCACCGACCCGGAGCTGTTCTTCCCGACCGACAGTCGGGCTGAGAATCGCCTGGAAGTCGCCGACATCTGCGGCAACTGCACCGTTTCGGCCGAGTGTCGGGGATTCGCAGACCAGAGTCAGCCGACCCGCGCTCACGGAATCTGGGGCGGGTTGAGCGTGGAGGAAAGAAAGCGATTGAGAGAGACGAAAGGGACAGCATGACCATCACCAGCTATGACGATTTCCTGAGAGAGAAAGTCAACTTCGATAAGTCGTTCGGGTTCGAGATCGACCGCGACGAGATCGTTCAGGTATCAACTAGCGATTCAGTTAACTGCCTGATCGGCGATAGAATTAGAGCGACCCCAAACCGAGTGCTTCAACACTCGCCGGGGCCTAACCCTGAATCAATTCGACTTGATTGGAGGGCTACCGTGAATGGTACCCGAAACGACATCCCCGCCCCTCGATTAAACAACAGTGGGCGGCAGAAGAACCCTCTCGATTCCGACCGCTACGGGCGGTTGGCCGTTGTGGAATCCGTTGTGGGCGGCTGGCTTTGCAAGTGTGATTGCGGGAGCGCCGTGATCGTCACGGGATGGCGACTCCAGAACGGCAAAGTCGTCTCGTGCGGATGCTTTCATCGCGAGCGTCAGCATGAAACAGCCCGGACCCACGGCATGAAAAACACGCAGGTCTACACCGCCTGGATCAACATGCGCCAGCGGTGCTCGAATCAGAACAGGCCAGATTGGGCCAACTATGGCGGGCGCGGCATTCGAGTATGCACGGCTTGGCAAGATTCGTTCGAAGCCTTCCTGGCCGACATGGGCGAGCCCAAAACGGGTGAGTCAATCGACCGTATCGACGCCAATGGGAACTACGAGCTGGGCAACTGCCGATGGGCAACGGCTACCCAGCAATCCCGAAATAAGCGGTCAAATCGGATGCTCACAATCAACGGTGAGGCACGAACGCTAGTCGAGTGGTGTGAGCTGCGCGACGTTCCATATTTTACGGCACATGCCCGACTAAGGCGCGGCGCGACAGCAGAAGAGGCCATCGCATGAAGTCCATCGACTATGAAGACTTCCTCAGGGAGAAAGTCAATTTTGATCGATCGTTCGGGTTCGAAATCACGGAGTCCGAGATGAACCCGATCCTCTTTCCGCATCAGAAAATGATCGTTCAGTGGGCCGTAAAGGGCGGCCGGCGTGCGATCTTTGCAGCATTCGGCCTGGGCAAGTCGTTCATGCAGATCGAGACGCTGCGGCTGATCACGAAGCACAAGGGCGGCCGGGCCCTGATCGTCGCGCCCCTCGGGATGCGGCACGAGTTCATCGGTGACGGCGCCAAGCTCGGCGTTGACGTGACGTTCATCAAGACGGCGGCGTTCGGACTGCCTGAGACGGGCATGTTTGTCACCAACTACGAGAGCGTGCGTGACGGCAAGATCGACCCGAACCTGTTCACGGCGACCAGCCTGGACGAGGCTAGCGTGCTGCGCGACTACGGGAGCAAGACGTTTCAGACGTTCCTGCAGCTGTTCAAGGACATCGCGTTTCGGTTCGTGGCTACGGCGACCCCGAGCCCAAACCGGTTCAAGGAGCTGTCGCACTACGCGGCCTACCTCGGCATCATGGACTCGGGGCAGATCCTCACCCGGTTCTTCCAACGCGATTCATCTTCGGCCGGCAACCTGACCCTGCACCCGCACAAGGAGCGCGAGTTCTGGCTTTGGCTGAACACCTGGGCGTGCTTCATCCAGAAGCCCAGCGACCTCGGCTACTCGGATGACGGTTACGAGCTGCCCGAGCTCGACGTGCGATTCCACCGTGTCGAGATCAAGGGCGGCGAGGTGCGCATGGACGGCGACGGGCAGGCGGTTCTGTTCGCGAACGGCGCGCTGGGACTATCGGGAGCCGCGACCGAGAAGCGAAACAGTCTCTCGGCGCGGATCGAGAAGCTGGCCGAGCTGGTCGACGAATCGCCGGATGATCATTTCGTGCTCTGGCACACGTTGGAGGATGAGCGCCGCGCGATCAAGAAAGCCGTTCCCGAGGCCGTCGAAGTGTTCGGCGCGCTGGACTTGGACGAGCGTGAAGAGCGGGTCGTGAAGTTCTCGAACGGTGAGTCGCGGATACTCGCGACGAAGCCGAGTCTTTCCGGGTCGGGGTCGAACTTCCAGCGTCATTGCCACCGGGCCATTTACGCCGGGATCGACTTCAAGTTCAACGACTTCATTCAGTCGGTCCACCGCTTGCACCGATTCCTACAGAAGGAGCAGGTGCGCATCGATGTGATCCTGGCCGAGTCCGAAGAGTCTGTGATCGAGATCCTGCTGGCCAAGTGGGAGCAGCACAAAAAGCTGACCTCGAGCATGAGTGACATTCTGCGGGAGTTCGGCCTGGACGCTGGCGCGATCTCGCAGGCGCTCACCCGCTCGATGGGTGTTGAACGTGTTGAGGTCGCCGGCGAGGGCTGGCAGTTCGCGCTGAACGATTGCGTTCTCGAGACTCGGGACCACATGGAGACCGATTCGGTGGACATGATCCTGTCAAGCATCCCGTTCGGCACCCAGTATGAGTACTCGCCCAGCTACAACGACTTCGGTCACACGGATGACAACCTCCATTTCTGGGAACAGATGGACTACCTGACGCCGAATCTGCTGCGGGTGCTCAAGCCGGGCCGAGTCGCCGCCATCCACGTGAAGGACCGCATCCTGTTCGGCAACGTCATGGGCACCGGCAACCCGACCGTAGAGCCGTTCCACGCGGAGACGCTGGCCCACTTCCGCAAGCACGGGTTCGACTACCTGGGCATGCACACCATCGTTACCGACGTGGTGCGCGAGAACAACCAGACCTACCGCCTCGGCTACACGAAGATGCGCGCTGACGCATCAAGTATGGGCATGGGGATGCCGGAATACGTGCTGCTGTTCCGCAAGCCGCAGACGGACCGGTCGAAGGGCTGGGGCGACGTGCGGGTGACGAAGGACATTTACGATCCGACGAAGCCGGTGAGCTGGGAGGATGACGAGCCTGAGGCTGAGACGCCGCCGAACAACCCGGTCGATGGGTACTCGCTGGCACGCTGGCAGATCGACGCGCACGCGTTCTGGCGCTCGTCGGGTGACCGGCACCTCACCCCTGAGGAGCTGTCGCAGCTCAAGCCTGAGGACATGTCGCGGCTGTTCACGGCGCAGACGGCCAATAGCGTCTATGACTACGAGAGCCACGTCAAGACCGGCGAGCTGCTGGCCGGTCGAAAGCGGCTGCCGTCGACGTTCATGTCACTCGCCCCGGCGTCCTGGCATCCCGATGTGTGGCACGACGTCAACCGCATGCTCACCCTGAACGGTGAGCAGTCGCGGCGAAACCTCGTCATGCACACGTGCCCGCTGCAGTTCGACATCGTGGACAGGCTCATCACCGAGAAGAGCAACCCGGGCGATCTGATCTACGACCCGTTCGGCGGGCTGGGAACGGTCCCGCTGCGGGCGCTCAAGCTTGGGCGTCGCGGCCGTGCTGCCGAGCTGAACCCGGTCAGCTACTACGACGGAGTGAAGTACCTCGAAGCCGAATCGGCCGAACAGGACATGCCGACGTTGTTCGACCTGATCGACCTTGCTCAAGATGATGCCGCATGACTATTTCGGGTAGCGACGCAGAAACCGCAGGATGGCGTCTGTCACGGTCTCACCGCGTCTCTCCGCTTCCGCTTGCGCAGCTTTCCAAACGTCATCTGGAACTCGCACGGAGCGGGGCGGGGTGTGCGATGTCTTCATGCGAGCTCCAATTCCGCGAGGCGATCGGAGAACCACATGCTGATGGCGTCGTGCATGTCGGTTCCCCAGTGCTTGTCAATCTGGAATTCGGCGGCGCGCACGAGCTCGGCGCTTTCAGCTCGGTTATAGGCGCGGTTCATGAGGGGATCTTCGCCGAGTGCGCGGGCTATTCGGTTGAGGGTGTTTGTGATTTTCGACATGCCTCAACCCTAGTGCGCGTAAATACACGTGTCAATACACGGGGAACGCTATTTGACCTGATCGACATCGAGGCGGAGTCAGAGACTGTAGCCGTCTAACCCACCCCCGCTATTCACCCTGTAGCGCGCACTACCCAGGCACCTATCGACCGGTAGGGGCCGTTTTTTATGCCCGGCGCCATGAACGAGAGAGACGAAATGACGAATACGAAACACGAAACGACCGACTACGAAACCATCTACAACGATGCCCGCAAGGCTGAGCGAGTCAAGCACACCGCGGACTGGTGGACAGATGAAACTCTGACCGCTGCCGGTCTCGCTGCTGTAGTGACGTCAGCGAAACGGGAGGCGCTGGCCGATCTCCTCGTGCAGTTCCCGTCTCATGGGCTGCTCGGATTCAAGGCGCTTATCGAGAAGCGACTCAGTGAAATCGAGGCCACCCAGTGAGCCGCATCCGCACCACGAAGCAGGCCCGCGAGTGCCGCCGACTCGCCAAGCATGACGCCGTGAAGCGTGAATGGCTCGCCCTGATCGCTGACCAGGTTCCCGATCAGCTGGCTTTCTGGGCGACCAAAGACGAGGGCTTCGAGCCCGCTCAGGCATTCCTCACCAAGCGGGCAGAGATGAAGCGGGGCGAGTCGTGACCCCGAAGCGGGTCCAGCGCCTGCGGTCGAAGGGCTGGCAGAAACCGGCAGGGGCGGTCTACGTCGGCCGCCCTGGCAAGTGGGGCAACCCGTTCGCCGCGAAGATCAAGGCCGACCACCACGGCCCGGGCGGTGAGGCGGGGCAGGCCACGATGACCCGCCAGATGCTCGTGGATGAGTTCCGCGAGTGGCTAATGACGCCCACGACGATCTGGAAGAACCGGCCCGAGTCCGCGTGTGGTGACACCGCTCGCACGTCGCTGATGGGCGTGCCATTCGCCGGCCGTCCGACCATCTCAGAGATTCGGGCCGCACTCGCCGGGAAAGACCTCATGTGCTGGTGCCCGATAGGTCAGCCGTGCCATGCCGATGTCCTACTCGAAATAGCGGCGGGACGGGGCAACTCGTGAGGGTGCATCGCCTGGTAATCGACTCGTGGCCCACCCCGGACGGGAAGCCGTTCAAGGATCAGCCCGAGGAAGTGTGGCAGGCGGCGGTCGAGCACTACTGCGGTGGCGGTGAGGGTGCGTGGCCGTCATGGCTGCCGGAGTCGCTCGACATCACGGAGTGGATGCCAGACGAGGGCGACTACGGAACTCAACTCCCCGAGAAAACGGGTGATCCGATCGGCGAATACAGCGAGCTGGTCATGGTTGTTCCGCGCGCACCCCGCCGAAAGTTCTATTTCGTGGAGTCGGCGGCCCAGAAGGTGCTGGCAGACCTTGCGGAGTGGGGCGTCGTGGGGCACATCGAAACATCCAATCCGGTCGAGTGGCCGACAGACGAGAGAGAGCAGGAACCCAATGAGCACTGAGCAACGAGACAAGGACCTGACCGAGCGTCGTGCCGTGCGTTATCCGAACCGCTGCAACCCGAACACCGAGTTCACGCTCGGGTGGGATGCCGGTCACGCGGCGATCGACAGTACCGACCCGGAACGGTTGCGGGCGGTGCGCATGATCCACCAGAAGGAGCAGTTCGGCGACTGCGTTGAGGATGGCGAGCGGTTCCCGTGCAAGACGATTCAGGTGCTCGATTGGGTGCCCGCAGAGAAGGTGATGGGCGATGAGTGAAGCACTGAACGAAGCGGTCAAGGCGTACGACGACCCGATGCGCGCGAGCGGCACCAACATCGGGTACCGGGCGCTGAAGGTCGAAGGGTTCGAGGCGGGCTGGGATGCGGCGGCAACTCACAAAGATTCCTTGTCGGTTGGCGAGACGCGCATGAATTCCGGCGCGAGCATCAAAGATTCGGTGCAGCGAATCTCGATCGATCTACTGGCGATCGCGGAGGCTCAGGCGGTCAAGGCCGTTGACCTGTTGGCGACTGCGGTGGCCGAGGTCGCCCGCCTGACCAATGAGAGCGACCAGCGGCGGGTGAGGGTGCGGGAGCTGCTGCTGGAACGTGATCATCTCGTGCGGTCGCTGCAAGCGGTCAACGCGGTGGTGGCGGCGAGCGTGCTGGATGGTGTCGTGTCGGTGCTCGCAACCGACCGCGCTGAGGGGTCGACGTTCGAGCGCATCTTTGGCCCTGCCGAAGCTGACCGGGCGTCGCGGCACATTGAGGGCTGGCTGAAAAAGCGGGCCGACGAGTACCGAGCGCAAACCCGTGAATCCGCCGCGCAGTCCCTGGCCCTCAAGGCTCAGAGCGACTTCTACGCCGCGAACCCGATGGACGAGGGGGTGGGCGAGTAATGCCGAGCGTCAAGATCGTTCGCACGCGTACTTCCGGGAGGTGCGATCGGGAGTTTTTTCACCCCAACGTGATCAGCCCCGGCGACCGCATTCGAGTCACCACGTACTTCAAGAGCGACGAGGAGGTGCGCCACTTCGGCGTGGCCCCGTTCACGCGTTCGCGCACCTGTAAATGGTGTCTCGAAGAGGACGAAGCGCGAGAGGCGGCGCGCGCAGCACCGCAGACCGGGCCGCACGCGCCGTGCTGCTCATCGCACGGTGTGGACATGGACTGCGAGACGTACCGGCGCACTCATTTTGTCGAGACGGGCCCGTGCTGCCACGAATCGGCTACCCCTGAGTCGCCCGCAACATCAGGGGGCGAGTCGTGAGCGCGGTAACTGGGCAGTGTCCCGTAACGCACCCGAACATCGACGGCGGCGCGGCATGTCGTTACCTAGCTGGACACGAAGACGTGGGCATTCCGCACACCACCCAGAGCGGGACGTGGTGGCACGAATGGGACCTCGCAAAGCCCCAGTCACCACCTCCCACCCCAACCCCCACGAAGGAGACGAGCACTGATGACGATTCTTGAGAAAGTCGACGGCGTTGATTGGCTCATGGGCCTCGACGACGGCAGCACGATGTACGCGTTCACTGGGGTCGGACACTCGGATGCAGACCTGATCGAGACGGTGCGTGCGCTGGAAGATGACGACGACCTGCACGGCATGTTTTTGGACGTGACCGAGGGCACCTGGGGATGGTCGCCGCGATTCAAGCACTGCTCAAACCACGATGACGGCTGGGGCTGCGACAACGAAGGCGAGTGGCACCGGCACTACAGCGTCAACTACGGCCATGACCCCGTTACCGGTGTCACCGTGCGCAACTTCGAGCCGATGCGCGCAGGAGAGCGACCGGGCGAGCGGGTTATTCCGATCCCGGCACCACCAACCCACACAACGGCCGCAACGGTCGCAAACGAAGGAAGCGGCAATGGCTGAACACGGCATTACGACCAAAGACGAGATGGTGCGCGAGCGTCCCGGCACCGTGGCGACTTGCACGTGCGGGTGGCGCAGTGCGTGGGGTGTCCAAGACGGATCGGCGGAGTCCGACGCGCACGATCACCAGATGCAGCACGACCCGGAGGCCCGCGCCCGGCACGAAAAACGCATGGCGGAGTGGCGAGCCGAGAACGCCGCACGGATCGCAGCGCGGGCGACGGTGATTCAACCCAAGGCGACCGAGCACTATCACGGCTGCTCCTGCCATCTCAGCGCACCGTGCGGAGCCTGCGAGAACTGCAAGCACCCGGCTGGCGACTTCGCCGACGAATGCCCGAACGACTGCCAGGACTGCGACACCGAGCATGACTACTAACCCCACCCACACAACGGCCGTAGAGGCCAGAGACGAGCAGGACGCATGAGCAAGAAGCAAATCTGGTTGAGCGTCGAAACCGAGTTCATCGGCGCGACCGGCTGCAACACCGTCCGCGAAATGGCCGAGCTGGCCCACGCGGACACCGACGTGATGGATGCCCTCGAATTCGAGTACCCGACCCCGACCGTGGACGACGTGGAGAGCCGCCTGTTCGGGATGGGCGTGACCGGGACAATGATCGCGGCGGCCCGGGTACGGCAGGAAAAGTGGGACATGGCGCACACGTGGTCGTGCAACCTGGACGACAAACCCGGGCGCGGCTACTGCAAGGTACTGGGGGTGTCGCTGTGAGCAACACGGAACTGATCGCAAGATTGCGCTCTCACAGTGACTGGGAGGATAACGGCGAGCTGCTCCACGAAGCCGCCGACGCCGTCGAATTCGCCAACAAGGCGCTTGACGAGATCAACGACCGCATCACCGACGAGGCCTACGAAAACCCCAGTTCAGCACTCGAGAGTATCCAGACGACGCTCGAAGAGACTGGCCGCGAGATTCGGACCGGCGACGATGAGTAACCGGGCGGAACTGATCGCAGAGGGTCGCCGCATCGCGGCCCTCTGTCCCAAATCGGATGCTAGCCGGGCGTTCACCGGACTCTGTGACGCCCTCGAAGCCGCTGAGTCGCCGACCACTGTTGAGTGGGGGGTGCGGATCACGACAGTGGGCCACGACACCTTGCATGCATCCAAGGAGTCAGCCGAGGCCGACGTGGAGTTCTGGAAAAACCGGATCGAGCCTGATCCGAATGCGACAAAGTTTCCCAGAGCACTCATCATGAGAATCGCGGCAACCGAATGGGAAGTGGTCGCGTCATGACCACCGCACGGGATGAGCTGCGAGGCGTCGTCGGCAACGTCCTGGTCAACGCGAGCAACTTCCCCGCGAAGGCCGCCCCTCATCTTCTCGGCCGGGACATGGGGCCACTGATCGACAAGACGGCCGACGAGCTGATTCTGGCGGGCTACGTCAAGCCCACCGGCACCACGACCGTATCCCAGCAGTGCGATTTCGGCGGCGTTGCTGGATGGGGACCGTGCCAAAAGGTCGACTGCACGAACCCGCGCCGCACGGTCACGACGACGATCATGACGGAGACACGGTGAGCGCCCGCGACGACCTCGCTGAGATGGTCGACCCGCACGCTTTCGACAAGGACGCGTGGGTCGATAAGGACGAGAACCAGCGGCAGCGGCGGATGGCACGTGCTGGCATCAGGGCTGACGTGATCATCGCGGCGGGCTGGTCTCGTGGGTAGGGCGGTCGGTGCATGGCTGACCATCGCCGTGATCCTGCTCGCTGCGTCCCTGCTGGTGCTCACGTGAAGGCAATCGAGGGCCCGCCGCAGTCGCCACCCCCGCAGATCAAGCTCACCGCCCTAGTAGGTGGCGGGTATGAGATCCGCATTCACGAGGCCGACCTTGCCGAACTGGGCAGGGCCGGTCTTGAAGCTCAAGTCGCCGCGCTGGGATTCAGTCCCGGCGACTTGGGTGCAGGAGAGTATTTCCCGTTTAGGCAGCGCTGGGTGATCCCGGTGCGGAAAAGTGAGACCGAATGACCGTCAACCGCATCAACAAGAAGCTCTACAACTGGGCATCCATCCTCGAAGACAACACCCGCGAGCAGGCCGAGCGCGCATCCACAATGCCGTTCATCTTCCCGCACCTGGCGCTCATGCCGGACGCTCACCTCGGCAAGGGCGCGACCGTCGGCAGCGTGATCCCAACGCTCGGCGCCATCATCCCCGCGGCCGTCGGCGTGGACATCGGATGCGGCATGATCGCCGTGCGCACCCAGTTCACCGCGGACGACATCAAGGCGAGCGCGCTGCCTTTGAGCGACCTGCGCGAGAACGTGGAACGCTCGGTTCCGTTGTCGGCCGGGAAGTACAACGGCAGCGTCACGGATTCAGCGAAGCGGCGCATCTTCGACCTCGAGGTGCTGGCCAACCGTGCCGGGTTCAATCCTGCCGACCGTTCACCAAACTGGCACATGCAGCTCGGCTCGCTCGGATCCGGGAACCACTTCATCGAAGTCTCACTCGATGAGGAAGACCGGGTATGGCTGTTCCTCCACTCCGGGTCTCGTGGGGTCGGCAACAAGATCGCCCAGGCGCACATCAAGGTCGCTCAGGCCTACTGCGCGAAGAACTGGATCGTGCTCCCCGACCCGGATCTCGCCTACCTCGTGGAGGGCACGCCGGAGTTCGACCGCTACATTGCTGAATTGAAATGGGCTCAGGAGTTCGCACTGCTCAACCGTGAGGAGATGATGGACCGCCTGATGGACCAGTTCGAGCGGTGGATCGGCGGCGAAATTGTCGAGTCGGAGCGTGTCAACTGCCACCACAACTACACGACCCGCGAGCGCCACTACGGCAAGGACGTCTATCTGTCCCGCAAGGGCGCGATCGACGCAGGCAAGGGCACGGCAGGACTGGTGCCCGGATCGATGGGCACCCGCAGCTACGTGGTCGAGGGCAAGGGCAACGCGCTCTCGCTGAACTCGTCACCCCATGGAGCCGGCCGCGAGTACTCCCGCTCTGCCGCACGCAAGACGTTCACCCGTGAGCAGTTGGATGCGGCCATGGAGGGCATCGAGTGGCGGCACACTGATGCGTTCCTCGACGAGATCCCCGGTGCCTACAAGGACATCGACGTCGTGATGGAAGACGCCCAAGACCTTGTGGAAATCAAGCACACTCTCCGACAGATCCTGAACGTGAAAGGCGACTGAGAATGAATAGCAAATTTCACACCGTAACGGTGATCACGAAGCTGGACGATGAGGAAACGGAAGACGAACGCCGCGTGGTCGACACGGTGACATTTGCCTGTACTGCACCGGCCGACGCTGAGTGCCGCAGCTACCCCAACTGCGACTGCGAATGGTTCAACTGGAACGATGCAAGAACTCACGATGGAGAAGGCCACGCTCGTGTCAGTGGCCGTGAGTGCTCTCTTCAGGGGTGGTTTGACAACGGAAACGCGGTCTATGAGGGCGACGACTCCGACGACATGCGCGACGACTACGTTCCCGCGATCGATCGAACCGGGCACATCACAACTTCATGGATGGACGAATGGCCGCAATGGGAATGGGCCACTGAGGAGGTCGCAGCATGAGCGCCGTGATCGCTGTCATCGTCGGCAGCTTGGCCATGCTCGGGCTAATTGTCTGGGTCGTGCTGGTGATGTGGGCCGCCACGGACGGGAGTCTCGATGCCAAATTCGGGAATCGCGACAACGACGGATATGTCGGGATTCGCCGTGCGTTCTACGAGATCGGATTCAAGCGTGCCAGTGATCGGGAATCGCTGGTCAAAGAGCGCAACGAACGGCGGCGCGCATGAGTCGCCACAAGGACCAGCCCGAGGACGTAGCATCTGTGACCGTGCAGACCTCAAGGAAACCCCTGGTCGACGTCCTCGACGTGCAGCTGTGGGTTTCGATGCTCGGCGGAATGTACATGGTGATCGGGTTGCAGATGATCGCGCCCATCCCGCCGTTGATGCCGCTCTGCTGGATGGCGATTGCTGTCGGTATTCAGGTCGGGTCGAATCTGATTGCACGGAAACGCAAGGGGAAGAAATGACCGAACCGAAAACCTTCAACGTCCTGATCAGCGAACTGACTCAGGACCACCCGGTGATCCTCGAACGGGACGCCGGCACAGCGGTTGCGACCGTCCCCGGTCTGCTGGAGCAGTTGCGCGCGGCGATCTTCTCCGGTGGCGAGGGTGGCGGTGCGATCGGTGGCGGCCCGAAGTTGCCGATGGATGCTGCGGCCGTCGACCTGCTCGAAGAAATCACGGACCAGGCAACCGCCGTACTCGCTGCCAGAACGAACACGCCGACCCCATACGGCACGGCTGAGCATTACGTGAGGCTGTGGGCCGGGCAGACCGACGACCTGACCGCGTACGTCCTCGAGGTGAAGGCGACGAACCTCGACCGGGTACCTGCCGTGTACCTCGAACGGCGCGAATACTCAGCGGTGCAGCTCGCCGCGGAATGGGTACGCCGTATCGAGGACTTCTTCAACCCGGCCAAGACGCGCGAGATCCCGAACGCCTGCCCTGAGTGTGGCGAGCGGTACGTGCTGCGCGTGGTCGACGGCGAAGAGAAGCGATCCTCGACGCTCAAGATCACCCTGGATCGGGAGACGGGCCGGTCTGTTGGGGCGAAATGTGGGGCGTGCAAGTTCTTGTGGTTGCCCGAGGAGTTCGTGGAACTCGCGGCCCGGTTGGGGTATTCGGCGGCCGACGATGGGGCCGAGGATGTTGGGGTTGAAGTGGAGGCAAAAAGCGGCTAGTCTGAGCGTGCTGGCCAGAACTCTAACAGAGACTCGCTGGCATTTTTCGATTCAGGCCGTCACGTCCCCCCACGTGGCGGCCTTTTTCGTTCCCTTTTCGGTCCACCCCCGACACTCACCAGCCTCATCATGGGCATCTGCGGGCGAGTCGCGGCCGAATCACTCTTGCAGGGCTACATGCCCGTCATGCCGGTTAGCTCACCGTGTGCAGGTAGAACGAGCTGGCGGCGACTGCCGTAGTCGCCGCCTCCAATCACTTGCCACTCAAACCCAACCGGAATGAGCCGTTCACCGCTGCTCGGCGGTGGCAAGGCAGCGAGCATAAACAGTCGACGTAAGGCTGGCTCACACGTACTGGTTGTCCCGCAGACGCATACGGGGCTCATTGTGGAATAGAGAAGTTCGGTCATCTCATGGGTTTCATACGCCTAAGATCGCGGGTTCAAATCCCGCCTCCGCAACGACACCGCAAGGTGCTATCGAGGGAAGCCCATCCCGCATCGCGAACCGGGCCTGCAGCATCTACGGATGCCGCCTTGCCAGTGCCGGGGTGTCCTACGGGATGCCCTGGCAACTGTGCGAAGACATATGGCGTGGATGGTTCAGATAGTGCTGACAATGCATGGTCGGCATGATGATTCAGTGAAGTTCAATTCTTCACGACGCCTCGCAGTTCTTGAGCGGCATAGCTCAAGGTAATGGGTTCCTTATGCCGGGACCAGAGCCGGGACAGATCGGCAAACCTCTCCCCTTGGCCCCGCCGCCAATCATTGTCATTCGAGCGGGGAAACAGGCTGACGAACCACCGTCTGCTCGCGGGCGTGAAAGCCACGGCGAGAGTCCACGGGTACCGAATGGCAGCCAGCGCAGACCACGCTGTTATCGCTGCCCCGTGGTGGACACCCCAAAACTTGCGTGGCCCTCGACGGCACGCGGCTCATCACTGGTGCACTGGTGTTGAGTGTCAACTGGCGCGAAGACCCGGCAGGGTTGCCAGCCACCGCCGTCCACTTTCGATCAATCACCGCGCAACCAATTCGCCCCCTGAATCATTGGGATGCAGGCGACTTGAGCGCAAATCGGAACTTACCAGTCAAGCAAATGAGGGGCACATCATCGACGTTTCAGCCATTGCTCAGGTCTGCCACGAGGCGAACCGTGCCATCCAGACCGTGACCGGCGACCCTGTACCGTCTCCCGCATGGGCTGACGCGCCCGAGTGGCAGCGTGCGTCCGCGATCGAAGGCGTGCAGAAAGCCCTTGATGGCGAGACCGCCGAGCAGCTGCACGAATCCTGGTGCGTGTTCAAGGAGAACGACGGCTGGATCTGGGGCGAGCTCAAGGACGCAGATGCAAAGACGCACCCGTGCCTGATCGAGTACGACAGCCTCCCGCCCGAACAGCGCGCCAAAGACCACGTGTTCGCTGCGATCGTGGCCGCGCTTGACGATGGGGAGCGCAAGGCATGAAGCCGACCATCGGGCGAATTGTTCACTACCAGAGCTACGGCACCCCGGGCGGCGAGTTCCTGCCCCTGCCTCGTGCTGCCATCGTCACGGCCGTCACCTCAGATGGAGAGTTCCCCGCCGCATCGCTGTGCATCCTGAACCCCATCGGAATGTTCTTCAACGAGGACGTGCCGTTCAGCGAAGAGCCCGCGCCCGGCTGCTGGAACTGGCCCCCGCGCGTCTGAGTCGCCCAAGCTTCCCACCCTGCAGTTACCAACACCAAGGAGTAATCATGACCGCTATTACCGTCACCCCAACGCCGAGCATTGGGCGAATCGTCCAGTTCCGCATCACCGAGCAGAACGCCAAGCAGATCAACTCCCAGCGCACGCAGGCGGGACACGCGACCAAGACCGGCAATGTTGCCCGTGAAGGCGATGTCTACCCGCTCCTGATCGTGCGCGTCTGGGGCGGCGACCTCGTGAACGGTCAGCTGTTCCTCGACGGCAACGACAGCCTCTGGATCACCAGCCAGCCCCCGGCGAAGGAACACGGCCAGATCGGCGCGTGGTTCTGGCCTGAGCGCGTCTAAGTCGCCCCCAACTCTTCCCGCCCATCGTGTGAACGCCGCCTCTTTCCTGCTTTCTCACGGCAAAGGGCCCCGCACCTTGGATCCCCTGCACGGATGGGTGGGACCTACTTGAAAGGCCAGGATGCGCGAGTCTTGCAGTTGCGGTGCGTTCATCCAGTCCATGCGCTACTCACGCGTCAAGGAATGGCGCTCAGGACACCGGCACGACCCCGCCAAGACCGACGCTCCCGAGCCTGACAAACAGGGCTCACAGGCGAGCACGGAGCTTTCGTGGCAAGACCCTCGCGGCATCGTTCAGGCCCGCATCGGATTCAGCATGGAGGCGCACTGATGGCAAACCCCCGCGAGTGCCCCGAGTGCGGCAACCGCTACCCGGTGATCACACTTGCCAGGATCTGCTCGCACCGGCCGCAGACTCAGCCGTGAAAGGCTTTCGCGTCACCTACGAATCCGAACGCCTACCGAGCAAGGATCAGCGGCGACTCGCCAAGCGTGACCTCAAGCGAGGCCGCGAACCACAGTCGCAGTACAGGACAGGGCGGTTCTGGAATGACTAACCAATGAGCAAGGGTAACCGGGACCACCGTGGCCGACTGCACTCCACTAAGCGCTGCCCTGACTCACAAGCCGGCGGATGCAGCTACTGCGTCACCGGCGACCAGAAACGGGCTGCACGGCGCAAGGATCGCCACGACGAGCGCCTGAGTCGCCAGTGACCCCCGCTGAGCTTGAGGAAGCGTACGCCGTGCAGGATGACGGCGAACGGGTGGTTGAGGAGTGCTGACTACTTGCCGTCCTTGATCTGGTAGATGCGCATGCGGCTCATGCCGGTCACGTGAGAGAGTTCGCTCGGCGTGGCACCCAGCCGCAGCATGTGGCGAATTAGTTTATTTCGGCTCTTGGCCACATCCGCGAGTTCCGCGTTTAGCTCGGCCGCTTTTTCAGCGAATTCGGCAATCAGCACGGCATGTTTCTCTGAGATCATGTTTTGATTATAACGGACTTGCGCCATTATGAAAATGCCCTTACGCTTGAGACATGACAACGACACAGGCCACCAAGACTCGCCGCCCTCTCCTGATCACCTTCCGCGTCAACAACAAGGGCGCACGCTACGCCACCCACGTCGACATCTACGGCCGCGACGCACGACTCATGACCGACGTCGCAGACGACATGATCGCAGCCGGAACCGCCATCGAGGTCGCCGCATGAGCGCCGAGAGCCAAGAGGCCAAGGTGGCCGCGTACATCAAGCGTGTGGTCGACGCTGCACCGCCGCTCAGTGCCAGCCAAAAGGATCTGATCCGCGGAATATTCGCTGACACTGAGTCGCGGATGCCCGTGCAGGAATCCGAATCCGATGCGAACATGAGCGACTTGTCCGAGGTGATCAGCGATGGCGAAGGCAAGTGATCTGCAAGCGCGGGCGCAGTCGATCGTTACCGCGGCATCCGAGAAGCTGGCACCTCTCCACTTCCTCAAGGTATCGGCCGCGGCCATGAGTCGCGAAGACGTCGACGCCCTCGCAGTCGCCTATCTGTACGGGCAGGTCAAGGGCCGAAAGCGCCGCGAGACACTGAATGTCGAGCGAGACGCAGAGACCCGCACCGTGGAGCCCAACTGGGGAACGAACAGGTGGGGCGTCTGGGCGGCAGTGCCTGAGAATGCTGAGCGTGCCGAGAAGACCCGACAGTATCAATCAGAAGCGCAAGCCACTCGCGACCACTACCGGCGAGAGTCGGATAAGGGGCTGACCGCGATCATCGGCACGTTCATGAGGGAAGTCCGAACACAGTGGACGGCCGAACTCCTGGAATCGAAGTTCGCCCTAGGTGACGGCACCGAGACGCGCTGGGGTGAAGCCACCCGGGAAGATCACGCCTACCGAATCGGGATGCACAAGCGCAATGCAGTCGCCGGGATCGAAGGCGCTGCGCGGCATCAGCAAGCGATCGAGGCAATCGACGCGGCCGGATGCCGAACCCTGAACGAGTCCCTAAAGGTCGCCGCCTAATGTCCACCCTCTCCCAGCGCCGGTCACTCTCCAAGGCAGGGGCACGCGCCATTGACGCCCGTATCGCCGAAGCTAACGCCGCAATCGCCGCGCAGAAAGCCGAAGTCGCCGCCGCTCACCGCGCCAATCAGGCAGCCAAGTATGCGCCGGTTGCGTTCACCGAGGCCGAGTTGCAGGCCGCTCGCCTGATCCGCAAGGGCAGGTCGTGGTTCACCGTCGTCAGGGTCAACGTGAAGAGCGTCACCGTTGAAGACTTCGGCC
This sequence comes from Cryobacterium melibiosiphilum, assembly GCF_003602235.1. Classification (GTDB taxonomy): domain Bacteria; phylum Actinomycetota; class Actinomycetes; order Actinomycetales; family Microbacteriaceae; genus Cryobacterium; species Cryobacterium melibiosiphilum. Next base: position 76,255 of record NZ_QZVS01000085.1, read on the forward strand.
GCTTCACCATGCTCGTGCCGCGTGACAAGGTGCTGGAGGTGCGCTCGTGACCCGCACCGAACTCGCCGCCCTCTTCGCCGCGTACGTCACAGCCGAGGATCGCCAGCGCGATGCCGCTGCCGCCCGGTTCGGCTCGCTCACTCCGTCATCGTCCACTCGCGCTGAATTCCGCGCGTCGACCCGAGCAGCACTCGCCGCGCATGCCGCCATGAATGACGCGATCCGCGCGCTGGATATTCCCGCATGACCGACGAAGAGCTGGCCGCCAAGGTTGCCGCCGACACGGACAGTCGACGCGCTACGGAATTGATGATGAAGGTCATCGATGAAGCCGCGTCGCCCGTTGCGGTCATGACTGGAATCAAGAATCAGTACGTCAACGCCGGCTGGTCGAACCTGGGCGCCGAAGCGATGGTATTGGAAATGTTCACCCAGTCCGGGCGGCAGGTCAAGAAGTGACCACCACAGTCGCCAAGCATGCACAAGCCAATCTGAGCCTTCAGATCCGCGGGGTACGCCTCACGCTCGTACTCAGCCGGGATGAGCACGGAGCGGCCACCCTGGCGCTGAACATCAGCACTACATAGTCTTGCCCCGGCCAAGTGTCGGGGCATGGCGGTACGGCTCACTGGGAGCGCGCCGGGATAACCGATACGCAGGCGGTTCGAAACCGCAGCCGCCAACTCAGTAGGTGTTGAACGCGTCCACGCCGGGTGCGTCATCAGTGCCCGACACGGTGCATTCCACGGTCACGCTCATTTCGGCGTCGAACTGGTTGGTCACCTTCGCGCTCGCTTTCAGGAAAATCGTGTCGTCAACAACCTGATACGTGCCATCCCATGTCCAAGACCCGTTGAATCCATACGGGAATGAATCATCTCCGGTGGACTCGCACACCGCCTTCGCCGTGCCGGTCGTAAGCCCAGACGCTGTCACGTTGTCCGATGGCTGTACCGGAGCGGCAGGTTCCACGGTCGGCTCAGGCGTCGGCTCGACTTCCTCCACCTCGCGCGGCTCGGCCTCAGGCTTACTCAGTGACACGACCACCTCAGCGCCATCGTCCAGCGATTCGCCCGCGGCCGGCACAGTCGCTCCGGCATCCCAGTTCGACGCGACCAGGACCAGTCCATCCGCATCCCACTCGACAGCGAAGCCCGCCGACTCCAAGGTGTCCCGCGCCTCGGCACCGTTCATGCCCGCAACATCAGGGACCGTCACCGAAGACGAGCACCCCGTGAGCAGCAGGATCGTTGCAGCGGCCAGAGCAAGCGTGATCTTAGACATGGTTCCCCTTAGTAGTTGAGGCCAGCCTAGCGAGGAGGGGATGACGTGAGCCAACACCACAAGTCGACGCGCAACATGCGCGAGCTGAAGCGGGTGTACCGCGAGGAGTGCGAGAACGAGGTCCAGGCAGACGGTTCGATCGGCGCCCGGTGCTGGCTGTGCGGGCAGCCTGTCAACTATGACGAGCATGGCCGTGAGGATTCATTCGAGCTTGACCACTACTACCCGGCGAGCACCCACCCGGAGCACTACGAAGACCCCTCGAATTTTAAACCCTCACACTCATCCTGCAATAGGGAGCGCGGCAACAAAGCACCTCGTCCAGGACTTGGGGTGCTGAGCCGCAATTGGCTAGAATGAAAGCGGCCCGAAACCGAGTGTTGGCACACTCGCCCGGGCCTGACCCTGAATCAATGCGACTTGATTGGAGGGCTGACGTGGAGTCTATCTGCTCAGTCGAAACCTGTACGAATCCGAAGTACCAGAACCGCAACATGTGCGGTTCCCACTACATGAAGTGGTACCGGCATGGCGACCCGCTCTACGTCAATGTGCGGCCCCATAAGGACCTGACAGGGCAACGTTTCGGTTCGCTGGTAATGGTCAGCCGCCGCGACAGTAACAACTGGAATGGTCTGTGCGACTGCGGTGCGGGGAGCGTATCCCAGACCGGAAGCCTCCTGAACGGCTCGACAAACTCATGCGGCAATCGATCCGCTCACTATCGCACGGCGACCAGCTACAACGCCGCTCATGATCGACTCGCCACTGACCGCGGCAAGGCCTCCACTCATACGTGCGCGGACTGCGGCGGTCGTGCCGCGCAGTGGTCATACGATCACACCGATCCTGAAGAGATGTACGCGGAACTCATTACCGGGAATCCGCCGTACAGCATGGACCCAGACCGGTATCAGCCGCGTTGCATCCCCTGCCATAAGCGATTCGACCTCGGGCACCTAGCCCGTTGAACAAGGCACCACGCCCCGGGCTCGGCATCCTCAGCCGTGACTGGCTGGCATAGACCACCAACAGAGAAAGGCCACCCATCATGGCTCGTATCAAGATCCTCGAACTCCCCATGCTCCACGTAGGCGACGCATCCAAGACGCCGTTCTCGATCATCATCGATGAGGTAGAGCAGGAAGACATCACCGGATACGCGAACAACGTGGTTCGGCGCACCTCAGAGCTGACTCAGGAAGAAGCCGACAAGATCGCCCGCGACATGGGCGCCGTGTCTGCGATCCTCGCGGCATGCACTCTGGACATCGCATGACGGCCAACGTTGGCATCGTCGAAGCTGACGGATTGACCGTCGACTCTCTCACGCCTCGGCTACTCGGCAAGAAGATCCGCGTTGCACTGACAGACGGCACCCAAGCATCAGGGACGCTGAGCGAATACCGCATCGTCACTGTCGGCCGCAAGATGGATGTGCCCGGCGGACCCTTGGTTCGATCGTCCACGGTCGTGACGCTCACCATTCACGGGCTCGGAGCCATCGAGGTTGCCGGTAACGCATGGGTCACCGAGACTCCATGACCGCGCTACGCATCGTCGTCATGGCTGCCAATAAGGCAAGCGGATACATGGAGGCGCGCAACCTCGGCATCGAGCCGGTCGCCGTCGTCACGCCGCACAGTCTGCACGCAGCACGCGGCGTCATCGCTGACCGCATCATGGATGCGACGTCACTGACCGTTGAACAGCGGGAAATGCTGCTGCCTCACGTGATTCCCTGCCTCGCCACCACCCGGGGGTAGGGGCGTCAACATTTCAAAAGTCCGAAACGGTGGACTACCTCCCCATTTAGGGCTTCCTCTCTCCCCAACTTTTGGAGGGGGTCACGCACGCACGAGAAGGGTCGGCGCTTATGGACCTGATAGCTGCCACTGAACTGTCTATCGAGGCTGCCGGCCTCAAACCGATCGATGCGGGCGCTGTGGAGGCTTTACGGGCCCTGGCTCGCAAGATTCAGGCGTGGGACGTGATTGTCGACTTCGCCCTGGACGATGCGGCCCAATCCGAAACGCGGCCATCGGTTCCGCAAAACGACAACGTCTCAATCTCCGCATATCTGAAGTACTGCGATCAGCTCGGGTTCACCCCTGCAGGGCGTAAGGCCTTGGAGCCAAAGGGCGGTCCGCTCCCCGCACCGAAGGTTGAGACTGATCTTGAGCGTTTCAAGCGCGAGCAAGCCGAGAAGCGGAAGCAATCCGCGTAACGTCGTCTTCGGTTTCGAGGAGCCGCGCATCTGGACGAAGCCTCTCCGGCCACTGACCCGCGAGACGTCGATGGGGTTCGAGGTCGTCGACTTCGCGCTCATGTTCCTGCGCGTCACTCTTTATCCATGGCAGGTCTGGTTCCTGATACATGCCCTCGAGATCCACGACGACGGCACCTACCGATTCAAGCGAGTGATCGGCCTCGTGGCTCGCCAAAACGGCAAGACGAAGCTGATCACCGTCCTGGCCGCGTGGTGGCTGTTCGTAGACTCCGACCGTTTCCCCGAAGACGTTCACCCGCGAGACTTCAAGGTGCTCGGTACGGCGCAGAACCTCGACATCGCCCGGGACGCATGGGCGGCCGTGGGGCGATTCTGCGACCCGCTCGACGATGAATCGATCCCCGCGCTCAGTGGCTCGACGGAGAAGATAAGCGGCTCTCACGGGTTCGAAGCGCTCATCCTCAAGAACAAGACGGTCTACGAGATCCGCGCGGCGAACCGTGGCGCCGGTCGTGGCAAGTCTGCAGCCCGGGTGATCATGGACGAATTGCGCGAGCAGCGCACGTGGGATGCCTGGGCGGCTATCTCGCAGACGACGAAGGCTGTGTTCAACTCGCAGCTCATCGGCATCTCCAACGCCGGCGACTCGGGTTCCGTGGTTCTGCTCCATCAGCGGAAAGCCGCTCTCGCGTTCATCGAGGCGTGGGAATCGATGGTCGAGTCCGGCGTCCAGGACATCGAAGACTTCGCGAACGGGCACGACACGAGCCTCGGCATCTTCGAGTGGTCTGCACCTGATGCCTGCGCCCCCGATGACGTGCAGGGCATTCTGCAAGCCAATCCGTCAATCGGGCACGGCGTCATTACTCTCGACTCGATCCGGGCCGACCGTGAGGGCATGCCTGACCGTGAGTACCGTACCGAGGTGCTGTGTCAGTGGGTGACGGCCGCGGTTGCCACCTACCTCGACAACGGCGGGTGGATCGACTGCGCGGATGCGCCCGATGAGATCAACGAGGGTTCAACACTCGCTGAGGGATCACAGCTCGTGCTCGGTATCGACACCTCGGGCAACCGGGCGATGTCGTTCCTGTCGGTCGCCGGCTACCGCGACGACGGCCTAATTCACGGCGAGGTGATCGCGCAACGCGCGGGCATGCTGTGGGTTCCGGCCGTGGTGGCGAAGATCTGTGAGAAATTCGGGATCACACACATTGCCATTCAGGCCCGTGGCTGCCCCGCTGCGGAGTTTGTAGAGCCGTTGCGGGAACTGGGCTTCACGATCGTGGAAATCTCCGGCATGGCCCTCGGGTCAAGCGCTGGACGCATCCGAGACCGAGTGCGCGACCGAACAATTCGCCACCGATCACAGGGGCTGCTCGATATCGCCGTCAGTGGTGGCGTGACCAAGCGGCTAGGTGAGGTGCAGGTCTGGGATCGCACGGCGTCGGTCGTGGACATCGCCCCGCTGGTCGCACTGTCCAATGCGCTCTACGGCCTCGAGACTCTTCCCTCTGCCGATTCCACTGCCAGCTACTACGAGGACAACGACCTCATGGTCCTCTGATCTGAAAGGAGCCCGCATGCGCGAGTTCAAGTTGCTGACCGGTCAGCGCGTCATCGTGGTGAGCGATAGCGCATCGCTGCGCGGCGTCGTTGATTCGGCGACCCGCACGTCTTTGACGCTGCGTGATGTCGAGTCGGTCGGTGGGCCGTCACCGTATCCCGTCGACGGCGTTGTCATCGTCCCCGTCTCGAAGATCAACTATGTGCAGGTGACGTGATGGCGACATTCCAGAGCCTGGGCAAGATCGGGCCGTGGTCGGCGACTGCCGACACGCTCGGCTACGAGGTCTTCGATGATCGCAACACTCTGACCATCGGCGACCGAGACTATGGCCCCGCGTGGGAGAACCAGCCGTCAGTTCGCAAGGTCGTCGGGTTCGCTGCCCGCAACCTCGCATCGGTACCGCTGCACGTGTTCGAGCGTCGCAGCGACGATGACCGTGTGCGCGTAACCGAGGGCCCCCTGGCCGACCTGCTTCGCCGCCCGTCACGGGCGCCGGCCATGACGCCGTATCGGTTCTGGGAGAGCCTGCTGATCGATGGCCTGATTCATGACAAGTTCTGCGCCAAGATCATCCAGCATGACGATGGCTACGAGCTCGTGCGCATCCCGGCAACTCGGGTGCGGTTCCTGAATAACGGGTTCGGGCAGATCGAGAAGGTCAAGATCTTCGGATCGAACGGCAAGTTCGGTCTGTACGATCCTGCCGAATACCTCATCGACGTCGGCTACTCAGAGAACGGCGTGAACGGCACATCGCCACTGCGCACGCTGAAGGATCTGCTGGCTGAGCAGACTGAGGCCGTTGCGTATCGGCGATCGATCTGGAAGAACGGCGCGCGTATCCCGGGTGTTCTTGAACGCGAGAAGCCTTGGTCGTCGGACATCGCCCGAGATCGTTTCGCCCGCACGTGGAAGTCATTCACTGGCGGCGGTGGCCAGTCTGGCGGCACTCCGGTTCTCGAAGATGGCATGAAGTACAAGGATGTCAACGCGTTCCGCCCCCGAGACACGAACGACCTCGAAGGCCGCCGACTCTCCGACATCGAAGTCTGTTCGGCCTACTACATCGCCCCCGAGCTGGTCGGCGCCCGCGAGGGCACGTTCTCGAACATCAAGGCGTTCAAGCAGATGCTCTACGGCCCCGCGCTGGGGCCGTACATCGTGGCGTGGGAGCAGATGGTCAACACGGCGCTCGTGCCACTGATCGAGCCCGATTCGAAGATCTATGTCGAGGCCAATATCGAGGCCAAGATGCGCGGATCATTCGAAGAGCAAGCCGACGTCATGTCGACCGCTGTCGGTGGCCCGTGGATGAGTCGCGCTGAGGGCCGCGCCCGACTTAACCTCCCGTTCAAGGAAGGCACGGACGATCTGATCGTTCCGCTGAACGTGCTCGTCGGCGGTCAGGCGTCACCCCAGGATGGCAAGGCGTTCGATGATGTGCTGCTCAAGTTTGCGCAGCGCCAGCGTCAGGCCGTCACGTCTCAGAAATCGGCCGGCGTGCATGACTTCTGGGACCGCGGGCGCTGGGATCGGGAACTGATCGATGACCTGATGGGCGCGGGTATTGCGAAGGGTCAGGCCCGATCCATGGCCCGCGCTGCCAACGACCGCGTAGAAGACACGTGGCTACACGAGCATGACTAGACAATCTCAAACACGACGAAAGGCCATCCATTCGGGTGGCCTTTTTTCATGCCCGGAGGAGGGCTCATGAAGACCAAATCATTCACCGTCGATCTCAAGACTGACGGACTCGCTGAAGGGCAGTTCGAGGGGTACGCCGCCATCTTCGGCAACAAGGACAGCTACGGCGACATCATCGTCGCCGGAGCGTTCGCGGAGTCCCTGGCTGACTACGGCCCCAAGGGGGCGGGCGTCCCGTGCTACTGGGCACACCAGATGAACGACCCGTACATGAACATCGGCGTCACCGTCGAGGCCAAGGAAGATGACCGCGGCCTGTTCGTGCGCGTGCAGCTCGACCTCGAGACCAACAACGCCAAGCAGACCCAGAAGCTGCTGCGCGAGGGCCGCGTCACGATGATGAGTTTCGCCTACGACGTGATCGAAGGCGCTTACGTCGACTCCGAGGAAAAGGGCTTCTACTACGAACTTCGGAAGCTCAAGCTTCACGAGGTCTCCGTGGTCCCCATTGGGGCAAATCAGGAAACTGAAATTCTTTCCGTCAAGTCGGCAACTGAGTTGCTGATTGCGGATATCAAGTCTGGCCGACCCTTGTCGGCACAGAGCGAGGGAGATGTCCGGGCAGCTCATGAGGCGCTCGGGCAAGTTCTCAAAACGGTCACAAGTGACGAGAAGTCATCCGGTGCCCCCGAGGTCAAGGACGAGGAACCCTCACGGGTCAAGTCCGAGGAACTGACCGGCGCGCCCGCACTTCGAGACATGACGGCACAACTCACCATTTACGCCCTCGGGCAGAAGGGGGATCAGAAATGACCCTCAAGGAAAAGCGTGCCGCTGCTCTCAAAGCAGCGGAAGCAATCATCACCGGCGCCAAGGCTGCCGGCCGGTCGGCCACCGACGAGGAGATGACTCAGTTCGACGGGTTCGTCACCGAGGTCAAGGGGTTCGACACCGAGCTCGAGCGCGTCTCGCGTTCCGAGAAGTCGTTTGCCGACCTCAAGGGCCTGTTCCGCGCCGAAGACCCCGCGGCACCCCTCGACGGCGGAGCTGAGGCCGAGGCGAAGTCCCTCAGCGCTCACTTCATCAAGAGCGTTGGCACCGAGACCTTGGCCCGCACCCGCGGCGTCAAGGGTGCCGGCGTCTCCACCAAGACCGAGTACAAGGCCAACACCGACACCCACGTCACCGGTGGCGGCGTATCGGGCCCGCTTGACGCGTTCCTCGTGGAGACCGACCGCACTCTCGTGCGCGGTGCCCAGGACCTCACCCCCGTCTCCAGCATGCTGGGTCAGGGAACGATCACCATCGGAAGTGCGATCCAGTACTTTATCGAGGGCGTCATCGAAGGTGACGTGGACGCCGTGGCCGAGAACGGCACCAAGGCCCAGCTGCACATCGCTGACCCGACGCCGAAGATCGCGTACCTGCGCACTCTTGCGGGCTACACCAAGGTCACCGACGAGTACTTCGAGGACCTCGCCCTGCTTTCCGGCGAGATCGACGGTCGCCTGATCCGCCGCCTCGCCCGAGCCGTCGAGCGCGAGGTCCTGACCGGCAACGGAACCGGCGCCCACCTCACCGGCCTGCTCAACGTGTCGGGCGTGCAGACGCTCACCGCAACCGCCAAGGGCGTCCCCCTTGCCGAGGCAATCCTCGACGCGACCACACTCATCGAAGACAACACGGACGGACTCTCGGCTGACGCCGTGCTGCTCAACCGTGCCGACTTCGTTGCGATGCGCAAGGCCAAGGACAGCAACGGCCAGTACTACGGCGGCGGATTCTTCACCGGCGCGTACGGCAACGGAGCGGTCATCGACGGTTCGTCCCTCTGGGATGGACTGCGGATCGTTGTGTCGCCGTTCGTTCCGTCTGGAACTGCGCTCGTCGGCGCGTTCCTGGACGCCGCCACGCTTTACACCAAGGGTGGCGTTCGCGTCGAGATGACGAACTCCAACCAGGACGACTTCATCAACGATCGCGTGACGCTGCGCGCTCAGCGACGCGCCGCACTCGCGACCCGCGTCCCGGCCGGTCTCGTGAAGATCACGGTCACCCCCGTCGTCTAGCTCTACCCGCGGGAGGGGTTAGCGCCCCTCCCGCCCTAACTCTTGAAAGGAGCCCATCGTGGGTTTGAAGAACTATGAGTACCGCGGTTCGACTTGGCAGTTCGATGAGGGCCAGCAGCCTGAAAGCGCCAAGGCGTGCAAGGGGCCGGCTGCGGCTGAGACCGTGCACGTGAAGGTTAACGAGTCCGCTCTCGCTGCCGCCAAGGTCATCGCTGATGCCGAGGCCGCAGCGGTGGCTCATGCCGAAGCCGAGAAGGTCGCGGCCGCCGAGGCAGCCGAAGCCGAAAAAGCCAAGACGCCCGCCAACAAGTCCGCCACTCTGGCCACGAAATAGGGGTGATCGGCGTGAGCATTCCGAACATCGTGGACGTGCTGAACGTCGATCGCCAGTTCTGGCTGGATGCTGCGAACCAGACGGTGCGCAGCTATTGCGGCTGGCACATCTCGCCCGTCATCGTTCAGGAATTCGAGATGGACGGCGACGGGAGCAAGACCCTAATGCTGCCGACCATGAAGCTCGGCCAGGTCATCGCTTGCACGAGTGACGGCGTGGATGTACTTTCGCTCATTCGCAAGTCGAACAAGGGCATGCTCGAGCTTTCCCGCGGGCGGTGGTCGTGTGAGCTGGGCGGTATCGTGCTGACCGTTTCTCACGGTTACGAGATCGTGCCCGCTGACGTGGCTGGCATCATCGCGGGGCTCGCGTCGCGTGCGGGATCGTCGCCGGCCGGGATCGTCTCCCAGACGGTCGGGCCGGCGTCGGTGCGTTATGGCACGGTCGGTGGTGTGGCGGCGGGCATTCCGCTGTTGCAGTCCGAAAAGGATTCCCTCGATCCCTACCGGGTGCGCTGATGGACTTTCCATTCGGCCAAACAGTAACCCGTGAGCGTCGAAAGCTCATCGACAACCCCTACGACCCCACGAGCCCGACTCAGGGCAGTTGGGACGATCCTGACACGATCACCGTCTATGACGCTTTCGTAGCGTCGTCGTCAAGCGCGGCGGTTCCGAGCGCCACACGGACGCAGGTCGTCACACAGAAGAGTCTCTACTGCCCGCCTGCGACGGACATCGTAGACGGCGACCGGGTGAAATCTGGTTCTCATACGTACACCGTCGACGCAGTTCCCGAGGCGGATGTCAGTCCATTCACGGGCTGGGCGCCACCGATGGAAGTACCGCTTGTGGAGGTGTCCGGGTGAAGTTCAACGACTCGTTCTTCGTCGAGATGGGCAAGTCGGCCGGTGTACGGCGGCTCGTCAAAGATGTTGCTGATGAGGTGGCGATCGTGGCGCGCATGACGGCCCCGGTTGACTCTGGCGACTACCGCGATGGCATCGAAGTGCGGATGCGCGAAACCTCGTACCGCGCCTTCGCCATCGTCGTCGGCACCGACTGGAAAACGATGCTGGTCGAGGCCAAGACAGGCAACCTCGTGAACGCGCTCCGGTATGTGGCTCGTGGCTGACCCGCTGGTCATCCATGCCGACCTGATGCTGTTCCTCACCGGATGGTTTCGGGAGGCTCTGGCGGCTCGTCCTGAATCGTATTGCCAGGGCGTCGTCGTCACGCATCAGGAGCCGTCGGGCGACTTGCCTGAGCGGTGTCTGGTAATCCGTGTCGACGGTGGCCCTGATACGTCGATTCTGACCGCTGAGCGTGATGTCGGGCTGTCGATCCTTGCGGGGACCAAAGAGAACCCGCAGGAGGCGATCCAGCTCGCGCTCATGGTCCATGCGCTGCGTTCGCAGATCCCCGGGCTTGAGCCAGGGAATCCAGTCGCCGCGGTCCTGTCCTCAAACGGTCCGTTCGCCGTCGTGGAAACACAGCCCGTCGCACGGCAGTACATCACACTCGTGCTCGGCGTCGTCGGCACCCTGCTCTAACCGATTCTCACCTCTCAGGCGCACTCCGATTTTCGGTCACCCGGTAACGCGGTAATTCGTTACCGCATTACCCCCGTTACCCCTTTCCCATTCACGGCCTCGCTTCGGCGGGGCCTTTCGCTTTTAGGAGCACATCATGACCGTCGACGCATCCGGCAACGACCTTTCCGCCGTAGGCATCCCGATTACGGGGTTCCTCGGATTCGCCCCCAAGGGAACCGTTTTCCCCACATCCACCGAGGGCGCAGCGAGCACGTTCACGCTCCCCATCGCGTTCGTCAAGGCCGGGCTGCTGACCGAAGACGGTGGGTTCGAGTGGACGCTTGAGCCTGACGGCGACCCGATCAAGTTCTACCAGGACGGCTACCAGATCCCGTCCGGCCTCGCGAACGCGACCCTTGTCGTCAAGCTCGCGCAGTACGACGCCATGGTGCGGGAGCTGTCCTACGGCAAGACCGCGGACGCGAACGGCTACCTGACCATCGACGCCGGCGGCCACGCTGTGGAGTATGTCGCGTTCACCGAAGAGATCTTTAAGTCCGGCGCGATCCGCCGCCGCATCGCTGAGGTCTCCGTGACCGGCGCGAAGGTCGACAAGAGCGAGCGTGGCGCCGTCAACGGCACCGAGCTGACGTGCGCGGCCAAGCGCTCCGCGTCGCTCGGTAACGACCACATCGGCGAGTGGTGGCTTCCAGCATCGTCCGGCACTGCGCCGACCGTGACCGCTGCCAGCCCTTCTGGTGCAGCGACGGCCGCGACGGTAACGATCACCGGTACCGGATTTACTGGGGCCACTGCAGTGAAGTTCGGAGCTGCGAACGCCACAAGCTTCAACGTGGTCAGCTCGACGTCGATCACGGCCGTCATGCCGTCCGGTACCTCGGGTTCGGCTGAGATTACGGTCACGACCGCGTACGGCACTTCCAACTCGTTCGCATACACGCGAGCCGCATGAGCGAGCGGGTGGCTGGGCTTCGGCCTAACCACCCGCACTCCTATTCAACATGGGCCCATGTCTTGCGGTTTACTACGTACCAAGCATTCGGAGTGGAAATCCCGAACTCGCGCGCAAGTTCGGTCTGAGTCTCGCCGTTGGCATAACGCCTGCGAATCTCGCGCACCTTGTCCTCGTTAAGTTTCGAGGATCGGTGAGCTGTTCCTCGCTGGCCGGTCCACGAACCCCAGGCGACGGGCGACGTCCACCGTTCAAGAGTGTCGGTGTTGTTGTCGGCGGTTGTGCCAGAGACGAGATGATCGGGCTTCACGCACGGCCTGTTGTCGCACGTGTGCCGGACAACAACACCACTGGGGAGATAACCCCCATTGGCAGCCGCAAACGCCGCCCTATGGGTGTATAGACGCACGCGTTTTCCAGTCAAACCGCCACCCGTAACGCCGTATCCATTGTTCGCGCGCCCGCCGATCCACACTCTGCATTCGCCTTCATCGACCGACCTCAGGATGAGTCGAGCCATCATCTTCTCCGCGCCAGCAGGTGTGAAGTGGATGGCTGTTGATTTCTCGTCATTTCCCGGGTTATTCATAACTCCAGTGTATGCCCTGCGCGTACATCATCGAACTGCGTAACCAGCTTTGCTGCGGGCAGGGACCGTGATGGGAGCCCCTGCCCGTTTTATCCCATCGCCCCATCCTCACCAGAAAGGCCATCATGGCAACCGTAAAAACCGCTCCGACTCCCGGCCCCAAGCCTGACTACTTCGTTGTCGAGGACCACCTCAAGTGCCAGACCGGCGAGGGCGAGAAGTCGATCGACATGCGCATCCCGCTCGATCGCATCGAACTCTTCATGGACATGGGCGAACTCGACCTTGCCTCACAGAAGCTGCCGCGGTACACCCTGGACAACATCCTCTGGCCTGAGGACCGTGACGAGCTCGTGAAGATGCGCGACGGTGCCAAGGTCATCGAGATCATCACCGAGTTCACCAAGGCGCTCGGTAAGCGCATGGGCGCTGACATGGGGGAATCCGAGCCCTCTATCGCTTCGTCGGAAAGCATAGAGCGGCCCTCCGATACGACTTCCGACACCGATTCGGAGTAAGTCTCTCGGAGATCGGGCGCAGCATCCCCTTCGATGAGGCGTCCGATCTGATCGACGAGCTCAGGCGCGATTTTGGGTCGCACCTGAACGCAAGCATAAATAGCTGGGTCTTCGCGGCCAGCTACGGCGAGGTTATGGGCGGCATCCACGCCGCTTCATTCATGAACGCGAACCGCGATGTAGAAGAGCACCCAGCACCGTTCGACCTGCCTATGCCATGGCCGAAGGTCGCGGCCATCGAAGACGTCACACCCGAAGAGCGCGCCGCCCTGCGCGCATCACTAGAGCGCCGGTCGGCGTTCGCTCGCTAATCCCTGATAGGAGCCGCCATGTCGACCGTTGGAACTGCTGACGTTGCCATTTTCCCGACTTTCAAGGGCTTCCGGGCTGAAGTAACGTCTGAGGTTGACGCGACCGCATCATCCTCGGGTGATCGTTTCAAGACCGTGTTCGGCAACGCAATCAAGGGTGTCGGCGTTGCAGTGGCCGCCGGTGTCGGTGTGGCGATCGCGGGCATCGCGGCTGTCGCCGGCGCCGGGCTTTCCCGGGCACTGAACCTCCAGGACGCCGAAGCTCAACTGACTGGGCTGGGGCACTCGGCCGAGGCTGTAAGCCAGATCATGGACAACGCACTGGTGGCCGTCGAAGGTACGGCTTTCAGGCTTGATGCGGCGGCAGGCACCGCGGCATCCGCTGTCGCAGCTGGCATCAAACCCGGTGAGGCTCTCACGCGCACGCTGCGCCTCACCGCTGACGCCGCGACCATCGGCAAGGCATCGCTGTCCGAAATGGGCGACATGGTCAACAAGGTCGCGACGAACGGCAAGCTGACTACCGAGGTTCTGCAGCAGTTCCAGACTCGCCAGATCCCGCTTCTCCAGCTGGTTGCCGATGAGTACGGCGTAACTACGGAGGCCGCCTCCAAAATGATCACTAAGGGTGAAGTTGACTTCGCCCGGTTCCAGTCCGCGCTTGAGGCCGGCGTCGGTGGTGCTGCTCTATCATCCGGCAACACGGCTCGCGGAGCATGGGCGAACGTCGGCGCAGCATGGTCCAAGCTCGGCGCGCTTTTTGTGGGGTCATCTGTAGAAGGTGCTCCCGTTCTTTTTGTGGCGATCTCCAATGCCATCAAGCGACTTACGGCCGCCGTCGAACCGCTCGCGGCCAAATTCAGCGGAGCGCTCACCCCGGCAATCGCTGGACTCTCCGCGTGGATCTCGACCATCGACTTCGACGCCGTGGCAGCGAATATCGGCACGGCCTTCGCATGGATCGCAAGCGCTTTCGACAAGATCGTGACCGCCTTCAAGTCGGGCGACTTCTCGACTCTTGGGGCAACCCTCGGCGGCATCGGTGATGTGGCGGGGCCACTAATTCCCGTCTTCGTCGAGGTGGCTCGGGCCGTGGGTGGCATCGCGGGCACCATTGGCGAGCTGCTGGCCGCCGGTGTCCCGCTGCTGATTCCCATTCTGCAATCCTTCACCGATATTCTCGGATGGCTCGGCGACAATGCAGAGCTCATTACGCCGATCATCGTCGCCCTCGCCGCCGGCATCCTGATCTACAAGGCTGCGCAGGTCGCGTCAATCGGCACAGCGATAATTTCGCTGCCCCTCACGGCGCTGCAGATCGCTGCTGACCTCGCGCGTACTCACGCGCTGGTCAGGAACACCAATGCGATGATTCTGAATAACACGGCCGAGAAGGCGGGGACGCTGACACGGCTTCCCGCCACGGCATCGATCCTGGCATCCGCTGCGGCTGCTGTCGCTCACCGCATCGCCACAGTTGCTGGAACCGTCGCTCAAAAGGCTGCCGCTGCGGCCCAATGGGCCATGAACGTAGCCATGTCCGCAAACCCGATCGCGATTATCGTGATTGCCATTGCGGCACTGGTCGCCGGCCTGATCTGGTTCTTCACCCAGACCAAGCTCGGGCAGGAAGTGTGGGCCAACTTCACCCGGTTCCTAGGTGAAGCCTGGACGAATATCCAGCTGTTTATCGGCCAAGCAATCGCCAACGTGATCGCGTTCGTGACCGAAAACTGGGGGCTTTTGCTCTCGCTCCTGATCGGGCCCCTGGGACTGGTGATTCAGTGGATCGTTGAAAACTGGTCCGGAATCGTGACGTTTTTCTCTGATTTGTTCATTGGAATCGTCGCGTTTTTCGTCCAGTTCGGCACGGACGTGTGGAACACGGTCGTGGCGCTGTGGGAGACGGTCAAGGCCACTTTCGCGGCGGCGATCGCGTTCCTGCTCGACCTGTTCCTCAAGTTCACCCCGCTCGGCATCCTGATCTCGAACTGGGGCGCGATCACAGCATTCTTCGGCACGGCGATGTCGAATATCGGTACCGCCGTCTCGACTGGAATCGGCACGGTCATTGGATTGTTCACCGCGCTCCCCGGCAAGATCATGGGCGCCCTGGGCAACATGGGCACCTTCCTACTGGACGCCGGCAAGGACCTCATGGGTGGCTTCATTGAGGGCATCGAGGGGATGCTCGGTGGCATCGGTGACGCGGTAGGCAACGCCATGGATTTCGTGGCTGATTTTTTCCCGCACTCGCCGGCCAAGCGCGGTCAGTTCTCCGGATCCGGCTGGCGCAAGGTGCTCGAGGCTGGCACCGCGATCGGCAACCAGCTCGGAGCCGGCTTCGAAGCCGCAGAGCCGACTCTCACGACCCGACTCGATGCGGTACTCAACCGCTCGGCGTTCACCCCTCGGGTAGATGCGGTAAACGCGCAGCTGTCCAATTCATCGGCAAATTCGAGCCGCCCGATCTACGTCCAGAACCCGTTCACCGGGGAGTACTTACTCGCGCAGGTCTCCGACGTCGCAGACGGTCAAATCAGCAAGGCCGACGCCGCCAATTCAGCTACTACGACAGGACGGCGACGATGACACTCATAGTGCGCGCGACACCCGCAGACCGGCCCTCACCGTACATCGACGTGCTCGTGACCGATCCTCTCGGGGAGCGGTTCACGGTCACGCGGATGTGCGGCGGGCGCTCGTTCAAGGTGCGCGGCATGGTCAACGTCTCGTCGGCCGGCGGTGGCACGATCCGCGATCACGAGGCTGGTTTCGATGTCCCATCGACGTATCGGGTGGAGTACTTCACGTCGGGAGCTTCGGTGGGCTTTTCGGAGACGGCCACTGGGACTCTGTACGGCCTCGAGCCGGGGTGGGCATGGTTCTCGGATCCGCTCAATCCCGAGAGCGCGGTGAAGGTGCGGCTCCTGAACGGCGCGGCATCAGCCCTGTCGCGATCGACGCCGGCGGAACTGCTCGAGGTCCCGCGCCGGTCGGTCGGCTTCACCCTGCCAGGCACGCGCGGCGGCCTCAAACAGGTCGTGCTGGACTGCTACACGGAGACGCGGGAAGACGGCGAACGGTTCGACGCTCTCTTCGGTGGCTACGACTCGGATGCGCTCTCAATCGTGTGCGTCCGTGCGTCGCCTGAGACATGGCTGCCCCCGACTCTGTTCGCGTTCGTGGGGTCGCCGGTAGCGCACCCGGTCGGCCAGCGCGGGGATGCTCTCACGTGGTCGCTGAGCGGCGATGAGACATCACCGCCCGCGCCCGCATTCGTCACACCGCTGCTCGAATACGACGACTTCACGGCGTGGTTCGCCACCTACGACGAGTTCGAGGCGAGCTATCCAGATTACTTGACAGCCCAGTCCGACTACAGCGTGAGGGGTGCCTGATGGCGATTGCAGTCTCTGAGCAGATGGTCGAGGCGATCACTGGCGGATCATTCACCTCGGGCTATGTCGCAACCTTGACCGTCGATGGACAGGTCATGCTCACCGACGTGGAGCTGACCGGCGAGCTGGTGAGCGACTCGGGCGCGCTGGTCCTCACTCAGGGCTCGCTCACCCTGAACTACACCGACGACGAGGGCCGTTCGATCGTCCCCACGGAGACGACATCCTGGCTCACCCCGTACGCCTCGTTCCTCGACATCTCCTATCGCGTGTCGAACTCAATCTTCACGGAGACTGTCCTCCGCGGTCGCTTGAAAGTGGTCGGTGTCGGCGATCCTCAAGAGCGCAAGATTCGCTTTCAGGGCCGCATGATCACGGTCGGCTCGAGCGTGTCCGTGAGCGTGGCGGATGCTTTTCACACGACCGAGGAAGAGGTTTTCGAGGGCCCCGTCTCGCCGACCTACATGGATTCGGCATGGGCTGAACTCGCTCACCTGACTCTCCTGCCGGTTAGTCGATCGGTCCCGGATGTCTCCATTCCCCGCTCCGTGCTGTACGACGAAAACCGCCTCGATGCGGTCGGCGCTGTCGGTGATCTGCTCGGCGGCATCCCGTACATGACTCCGGCTGGTGAGGTGTCAGTGGCCCCCCTCGCGTGGGGCGACCCGGTGCTCACAATTCGGATGGGCCCGGGCGGCACGGCGAGCAAGATCGGCACCGACGCGCTGACCGATGCGGGCATCAAGAACAAGGTCATCGTCACGAGCTGGGATGACGACCAGGCGACAATCCTTGCCACCGCAGAGATTGCCTCAGGCCCACTCCGATGGGGCGGCGGTCTCGGGCGGCGCGCGTACAAGCTCTCATCCGAGTTCGTAACCACTCAGGCTCAGGCGCAGGCGTGGGCGGATGAAACACTCCCGCAGGTGTCCAAGCTCAAGGCGATCGCCTACTCAATTCAGTGCGCCCCGGATCCGCGAGTGGAGGCCTGGGACGTGATCGAGTTCGAGAAGGACGGCGCGATTCTGCGCGGCCGGGTCGCGAAGATCACCCTCCCTCACCGCGGCCAGATGACCCTGATCGTGAGCGTCATCAGTGGGTAACGCCGATGTCGTCGCGCGCAAGCTCGAGGCGATCCCGACCATCTCCACGATGACGGCACGCTACGACTCGACCAATGCTGACGGCACGGTGAACGTCGATTTCGGCGCGGGCCTCGTGACGGTCTACTCGGCGGGGTTCTCGACTCCGCTCCCGGGCGCCGGCGTGCGTGTGCTGCGCCTCAACGGCTTCACGCTCATGCTCGGCGTGGTCAAGCCCCAGCCCTCCTATGGCGAGGTCATCGCGACGGGCACGCCGAACATCACGGTGCGCCTTACGAACGGTGTTGAGCTTTCGCTGGCCTACCTGAATTCGTACCTCAATCCGGCGATCGGCGATGTCGTGCTGATCTCGTGGGAGGGGCACGGCATGGTGATTGGCTCGCCGACTGCGATCCCCGAGCCGCCGGTGGAATACGTTCCGCCGAACGATGCGGCGCCATCTCCAGCTTCGTCAGCGCGGGAGTTCGTGGCTGTCGATTCAGGCAACTTCTACACGGGTGGCGGCTGGAATTACACCGATCCATGGAGTAGCGCGAGCAACACCGGCGCGTTCTTCCACAACGACATCGCGGGCAGTATCCCCGACTCGGCGGCGATCTCACTCGTGGAGTTCTACGTCACCGAGACCTACAACCAGCACCCCAACGTGCTGGCGAAGGTCGGCCTCCACTCGCTCACCGGCAAGTCCGGGAATCCGAACATCCGAAACTCCGTGGATATCTCGGCGGGCACCGGCTGGAAGGTGCTCCCAAATTCGTTCGGCGATGCGCTCAAGACCGGTGCGGCTCTCGGGCTCGGGTTCCCCACGGTCCCGGGCGGCGTGAGCTACCACAAATTCCGCGGTCGTGGCAGTGGCCCAGACGGCATGATCCGCATCACTTTCAGCTCATAATTTCGGCCTCCACTGGGGGCCTTTTTCTTTGGAGGCACCATGGCACGCACAGGGAACAACACCCGAATCGCGGCACTCGGCACGTATGGAGGCAGCCCTACGTTTGCGGCTGACCTTACCGAGATTGCAGGGGACGCCGCGAAGATCATCGGCGAAAGCGAATCGACAGTGAGCGCACTCCCCACCTCGGGCAACTGGCCGGGGCGGTGCATCTACGTGACCGCCACCAAGGCGCTCTACATCTCGGACGGCGGCACGGGCTGGCAGAAAATCACCGGCCTCACCCGCGCGGGTACCCACTCCGGCACGACCTCCCAGGGCGGCGACCTCTTCATCACGTTCGACCCGCCATTCACGAGCGTCTGCACTGGCCTCGTGGTGACCGATAGCAATACGGGCGGCGGCATCGGTCCGGTCCCCTTGAAGGTTGTCTCCCGGACCGCGACCACTGGCACGGTTCGCGTCATGAATGGCAGCGCGGCCGTGGTCAGCTTCACGACCAGCTTCAATTACATCGCTTTCGGCGACTGATGATCCGCCTGATCCGCCCGGCGAATAAAGAGCCCGGGCGGCGTTACGGCGACCGGCCTGTCTCGGGTGTGTCCACGATCCGACATCTCGGCAATGACTACGGATGGGGATCCGGCTACCAGATCTACGCGGCGGCCGCGGGGGTGGTGCAGTTCGTGCGGTGGTCGGCCTCCACGCTGACCAACAACCGCAGCGGTGGCTACGGCAACTACATCATCGTCAACCACGGCAGCGGGATCCAGACCCTCTACGCGCATCTACCCACGACGGCGCCACGCGTTCACGTCGGGCAGCAGGTCCACGCCGGCCAACTCATCGCCCTTATGGGCAACACGGGGAACGCGAGCGGCGCACACCTCCATTTCGAGGTGCGCATCAACGGCTCAATCACCGACCCGAACCCGTACATCAGTGGCACCGCATCCACAGTCTCAGTCGAGGCCATTCCGATCACCGTTCAGAAAGTAGAAGACGACATGTTCACCGACGCCGACCGCGCAGCCCTTCACCAGGCCGCTCAGGCCAACAACCTCCCCGTGCTCGTGCGCACCCCCGCCAGCCCGAAGGTGTGGCTCTCGAACCTCGTCACCCGCCGCCTCGTAGACGACGAGGGCCAACTTGCCGCCGTGCAGAGCAGCCTTGCCGGGCGTGGCCTGGATTCCGGCGTGAATACCGTCGCAGCGCTCGATGTCTTCGGCGTCGCTGTGCTCACCGATGCCGAGAAGGCCACGCTCACCGCCGGGCAGATCGCGGGCACCGAGTGATGCGCTGCCGACACGATCCCCAGTCCACGTGCGGCCATGACAGCAACTGCGATTCATGCCAGCACCCGACCACCCCTCGCGATGCCTGATTGGGGCGCGCTGTTCGGCGATACGCCGGCGGCTGAGGTGGCCGTCTGGCTGTTCGCCGCGTTCATCGTCGTGAGCCTGCTCATAAAGGTGTGGCCGTTCCTATCCAAGCTCGTGGCCCTGGGGAATGCGCTGCCCTCGCTGACGGCGCTGCCTGCTTTCATGGCACGCACCGACGAGACGCTCGCCGCTCAGACGAAGACGATGGCTGCGCATGATCTGAAAATCAGCGAGATCCACCACGAGGTCAACTACAACAACGGCTCATCCGTGAAAGACGCCGTGGAGCGGGTCGAGCTCGGCGTCAAGGGGCTTTATGACCGCGTGGACGCCTCGGATGCTGCCGCCGACCTGCTCCACAAGGACATCGAAGATACCCGCCCGCACCCCCCGACAATTCCGTTCGCTCCGAAGGAGTAACCCATGATCAAGAACCCCGCCGCCTACGTCAAGGCCTACGCCGCATGGATCGGTGGCGTCCTGTCCGCCACGATCCTCGCCGCCCCCGCGATTGGCATCGACATCCCGCCGTATCTGGCGCTCGTGTCGATCGTCATCACGGCCATCTCTGTGCAGGCGCTCCCGAATGCCGCGGTCACTACCGGCGATCACGCCGCGTAACCCCTCTAACACCCGATCCACCCGGCCCTTTCATGGGCCTTTTCTGTTTTAAGGAGCATTCGTGGCTACCCTCACCACCCCACCCCTACTCACCGATTCGCTCGGCGTGCCGGCCAATGGCACAATTGCGGTGCGCGCGCTGACCCCGTTCATGTACAACGGCAAGCTGATCACGGGCGTGACTGCTCGTGGAGTTATCGTCAACGGCGAATTCTTTGCCGCTGACGGAGTGACCGCGCTCGACCTGCCCGTCACCCCCACCGGAGTCGCCCTCGACATCTGGGTCACCCTCAAGGGTTGGGTCGACGGCCGCCCGCAGGATGTCGCCCTGACCAAGCGCACCGTCTCGGTTGCCGATCAGGCGACCGTGACGTGGCTTGCAGGCGACGGGCTTGTGGGCGGCATTGTGGATGTCGTGGATGCGTTCACCTACGTCAAGGGCGACTTCATCGTCAGCTCGGACATGGCGATGATCCTCGCGGCCGCCGATGTCGTCTCGGCGTCGATCCTGGCTTCGGCTCAGAGCGCCACCGATGCGGGCACGTCGGCAACTGCGGCAGGCACCTCGGCGACCAACGCGGCAACCTCGGCAACCGCAGCGGGTACGGCCCTCGCCGCGATTCCCGAAACCATCTCCACCGAGATCTCGCAGTACGTCTCGGCGGCGTCGACTTCCGCAACCGACGCGGCAGCCTCCGCAGCCCTCGCGATCGCCCCGACGACCGAGGTTGTCTCGGCCATTTTCGCGGACAAGACCAGCGCTCCGAGTATTGAACTATCTAACACTATTGACGGGGCTCAGGCTTCCAACGCGTTTCCGGCCCGCAAGCTGGCTACCAAGCTCAACACACGCGCCACCCTTGGCACCGTGCAACGCGCCCGCGTCTTGGCTTTCGGTGACAGCATCGGGCTCTTCAAATGGCACATGCTCTACAAGCTGCTCGACAGG
Organism: Cryobacterium melibiosiphilum; assembly: GCF_003602235.1. Lineage (GTDB taxonomy): Bacteria > Actinomycetota > Actinomycetes > Actinomycetales > Microbacteriaceae > Cryobacterium > Cryobacterium melibiosiphilum. The sequence goes on from NZ_QZVS01000085.1 coordinate 97,662, forward strand.
TCTTTTGGCGGTCGTGACAGCTGCGGCGCAGTTATCGGTGCTGGCCCGAGTGGCACTGGCTGGTCGGTTCCGGGTGTCGGGCACGTTGCATCCTCTGGGACGATCACCAACCAGACCTCAGCTTTCGACGCTTGGCCCTCTGGACTGGTTGACTCCTACGCCACAGGAGCGACCAAGAGCTACGGCATTCTCGGCAGCAATCCGACATGGGACACAGCCAAGGTCTACTACGTCAAGGAGTCTGGCGCGGGCACGTTCAAAGTTCAGATTGACGGCGTGGATGAGTCTGGATTCACCAGCGTAAGCGCGGCGGGAACTGGCCTAGGAATCATCACGATCACGCGCGGCACCGCGGCATCCCGTGCTGTCAGGATCGTCAACCTGACGGGCACCCACCGGATCGTCGGTACCTCGTTTGAGGACAGCACGCAGGCGGGCGTCCTGTTCGCCAACGTGTCACAGGGCGGCATTGCCCTCGACCAGCAAACCACCCAAGGTTACGCAAACTTCCAAACGTTCCTGGCTGACTTCAACCCGGACCTCATCACGTTCGAGATGAAAGAAAACAGCAGCTACCTCGCGGCCAAAATGGAGCAGCTTCTCACTGTAATCGACGCGGGCGCACCGGTCGCAACGTTCGTCGGTATCGGCTCAACCCCGATTGCCGTGAACGACGCCGATCAGGTCATCCAAAATGCGCAAATCCGCGCCGCATGTCTCGCCCACGGAAAGGTGTATTGGGACGGCTACGCTCCCTTTGGTTCCTACGCTGCGATCAATGCGCTCGGTTGGGCGGGCGATGGTATCCACGTCGCAGAGGCCGCCTCTAGTTTTCTGTCCGGACTCATGGCCCGCGACCTCGGACTGTTCGACCACGCCGGGTCCGAACGACCGTTCAACGTGAACGCACTCAAGGTCACTGTGCAGGAAAAGATCGTGCTCGGGCGGCTCGGCAACCTCACGGTCACCGGCTCAGACGTGGTGCTTGACGCCTCGGGCAACTTTACCGTGTCAGGTACCAACGGGGTCGTTCTGCGCATCCCTGCAGGCGGCGGGACGGCCAACGCGGTCGTGCCCAACACGGCCCAGATTGGACTTGGCAATTCGCGCTGGACAGCCGACACCAACGGCATCTCTTCCAAGAACCCGGCCGGTAGTGGCGATGCAAACGTGAACGGCAAGCAGATCATCGCAATCTCACAGGGCCTCCGCACGCTACCGGTGGCAACTGGTTCAAGACCCTCAGGCGGCGTGGTCGGTGACGGAACAATGCTCGTTGACTCAACCCTGAATAAGCCAATCTGGTGGGTAAATGGAGCGTGGCGCGATGCTACGGGAACAGCCGTCTAGCGATCCGCTAGGTGGTGGCCGCGGTGAGATGGGGCAGCATCAGCGTCGCGATGTAGGTGCGACCCTCATCGCTTGGATGTACCCCGTCCGAACCGATGAGGGACGCGTTCTCGTTGAAGAACCACCCCTCCGCAATCGCGTCAACATACATCCCACCAAAACCATCAACTGACGCACGCAGCTCGTCATTCAGGGTTTCAATGGACGACGGAACATTCTCATCCGTCCACACCGGACCGACAACAACGAGCTTCGCGGATGGAGCGAGCGCCAAAGCTTCGACATAGGCCGCTGTTGCCGCCGCTCCTACGTTGCCTTGTCCGGCGTCGTTTCGGCTTCCGAAAAACACAACGACGTCGGTCTTGTCACTAACCATGTCCACGACATGCTCACCGAACACCGAGTCGGAGAGACCGCGGGTGACATATCCGGACCCACCTAACGAGCTGATACTGGCGGTTGCTGCCACAGGCATCTGACCCGTGACGGCAGAAACCCAGTCACTCGATTCGCTGGCAGCAAGGTATGAGTCACCAATGAATGCCAACGCTGTTACTTCGACAACAGCTGCGGGCGGCTCCTCTGCAGCTGCCGGTGGGCGCACATACGTTGACTCAGGCGCACGGTTCGCGCTGACTGCCAGGAACGCTAGAGCAATGGCAACAACGCCGCCGACTCCTACCGCTCCGAGAACCCATTTCGGTGTTCCAACTGTTCGATTGCGCCGATTGCTGCGTTTCTTCCCCCGTGACATGCCACTGAGCCTATCGCCACGACGGTTACGGGATGGTAACGGAACCCGTCACCCTCGCCCAGAAAGCCGAACAATGATCAGGGACAGCCGACGCGCTCGACCCTGATCCGACGTGCAAAAAAGCCCCCGATCTCGCCATGAGATTGGGGGCTTTTTCGCGTCTCAGACCAGAGGGATTAGAACACGCTTCTGGTAGAATTGAGGCAGCACTACGAGGACTTAGGAATCCCCGTAGCGCCTGACCCACGAATCGCTTCTACCGATTGGAGGGCTCCTTGCAGCCTACCCTTTTTGACCCGTTCACCCCGCGCCAGATCAACCGCCAGGCGTACGTACTAAAGCGCATCAAGCGCATTCAGGCAGTCGAGGGATTTACCCCCTGCTGGGTCTGGCAGTTGAAGCCAGACAAGCACGGCTACGGCTACGGCACAGACACCAAGGCCACGGGTGGCTCGGCCCGTGCGGCGTACCGAATCAGCTACCAAGCGTTCGTCGGTCCAATCCCGGACGGCTTGCACGTCGACCATCTCTGCAACAACCGAATCTGCGTAAACCCGAGTCACCTCGAACCGGTCGCCCAGCGAGAGAATTGCCTGCGTGCAGTGGAGCGCGATTACGTCAATGGAACCGGCCACTGGGACCAGCTTGAAGTCTGTCGCCGCGGCCTCCACCCCATGAGCGGGACGAACCTCCTGACCGACTTCCACGGCGGGCGCTGGCATCGCGGGTGCCGGGCGTGCCAATCTGCGCAAGCCGCGATCTACCGGGCCGAACACCCCGAGGCCGAGTTGCGAGGTCGACGCGCCAGACAAGCAAGAGACCGCGCCAAGACCGCAGAGCGCAAGGCGGCGCGAAAGCTCGCCAAGCTCAATGCCGCGTAGCCTGAAACACGAATGCCCCGTCGACCTTCACTGGTCGGCGGGGCGTTTTTTCGTGCGCCTGCTACTGCCCGAACCGCTCGTGCGCCGACTGCCGGGTCACCCCGAGCGCGTCGCCGATCTCCTGCCAGGTGCGACCTTCTGCGCGGGCCTGAGAGATGATGGCGCGGCGTGCGTTGGTGGCGTGGAGTTCGACCATTATTGCGGCCCGGATCATGTCGAGGGTGTCGGTGCGGGTGGAGACGAATTCGGCGGCGTTGATCAGGTTGTCTAGGGCGGCGGATCGGGCGAGGGTGAATGTGTTGAGGTCGGGGGTTGTCATGACCTCATATTGTCAGGGTGAACCTGACAGAACTAGGCCCCTGTTTGGGGAGCTTTTGGGTAAGCACGGCTCACGGGAAAACTTTGAATCATTTCCCAATTTTCTCTTGATGGCTACCATCATGGCTACCATCACCAGATTCCTTAGCTCCAGATGCCCCCGCATCCCAGTGATTCATTGAGCCGCCTGTCAGAATCGAACTGACGACCTTCTCATTACGAGTGAGATGCTCTACCAACTGAGCTAAGGCGGCGCGCCCCCGGAACAATGTCCCGGAGACAACCTCGTCAAGCCTAGTCGGTCTGGCGGGTGATGGTGTACACCTCCGCGAAGGATGCCGCCACGCGCGCCGACAGCGACGTCGTGCCGTCCCCCTCGGCCCAGCATCGCCACGCGTGTCGGATGGCGGCCACAGCGATGAGCGTGAACAGCAGCGACTGCTGCTGAAGGGCGGTGGGGTCATCCGCTCGGTCCGGACGATCGACCACGAATCGCCGGGCGATCACCTCCTGCAGCTGGTCCTCATACCCCCGCAGTGTGGCCATCCGCATCCCGAACAGGTAGACGTTGTCCTTCATGACCGCCTTGCGCAGCTGATGGATCTCCCGGTCGGATTCCGTGCGGGTGAGGCTCGCCGCGAGCAGCGTCGATACCTGCCCGAGGATGTCGCCGCCGGGGCCGGCGTGCACGAAGCGCTCGATGTCCTCGGCGGAGGCGAGGCTCGGGGCATCCCCGACCAGCGCCGCGTCTTTGGACGGGAAATAGTTGAAGAAGGTGCGCGGGGACACGTTGGCGACCCGGCTGATGTCTTCGATCGTGACTTTGTCGATGCCGCGTTCGCGAGTCAGGGTGAGCACGGCATACTGAATGGCCCGCCGGGTGGCGAGGCGTTTACGCTCGCGCAGCCCCGGTTCTTCTGGTGGCAACGACATGCTTCAATCCTGCCACCTCCCCCTCCACATCAGCACAGCGGTTGATCAACACAGCGGTTGATCAACACAGCGGTTGATCAACACAGCGGGTCGGTGGCGGGCACGATCCCGTCGAGCAGGTAGTCGTCGACGGCATCGTTCACGCACTGGTTGCTCTTGTTGTAGGCCGTGTGGCCCTCACCGTCGTAGGTGACCAGTTGGCCGCTGTCGAGCTGCTCGGCCAGGCTCTCGGCCCACACGTACGGGGTCGCGGGGTCGTTGGTCGTGCCGATCACCAGGATCGGGGCGGCGCCGGCGGCGTGGATCGGCTCGCGCTCCCCCTCGAAGGCGTAAGGCCAGTTGGCACAGCCGATGTCGCCGAAGCTGAGGTACGTGCCGATGATCGGCGCGGCGGCGGTGATCTCCGCGGCCTGGGCGCGCATCGCGGCCGGGTCATCGTTGTAGGCGTAGTCGATGCAGTTGATCGACAGGAACGCTTCGGTCGAGTTGTCGCCGTACGTGCCGTTCGCGGTGCGCCCGTTGTACTGGTCGGCGAGCGAAAAGGCTTCGTCGGCGCTGCCGAACATCACGGCGTCGAACATCTGGCTCAGCACGGGCCAGGATGCCTGCGAGTAGAGCGGGTAGATGATCGCGGTCAGCAGGGTGCCGGAGCCGAGCTCACGACCATCCGCTGCGGCGATCGGGCTGGCGTCAACGGAGGCGAGCAGCGCGGCGACGGTTGTCATGGCGTCGTCGACGGTGCCGGTGAAGGGGCACTCGGCCTCGGCGAGGCAGCCGTCGAGGTAGGCGCGCAGTGCGTTCTCAAAGCCGACGGCTTGGGTCTTGGTGACGTCGAAGTTGCTCGTGGACGGGTCGAGCGCGCCGTCCAGTACGAGGCGGCCGACCTTGTCGGGGTAGAGCTCGGCGTAGGTTGCCCCGAGGAAGGTGCCATAGGAGTAGCCGAGGTAGTTGAGCGCGTCATCGCCGAGGGTCGCCCGCAGCAGGTCGAGGTCGCGCGCCGCGTTCTCGGTGTCGACGTATTCGAGCAGCGCACCGGTGCTCTCGGAGCAGGCGGCTCCGAAGGCGGCCGAGGCGGTCTCGAGCTCGGCGATCCATTCGTCGGTGCCGCGCGGGGCCTCGGCGAGGTCGTACAGGTACGCGTCCATGTCGGCATCGTCGTAGCAGCTGACGGGGGTGGAGCGGCCCACGCCGCGCGGATCGAACCCGACGACGTCGAATCCCTCCTGCACCTTCTCATCGGTGGCGAAGTCGACGGAGTTCGCGACCATGTCGTAGCCGGATGCGCCGGGGCCGCCCGGGTTGACGAGCAGCGATCCGATGCGGTCACCCGTCGCGACCTGGCGAATGAGCGCGAGCTCGATCTCGCCCTGGTCGGGGTCATCCCAGTTGAGGGGCGCGGTGGCGGTGGTGCACTGCATGCCGTTGGCGCAGTTCTCCCACTCCAGCACCTGGCTGTAGAAGGGTTCGAGGTCGCCCGCAACGCTTTCCCCGGTGGGGGTCGAGGTCTGGGGTGCGGCCTGCTGAAACAAGCCGGAGCATCCGCTCAGTGCCAGTGTGACGGCGACGGCGGCCGCGATCGCCGCAATCAGCGGGGTACGGCGGCGTTTGCGGGTCATCACCTAATGAATCCTCACTGTGTTGTGTAAAAGGGCTGAGTTAAAGGGCCGAGTTGAATGCTGATTGGGCAGATGCTGTGCTGCGGGATGCTGTGCTGCGGGATGCCGTACTGGGGGATGCCGAGCTGGGCTCCCGACGGATGGCCGACACGAGCATTGCTTCCAAAGCCAGCGCGGGTGACACGTTCGATTCGATGCGACCGCGCGCGAGCGCGATGGCGTCCATTGTGGCGACGGTAGCTGCGGGTGAGCTGGATTCGGCGGCGATCCGCAGTTCGGCGCCGAGCTCCTGGTTGATCACGGTGTGTTCTCGGCCGAGTTGCACCATCATCACGTCGCGATACAACGAGGCGAGATCGACAAGGATGCGGTCGATGCCGTCGCGCAGGCTGCGGGTCGCGCGCCGTTTCTGGTCGTCCTCGAGGGTTTTGATCTGCCCGCGAAGTCCGTTGGGCACAGCGGCGCCGGCCTCGACGCCGAGGGAACGCAGCACTCCGGCGCGCTCTTCGGCGTCGCGTTGCAGCGTGATGGCCTTCGCGTCGTCGCCGGCGATGGCCAACAGCCGGGCGGCGGAATTCACGGCCGTCGAGACCGAGCGGATGCCGAGGGCCGTTCGCAGGGTCTCCTCGCGCCGGGCGCGGGCCTCGGGATTCGTCGCCAGCCGGCGGGCCATGCCGATGTGGCTCTGCGCGAGCCGGGCGCTCAGTTCGGCCACGCCCGGATCGACGCCGCTCTGCCGCACGAGCAGGTCGGCGACGGCTTCGATGCTCGGCACCCGCAGCCGCACCGTGCGCACCCGGGAGCGGATGGTCGGCAGCAGGTCGGCCTCGCTCGGCGCGCAAAGAATCCACACCGTGCGTTCCGGTGGTTCTTCGAGGGCTTTGAGCAGCACGTTGGAGGTGCGCTCCTGCATGCGGTCGGCGTCTTCGACGACGACGACCCGGTAGCGGCCGATCGACGGCGAATACTGCGAGCGGGCGACCGCCTCTTTGACGGACTCCATCTTGATGATGACGCCCTCGGTGGTGAGCACGGTGAGGTCGGGGTGGGTGCGGGCTGTTACCTGGCGGAGCGCCGCGAGGTCGCCGTCGGGCGTGCCGGGGCTGAGCAGGGCCGCAGCGAAGGCGAAGGCGAGGTTGGAGCGGCCGGAGCCGGGCGGGCCGGTGATCAGCCAGGCATGGGTCATCGACGACGACTCGACGGATGCCCCGGCGCCCGTCGAGGTACCGCTCGTCGAGGTACCGCTCGTCGAGGTACCGCTCGTCGAGGTACCGCTCGTCGCGGGCATGGCACGTCGCTGCGATGCCGCTCGAAAGATCTCTATGGCGGAATCTTGCCCCGTCAGGTTTTCCCACACTGCCATGGATCAAGGGTACCGGAGGCCACCGACAGTCCCGGCGGCTCATCATGCCGTTCCGGAGGCCCGGCCGGGTCTCACATGAGAGCTCTCTCATCTCCAGTTCCCCCAATTCGCAGGTCCGGCCCCCAGACTGGACGGATGCAGATGATCTGGAAAGCCGCCCTCGGCACCGTGGTGGTCGCCCTGCTCGGTGTCGGCTCGGTGGGTGCCGTGGCCGTAGCCTCGTCCCTCAGCATCGAGAATGAGCCGGGACGCGTGCAGACCACCGCGCCGGTGTCCGTGAGCACACCGGATGCCGCAGCCACCGATCCAGACGCCAGCGCCGACCCGGCCACACCAAACGCCACGGACGCGCCCACCGCTGCCGATACCCCCGTTCCGACCGATCCCACCTCGCCGGTCGCCGTGCCGCCGGCCGGCTCGCAGGCCATCGACGATAACGACGACGACAACAGCGGGTCCGGCAGCGACGACGACAGTTCTGACGACGACAACTCTGACGACAACAACTCTGACAACAACTCTGACGACAACTCCGGCAGCGATGACGTCGACGACGACTGATCCCGTCGCCGAGCCGGGGCCCGCGGCCCCGGAGCCGCAGGCGGCGGGCGAGCCGGTGCATCCGCTCGCTGATGCCCCTGACGTGCTCGACGCGGTGGCCGAATCGGTCGGAATGACCGTCGTTCAGGCGCGGCGGTTCAGCATCGAGACCACCGCGCGCGGTTTCGCGGCCGGGTACGAACTCGAGCTGGATGCCGGCGACGGATCCCATGAGAACCACACCGTCTACCTCGAGTCGAACCCGACCACCCGGGAACGCGACGGCGTGCTGAGCTTTCGTGACGACGAGTCGGGCGAGCGGATCGCCGCCTGGCTGTACCCGAACGACCCGGAACTTCCGGCCCTGGCCGCCGCCGTATACCCCGAGGCTGCCCGCCTGCTGCTCGGCCGGCTCGGTCTCACCCCCACGGCGCTCACCGTGACGATCGCTGCCTACCGCCCTGGAAAGCGGGCGGTCGTGCGCTACGTGTCCCCCGAGTTCACGGTGTATCTCAAAGTCGTGCGGCCGGGCACCGCCGAGAGCCTGCACGCCCGGCACGAGCTCTGGCGGGGCGCGGGAGTACCGGCACCGCGCAGCCTCGGCTGGAGCAACGACGGCTTCATCGCGCTCGACCGCGTGGCCGGCGTCGAGGCCGGAACCGTTCTCACCACGCTTGCGCCGAGCGCCTTCCTCGATGCCGTCGACGCGCTCACCACCCAGATCAGCGCGATCGAGAGCTCGTCGCCGGCCCGCGCCTCGCTCGCGTCCCGGCTGCCCTGGTACCTCGACCGGCTGCGCCCCCTGCTTCCCGGCGACGGCTCCGATATCACCGCGGTCGGTGACGCCATCGAGCGGATGCGGGTCGGCGCGCCTCCCACACACCCGGTCACCATCCACGGCGACCTGCACCTCGGCCAGATCTTTGTCGACCCGGCCGACCCGACCCGCATTTCCGGGGTGCTCGACATCGACACTGCGGGCCTCGGCGATCCCGCCGATGATGCCGCCGCGCTCTATGCCCACCTCGTGGTGACGGCACTGCACCACGACGACCACGGCGAGCCCCGCAACGCTGCCCACGCCAGGGCCCTCGCCGGACTGGCCCGGGCCCGCTGGATCGCTCGCGCTGCCGCGCCGGCGCTCACCGACCCGGTGTCCGCCTCGCCGCCGCCGGCCGACCCAGGGTTCGCGGACCGCGCCCGGGCCATCGCCGCGACCCATTTGCTCGGGCACATTCTCGGTCTCGGTACCCACGGCGGCGAGCTTCTGCGCGCGGCGGCCGATCTCGTCGACGAGTCACGTCAGTAGGCTTCCCCGCGAGCCTGTTCCGCGAGTCTTTCCGCGAGAGCCACCGGATCGGCGTACCCCCAGCGAGAACGCACCGCCGGTATCCGCAGGCCTTTAAACAACATTACCGAGAATGAGAAGCCTCTCACGCGGGTCACCGAGGTGTCTCATCCGGGGCCGTGAGGCTGGAGTTATACAGACGGACACCGCGTCCGACACTCTGCACCAAAGGAGACACCATGACCCCGAAGATGACGACCACCAAGCGTTGGATCGCAATGGGCGCCGGTTCGGCACTCGGCCTGGGCCTGATGGCCGCCGGTGCCGTCAGCGCCGCGAATGCCTTCGGCATCGAGGACAGCGCGGGAAGCACCATCGGCATCGACTCCGTGTCGAGCACCACCCCGACATCGACCAGCACGTCGACCGCGATCCCGTCGGTGTCAACTCCGAGCGCAACCGAAGCGCCGACGCTGAACCCGACGCCCAGCCCGAGCGCCAGTGCCGTGCCGAGCGTGTCCACCGGTAGCGACGCGACCGTCAACACGAACACCTCAACCGTCGACTCGACGCCGAGCGTTGTCTCCGTGCCGAGCGCCGTCTCCGTGCCGAGCGCCGCGAGCGTCGTCACCCCGGTATCCGTGCCGAGCGCCGCGAGCGTCGCCTCGCCCGCGAGCCCGGTCTCGGTGCAAAGCCCCGCCTCCGCCGAGTAACCGGAACCATCGCACCACCCACCACCCGCACCACCCGCACCACCCGCACCACCCGCACCACCAGCACCACCAGCACCACCAGCACCACCAGTTTCACCGCAGGCCCGGGCACTCGCCCGGGCCTTTTCTGCGCGACCGGGCCTCTGCTGCGCGCCCGACGGCATCCGTCGTCAACGGCCCGTGACCAAAAACCGGACGAATTGGACCCACGTGGCTGAAAACCGGCCGATCCCTCTGCGTCAAGCCCGTTTCGCTGCGCCATCCGGTTTCATCACACGGTGCCCGGGGCCGCGGCAGGACAGGCCGAAGTGCCGGTCGCTCACAGATGAGAGGCCTCTCACGATGGCCTCCGCCGTGTCTCATGCAACGCCGGGAATCTGGACCCAGGAACCCCACCCCACGTTGAAGGAGTAACCATGAACCTCACCACAACAACAAAGACGCGTTGGATCGCCGTCGGAGCCGGCTCACTTCTGGGCCTTGGCCTGATCACCGGCGGCGTGATGACCGCGGCAAACGCCTTCGGCGGCGCCACCGCCCCGCGAACCATCGGCACCGCCGGCATCGCCGGTATCAGCAACGTCGCACCCCTGTCGTCCACGACGACGCCCACACCGACATCGACGCCCACCGACGTCTCGGTGCCGATGCCGAGCCCGTCACCGAGCGACGATCTGGGCGAGATCGACGACTCCGGGGTCGACTCCCCCAACGACATCGGCGAGACGGATGATTCCGGCCGCGACTCGGTCAACGACTTGAACGATGACAGCAACGGCCGACTCTCCGACGACGGCCTGGACGACAGCGGCGACGACGGCCGCGATGATTCTAGTGGCCACGACTCGAGCGGTCACGGGCCGAACAGCTCCGGTTCGAACAACTCCGGTTCGGACAACTCCGGTTCGGACGACTCCGATGATGACAACTCGGGCCCCGATGATTCTCACGACGATGATTCCGGCAGCTCCGACAGCTCCGGCAGCTCCGGCGGCTCCAGCAACTCCGATGACTCGGGCCACAGCTCAGACGACTGATCCGTCCCACCCCGCCCCAGCGGCAGCCCGGCGACCTCAAGCGGTCGGCCGGGCTGTTTTATGGCCGTCGGCATCGAGTATCGCCACCGCCCGCGGCATAACTCCTGCTGCCTGCGGCCGCGAGAGAAAGCTTCGGCGGAATCACGGGCTTCCGTCGCCACGGCCGCACGATCTGCAGGAGTTATGCCGCCGCTCAGCAGGACACTCGGCCGAAACCGGCCAGCTGAGGCCCCGAACCACCCGGCTCCGGCGCGGTCAGCCTGCTATTTCAGCCGGTAGCCCATGCCGCGCACCGTCTCGATGCGCTCGGGCCCGAACTTCGCCCGCAAATACCGCACATACACGTCGACGACGTTCGATCCGGGGTCGAAGTCGTACCCCCACACCCGGCTGAGGAGCTGTTCTCGGCTGAGCACCTGGTCGGGGTGCCGCAGAAATTCCTCGGCCAGCGCGAATTCCCGCGCCGACAGCTCCACGGTGCGCTCCCCCACGGTCGCCCGCCGGGTGCGCAGGTCGAGCGAGAGATCCCCGTGGGTCAGCCCCGTCGGCGAGCTCTGCTCCGCGTCGCGCAGCCGCAGCCGGATGCGCGCCAGCAGTTCGTCGAACTTGAACGGCTTGGCCAGATAATCGTCCGCTCCCCCGTCGAGGCCGGCGACCATGTCGCTCACGGCGGACCGCGCGGTCAGCATGATGATGGGCAGCGGCAGCTGCTCAGAGCGGATGCGCCTCATCACCTCGAAGCCATCGATGCCGGGCAGGCCCACGTCCAGCAGCATCAGGTCGAACGTTCCGGACTGCGCGTAGCTCACCGCTTCGAGTCCGTTGCCGACGACGGTCGGCGAATACCCGGCCGCCCGCAGTCCCTTGCTCACGAACAGCGCGATGCGCGCCTCGTCTTCGGCGATCAAGATGCTCGTCATGGTGCGCTCCGGTCAGGATCGGTCGGGCTGCTGTCTCGCCCCGCGGATGCCGTGCCCGGCACGATGTCCACGGTGCGGCGGGGCACGAGGATGCCGAACCGCGAACCGGCCGGCGACGTGGTGAGGTTGATGTAGCCGCCGTGGGCGCGGGCGATCGCGTCGACGATCGGCAGCCCCAGGCCGGATCCTTCGACTCCGCGGCCGGTATCGATGCGGCCGAACCGTTCGAAGATGCGGCTCTTCGCCTCGGCGGGGATACCCGGGCCGTGATCGGCAATCCAGAATTCCACGGCGTCGGGATGTTCGGTGCTGCCGATTTCGATGGGCGTGCCGTCGGCAGAATGCTTGGCGGCGTTGTTGGCCAGTTGCAGCAGCGCCTGGGTCAGCCGGGCGGGGTCGACCGGCACGACGACGTGCGCCTGCTCCACCAGAATCCACGCGTGATCCGGGATCGCGCTGATCTTCTGGAAGACCTGAACGGTGAGATCCGCGGCATCCGTCGGCACCCGCACCAGGTCGGCCCGCTGGGCGTTGGCGAGCGATTCGATGTCGTCGATGAGGCCGGTCATGCGGTCCAACTCGTCGAGGGCGATGGCGCGGGCGGCGGCGACGTCGTCGGCGTTGTGCGGGTCGAGCAGCTCGAGGTAGCCGCGCACGATCGTGATCGGGGTTTTCAGTTCGTGGCGCACGTCGTTGAGCAGTTGGCGTTGCGCGGTCAGGGACTCGTCGAGGCGTTCGAGCATGTCGTTGACGGTGCGGGTGAGTTCGGACACATCGTCGCGGCCGACGACCGGGATGCGCTCATGCAGGTCGCTCGCGGTGATGCGGCTCGCGGCAGCCCGCAGCTGGCGGATCGGGCGAAGCAGCCTCCCCGCCACGAACCAGCCGACCAGCCCGATCGCGACCAGCGCCGCCGCGGCGACGGCCGTATAGATACGGAACGCGCTCGTGAGTTCACCGAGTTCGGCGTCGAGGTCGAAGGCCGTCACGAAGATTCCGGCCTCGCCGCTGCCCTCGACGGTGACCGGGGCGGCGATGTAGCGCAGGTTGCCGAGCTCGCCAACGGCGGTGCCGCGCACGACGTTTCCGCCGTCGACCTCCGCGATGACCCGCAGCACGAATTCCTGGTCGTCCTCGAGGTGGAAGGCCAGTTCCGTGCCGGGGATCAGCGCGGGAACGCCGTTGATCAGGCCCAGGCTGCTCTCGTTGCTGCTCGGCACGAGGCGGGCCATGACGGCCTGCAGCGCATCGCGGGTGGAGGCGTACGTCACACTCGAGGCCTCCGGCAGAGCGGATGCGTCGGCCGCGTCAAGATCGGTGGTCGGCGAGCCGGTGACGATGAACCGCACGCTTTCCACACTCGCCGAGAGGCGAGCGTCGACCTCCTGCAGGGCTCGGTCGCGCTGCACCAGGTAGGCGGTGCCGCCGGCGACGGTGAGGCCGACCGCGGCCACGAGCAGGATCGCCGCGAGAATACGCACCCTCACCGACCACCCGGGACGCGCGGACTGCGCTGCCGCCGCCGCAGTGGGCGTCGCGGGCGTGGGCGTCGCGGGCGTCATCGCAGTCGGTGCCGTCATAACCTCAGTATCCCTCACGTCTCCTGAGCGTTGCCGTCGCGGGGCGGCCGCGCGCGGCATCCGCTGCCCGCCGCAGACCGCGACCGGCAGCGCGACGGACGACGCGACAGGCGACGCGACAGATGCCGCAGTGCAGGTTGGTCACACAGGCCACGCCGAACGACGATCGGGGTCAGGGAGGCCCGATCGAGAGTCAGGCCCGATCGAGAATCAGAGCAGGGCGGCGACGCGGGCGCGAATGCCCGCGGCGATCGACGCGACGGATGCCGTGGCGTCCAGCACCAGGAACCGGCCCGGCTCGTCGGCGGCCAGCGCGAGGAACGCCGCCCGCACCCGCGCGTGAAACTCGCTCTTCTCCGCTTCGAGCCGGTCGAACACCTTGTTGTCGGCGTCAAGGCGGCCGCGGGCGAGGGTCTCGTCGAGGTCGAGCAGAATCGTGAGGTCGGGCAGCAGGCCCTCGGCAGCCCAGAGCGACAGATCGCGCACCTCGACCGCGCCGAGCACCCGCCCGGCGCCCTGGTAGGCGACCGAGGAGTCCAGATAGCGGTCTTGGATCACGATCTCACCGCGGGCCAGGGCCGGCCGGATCTTGGTCGCCACGTGCTGGGCACGGTCGGCGGCGTAGAGCAGTGCCTCCGCGCGCGGGGAGACTTCGCCGCGGTGGTGCAGCACAATCTGCCGGATCTCTACGCCGACGTCGGTGCCGCCGGGTTCGCGCGAACGCACGACCGTGTGGCCGCCCTGCTCGAGCCACTCGGTGAGCAGTGCGGCCTGGGTGGACTTGCCCGAGCCGTCACCGCCCTCGAGCGTGATGAACAGCCCGGTCACTCGGCGGTCGCCGCCGGCTTCGCAGCGGCCGACTTCGCGACCGGCTTCTTCACTGCCGGCTTCTTCACTGCGGCCGGCTTTTTGGCTGCGACGGTCGCTTCGGCACCGGATGCCGCACCCAACGCAGCCTCCTTCGCCGCCTTGGTCGCGGCGCGCGTCGCGGCGGCCTTCTTCGCGGTGGCAGCTTTTGCTGCCGCCGTCGGGGCCTTCTTCACGGCCGGCTTTTTTGCCACTGCTTTCTTGGGCGCGGCTTTCTTGGGCGCGGCTTTCTTGGGCGCGGCCTTCTTGGCCCGCGGGGCCGCGGGGCCCTTGGCACGCTTGTCACTCAGCAGTTCCACGGCCCGGTCGAAGTCGACCTCCTCGACCATTTCCGCCTTCGGAATCGTCGCGTTGGTGACGCCGTCGGTCACGTAGGCGCCAAACCGGCCGTCCTTGATCTTGATGGCCTTGCCGCTCTCGGGGTCGGGCGTCTCGAATTCCTTCAGGGCACTCGAGGCCCGGCGGGCTCCGTACTTCGGCTGGGCGTAGAGCTCGATGGCCCCGGGCAGGTCGATGTCGAAGATCTGGTCTTCGCTCGTGAGCGACCGGGTGTCGATGCCCTTCTTCAGGTACGGGCCGAACTTGCCGTTCTGCGCCGTGATCTCCGACGAGGACTCGGGGTCGATGCCCACGATGCGCGGCAGCGCGAGCAGGCGCAGGGCGGTCTCGAGATCGATGGACGCGAGGTCCATGCTCTTGAACAGCGATGCCGTGCGCGGCTTGTCGGCCGGCGCGATCTTCTTCGCGGCCGGCTTGCGCTTGGGCTTCACCGGAGCGGGCTCGATGATCTCGCCCGTGGCCGGGTCCACGACGGGTTCGGCGACGACGACCGACGCGGCCAGCGCGGCCGCCGCGACGGCAGCGGATGCCGCAGCCACGGCCGGGTCGATGACCGGCGCCGGAGCGAGCTCGGTCACGTACGGGCCGAAACGGCCGTCTTTGGCGACGATCTCCTTGCCGGTGTCGGGGTTGACGCCGATCACCCGGTCCACGGAGACGGGCGCTTCGATGAGTTCCCGGGCCTTGGCCGCGGTCAATTCGTCGGGGGCGAGGCTCGGCGGAATGTTCACGCGACGGGGCGGAGCATCCGGTGCGGCGCCGGGCACGGCCACCTCGAGGTAGGGGCCATACTTGCCGATGCGCAGCGTGATCTCGTCGTCGATCACGACGGAGTTGATGGTGCGGGCATCGATCTCGCCGAGGTTGTCGATGACCTGGCGGAGTCCCCGGTGCTTGTCGCTGCCGAAGTAGAAGCTGGTCAGCCAGTCGAGGCGGTCGGCTTCGCCGCCCGCGATGCGGTCGAGGTCGTCTTCCATCTCAGCGGTGAAGTCGTATTCGACGAGGTCGCCGAAGTACTCCTCGAGCAGGCGCACGACCGAGAAGGCGATCCAGTTCGGAACCAGCGACTGGCCGCGCGGGGTGACGTAGCCGCGCTCGGTGATGGTGGAGATGATGGACGCGTAGGTGGAGGGGCGGCCGATGCCGAGCTCTTCGAGCTTCTTCACCAGGCTGGCCTCGGTGTAGCGGGCGGCCGGGCTGGTCTCGTGGCCCTTGGCCTCGATCGATGCGAGCACCAGTTTCTGGCCCTCTTCGAGCGGCGGAAGCTTCGACTCGGTGGCGTCGGTCGGTGCGTTGCGCTCCTCGTCCTTCGATTCCTCGTAGGCGAGCATGAAGCCGCGGAAGGTGATCACGGTACCGCTGGCCGAGAACTCGGCGAGGGCATCCGCTGCCAGCGGGTGCTCGGAGGCGCCGGTCGGGCCGGCGGCGATGGTGACGGATGCCGTCGATCCGGTCGCGTCCTTCATCTGCGAGGCGACGGTGCGCTTCCAGATCAGGTCGTAGAGCTTGAAATCGTTGCCGCGCAGGCTCGACTGGAGCGAGGCGGGGGTGCGGAAGGTGTCGCCCGACGGACGGATCGCCTCGTGCGCCTCCTGCGCGTTCTTGCTCTTGCCCTTGTAGACGCGGGGGGCGTCGGGCACGGTTTCGGGCCCGTACAGCGCGGCGGCCTGGGTGCGGGCGGCGCTGAGCGCCTGCTGGCCGAGCCCGGGCGAGTCGGTACGCATGTAGGTGATGTAGCCGTTTTCGTACAGCGACTGCGCCACGCTCATGGTCTGGCGGGCGGTGAAGCGCAGTTTGCGGGCGGCTTCCTGCTGCAGCGTCGAGGTTGTGAACGGCGCGGCCGGGCTGCGACGGTATGGCTTGGAGGCCACCTTGGTGACCGTGAACGGCACGTTCGGCGCCTGCAGGGCGGTCGTCAGCGCGAGAGCGGATGCCTCGTCGAGCGTCACCGCGGTGACCTTCGGCTTGAGCGCGCCCGAGTCATCGAAGTCGCCGCCGGTAGCGATGCGTTCGCCGCCGAGGCGCACGAGCTTCGCGTCGAATCCGAGGGCGTCGACGCCGGCGGCGGCGGCGAGGCGGGCGAGCAGGTCCCAGTAGCCGGCCGAGACGAACGCGAGGCGCTCCTTCTCCCGATCGACGACGAGGCGGGTCGCGGCGCTCTGCACCCGGCCGGCGGACAGGCCCGGGCCGACCTTGCGCCACAGCACGGGGGAAATCTCGTAGCCGTAGATGCGGTCGAGGATGCGGCGGGTTTCCTGCGCGTCGACGAGGGCGGTGTCGAGGTCGCGGGTGTTGTCCTTCGCGGCGAGGATCGCGTCTTTCGTGATCTCGTGGAAGACCATGCGCTTCACGGGCACCTTCGGCTGCAGCACCTGCAGCAGGTGCCACGCGATGGCCTCGCCCTCGCGGTCCTCATCAGTTGCGAGCAGGAGTTCGTTCGCATTCTTCAGGGCGCGCTTCAAATCGGAGACAGTCTTCTTCTTGGCGTCGGAAACGACGTAATACGGTTCGAACCCGTTCTCCACGTCGACCGAGAAGCGCCCGAGGGTGCCCTTCTTCAGCTCGGCCGGAAGGTTTTTGGGCTCGATCAAGTCGCGAATATGACCCACCGAGGACAGAACCTCGTAGCCGTCGCCGAGATACGCGGCAATCGACTTCATCTTGGTCGGCGACTCGACAATGACCAGCTTTTTCGTGCCCGGCACCATGCTCCTCTTTATACGTAGCGACCGTTGGATAGGCCAAGCCACACCCTACACACTCGAATGGAGTGCTCACCTAATCGGGTCGGGGGTTCCCGGTCCCGCTTTGCCGCAGGTTTCAGGGTAAACCCTTGCCAGCGGGGGACTCCTGAGGACAATGGAATCATGGACACCACGACGGGCACATACACCGCGAAACTGACGGACGGCCCCCTTCAAGGCAAGACCATCACAACGGAATTCCTCGAGACCGGCGACCCGCGGCCCCGCATCGAAATCCCCGGCGAGGCCGGCAAACGCTACCTCTACGCCCGCGGCGCGGGACTCGAGTTCGAGGGTGAGGACGGGGCAGCCCGGCCGACCGCCGTCGACTACCGCTATCTCGAGGCGCTCTTCTAGGCCGTCCCTGCTCCGCTGGGCGCCGCCCCCGGCCTGCCTCTTCGGCCTACCTCTTCGGCGTACCTCTTCGGCCTACGGCAGAATGGGCGGCGGCCCGGCGCGCGCCCGCGCCGAGAGGGACAACCCCAGGTAACCGCGCTGCACGGTGATCGTGGCGATGAGCCCGTCAACGAGGCAGGCGGAAACCGCTGCGCCGTTCAGCACCGCGGCCTCCTCGGCTGCCGCACACGGAAACCCCGCGGCGGCTCCCGAGGCGGTATCGGCGGCGGCGAGCGCGGCCGCGTCCGCCGCGTTCTGCACGCCCTGGCCGAGCGCAAGAAGACCGAGCAGCGGCACGATCACGAGCGTCAGCAGCACGACGGATGCGAGGATCCCCAGCATCAATACCGTGCCGGCGCCCCGCTGCCCGTCGGGCCGCTGCAGGCCGCACCCTGGCCCGCCCTGCTGCGCGTCGCTCCCCTGCCCGCCGCACCCCTGCGCACCGAACCCCTGCGCGTCGCTCCCCTGCCCGCCGTACCCCTGCCCGCCGTACCCCGGGGCACCGCACCCCGCCCCGACACCCCGCTCACCGACATCCGGGACAGCATCGGGACAGGCACGGGCACGGCGCGGCGTTCGTCGGGCTGGCCCCGTCACAGCCCACCGGCCAGGGCGCAGGACCGCGCCTCCAAAATGAGGCCGAAGGCGGCGAACGGACCGATCCCGCTCGGCGCACTGAGCCGGGCGCAGACGAACTGTCCGTCAGCCTCCGTGTCGAGGGTCGCTGTCGCCACGAGCTGCCGGGCGATCTGCGCCGCCTGATCTTGGGTTTCGCCGCGGGCGAGGGCCCGGGCGGAATCGGCCGCGGCATCCGTCAACCGCACCTGCTGGCCGACGACCTGTACCGCGCCCAGGCATAGGCCGAGCACGAGCACCACGGCGGGCAGCACCGCCGCCAGTTCCGCGGTCACGGCCCCGGCCTCGTGGGTGCCGTCGCGGCCGCCCGCTCGCTGCGCCCCGTGCACCCGGCTACCCCACGGTGAGCGCACTGCGCACCAGCTCTGTGAGGATTCCGCGCACCTCGTCGCCGCGCAGAATAACGATGAGCAGGCCGGCAAAGCCGACCGCGGCCATCGTGGCGACGATGTACTCGGCGGTCGCCGCTCCGGCTTCGGGCGAAGCCGATCTGGCCGACGCCGACCTGGTCGACGCGGCGGGGCGCAGGGCGGGCCACCGCGCCGGGCGCCGCAGGTCGGGGTCACGACGGGAACGAACATTCTGGGATATCGACATCGAGCGTCTCCTTCTTATTGGGTGTGGCTGGTTGGTTCAGTGGGGTTGGACCGGGCTGGGCCTGACCGACCGGCTGGGCCTGACTGACCGGCTGGGCCTGACTGACCGGCTGGGCATGACTGACCGGCTGGCCTGACTGACTCTCTGGGTCTGACTGGCTGGGGTTGTGTCGGTCTGTCGGGCGTGCTGCGTGAGAACCAGCGTTGCCCGTTCACGGTCGCGCGGTGGAGCAAAATGCCGGATTGTGCACAACTTTCACTGGGTGGTGACTGTGGAGGACAACACGCTGACGAGCAGAGGAACGACCCCGACGAGCATGAACGCGGGCAGCACGCAGACTCCGAGCGGCATCATGAGTGTCACGCCGAGGGTCGCAGCGCGGCGCTGCCCCTCGCTGCGTGCCGTGCGGCGGCACTGTTCGGCCGCGCTCCGCAGCAGCTCCGCGGCGGGAACCCCGGCCCTTCGCGACAGGGCGATAACCTCCGCCACGTCGTCGCTGGCATCCGAAACGTGCCCCGGCCCACCGGGATGCCCAGGCAACGTCGACCCGGGCCGCACCGCCCCGGGCAGCACCGCCCCGGGCAATGCCGGCCGAGAAAGCGCCGCACGCACCATCTCCCGGGCGTGCTCGGCCGAACCTCCGCCGGCCACGGCGATGGCGGTGAGCTCCAGCTCGAGCCCGGGAGCAGGATCCCGGGCTCGGGCTGCCCGGACGAGGTGCCCGTTCCACTGCCCAGCGAGGAACATCAGCGCTGCCCCACCGCCCAGGCACACGAGGCCCGGAACAGTCAGGAACAGCGTGTGGAGCGTCTTGAAGCCGAGAACGCTGCCCAGGAGCAGGCCGACCAGCGGCAGGAGCAGCACCATCCGGGCCGTGGCACGAGGGCCGGCGAGTGCCACGGAAAGGTCCCGGTGCAGCTGGGCGATATCCCGGAACGCCTCCGCCAGCCGCCGCAGGCAGGCGGCCAGCGGGGCCCCCGAATCGGTCGCCACCTGCCACGCGGCTGCCAGGCTCAGCCACGCCTGAGCGGTCTGGCTCCCGGGCGCGTCAGGCCCTCCGGGCTCCTGGCGCCCACCCGGGGTGCCGAGGAGTCCCACCTCGGCGCGGAGGGCACGAGCGATGCTGTCGCCGCGCTGCCCACTGTGGGCGGCCGCCTCGATCATCCGAGCCGTCACTGGGTCAGTGCCCGCAGTGCCCGCAGCACCCGCAACACCCACAACACCCGCAACACCCGCAGCTCCCACCGTGCCCACCGTGCCCACCGTGCCCGCCGTGCCCGCCGTGCCCGCCGTGCCCGCCGTGCCCGTCCGGACGCCGGGACCGACGTCGCCGGTCCCCCCACCCGCTTCGGGCAGCAGATATCCCCACGCTGCGGCGGGTGATACCCCCGCCGCCAGCAAAACGGCCAGCCGTTCGGCGACCGCCGCGACAGCATCGAGGGGTGCGGGTGAGGTGTCGCTTTTTCGCGCCGTGGGCCACCGACGCATTCGCCCGGACGGCACCGGCGCCGTCTGCCCGGTGCGTGTGGCCCGGCGCCGCCGGACTCGTGCGGTCGTGCGACGGCCGGGCCCGTCCGGGCTCCGGCGCGATACCGTGGTCACCGCTTCCCACCCGCCACGTGCCGGGCCGACCGCACCCGATCGTCGCCGCCCGGCCCGCCT